>CAZEDT010000018.1:0-62702 GCA_964510795.1 uncultured Syntrophomonas sp.
CTTATGAGTGTATTAATTTTTATAATAATATTCGATGATTAGCGTCGCACTTCAAATAAGATGCGACGTAAGGGGAGGAATAATCATGACAGACACAGAGAGATTACTACAGATTATTTTAATAGCTTTGACGTGTCCGCTGCTATTGCCGTTAGTAGCAGGAATAAATCGGGAATAAAAAAGGAATAGAACGGGAAAAAATCGGGAAAAAGTAGGGAATCAAAATGCAGATTTAAAGCTTATAATTAAATCGTTATTATATGCCCTGGGCGACCGGGGGGATCAAGGAGCAGTTTAGGTAGTGGCCTGGCTGCTCCTTTTATAATTACTATCATCAGCTGGCTTACAGTACGGCTTTTTTAGTGGGGGTACCGGCATGGCAGATAAAACTACAAAACCAATACCTTTGCTCTACTTCGGCAAAGAAGTGTTGAGGATCTGGAAAGAGATGGACCAAAAGAAATGCAAATAGATTGGACATGGATTATTACTATCCTAGCTATCATAGGCACCATTGCCAATATAAAAAGGAAAGCCTGGTGCTTTTGGATCTGGTTGGTTACTAACTCTATCTGGATAATAGTAGACTATCGGGCCGGACTTTATGCTCAGGCTTTTTTATTCTGTGTTTATTTTTCACTATCGATCTGGGGATTGTGGGAATGGCAGGGAAGTCAGGTAAAGTAATTGAGGTGATAATATGAATTTCGTTCAGCCGATCAGGGATCCAGTTATGGTAGAGGATATAGCAAATTACCTTAAAGCCCAGAGTGAACGGAATTATATCATGCTTATGATTGGCATTAATGCAGGTCTCAGAATATCTGACATACTGAAACTTAAAGTACTTGATACAAGGGATAAGAGCTATATATCTCTACGTGAAACCAAAACAAAGAAGCAGCGATTTATTAAAATTAATCCTTCTCTGAGAAGAGCTTTGGTTACATATACAGTAGATATGGCGCCTAACGAATACCTAATTAAATCCAGAGAAGGTGATAATAAACCGCTCAGTAGGGAAATGGCTTATAAGATACTCAGGGGAGCAGCTAAAGAATTCGGAATTGAAAGCATGGGAACCCACACGATGCGTAAAACATTCGGGTACCATTTTTATAAGAAGTACAAAGACATAGCTTATCTACAGGATATATTCAATCATTCAACTCCAGAGATTACACTGAGGTATATTGGCATCAATCAAGAGAACATGGATGAGCTGATAGATAAGTTTAAAATCTTTTAATTAGGATGTGAGTTACACATATAAAGGCTACAAGTAATTGGATTTTTCAATTAGCCATAACCTTAAATATATTGGTACTTAAAGACTGGTCAATAAGTTTAACACAATATGAATTATGAGTAACTCAATATTTATGCATTATGAGCAGAAAAAGCAGATGATTTACTTAAATTTGGCTGTAGAAAATAGTGCTTTAAGTGGCGCATAATGCCATGTTATATAAAAATGACAGGTGGTGTATATTTATGCATATCCATAAATCTTACAGGTGAATGTAATTTGTGAGTGATATTTTATAGTAATCAGGGGCTAAAAGTATGGCAAAGGAATGGGCGAAAGGCTTTTATAAGTCATCGGCTTGGCAGAAGTGCAGGGATAGTTACATAGCAAAGCGACAAGCAATTGACGGCGGGCTGTGTGAAGAATGCGGGGAGCAACTGGGGTACATCGTACACCACAAGACATTGCTTACACCAGTAAACATAAACGACCCAGAAGTCGCGCTTAACCATGATTTGCTGAAATACGATTGTAAGCGTTGCCATGATTTTGAAGAGGCACACTTAAGGCTAGATAATGACAGGAGATACAGATTTGATGGGACAGGGCAGCTGGTACCTATAGCCCCCCTAAAATTATAGGGGTGCTGATTTTACAGGGACCGGTGAGGGGAGGTCAGAATAATACGCAGGATTCCCCTAAAGGGGGTGTAGTTAAGGTAGGTGAAAGAAGATGCAGGAATGTCACAGCAATTATACCCAGGAAGGAAAAGATGCACTAATTAAAAAGGAGATGGCTAGGTTAAAGAAGATATTTAAACAAATGGAAAAAGATAAGTGGGACACGATTCTTTCATTGATCAAGAATGCAGCTTTTATGGCTGTCACCCTGGAAGATTTACAGGAGACCATCAACAGGGAAGGTGCGGTCAGTGAATACCAAAACGGAGAAAATCAGTGGGGTACTAAAAAATCACCGGAGGTTGATATATACAATGCCATGATCAAAAACCACATGGCGATCATTAAACAGCTCACTGACTTACTGTCAAAGGATAAACCAAAGTCTGTGAATGACGGCTTTGACGATTTTATTAGCAGTCGGGAAGATGATTAGATACCCGCTCGCCTATAACCCTATCCTGGAGTACTGGGAGCAGATAGAAAGCGGCAAAGAAGTAGTCAGTGAGAAAGTAAAAAAGACTTACCAGAAAGTTGTCTTTGACCTGACCGACAACAGCAGTGAATATTACTACAGTCCGAAAAGGGCAAACCACGTAATTGAGTTCATTGAAAATTACTGTAAGCACAGTAAAGGGAAAATGGGCGGCAAGCCGGTTATCCTAGAGTTATGGGAAAAGGCTATGCTGGCTGCAGTATTTGGTTTTATTGATATTACCGGATGCCGGAAGTATCGTGAAGCAGTTCTCATTGTCGGCAAGAAAAATGGCAAGTCCTTAATAGCTTCAGCTGTAGGGCTGTATTTACTTGTTGGTGATGGGGAACCAGGGCCTGAAGTTTATGCAGTAGCGACCAAGAAAGATCAGTCCAAGATCATTTGGGGCGAAGCTAAGCGCATGATTAGAAAATCGCCAGCTTTACGAAAAAGAATTAAATCCCTGGTGGCTGAATTAGTTAGTGACTTTAATGATGGCGTGTTTAAGCCACTGGCCAGTGATAGTGATACCCTTGACGGCCTTAATGTTCATGGAGTGCTAATGGATGAGCTCCAACAGTGGAAAAACGGCAAAGCACTATTTGATATTATGGCGGATGGTACCACAGCCCGGGAGCAGCCGCTAATTTTTATAACCACTACAGCTGGCACGATCCGGGAAGATATTTACGACCAGAAATATGAAGAGGCCGAAAGAGTTATTAATGGCTACTTCGATGATAACGGCTATAAAGACGAACACTTTATAGCTTTTATTTATGAGCTGGATAATCGCAAAGAGTGGACTGACCCAGCCTGTTGGAAAAAAGCTAACCCTGGGCTGGGAACTATCAAGCAGCTTGATCAGCTGGCATCAAAAGTAAAGAAGGCTCAAGCTAACCCTGCCCTGGTCAAGAATCTAGTCTGCAAAGAGTTTAATATCCGAGAAACATCGTCTGAAGCCTGGCTGACTTTTGAACAACTTAATAATACAGCTACTTTTAACCTTGTAGAGTTGAAGCCGAGGTATGGCATTGGTGGGGCAGACCTCTCCAGTACTACCGACTTGACTGCTGCCAAGGTTATTTTTATGGTCCCAGGCGATAATCACATTTATGTTTTGTCGATGTATTGGATAGCTGAAGACCTGGTGGAACAGAGGGTACGGGAGGATAAAATTCCATATGACCTCTGGATTGAACAAGAATTAGTTAGAACTTGCCCAGGAAATAAGGTTCATGCAAAGTACGTGACCGAGTGGTTCAAAGAAGTGCAAAACGAACTTGATATTTACATTCCGTGGGTTGGCTATGATAGTTGGTCAGCTACATACTGGGTCGAGGAGATGCGTGGTGAATTTGGCAAGGAAAGCATGGTATCCGTTATCCAAGGTAAAAAAACACTGTCCAGCCCAATGCAACAGCTAGGAGTTGACCTGGATAGCAAATTAGTTAATTACAACAACAATCCGGTTGATAAGTGGTGCCTGGCCAATACGGCGATCGAGGAGGACAAAAACGGCAATATACAGCCATGCAAAACGTCCAGACGCACCAAAAGAATTGATGGTACTGCTGCCTTGCTTGATGCCTATGTGGTGCTGCAGGATAGGTTGGCAGAATATCAGAGTATGATCTAAAGGGGTGGTTCTAATAGGTATGTTTGACAGGTTGCGGAATAAAGATCCCGCACAAACACAGCAGACTAAATTCCAATTGGTAACTGAACGAGGCAATGGGTACTATGCCTGGAACGGTAAGATATATCAGTCAGATATTGTCCGAGCAGCTATGCGGCCTAAGGTGAAAGCCATTGGTAAGTTAGTGGCCAAACATGTTCGGCAGACGGTTTTAAAAGATGGGACCAGGAAGCTGGAGATTAACCCGGAGGTTTATATCAGGTTTTTATTGGAGGAGCCCAACGCTTACATGACAGGGCAAAAGCTGCAGGAAAAAATGGCCTCGCAGCTCATTCTGAATAATAACGCTTTTGCTCTTATTATCCGAGATGAATTTGGGTATCCGACAGAGATCTACCCTATACCTGCAGTGTCAGCTGAGGCTATTTATGATAAGCAGTACACGCTTTACCTGAAATTCGTGTTCAAAAACGGGAAAATCTATACTTTCCCATATGCGGACATAATCCACCTAAGACAGGACTTTAACAATAATGATATTTTTGGTGATCCCATAGCCCCTGCCTTAGCACCACTAATGGAGATTGTAAATACTACGGACCAGGGTATTGTTAAAGCTATAAAAAATGGTGGCATGATCAGATGGCTGCTTAAGTTCACCTCATCAGTGCGTCCGGAAGATCTTAAAAAACAAGCAGCTGATTTTGCTGCTAATTTTTTGAGTATCGAAAACGGAGGCAATGGTGTAGCAGCTACTGATGCTAAGGCCGATGCACAACAGATTGACCCCAAGGATTATGTGCCCAATGCAACACAAATGGATAAGACCACCCAGCGGATCTACGCACTGTTTAATACCAATCAGAAAATAGTGCAGAGTGAGTTTGATGAAAATGGGTTCAATGCTTACTTTGAAGCCGAGATTGAGCCCGTTGTCATTGAACTAACCAATGAGTATACCCGGAAGTTATTCACCCGTCGGGAAAGAGGCTTTGGGAACCGGATAATTTTCGAGGCAGCCAACCTGGCCACAGCCAGTATGCAGACTAAATTAAATCTGGCCCAGATGGTTGACCGGGGAGCACTCACACCTAACGAATGGCGCGAAGTATTTAACCTGGTGCCGGTACCTGGTGGGGATGAACCTATCCGCCGGCTTGATACAGCTGTCGTAAATCAAATAAATACCCTTACCCAAAAGTTAGGAGGTAATAACGACGAAGCTATTCTTGCACTCATCGATAAACTGCTAACAACCCGGGTGAAAGGAGGTGATAAGGGTTGAGAATCGACGTCAAAGGGACCATAATCTGCAACGATGAGAAGTGGATCTATGACTGGTTTGAATATGACAGCACATGTCCAAATGATGTGCTCAAGGCGATTGATAAGGCAAATGGAGAGCCCCTGGAAGTGTATATAAACTCCGGAGGGGGAGATATTTTTGCCGGGTCTAATATCTATGCAGCCTTACAGAGTTACAAGGGCGAGGTTAATATCCACGTTGTTGGTTTTGCTGCATCGGCAGCCAGTGTTATTGCTTGCGCCGGCAAGAGTGATATTTCCCCTACTGCTATGGTTATGGTCCATAATGTGTCAAGCAATGCCCAGGGCGATTATCATGCCATGGATAAAAAGAGCGACATACTACAGGCAGCCAATAAGGCCATGGCCGCGGCTTATACGGCAAAAACAGGCATGAGTGAAAAAGAGGCACTGGCCATGATGGATCAGGAGACCTGGCTCACAGCTCAGCAGGCCGTGGACAAAGGCTTGATTGACAAGATTGCTGAAAGTCAGAACTTAAAACTGGTGGCCGCTTATCAATCCCCTGTAATACCGCAGTCGGTAATAGACAAAGTGAGAAATACCATCAAGAACCCGCTTGAAAATCAGGCGGGTATTTTAACGCCTGAAAAAGCTCAGGCAAAACTAAATTTATTGAAATTAGGAGGTATACGATGAACAGAGAACAGTATTTAGCAAACCGTAAAAAACTGATGGATGAAACCCAGGCACTGCTTGATGCCGGTAACATGGAAGCATTCAATGCCAAAATTAAAGAGGTTGAAGCCCTTGACGCACAGTTCGAAGCCGCCTGCACAGCCCAGGCAAACTTGAATGCCCTAAATGATAGGGTAACTGTTACTCCGCTGGAGAATCAAAGTGTACAAATACAGGGAGGTAAAACATTGGAAAAGCTTGACGAGGCCCTGCTGACTGATGATATCTTCAATTCCCAGGAATACCGGTTGGCATTTATGAAAAATGTTCTTGCTGGTGCTCCGATCCCAACCAAATTTGTAAACGCTGATGCCAATACGGCCACTAGTGAGGTCGGATCCGTAATTCCGACCACAGTGCTGGAAAAAATCATCGAAAAACTGGAAGCATCCGGCATGATTCTGCCCCTGGTGACCCGAACCAGTTATAAAGGCGGCTTGTCCATCCCGACTTCCAGTGTTAAGCCAGTTGCTACCTGGGTTGCGGAGGGGTCTGGATCCGACAAGCAGGAGAAAACTACCGGCTCAATAACTTTCAACTACTACAAGCTCCGTTGCGCCATTTCGGTATCTCTGGAGGTTTCAGTAGTCACGCTGCCGATCTTTGAAACCACTTTCATCAACAATGTGGTTGAAGCCATGACTAAGGCCCTTGAACAGGCGATTATTAGTGGCGACGGTACCGGTAAACCGAAAGGTATTCTTGCTGAAGCTGCTCCTACTGGTCAGACTATTGAACTGACCGAAGGAACTGCTCCTGCATATGCTGACCTGGTTAATGCAGAGGCAGCCTTGCCGCTTGCATATGAGAACGATGCAGTATGGTTCATGACCAAAAAGACCTTTATGACATTCATAGGCATGGTAGATAGTCAGAAGCAGCCTATTGCCCGTGTCAACTATGGCATTAACGGCAGACCTGAAAGAACCTTACTTGGCAGGCAGGTTGTTTTGAACGATTATATGAGCTCTTATGCCTCTTCAGTGACTGCAGATACCATCATAGCTTTCCTGTTTAACCCGAAAGACTATGTATTGAACACTAACTACCAGATGACGGTTAAACGGTATGAGGACAATGATACCGATGACCTGGTGACAAAAGCTATTATGCTGGTTGATGGCAAGGTTGTCGATAAGAATTCACTGGTCATCATGAAGATTAAGAACGGTGCTTAAGCGAACCTAGGAGCGTGAATTAAATGCTTGAAGCTGTAAAAGAAAACCTGAGAATCTCCGGCGACAGCCTTGATGTGGATATCCAGGGTGATATCGATGCAGCTCTTGCTGATCTGGCTCGGGCTGGGGTTGATGTAACGAATCAATCCCAGCCTCTTATTAGCAAAGCGGTAAAGTTATACTGCCGGTGGCAGCAGGACTATATGGGAAAAGGTGAGCAATATTGCAAAGCCTATACCGGCCTGATGCAGGCCCTATCTGTGGCAGGTGATTATATTGCAGAATAGCAAAATAAAGCTCATTTCAGTTACTTACACTGAAAATGAAATCGGCAACCAGGTTCCAACTGAATCATCAACCGAAGTATGGGCGGAGGAGACAAGTATTAGGAAATCTGAATTCTATAATGCTGCAATGGCTGGGCTTAAACCCGAGATAACATTTATCGTGTGGGGCAATGAGTATACCGGCCAAGAGAAAATTGAGTGCGGGGGCCTGAAATACAAGATTATTCGCACTTATATTAATCCGGCCAAGAGCGAAATGATAGAGCTCATCTGTGAGAGGGTGGCTGCTGATGATTAATATATCAATTGATCAGCTGGCCGCTGAGATCACCCAGGCAGTCCAGGAGTATACAGAGGACGTGCAGGAGATAGCTGCACGGGAAACAGATAAGGCCGCAAAAGCAGTATTGAGAGATACAAAGGCAAATGCGCCAAAGGATACCGGCGATTATGCCCAGGGGTTTGCTATCACCAAGGAAGATGAGTATGGAAGTACTAAACGTATTATCTGGAATAAAAAGCATCCTCAAAGAGTGCATCTTTTAGAACACGGACACGCAAAAGTGAAGGGTGGACGGGTAGCTGCACGGCCTCATGTGCGTCCGGCATATGAGAAACACGGTGCTCCTTTGCCGGATCACATTAAGAGCGCGATCCAGAGGGAGGCGGGTAGATAGTGACGCAAGCTGAGTTATTTACAGCCCTAAAAAGCCTTGGAATGCCAGTGGCTTACGGACAATTTGAGGATACGTATCAAAATCCAGCTCCTCCTTCCCCTTTTATTACGTATCAATATGCTTATGATGGAGGCCTAAAAGCCGATAACCAAAACTATATAGATGCGGGATTCTACCAGATAGAGCTTTACACCACAAAGAAAGACTTGGCCAAAGAGAAACTGGTCCAGGATAAACTCAAAGAACTGCGTCTGCCATATTCGAAAGTTGAAGCCTACCTCGGTTCAGAGAAATTATGGCAGGTAGTGTATGAAGTCCAACTGATTGGAGGATAAAAGAATGGGCAACAAAATAACTTTTGGACTAGAAAAAGTCCATATAGCTTTCATGGGTACCGCTCAGACCGAGACTATCGAAGTTACTCACGGTGCTACTGCCGACGGCGAAATTACAGTGACCGTGACGGCCACTACCCTGTTGGGTGCTAGCTCTCCCAAGGCCGTTATAGTTCCGATGGCGGCAGAGTCACACAGCACAGTCACAAAAGTAGCAAGTGCAATCGTAAACGTGTTAAATAATGACGCTATAACCAGCGGGGTTTTTACCGCAAGTAATGTGGCTGGGGTTATTACCTTAGTGGCCAAGTCACCGGCGGCAAATGACGCTACATTAGTTATCGCTGTGACGGCGGGATCTACTGGAGTGACTGTCGGAGCATCTATTAATGGAGTTGTTGGTGCCGCTACCGGATGGGGTACACCTACTGAAGTACCTGGGGCAGTTGGATTCTCTCCGAAGGCCCAGGGGAAAGAAAGTCCGTTCTATGCCGATAATGGCCTTTACTTTATGTCTACTAGTAACAACGGCTATACAGCAGATCTTGAAATGGCTTTGGTACCAGATACTATCTTGGCTGAAATGCTAGGATGGTTAATAGATAGTAATGGAATGGTAGTTGAAGTTGCTGATGCAATACCTAAGCATTTTGCATTGCTTGGCCAGGTTGAAGGCGATGAAAAAAATCGGCGCTTTGCTTACTACGATTGCGTAGCCAGCCGGCCGGACAAAGAGAGCAAGACCAAAGGAGAGAGTGTTGATCCGGCAACAGACAAACTGTCCTTGACTATAGCGCCTATTGAGATAAATGGCAGGAATGTAGTTAAGGGTGTCATGGAGCTGTCAGCCAGTAATACTGCAGCTTACAACGCTTTTTTTAATTCGGTGTACCTGCCTGTTATAGCATAGGAGGACAAGATGAGAGAAATAACAATAGGTGAAAGAACCATCCGAGTCAGGGCTACACCCCTGGCTCTTCTTTTTTACCGTCAGGCATTTAATTCTGATCTGGTGGGCGACTTGGCTAAGATGCAGGGGATAGAGAAAGATCCTAGTCAGTTTGACTCTATTTCTGTGTTGCAGATGACCTGGGCAATGGCAAGGGCAGAAGTCGGCCCTGGGGAGTCGTTCCCGGATTTTCCGTCATGGTTAAATAGTCTGGAAAGTCTTGATTTTTCAGAGCCTGCCTGGATCGTAGCCGCTATGGAGGAGGCTGCAGACGGGTTTTTTCGTAAAAAAAATACACCGAAGAAACCAAAACGGGCCGCCTCCAAAAAGGTACGATCTGGAATTGATAGCAATAGGTAAGATGGCCCGACTATCAATGCAGGAGATAAACGAATTCAGAGTCCAGGACCTGCTGGATTTTGATGATATTATTAGCGGAAAAAGCGATGACGAACCCAGGAAGGCTACACAAGTTGACATTGATAAGTTTTATGCAAATTAAGGTGGTGAGACCATGGCAGAGACCATTAAGGGTATTAATGTAGTAATCGGGGCTGAGACCACAGGTCTCTCCAAGGCCCTGGGCGATGTAAATAAGAAAAGTAAAGACATTCAGTCAGAGCTTAAGCAAGTTGAGAAGTTATTGAAGCTGGATCCGACTAACACTGAGTTGGTAGCGCAGAAGCAGAAGTTATTGACCGATGCAGTTGCAAATACCCAGGAGAAGCTTGATCGCCTCCGTACAGCCCAAGAGCAGGTCAATGAACAGTTTACAAGGGGCGATATCTCTGAAGGGCAGTACCGGGCTTTCCAGCGTGAGGTTGCGGCTACAGAACAGGAGTTAAAACGGCTCGAAGGTCAATTAGTGGAGACTGGTAAAAAGGCAGACCAACTTGGAGAACGTTTAAGTACAGCCGGCGATAAGATGAAGAGCGCCGGAGAAAAAATGTCTGTCGGGCTTACAGCTCCGATTGCCGCTGGCGGTGCCGTTATGCTCAAAGGCGCAATGGATGCTGAGGCCGCTCAGGGTAAGCTCCAGGCGTCGCTGGGGTTAACTACAGAGGAAGCAGAAAAACTAGGACAAATTGCACGCGATGTTTGGGTAGACGGTTTTGGGGGAAACATTGACGAAGCTAACCGAGCAGTCACTTCGGTTCGTCAAAACATGGGGGAAATGGCCGATCAAGAATTGGCCAAGGTAACTAAAGGGGCTTTAACTATTGCCCAGGTTTTTGACCAGGATGTTAATGAGGTTACCCGGACTGCTGGTGTTATGATGAAAAACTTTAGTATTTCCGGTCAAGAAGCTATGGATCTGATCACCGTAGGTTTTCAACAGGGTGGAGATTTCTCCGGAGAATTGCTGGATACCTTACGTGAATATTCTCCTCAGTTTAAAAGCTTAGGTCTTTCTGCTGACCAGGCTCTGGGCATGCTCATTGCCGGGGTTAAAGAGGGAGCTTGGAATCTAGATAAAGTCGGCGATGCCATGAAGGAGTTCAATATCAGAGCTCAGGATGGCAGTAAGACGACAGCTGATGGTTTTGCCGCGATAGGTTTGGATGCTCAAAAAATGGGCCAAGATATTGCAGCGGGAGGGGACCAGGCCCAAAAAGCATTTATGGCAACTATTACTGCAATAGCAGCAATGAAAGACCCAGTTGCTCAGAATACTGCTGGTGTTGCGTTATTTGGTACTCAGTGGGAAGATGTACGCTCACAAGTAATAATCGCAATGGCTGAAGGAGTAAAAGGCTTAGATGAGTTTAAGGGAGCTACAGAACGGGCAAGAAAAGCTATTGAAGAAGGTAATCCAGGATTAGCACTTACAGAATCTATGAGAACTATGCAGGCTGCGATCGGCCCAGCACTATTGCCCCTGTCTAACATTCTAACTAATACAGTTGCCCCAGCTATCAAAGCTATTGCTGAAGGGTTTTCAAATCTTTCACCAGGTGGCCAAAAGGCTGTTCTTGCCATTGTTGGTATAGTGGCAGCAATAGGACCACTGTTGGTCATAATAGGGTCAGTTATAGGGGCTTTTACATCAATAGCCGGTGTTATAGGGCCAGTAATAACAGCTATAGGAATACTATTAAGTGGCGGTGGCATAGCCGGACTGGTTGCTGCTTTCCCGGTTCTGGGAACGATAATAGGGGGAGTTGGAACGGCCTTTGCAGTGTTAACCGGCCCGATAGGACTTGCTATCGCAGCTATAGCTGCAGTTATAGCAATAGGTGTCCTACTTTACAAAAACTGGGATACAGTCAAAGAAAAGCTCAGTTCAATATGGGGGAAAATTAGTGAAGTAGCCATTAATGTTTGGAACGGCATAAAAGATTTCTTTGCAAAGTGGGGCGAAACTATACTCTTAATAGCGGTTGGCCCCGTAGGTTGGGCGGTTCTACTGGTTAAAAAGATAGCTGAAAATTGGGACGCAATCAAAAATACTGCTGCGACCGTCTGGAATAGTATTAAGGAATTCTTAAAAAAATGGGGCGATGAGATACTACTAATCGCAGTTGGCCCTGCTGGATGGGCGGTATTACTGGTTAGAAAGATAGCTGAAAACTGGGATGCTATTAAAAACACAGCCACGACTGCGTGGAATAGTATAAAAAATACAGCTCAGACAGTTTGGGAGGGCATTAAGTACCAAATAATACATCCCATTGAATCAGCTAAACAGATTGTGATGGGTATCATAGATACAATTAAAAGTGCTTTTGCAAACATGCGAATATCTATTCCAGCAATAAAACTACCGCATGTTAGCGTTTCTACAAGGTATAAAAAGGTTGGAAGCGCGTCTATCCCTTACCCCGATTTTGATGTGGATTGGTATGCAAAAGGGACTAATTTTGCACGTGGTGGGTGGGCAGTCGTTGGCGAGGAGGGCCCGGAGTTATTAAAATTACCCCGTGGATCTCAGGTGTTACCAAATAATCAACTGGCAGATGCAGGTGGATTTACTATTACCGGTAATACCTTTTACGTCAGAAACGATCAGGACATTAAGTTAGTTGCTCGTGAACTCTATAATTTACAACAGCAGAATGCCCGTGGAAGGGGGATCAGACAATGACCTCTGGATACAGTTTTAAAGGCTATCACTGCAGTGAATTTGGGCTCTGGATGAAAAGTAAAAAACGGCAGCTGTTACCCGGATCTAATGATACTTATGTTCAGGTGCCAGGCCGAGACGGAACGTATCTATTCCCAGGGGAGTTACAAGATCGATCGATCACGATAGAATGTGCCTGGCTGGATAGTAGTTTGCAAAGCAGGCGGATAAATGCAAGGAAAATAGCGGCCTGGCTATGGAGCCATGATCGGGAAATACTATCTTTCGATGATGAAATCGATAAATACTACATGGCAAAACTGGAAAGCCCGATTGATCCGGAAGACATAGCCCTGCTAACGATATTTACCCTTGAGTTCCGCTGCGAACCATTAGCATACGCCGGTGAACATAACGCCGCTTTCACGGCTGACACAACAACATTAATGAATAGCGGTACCAAACCAGCGTTACCGCGATACTCAGTAGGATTTACAGCTGCAGCCAGCGAATGGAAGGTGACCGGTCCTGGAGGCAGCTATACTCGAGTAGTGCATGAATTTGCAATAAATGACCAACTGGAAGTGAATACTGCAACCGGGGCGATCCTCATAAACGGAACAAGAGCAATGAAAAAACTAGACTGGCAGAATAGCCAGTTTTTTTATTTGAGGGTAGGTGAAAACACTCTAAATATAGCGCCTATCGGTAAATGCGAAACTAGGGTTTACTGGGTGCCCAGATATTTGTAGGAGGGGTAATAGTGAATAGTGTGGTTGTGAATTATCCGATAAACACGGTTGTTATAAGCCTTTTTGATGTTTACACTACTACCTACTTTTTGGGTGAGGCTATGACATTGGAAGAACATAAGGAGGCTGGATCGGCATGAGCTATGACGTAATTATTAAGCGTGGTGACACCCGGAACTGCATTAAAGCTGTCCTTAAAGATACTTCAGGTAGCCCAGTCGACCTGACTGATTGCAGAGTCAATTTTCACATGGCCCGGATAGGCCGACAACCTAATGTTAGCCGTGCAACGCACATTGAAAATGCGGCAGTTGGTGAAGTCTGGGTGGTATGGGCCCCAGGTGAGACTGATATTTCCGGAATATACCGTGCTGAGTTTGAGGTTATATACAAAGACGGTCGGCACGAGACATTCCCGAACAATGGGTATGTAAGTATACAAATACTCAATGACTTAAGACAGTGAGGTGAAATAAATGACCTGGGACACTAAGGAGATAAAACGGTCTTTCGATGCACCAATCCCCCAATATTTCAACCCAACTTCAGATCAATATGAAGTACTAATGGGTGTTAATGGTGCTGCCAGGCACATCCTTTATGGGGCAGATGGTAGCCCGATTAGCACTACAGGGAATAAACTGGCAGTAAGGGCCAGTGAGCTTGAAACGACAATTGGAACAATGCTGACTCAAGCAGGGTATGACGCCAAGGCTAATATTGCCTTAACTGCTCTAAGGGATGCGCTCCTGGGTACCGGTAATAAAACTATCACAGATTTGGTTACATCGCTGGCAAGTATAGCTACTACTGCTAAACAGGATACCTTAGCTGGTCTTGTAGCAACCGCGGCAAATCAAACCATGATACAAAATCTTATTGGTGCTTTGAATGCATCTGCCGTAACAGATCCGACAAGTACAACTGCGGTTTTGATTGCACTTATAAAAGGACTCATGAAACAGATGCAGGGAAATGGCTCAGGGTCGATGCCTATTTCGCTCTCTGGAAGAAAAGCGGGATTAGTAAATAATAAGGTAGATGTTACAGCTGCAGTTGCCGCAGGTAGTTATGAGATAGTTAACACGCTTGCGGCAGTTGGTATGATTGCTAAATTGGAATGGTTTTACGCCTACGCTCCAGCAGTAACTGGTGCGACAAGCGGCACTCACCGTTTTCAAGTTGGAATCGGTGGAGTTGATACATCTCAGGTAATAGCAGACCTTTCGGTAAATTATAATCAACCTCTTTTGTTAAACCCTAATAGTATTACTAGTGCATTAAGTCTATTGGGAATTGGTGTGCATTTTGGCAGACTTGAATCCAATCAATTGCAAATAGTCTATTTTAATAATACCGATGTAACGCAAACCGCTATGAGAAACTATAATGTACGAGCATTTGAGGAGGCAGTATTTTAATGGATGTTAAAGTTAATGACACTTATGTGCAGGATGGGCTTGAATACATCGTTACTCAAGTAAATGGAAATATGTTTGTCGCTGTTCCGGTATCGGAATAGCGATAGTTGAATAAGGAATAATACTACATTAACGAAATGCCGAAAAAAGTTTTCGACAAAATTAAGACCCCTTATTACGCTCTCTATCCACTTTTTAAAATATAAATACTTAAAAAGTGGGATTGTCGAAACCAGAGAGCGTAATAAGCAAGCCCCAAAGGGAAGGGTTTACAAAGTCATCATATAGTTTTATGATGCATACAGAACCTCTCCGAGCGTTGACTAAGCAGATGCTACTCGGAGGCATCTGTGTTAGCGATGGTTCCAGAAATATACTGGAGAGGTTGTGCTGTGCCCATAAATCATTATGATCGTGTAACGCAGTTGCTGGATGACTACCGATTACATGTGACCGGAACGCTTGAATGTCGGAATGATGCCAGATTATACGATTTCATTTACCGTACCCGCCCCACAAATACCAAGGAGAGCTTCTTGATTATGTTTATCAAAAAGGTTTTGAGGACGGAATTAAATACAGCAAAACGTCGGGTTAACCCGGCGTTTCTGCTTTTTATGGAGTGATTATATGCTTTACATATTCAATCCAAGTGAAGAACTAATAGCTCTTCTGAAGCCTGACTTTACTTGTTCTACTAGCCCGGTATCAACTAGCCGGACTTTTCTTTGTGCAAGCTTCCCGGCTGAGTTCGATCGAGAACCATCAAAGGGTTGTCCATACTGGGAAACAAAACATCGGGAAGTTTTAAATGGAGAGAATACGTTTCGGTTTACTGTCCCAGCTGGGGAAGCTGATGCAGCATATGTTCAAGCCGGCAACTTAGTAGCTTTTAAGGACTTGGACGCAGACTGGCAGATCTTTGAGATCAAGCAGCTCGTGGACCTTCACGGGGACGGCCTGACCCGGACAGCATACTGTGAGCATATATTTTATGAACTGCTCGATGATATCGTTACCGACAAGCGGCCATCTTCTGATGCTACTTCTGCCGTGGTTGGAATGCTGGAAGGAACCAGGTGGAACGTTGGAGTAGTTGATGACTTGGGCGCGGCCAGCACAAATGCCTACTATGAACCTGTGTTATCCGGAGTGCAAAAAGTAGCTAATGCCTGGCATGGTGAACTGAAATGGCGGTGTGTAGTTACTGGTGGAGTTATTACCAGATACTGTGATCTGCGAGCCATGGTCGGTACCGACACAGGCAAGCAGTTTGTTTATAGCAAGGACATCTTATCAATCGAGAGAGAAATGGATTCTACAGGCGTTGTGACGGCCCTATATGGCAGAGGTAAAGGTGTAGAAACAGAGTCGGGTGAGGGCTATGGACGCAGGCTGACATTCAAGGATGAGGTAGCAGTTGATAAGCCAGCAGGCCAAGAATGGGTAGGAGATCCTACAGCCCTTGCGCAATGGGGCAGACCTGGTGGCAGGCACAGGTTTGGGGTTTTCACAGACGAAGAAGAAACTAATCCGGCTGCATTGCTTGTAAAAACACGCGTTGAACTGGCAAAACAAATCATCCCGAGAATCACATACCGCATTGATGTGATCAGTCTGGAAGAGTTGACTGGCTATAGCCATGAAGCAGTACGTAAAGGTGATCTGGTGCGAGTGATTGATCGAGAGTTTACTCCTGAGCTGATCGTATCGGCTAGAATAGTAGACATTGAAAGGGATTTGCTTTGTCCGGAGAAAACCAAAGTTATACTGGGGAGTTTTGCACCCACAATTGTAGAAGCGACGATTAACACAGCCCAGCGTGTGGATGAGATGGCCAATAAACCGTATAACACGGCTTGGCTGGATGGGAAAATATCGATTTTGCAGAACGAAATTAATAATACCCAGTCATTCGTTTTCCAAACACCAGGTGACGGCATACTTATTCTTAATGCTCCAACATTTGCCCAGGCAACAAATGCAATGAAGTTGGGCGGTGGGACTTTTGCTTTGGCAAATTCAAAGACTGGTGACCAATGGAATTGGAGGGCATTTGGGGATGGAGTAGGGTTCACTGCTGATGAAATGAAAACAGGGGTGCTTAATGCCGCAATAGTAAACATTGTCTCTGCTGGGGGTAAATTTATAATTGAGAGCAATGGGCTAAAAGTGTATGACGCCTCAAATGCGCTACGTATTCACATAGGTGAATATGCTACTGGGAATTACGGCGTAAAAATAACGGGTGGCGAGATATACGGTACAACCATACAATCAGGGGGAGTAGGTGCTACTAGCTACGTTCGCTTGGGAGCAGGGTTTGAGCCCCTTACTGTGGTGCAAAATGGAAGGACGGCACTTAATGTATGGGCCCTTGATAATTGCGGAGGAACAATGCAAATTTATGATACGACTAATGCAGTGAACGACATGGTTGCCCAACTGCTACCTATGAACGACGCGCGTGGACAGGGTTTTCGTGTTCAAGCTAGATCAGCAGGATCTGGATGGCGTGATTTAGATCTTGATGCACGGATGGTAGCTATAAGCCCAATAAATGGAAACTTACTACCATATAATGAATATGGAGGGAATGTTGGCAACAGTTCGAAACCGTGGTATCAGGTTAGGGCTTACTTGGTCACATCAGGTGACTTAGCTTTTGAAGAAAAAACATGTGCAATATGCGGCCAGCCATTTGAAGATGGTGATATTTTAAACTTGCTTGTAAAAAAAGTAGATGAAAACATTGGGACATTAACGATACCAGTACATGAGCACTGTAAAAATAGCTCTGTTTTACTTGATGTACAGGTACCGGAGATGGTTACAAAATACCGTTTGAATGATGAGGGAGAAGTAGAAACATACCTAGATGTTGCCTTTGATGAGATTAAGGAAGAGATTACTACATTGCATCCCAACTTTGATTTCGATGAAGAGAAAGGCTATTTCAAGAGAAGTGACACCGAGGAAAATATTTTCCTATTTGGCTTAGAGGCAATCAAGGCCGGGATTAAATCATCTAAACGGTCAGCATTGGTCAAGGATACCGTGATTCGTAAAAAACCCAAAATAAGGAACATACAGATCCAAATTGGTAAGCCGCCCTATTAGAGCGGCTATAATTTTGGGCAAAATCCCAAGCGCTTGGGAATTTAGGGGGGATGGGGTTGAACTTAGGGGTTCTTCAGACAATTATAACAACCGCTGGTACTGTTGGGGTTGCAATTATTGGGGTCCGCCAATATAAAGCAAAGACTGCCAGTGAAAAACGCAAAAAAGAGATTGACGAACGCGATGCGCTGCGACACGAAGGAGCATTAATTCAGATGGAAATGGGCCAGGCATCATTAAAACTCGCCCAAGTTACTGCTAAGGCAGTGCTTAACCAAAAAGTTAACGGTGATGTTAAGGAAGCTATGGACTGGGCCAAAAAAGTAGAAATAAAGTATAACGAATATCTGCGTCGAACGTCTCAAACGGTGTAAGGGTAAGGAGGTACCTATGGAAATAAAACAAGCACCATCACCTAACTTTAAACCTGGGCGTTATGGTCATAGACCTATAGCTATTGTAAACCACATCACGGCAGGAATCATGCCTGGAACATTGACATGGCTGCAAAATTCTGCCGCCAAAGCCAGCGCTCATTACCTGGTAACAAAAAAGGGCCAGATATACCAAATGGTTAAAGATGAAGATACTGCCTATCACGCAGGTATAGTCAATAAGCCCAGTTGGTCTTTATATAAAGATACCAACCCAAACTTCTATACCCTGGGTATTGAACATGAGGCACTGGCGGGTGAAGCCCTGACTGAACCTCAATACCAGAATACTCTTTGGCTCCATAGGCAACTGATACAAAAGTGGGGTATACCGGTAGACCGAGATCACATTATTGGCCATTACCGGATTGATAATGTGAACAGACCGAATGATCCCGGGCCAAACTTCCCCTGGGATAGACTGTTCATTGATTTGAGAGGAGGAACCACTGTGAAAGATACAGAGAAAGTCCCCTGTACTATCGATATAAAAGGAAAAGAATTCACCGGATATGTGAAAGGCGGAACTGCATATTTCCAGGATGCGCCTGTGCGGGAAGTCATGGAGGCCGTTAACAACACAATTAATTGGGATAGTAAGACCATGACGGCAAAAATTAGTTAGGAGGTACATTATCATGCAAGACACCTTATTTACCTGGCAAACCTTGGTGACTTTATCCGGAGCTGCCATGCTGACATTCTTAATAACCCTTTATACCACCCGGGTAGTAGATAAATGGTGGAAGTGGGGAACGGACTTATATGCTGTTTTGTGGGGGTTTATCATTCTATCAGTATCTGGTATTGCTACGGGAGGCAACCCACTGAGTTGGCAATTGTATGTCCTAGCGTTTTTTAATGCCTTCCTTATTGCAGCTGCTGCAGGCAAGCTCCGGGACAAATCTATCACTGAGCAGGAACGAAGAAGGCAGTCATAAATAAGTAGGTATAATGAGTTAACGGGGGTTAAATTCCCCCGGTCAAATGTCCAATTAACTTTGATTTGGTATAAGTACAGATATAAAGGGTTTGGTAAGTTGTTTGGCAGCTTTAATCATGTTTCTGCATACAACTGGATACGCCCCGCCTCCACCAGAACAACAGCGAGTTTTACTCGATTAAGAGACCCTTCGGGGTCTTTTTTGTATTTTCGGGGTTCGGTGAGGTTCTTAAGATGTATGGGTTAGTGAGTTTCGGTTCGCCTAGAGTTTGTAACCCGAGGATACTCGCCAGTAGGCGGCTCAGTTTGCAGAGTATGAGGTTTTGTCAATAACCCCGTTTTCCTTGATACTCCTAGGCGAAAATGTAGGCTGGAATGAGCACTTTCTTGTTTAAAGAGGTATTAACATGGCATCCTTTAAACCCCAAAATACGCTCACTGGGGAGAATCCAATGATTAAACTAAAGCCTAGATTATATGGTTAAATGTGGTATAATTCCAAAAAAGCAATGGAGGAATATTATGCATCCAATTGATTGTAAGGGAAAATGTTTCACAAAGACAGAATTAATAAATGCAAATAAGGCTGCAATTAATGAAAATAGAAATCGACAACTCAGGGAAGACTTTTTAGAGAGTTTACCTGATGATGGGTTATTTCCAATAGTTCTTGCGTTTGATGAGCATAACAAGGGGGAAATAAGGGTAAAAATTGTGTTTGATGAAGAAGGTAATAGCGAATTTTTAGATTTATCAAAAAAAAGATATAATTTTCTGCCAATACTGTCTTTTAATAGTGATGGGACTTTTGAACTAGTGAGGACCGAAAGTAGGCCCTATCCATTAGATAGACATTACGAAGAAAAAGTGGTCAGAAAAACAGTTAGGGACAAGAATTTCCGGAAAAATATATTGTCTGCTTATGGTGGACAGTGTGCTATGTGCGATGTTAAATCATTATTGGTAGCCGCTCATATTTATCCTGCTCATTTATGTGGGGATGATTCGGTAAACAATGGTATATGTCTGTGCCCTACCCATGATAGAGCGTATGAAAGTGGAATTGTTTGTATAAAACCAGATGGCGAAATAATTTCATATAGTGATGATATTAGAATTGACTATAGGTCGATTCGCTTTCCTTTGGATGTAAGTAATTACCCCTCACCTGAAAGATTAGATCAAAGACTAAAATTATCTATGAGAAAACTGGGAATTAATGACAAAGAATAGTCACTTATTGTGAAAAACAAGGGGGTACAAGAGAACCGTCACCGAGTTTGCATACCGGACCAACGTTTAGGATGAGCTAACTTGGTTTTTTCCTCTTTGTTTTGTCTATAATAGGATGGTAGTAATTTGCGTTTGTTCTTATGCAGCCTTTCGTCTTTTCATAAGATTTGTTTGGAACAAATTTTAATTTAAACTCTATGTTTGCTTACTACATGGTATTCCCTGTCTCCACCAGAATGACAGTGAGTTTTACTCGATTAAGCGACCCTTTGGGGTCTTTTTTGTATTTTCAGGGATCGGTGAGACGGAGATGTAGGACGAGTCAAGAAAGGTAAATAAAGGAAGAATAAGACGGAAATGCGATGTATAATATAGGGAAGGCCATATAAAGGGGAGTATACCAGTGGGAAAAGCTGTTTTTCTCAAACATTTTCAGAATAACCTGGAGGAAGCTATAGAAAATCTGATTATTGATGTATGGGGATATGAAGGACTTATTGTATCTGTTGAAGATGGTAACCTAAATGGCAAATTTGATGGATTTATTGATATTAGTATAACTAACCCCGAAAACAGGACTTCCATAATTGCTCTGGAAATTGAATATTTATCGGGTTTTGAAGGAGCAAAAAGAAACATAGAAAAGATGAAAACATGGGCGCATAATTCAACCTATAGAAAATGTGGGTTCCTCCATGTCTTTAATGAAGATTGTTATATCAATAATGATCAATTAAGTGTGCTGATACGGTTAGCTAAAGATAATGAGAGAAAGAACGCTGGTTTTTTTTATGATTACATATTTTATGTAGTAGATGATCTTAGAGAAACTAGGATTACGGCTGATTCTTTGGTTAATACAAAAGAATTCCAGATAAGGCTTTGGATGCTGATGGAAGATACAGAAATAATTAAAGAAAAACGATAGATAGGACCCGAAGCTTCATGGGGTCTTAATTATCATACCATATATTGGAATATAGGCCGAAAAGAGGTAAAATTAATGTGGATTGTTTAGAATGAGGTGAAAATATTGGCAGATCACTCAACTGCATTAGTACCAATTGAAACATGGGCTTTTAATTCACCACATCTTAGAATGGATGGTCGAAATATTGATATTGGTCTCTTCTGTGAAGCCCTCATATATTTTGATACAGTTTATTTAACTTTTGCAAACGAAAACCAATTTATTGAGTTACTTGATTGGTTTTTGATCCAAGGCCAATTAGATGAATTTATAGCAATGATGGGAGACGGGAGTATCAAGATATATCATCATGCTTTTATTTCCGCTCCGATACTGGAACAAAACAATCATTACAGTATGATGAATTTACAAGATACAGAACAAGAAAAACCAGATTATTTACTTAGAAAGATCTCTGAAAGTGAGCAAATACGAGATATTTTCTCCCATGCAAGAAAATCTAAATCTTTTTACCGGATACTGGAACGGAGCGTTATTGAGGTGAAGGCTTCTTCATATGGAAATTCAATTGATGATGCTAAAAATGATCTACGCCATAAAAAGAAATGTGAACATATTATAAATTCATTTTTGGAAGACATTTCTCCATTAAGAGATTTGCCAGAAGTAGAGGTGGTTATTAGTACTCAAGAAGGTTCAACCAATATAACTTTCTTAAATATTAATTTTGATGTTCTAAAACAACAACTCGGAACTAATTTAAACTTTGACATAAGCAGCATATTATCTGGAGCTATACAGAGTAACAAGTTTCTGTGGTCAGCTGCTCAAATTAACTCTGATTTGTATTTAGGATCGCCTATCAGTAAGCTTATAGGGAACAAACTTTATGATACGGCTAAGTATTTAAAAAATCAGACAGTAATTGAGAAGCTTCAAAGCGAAGTTTCTTTCCCAGATGTAAGATCTCTAATTAACTCTGGTAACGCAAATTTTTCTTTTGTAATGGAAGCTCGTAAAAGAGGTAAGAAATTTAGAGATTGGCTCCAAAGCCAAAACGGCAGAGATATACAGGCTTTGATTACATATCATAATGAAATTGCAAGCGAAGCTGGTTGGCGGGGCTCAAAAGCTTTAAAACTATTTGGTGCCTTATCTGGTGCAACAATTGGTGCTCATTACGGAAATTCCGAATATACTATTGTAGGGGCTATAGCAGGATCAACTTTAGAATATGTAGCTGATTTAGGATCTAAATATATAGGGGGATGGAAGCCTATAGCTTTTGGAAAATGGCTAGGTGAACGAATTCAAGATATCTCAAATGATAAATAGCCAACAGACACAGCAGACACAGGGGGACGGTTCTTGCGTGTCAATCGAAAGGTGCGAAATCCATAGACACAGTCTGACGTTCATTTTGCTTTAAGGCCTGAATGAAGCGGCGGTCTGTCTACCTGCTGAAAAACGATTGCCGGGAACATGAAGCCCGTCAGCATGATTTCCTGGGGTCTGTTATCATCTGAAACGGGATAAATCTGCATTCCGTCGCGCGGGAATTTAATCAGTATCAGGAATAATATAACTAAAGACAAAAAGATAAAAGCCGGGTGATATGTTGGTAGAATTGATTCTCCTAGTGTTTGTATTAGCTTGGGGTATTATATCATGGGTAGAATACTTTACTTTTAAAAGGTATCTATCAACAAGATACCCCGTAATATTGTCTTGGTTAAAAGGTGGGCCATATTTCCAGAAACAAACTATTTATTTTTCCCCTCTTTATAACGTTAATCGTGCTTTTGATTTAATCTTTCAGGAAAGTAATGAATTTTCAAAAGCTCATGAAAAAGAAGCGGCTTTATTACATGAATATCAAAAGTTGATTTGTGAAAAAAGGTTTCTGTGGGAAAGAAGAATACATTACACTTATTTTTAACATTAGCTTTATTATTGATTTACTTCATTTGTTCTGCTGCTTCCGGTCATCTCATAATGAAATAGACACTATCACCTGTATAGGCTTTTACCGCTTTTCAAAGATATTGAATACCACAAAACTTTTCCGCTTAACCAGTTCTTTTATACAAAAAGAAAGCAAGCCCTTCAACGACATGATTACCGATACTTTAGTCGTAACTAAGAGAAATTAGTTCAGCTTAAAAAATGTAAAAGGCCTTGCAGAAATCTTTGGCTAGCTTAATACCCTGTTTGCTTACTACATGGTACGCCCCGCCTCCACCATAATAAAAGCGAGTATTACTCGATCAAGAGACCCTTAGGGGTCTTTTTTGTGTTTTCGGGGTTCGGTAAGGTTCTTGGTTTGTAGTGGTTAGTGAGTTTCGGTTTAATCTAGAGGCCGTACCCCGAGAATACTCGCTAGTAGACGGTTCGGTTGGAGAGAAAGGCTACTGTTAGCGAACCGCGAAGACGTGGATGCAATCGTGACAGCAGACAGCCTATCAACCCAAAGAATCAGACAAAAACGTAATAACAACTTTATTCCTGGTAGTTGACCTCATGTACAACTATTAGTTATATTGATATTGAAATGGAGGTATAAGATGCATATTACAAAAGTTGAACAGGACGCTCGAAACTTCATCATAGCTAATGGCGGAGTATTTACCATAGTTCATACCTATTGTTCTGGTGGTTGAAGTGGACTACGACTAAATCACTCCGTGCGGGTGGGAAAACCGGAAGAGAAGGATCTCGAGCAATATGTAGAGAAGCAGATAGACGGACTTACTGTCTATGTATCTAGTTTGTATGATGCGATTAGAGGTTTACCAGTTAAGATAGATATCAAGAACGGGCTAGTTGGCAAGCAGCTTTTTACAAGTTCATTAAAAAAATCTATGGCATAGAAGTGACGAATTGCCGGACTACTGTGGTTATGACCCGGTACACTTCCTGCCGTCTGAGCATCGTTTAACCCATTAACCAAAGCCGATGTCCTGTAGAACCTCACCTTCTTTCCTTGATTACAGGCTTCCACACCGATAGCAGTGGCCAGATGGGGATTTACCGTTATGAAAAGTTTTGCATAACGGTAAATCCTTTATATATTTCAGATTACTTCTGCATACTACTGGATACGCCCTGCCTATACCATAATATGGGAAAACCCCAAGCTTACCTGAAAAGCTTGGGGTTATATTTTATGAAAAGAGAACCGTCCCCTTGTCGCTCGTGCAGTATATAACAAACAGTTATTAGACTAATGAATTTTGTAGATTTTGTATTAGCTTTATCAGGCGAAGAGGGGTAGACTATGCGGAATTATAGAATGAAACTACCCCAGATTATTATTGCTATTTTTTTAATTGGGTTGGTTGGTATGGCCTATGCTTTGAACATGGACTTAGTGGTTTTACTAAACGAATCGCTAGTTAAGCTGGTCATGAACGGCGTACTAGTCCTTTCTCTTATACCCATGCTGAATGTTGGTGCTGGGATGAATTTCAGTATTCCAGTAGGAATTATCGGTGCTTTGTTAGGGATGTGCCTGGCCGTTAATTTTAGGATGACTGGATTTTATGGATTTTTCATGTCTTTATTCTTTAGTCTGGCGATTTGCGCATTTCTGGGCTGGATATATGGCTTGATTTTGAATCGAGTCAAAGGAAGGGAAGAAATCGCCGGTACTTTTATTGGATTTTCTTTTATTCCCCTGATGAACTACTTTTGGACCCTGGCACCCTTTCAAAATCGCGAAATGCTTTATCCTATCGGAGGTCAGGGTTTACGGCCAAAAATCAGTCTGGAGAATTACTTTAATCATGTGCTGGATCACGTTGGTATAATCTCGATCGGTGATCTGCAAATCCCAGTCGGCTTGATCGCTTTTTTTTTGCTGGTTTGTTTGTTTCTTTATTTATTTTTACAGACAAAGATTGGCCGCGCTATTATTGCTGTGGGGGAAAATGAAGCATTTTCAAAACTGTCAGGTATTAATATATCCAAGACTCGTCTTATTGCCATCACTATTTCCACCATTATTGCTGGGTTTGGTATTTGTATCTATACCCAAAGCTACGGTTTTATCCAGCTTTATGATGAGCCGCTGTCAATGGTTTTTCCTGCGATTTCAGCAATTTTAATTGGGGGAAGCACCGGAAAACGAACCTTTGTATTCGAGGCTGTATTAGGTACTTATTTGCTTCAATCCATGTATTTATTAACCGTGCCCATTGCCAACGAAATACTGGTGCCTGAATTAACAGAAATTTTAAGGTCATTCATTACCTATGGCGTTATTTTGTATGCTTTGCTGGTAAGGGAAAAACGGGGGGACATGCGTTGAGAATAAAAGAGCCAAGCGGCAGATTATTAAATAGTGAGCATATAACCCCGGCAGTATTTATAATACTCTCCTTATTAGCATGGCAATTTTCCGGGCTTAGAGGCAGTTTTGTCGTTAACCAGTTGATAACTAGGTTTATAAGAGACGGGATATTGGTGTTATCTCTGATTATTCCGGTAGTAGCTGGTATGGGACTTAATTTTTCCATTACGGTAGGTGCTATGGCAATCCAAACAGCATTATTAATAACGATTGGTTATCAGCTAGAAGGATTCAAAGGGATATTACTGGTTATTGTTATTGGGGTATTATTATCGGTTTTATTGGGATATGTAATCGGTCGCATATTAAACCGGGTCAAAGGCAAAGAAATGATCACCACGATCATTATTGGTTTTTTTGCGAATAGTATTTATCAGTTAATTTTCTTAGTGGGTTTCGGAACTATTATTCCGGTAGCAAATAAAGATATCATTCTGACCCGGAGTATCGGTGTGAGAAGCACCGTTGATTTAGGAATGTATCGCAATACCATTGACAAGCTCTGGCTTTTTAAAATTGGAGAGATACAGATACCTTTATTCATGATATTGACAGTGCTTCTGTTTGCCGGGATTATTTTTTATATTTTACATACCCGGTTTGGTCAGAAGGTTAAAGCTGTAGGTTCCAGCTCGGAAACAAGCGCGATTCTTGGTATTGATGTTAATGCAATTAGGATCAAGGTGATTATCCTGTCTACCGTACTGGCTGGTTTGGGGCAGTTGGTATACCTGCAGAATATCGGGATGTTTGATGTCTATACGGCCCATATGAATGAAAATGTTATTTCTTGTGCAGCTCTTTTAGCCGGTGGAGCAAGTATAAAAAAGGCTGAAATCAGACACGCGCTAATAGGTGTTCTTTTGTTTCACACTATTTTTATTGTATCACCCCAGGCCGGGCAGAATTTATTTAACAATGCCGCTTTGGGGGAATACTTTCGGAGTTTTATAGCCTATGGAACCATTGCTTTTGCTCTAATTATAAATATCAAAAATGAGAATAAATAAAGATGAATGTTTGTGGAAATGCTGTAGCAAGCGTGCAGTCCAGTCTGTTACAGCATTAAACACAAAGAAGGCCATTTTCAATTGAGAAAGATGGCCTTCTATAACTATTTTATAAAAACAACATTAATTGCTTTTACCAGAGCAGTAACCGTATCGCCTTCATTGAATCCGGCTTCTTCATAAGATTCTCGCGTCATCACGGACGTGATCTCGACATCGCCCATTCACATGCTAACCTGGGCCATGATGTCGTCCACTCTGGACCTTCAAACCTTTCCTTGAAGTTTATTTCGTACTCCAGCCTCCATTTATTCACCTCCGACAATTCTTTCTTTTAGATTTCCCTTGGAGGTCTGTATTATGCATATTTGTTAGAAGTGGTAAGCAATAATTATGCAACAACTTGCACCATAAGCCTAATAACTATATCACGATTTGACTGTGTTTTCGGGATTCGGTAAGGTTCTTGGTTTGTAGTGGTTAGTGAGTCGACAGCTTTTCTATGCAAAAAATCATATCTCTGTGTTAGGCGTGTTTATGTTGAACGAATAAAATATATTGATAAACAATAAAATAGTATTGCTCAACAATAAAAGGTTCTGCTATAATTCAATTGTTATTAGGGTGTATTCTACCCGATCAAGGAGGATGAGTTTATATGTGGAATGGGGAGAGATCTATCAGTCTGAGTAAGTTTTGCATTTTGTTTTTCATATTCGCACTGATAGCGGTCGTGGTGTCCGCCCCTTGGCTGACTCGTTGGTTTGTAGATTTCTCGTATGTCCCGAAAGAGACTGAATGGTACTTTCTTGCTACTATCTACGTTGGGTCTATTCCTGCAGGGTATCTTCTCTATAATCTCTTTTATCTGCTTCGCCGTATTGAATCAGATCAAGTATTCATAGCTAAAAATGTGGAATGCTTAAGACGGATTTCCTGGAGTTGTTTTGCGGGAGCGGGGGTTGCTTTTGCTTCCGGATTCTACTATTTATCGTGGCTATTTGTGTTCGTGGCTGCAGCCTTCATGGGCTTGATTGTGCGTGTTGTGAAAAACGTGGTGGCTCAGGCAGTGGCGCTTAAAGATGAGGCGGATTACACCATATAAAGAAAGGAGAAGAATGGCATGCCAATCATAGTAAACCTGGATGTAATGATGGCCAGAAGAAAGATATCCTCTGGTGAACTGGCTGACAAGATCGGAATCAGTCAGGCCAATCTCTCCATTCTTAAAACCGGCAAGGCGAAGGCAATGCGTTTCTCTACCCTGGACGCCATTTGCAAGGCGCTGGATTGTCAGCCTGGAGACATATTGGAATACAGAGAATCTGAGCAAACATAAGGAGGCAAATCCCATGAACGAGCATTTTGAAGGTAATAACTGTTCAAATTTGACTGTAGAGCAACCCAAATTAGATATTTCCAGAGTATCAGTTCGGGCGATTGAGCTTTTTAAAGCAGACCGTAAGGATGGTATTTTTGCTCTGCTTGCCTTTGTGTTGGGGTTCTGTTTTACCCATTGGGTATTGTTTTCCTGGCAGGGATGGGGAGTAACCATATTTACCCTTGCGTATTGCACTACCGTCACCATATATCTACTGAAAAAGAAGGTGCATATTCCACGGGCCGGGTGGTTTTGGCTGACCATTGTTGTGTTGACAGGAATTAGTTTCTCTCTTTGGACCAACAACGGCCTGGGTCCATGGCCGGCACTACTATTATTCTGCAGTGCCATCTACTGGATTATATGTGCCACTGGTTTACCGGTACTGGGGGAGACCAGCAACTTAATTGGTCTGGATTTTTTAAACGCCTTACTGGTAATTCCTCTTAGAAACTTCGGATGTCAATATAAAAGCCTGGCTTTTTTGGGTCTCCATAAAAAAACCGAGAATAGGCAATTCTTATCTATTATGCTGGGACTGTTTTTGGCACTCATAGTATTTGCAATGGTTTTACCCCTCCTAATGAAAGCCGATAGCGGAGGCTTTTCCAAAATTACCAGCGGATTCTTAACCTTTGTTCACGGGATGTGGACAGGAGGCAGGGAAACCTTCATATACGTTATTCTAGCCATTCCTACAGGAGCCTACCTCTTTGGTCTGGTTGCGGGCAGTGCTCATAAAAGAGGCTGTGATATATTTGAAAAGGACAGTGCTTTAAAGTTTTTTTCAAGGATACGAATACTGCCATTGACTACTGTTTATACCGTGATGGGGCTGTTGTGCACTTTATATGTGTTGTTCATCGGCAGTCAGTTACCCTACTTTTTCTCAGCCTTTTTGGGGGAGAGGCCGGAGGGTTGGCAGGTTTATTCCGAATATGCCCGCAGTGGATTTTTTGAGTTATGCCGCATTGCTGCCATCAATCTGATTGTACTGACGGCAGCCAATCTTTTAAGCCTAAAGCAGTGCAGGGATAATATGGCCCTGAAGATTCTCAACTCATTGCTGGCAATTCTCACATTAATTCTTATAACCACCGCTTTAAGCAAAATGGTTATGTATATTGGGGTCTATGGGTTATCGATGCGCAGGTTGCTCCCCTGTGTGTTTATGATCTTTATGGCTGTGTTATACGGCGGCGTGATTGCTCTGCAAAAATGGTCATTTTCAATTACACGATTAGCGGTTGGAGTGGGTGTAGTGATGCTTTGCCTGCTCTGCCTGTCCAGTCCCGATAGTATTGTTGCCAACTATAACGCCGAACGCTATATTTCCGGAACGCTGAAGGACTTTGACGTGGAGATCTTATATCGGTCAGGACCTGCTGGAGTTGATTCTGCACTGAAAGTATATGAGCGAACTAATAATCCTCTTTTGCAGGATAAACTAAAGAAATATCTTCTTGACCAAAAACTGGCTGCACAGTCTATCGGACAGCCGGAAGAGTGTTTGCAGACAGTACGTGCCCGGCAAATAATAAAGTAGTATTCCTTACGTTGGCGCAGGTCAGCAGTCCAGAATTCACTGCACAAGATTGGCCGCATCTGAAACGGATATTTGGTATCTGAGACAACATCCCACGGTGCCTCAATTACCCTTCAAAGCCGGTGTGGTTCAACCGGAAAGAGAGAATGTAATCGATCAGTATCTTCGGGATGATGTCGTGATTGAAGCCTGCCATGAATATAATACGGTCATGGCTTTGTCCGGGGTTAGGTTGTTTCATAACTTAAGTGTACAAAAGCGGCCTGATTATTCAGACCGCTTTTTACAATAATATCGGCTATAAATCACACAATCCTCCGGATATTAACTGCAAACGGCTGTTTCGCTTACTTCCCTGGATTGCCGCGTCACTGCCTGGCTTCCGGATACACTCAGTGTGTCGTAAGAAGGTTCGGCAGGCATAAGAGCCGTTCCCGTTTGCATTTTTGCTATTCCCAACATTAATTTGATACGGTTCAGTTGATTAACTTCACTGGCTCCGGGGTCGTAATCCACTGCAATAATATTGGCGGCCGGATAGCGCTGGCGAAGAGCATGCATCATGCCTTTGCCGGTTACATGATTGGGCAGGCAACCGAAGGGCTGGACACATATAATATTGGGTACATTGTCTTCGAGCAGCTCAATTATTTCGGCGGTGAGAAACCAGCCTTCACCAGTATGATGACCCAAGCTTAAGACCTCAGAAGCTTTGTCAGCCAGATGGTAAATGGAAGGAGCAGGCGCAAAGCGGCGGCTGGCTGTAAAAGCCTGATTGGCTGTTCGGGCAGCATGTTCCAGATACCAGATAAACAAGCGGGAATAGATCGACTTTTTTAAGCTGCCATCCAGATAACGATAGGAAAAAACCTGATCATAAAGGCTGTAGTTAAAAAACTCCAGCATGCCAGGAATTACCGCTTCGCAGCCTTCTTCCTCCAACAGACGGATAACGTTGTTGTTAGCGTTGGGATGGTATTTTACCAGGATTTCGCCTACAATGCCCACCCGGGGCTTACTTAATGGTTGGATAGGCAGTTGGTCGAAATCATTGATAATGCCCTGTACGGTGGACTTAAAATCCTGCCTGCTCCCGCTCGTCAGCTGTTCCCGGCAGCGCTCTATCCACTCCTGGTAAAGCTGATTGGCGGAGCCGGGGTGCAGCTCGTAAGGTCTTACGCGATGCAGAACCTTCATTAGAACATCACCATATACCAGCGCATGGATCGCAACTTTTATTAATTTGGGGTTCATCTTAAATCCCGGGTGATCTTCCATGCCGTTCGGACTAATCGATATCACCGGCACCTGTGGAAAACCAGCTTCATATACGGCCTTGCGCAGCAGGCCGATATAATTGGTGGCCCGGCAGCCGCCTCCGGTTTGGGTGATTATCACCGAGGTTTGGTTAGGGTTATATTCACCGGATTTAAGCGCCTGGATCAACTGACCTATAACGATCAGCGAGGGGTAGCAAGCGTCATTGTTCACATATTGAACGCCTGCATCAATAGCTCCGCGGTTGGCTTCAGGCAACAATACTAACCGATAGCCTGCAGTGGCGAATACGGTTTCCACCATATCGAAATGAATCGGTGACATCTGCGGGGCAAGAATCACGTGTGAATCGCGCATTTCTTTGGTGAAAACGGCGTGGGGCAGCGGTGGAACAGGTATAAAAACACTGCCTTCCTGCCTGCACCTGCGATCCCGGGCTGCTGCTATCAAGGTCCGAATACGGATACGAGCGCCCCCTAGATTACTTATTTCATCTATTTTAATGGCCGTATACAATCTGCCATTGCGTGACAGTATTTCCTGCACCTGCTCAGTGGTGATGGCATCCAAACCACAGCCAAAGGAATTTAGTTGGATCAGTTCCAGCTCCGGCTGACCGGCTGCGTATTCTGCTGCTGCGTATAACCGTGAATGATACATCCATTGATCGACCACTCTTAAAGGTCGCTGTACTTCTCCCAAATGACTCACTGAATCTTCAGTCAGCACCGCCAACCCACAGGACCTAATAAACTGATGAATGCCGTGATTGATGCCGGGATCTAAATGATAGGGTCGGCCCGCTAAAACGATACCTTGCCGCCCGCGCAGCTTCAGTTCACGCATCACCGTTTCCCCCTGCGCCCGGATATCAGCCTTAAACTTCTCATCCTCGTCCCAGGCCGCCTGTAAAGCTGACTTGATTTCCCGTTTACCGATACCAAAGGCTTTCAATTCTTCCGTTAATCTCCTGGTCAATCGCCCCATATCATTATAGGGCAGAAACGGGTTCAAGTAGTGTACGCCATTAGTCGCGAGGTCATCCAGGTTATTGCGGATAACATCGGGATAGGAAATAACCATGGGGCAGTTGAAGCAGTTATTGGCTTCACTTTGCTCCTGACGCTCATAAGTTATGGAAGGGTAAAAAATTGTTTTCAGGCCATGGTTAATAAGCCATTGAATATGCCCGTGCACCAGTTTGGCAGGGTAACAGGCCGACTCGCTGGGTATAGTCTCACTGCCCATCTCATAAATTGCTTTGGATGATGCCGGAGATAATACGACCCGGAAACCCAGGTTAGTAAAAAAGGTGAACCAGAACGGATAGTTCTCATACATATTGAGAACCCGCGGAATTCCTATACTACCGCGCGGGGCTTTTGCTTCTGCCAGGGACTCATAGGCAAATAACTTGTTAAATTTATATTCGAACAAATCAGGCAGTTTATCTTCTTCAGATTCTTGCTCCAGCATTTTTTCACAGCGGTTACCGGAAATATAGCGGCGCTTGCCTGCAAAATTATTAATGGTCAAAAGACAGGAATTGGTGCAGCCTTTACAACGGGCAGGGGAGGATGACCACTTAAAATCCGGCAAGTCATTCTGCTTAAGCAATGAGCTGTATTCTCCGCGGGTCCAGCGTTGCCGTGCGATTATGGCGGAACCGAATGCGCCCATTAAACCGGCAATATCCGGACGTATAACCTCGCGCTCCAAAAACAATTCAAAACAGCGTAAAATGGCATCATTATAGAAAGTACCGCCCTGCACTACAATATGATCTCCTACCTCATTCACATTGCGCAAACGGATAACCTTAAATAAAGCATTCTTGATTACCGAATAGCAAAGGCCTGCGGAGATATCCGCCATTTGCACGCCTTCCTTTTGTGCCTGTTTTACACGTGAGTTCATAAACACGGTACAACGACTGCCGAGATCCACCGGGTGCTGTGCATGCAAAGCCTGCTGGGCAAATTCGTGTATACTTACACCTAAGGAATCAGCAAAATTTTCAATAAAGCTTCCACAGCCTGCGGAACAGGCTTCATTTAAGATTATGCTATCTACCATCTCTTCTTTTAGGCGGATACATTTCATGTCCTGCCCGCCGATGTCCAGAACGAAATCGGCCTGGGGGCAGAAATATTTAGCAGCAGTAAGGTGAGCTACTGTTTCCACTTCACTATCATCCACTTCCAGGGCTGCTTTAATCAGACCTTCGCCATAACCGGTAACGGCTACGCGAGCCAATTTGGCGCCGGGGGGCATCTGTGCGTACAGATTCTGTGAAATATCCAGAGCAGCTTTTACCGGATTGCCCTGGTTACTGCCATACCATGACCACAGCAATCTGCATTCTTCATCAATCAATACCGCTTTGGTGGTAGTGGAGCCAGCGTCGATGCCTAAGAAGCACGGCCCCTGATGACCAAGCAGCTCACCTCGTAAAACCTTTTGGCGGTTATGTCGTTCACGAAAAGCATTAAGTTCGGCTTCATCTGCAAATAGAGGTGTCAAAGCTGAACCGAAATCACTTTTTAAAGCGCCGGCCTGAGCAGCTTTGGCCCGCAATATTTTTAAAGATGCAATTGGCGCCTCCCCGGCAGCTAAAGCGGCTCCCATGGCTACATAGTATTGCGCGTGGAGCGGGCATATTGCCTCATCTTTGGCCAAATGTAAAGTCTTCATAAAGGTTTTACGAAGCTCGGGCAGAAAATACAAGGGGCCGCCCAGGAAGGCGACCTTGCCGCGAATAGGCCGTCCGCAGGACAGGCCGCTTATCGTCTGATTAACCACTGATTTTAATACCGAAGCTGCTATATCAGCCCGGGCTACACCATCATTAAGTAAAGGCTGAATATCGCTTTTGGCAAAAACGCCGCAGCGGGCAGCTATGGGATAGATCTGCTTATGTAAAGCTGCCAGATCATTCAAACCGGCCGCATCGGTTTCCAGCAAGGCAGCCATCTGATCTATAAAAGCTCCGGTACCGCCTGCACAGATGCCGTTCATACGTTGTTCCACCTGACCGCTTAGATAGGTAATCTTGGCATCCTCGCCGCCCAGTTCAATGATTACATCGGTATCAGGTATAAAATTCAACACGGCCCTGGTGCATGCCAAGACCTCCTGTACAAATCCTACACCCAGCCATTGTGCTATCGATAATCCCGCCGAGCCGGTTATTATAGGGTGAACCATAATATCGCCCACAGCTGCGGCTGCATCATGCAAAATGGCTTCCACCGCTTCGCCTACATTGGTATTATGCCTTCTATAATCCTGCCAGACCATGCTCCCGTCTGTTTCCATCAATACCAGTTTTACTGTCGTAGATCCTACATCCAGCCCCAGTAAATGCGAGTTGCTTGCCATGAATGGTCCTCCTCCTCAAGATACTTTGACATAATTGTAGACAACACGTTGTTGGTTTTTGATATAATTATATTAATGAAACCACCCCGTGTACACCAACAAAATAAGCCGTTTTGTCGGGTTAAAGATGCTTAAGGAGGGAAAGTAATCAATGACTGGTATGAGTGATAGCGAATTCGATCCGCATACCAAAAAGGTGGAACAGACAAAAGCTAAAACCAGGGCAGCATTCTTGGATCTGTGTTCCCAAAAAAAGATTGAATCCATTACCATTAAGGAACTTACTACGCTGGCTGGAATTAACCGCAGCACATTTTATTCGCATTATACGGATATCTATGACCTTCGTAAGCAGATACTGGACGAGTTTGCCCGATCTGCACTAGAACAGGCTGTGCCAGTGATTACTTGTATTGTAAATGGAGACGATTCCAGTGAAACCATTGCTAGTCTAACCGATTTTTATAACGAAAACATGTCCGTATTTCGAGCTTTTTTAGGCAATAATTTGGATCCGCAATTAACAGAAAAGATGCAGACCATTATTAAATCATTGATATATGAGACTTCCGGCGAATCTGAGCAGCGCCAGCCTGAGTATTTGGAATATGTTCTTGAATATATGGCCGCAGGTCATGTAGCATTAATCAGTAGATGGGCGGTTAGTGAAGCAACGATCTCTACCGAGGAACTGATTAAACTAATTAAAGCCATTAATTTGGAAGGTCCGATTAAATATTTAATAATGCATGTCCGTTCTTAACCATTTTAAAGATGAGTTTATATAGAAGAGATTATAATTTTTATTGGAGGCACTAATGAGCATTTTGAATGTAGAAAATGTATCCTGTGGATTTGGTTCGCGGAAAATTTTAGAAAAAGTATCGTTTCGACTGTTAAATGGTGAGCACGTAGGCCTGGTTGGAGCAAACGGCGAGGGAAAGTCCACCTTTCTCAATATAATTACCGGCAATCTAATTCCTGATGAAGGCAAGGTGAGTTGGTGCAAACGCATTACGACGGGATATCTTGACCAAAGCAGCACCCTAACCAAAGGGAAAACAATCCGTGATGTGCTGCGTGAGGCATTTAGCGACATGTACCTGAAAGAACAGGAAATGCTGGCAATGTACGATCGAATGTCAGATTGCAGTGAGGAGGAAATGACTGCACTGCTCGAGGATGTTGGAGAAATTCAGGAAATGCTGGAACGCGGCGGCTTTTATATACTCGATACCCGCATTGAAGAGTACGCCAACGGTATGGGCCTGCGCGATATTGGTCTGGATAAAGATGTGGGAGACCTCAGCGGAGGTCAGCGCACAAAAGTGTTGTTAACCAAGCTTTTATTAGAGAATCCTATGATTTTGATTTTAGATGAACCCACCAATTTCTTGGATGATAATCATATTGCATGGCTGACTAACCTTCTGCAAAATTATGAAAACGCCTTTATTTTAGTCTCCCATGATATTCCTTTTCTCAATTCAGTGGTCAATGTGGTGTATCATTTTGATAATGCCATAGTGACTCGCTATAAAGGTGATTATGATAACTTTATTGTTATGAGTGAGCAGAAAAAACGCCAGCTTGAAAAGGCCTATGATAAGCAGCAAAAAGAGATTTCACACCTGGAGGATTTTATTGCCCGCAACAAAGCGAGAGTTGCCACCACAAATATGGCCAAGAGCCGCCAAAAGAAGCTGGACAAGATGGATATCATTGAGCTGGGCAAGGAAAAGATAAAGCCGATTTTTTCTTTTTCTTCAGCCCGGACCACCGGGAAAATAGTTATTGAGGCCAAAGACCTTATACTCGGTTATGATGAGCCGCTCACCGCTCCGCTTAATTTACGGCTGGAGAGAGGACAGAAAATTGCCGTCAAGGGAGTCAATGGCTTGGGAAAATCCACTTTGCTTAAAACACTACTGGGCATGCAGCCGCCAATAGCTGGAGCGGTTGAGCTTGATACGTTTATTGAAGCCGGTTATTTTGAGCAGGAGAAAGTCGCAGGAAGCCATACAGCCCACGAGGAAATATGGCAGGAATTCCCTTCCTTGACGAACGCACAGGTGCGTGGTGCTCTGGCTAAATGCGGCCTGACTGCCGAACACATAGGAAGTCAGATGAAAGTACTCAGCGGTGGTGAGAACGCCAAGGTAAGGTTATGCAAGCTCATGCTTCGAAATATGAATTTATTGGTTCTTGATGAGCCGACCAATCATCTTGACGTGGAAGCCAAGGAAGCACTAAAAACTGCGTTGTCAGAGTTTCGCGGCACGTTACTGTTAGTGAGTCATGAACCTGAATTTTATCAGGATATCGTATCAGATATATGGGATTTAGAGGAATGGACAACAAAAATTGTATAAAGCAATCAGCAATGAAAAAGGCCCATTTAGAAATTCCACCATGTCAGAGTTCAGATTACTGATGCATTCGTGGAATAGATAGGCATACAGATCTAGTGTCATTACAGATTTCTTGACCTGTTTTTCCTATTCCATGGCTTAGTCAGAAATACGTGAGAACTGTCCCCGTGTGTCTAGCAGGGAAATACAATGCGATGAAGAAATAGAAAGTGGAGGCGGGAAACAAATGCAGACCTGCGCTTAAGCACTCAATTATTTAATAGAAAAATATTCCAAATACTGAAAGCAGACAAAATCCCGTTCAGGTAAGCAAAAAGACAAGGATCAAAATGAGGCAATACAACCGCCCGTTGCCTTAAGACAATGGAAAAGGAGCAAATGCTTATGACAGGATTAAAAGATGTGCAACCGGGGAGCTTGGATGGTGTGACCGTTATTGATTGTACCTGGGTACTGTCTGGGCCTCATTGCAGCAAACTGCTGGCAGATATGGGGGCTACAGTGATCAAGATTGAACCATATGCGGTTGGGGCAAACGAACGGCATTTGAACATACAAAAAAACCATGACGGGGTTACGCAAAGCTCCTATTCGATCAATGTAAACCGTGGTAAAAAGAGCATTTGTATAAATCTAAAAACTCCGCAGGGATTGGAAATTATCAAACAATTAATCAAACAGGCTGATGTTGTGTTGGAAAATTACGCTCCTGGGGTCATGGAACGTTTGGGGCTGGATTATGAGTCAGCCAAGACGATCAAGGAGGATATCATATATTGCTCTATCTCTTGCTTTGGTCATTGGGGACCCTACAGTCACAAGCCCGGTTATGACATGATTGCGCAGGTAGCCAGCGGTTGGACGGCTCAGAGCGAAGTATATCAAATAGCTCCGAATTCGGTTGGTGATACTGTAGCAGGTGTTCATGCCGCTCTGGCTATCGTATCAGCGCTGTACGCAAGGAATGTTAAGGGGATCGGGCAGAATATTGATATTGCCATGGTAGACTGCCTTTTCTCCCTGCATGAAAATTCTGTTCCCTGGTATGCTCTGGGGCAGGCCGTCGGCGAACCTGTTTACCCTGGTAAGATAGGCCGAACCCATGAAGGCTATGCACCTTACGGTATATATGAAGGGAAGAATGGCGTAGTAGGCATTGCCTTATTGTCAAATAATCGTTGGGAAGCCATGGTCCGCACCATGGGCGAAAAATATCTATGGATGATCGATGATCCACGCACCAGAGATGTTCATTCGCGCTGCATGAATCCGAAATTGGTAAACGAAGCAGTGGCCGAATGGGTTATGGCTCAGGAATCGGTTGAAGAAGTGGAACGTATTTTTGACGAAGTTGAAGTGCCGTGTATGAGAGCCAGGACCATCCCGGAGTTGTGTGACACCGATCCGCAAATCAAAGCGCGGGAGATGATGCCCGAAATTAATCAACCCTTTATAGGCCCTATAAAGATGTATGGGAGTCCGATCAAGATGTCGGAAACGCCTTCCTGTATCAGGGGATACAGTCCTTTCTTAGGGGAACATAATGACCAGGTACTTAATGGCATCTTGGGATACAGTCCGGAACAGTTGAAGAGCCTGTATGACAGTGGAATAATCTATCGCGAAGAGGCTGTCGACAGACTGAATGAGACGTGGGAATAAATCGGTTGTCTTACTTCAAAATGTGCTTTTTACATAGTATGGTTACTGGCTGCCAATCGTTAAGCTGTTAAACGATTGAAGGGGTGTGCCACCGGAGGCCATCAGATGGATTATATGTGAAAAACCGCTTCAATAAAATGGTTTAATATGGTAACATTAATACACATCTTAATACCGAAAGGACATTGAAAGCATGCTTGATCCAATCTATCGCTAGTTTTCAAATGTAACCAAATAACTGCGGCTATGGCTATGATGTGTAGCCTCAATTTGTTATGCATTTGAATAATTGTTGATAGTGGCTGAGCTGTGCAAAAATGCCTTGTTGCACAGGCGCACTATCTTGGTGTGCTTTTTTCATGCAATTTTTGCTTGAGAAATTGAAGAAATGAGGTTTTATGATGAGTGAGATTAGAAAAGTCCAAGAGCAGGTACTGTTTAGCGCGATAAAATCAGCAAGCAACGATGCAACCGCAATCAGAGTTGTCTATGGAGAACATGAAGAGGACGATGCGACCTGGGTGAAGTCCACCATGATCAGACTGGAAAACTGCTTTGAACGTTCCGCCGTTAATCAGATCAGAATGAACTGTCAATGCGGGTACGGCATGGATGAAAAACTTGCGTTGGTGAAGGAGCTGGTTGCAGCATCGTCCAGCATGGCGGAATTCGGGAGCCTGGAAAAGGCCAACGCAGCCGGCATGTTTTGCACCGATGGGGAACTCTATCTGCAGTTCCCGTTTTGCCCCTGTCCGATGCTGGCTGAGGTGGATAAATTGGACACGTACGCATGGTGTCAATGCACTACCGGGTACAGCAAGGTCCTTTTCGAGGAAGCGTTTGATTGTGAAGTCGATGTGGAATTATTGAGAAGTATCAAAGTGGGCGATGAAATATGCCTTATGAAAATCATTCCTCTCGGGACGATTTGGAAATAGAGCAATGAATATCACCCGATTCCAACACGAACAAACATGCCCAAAAGAGGGTATTGTTTAAATTCAATCCAGCTTAACGGTTAGAGTTCACATACGACAGCGGTTTTTGCATGGGAGGTGTTTTAATGGTCATTAAGACAAGCGGTCATATCAAACATAAACTTCATTCCTTGGTACACCCGGAAATCCCTATCTTTCTTCTTGACAGGCCGGAGCCCATCATTTTTGACGCCGGATTAAGCTGTGCAGGAAAAATATATGTTGAAGCCATAAAATCAGTCCTTGGTGACCGGCAGCCATCAATTTTGTTTCTTACCCATTCCCATTGGGATCACTGCGGGTCTGCCTCTTTTCTGAAAGATGCCTTCCCGGAAATGAAAATTGCTGCATCTGCTCTGACCGCGGCTGTAGTGAAACGGCCCAATGTACTGGCCTTAATCCGTAGGCTGAATGAAGCGGCCGCTGCCGAGATGCGTAAGATTCAAGGACTGGAAGCCTATCTGTTAAATGAGCCTTTCATTCCTTTTGAGGTTGATATTGAGCTGCGGGATGGTCAGGTTTTTGATCTGGGAGCGGGAACGACTGTACAAGTATTTGCCACTCCCGGCCATACGCAGGATCACCATAGCTTTTATCTGCCCCAAGATAAAATATTGATCGCCGGCGAAGCAGCGGGAGTGTATTACAGTCCCACGACTATTTCTCCCGAATTTGTATCAGATTACGATGCCTATCTATCTTCCATTCAGCGCTTAGCTATGCTTCCTGCGGAAATTTATTGTCAGGGGCATTTTGCGTGTCTGACCGACGAAAAAGAAATCAACGATTATTTCAAACGATCTATCAATGAGACCATTCGCTTCAAAAATAGAGTTGATGAACTGCTTGATGAGGAAGCGGGCTATGTTGAGCGTGTTATCCAAAGGATAAAAGAGGAACAATTTGATGACAACCAGGAACTTAAACAGCCGGAAGCTACTTATATGTTGAATTTACAGGCCCGGGTTGCTCATTTGGCTTCGAAAAGAGCTCAGTAATCGGGCAGTATCTCCTGCCAGAGCCGGGAGCGCTTGAAGGGAATTTGCTCTGTTTGTCTACTATAGGGGATACTCCGCTGCACCAGATGAATTGCGATTTTACTCGATTAAAAGACCCTTCAGGGTAGCAGTCATTCCAGCCTAGAGTCAGCATGTTGAAGCTTTTGTGAAGCGTTGTTTGCTGTGGTCAAAAACTCTGGCTAATAGTTCTCCTCCTTACTGCGGTTTTCGCGAAACAGGTGAGTTATCGACGATAAATGTCCTGATACTTTTGCCCGATGTCAAATGATCGAATGTGTCTTTGTTTTGGAAAGCGATCGGCTATTTAGTGAATCTCAAAAGAAAAGCCCCCGCAGCAGAGTCAACTCTGCTGCGGGGGTTTGACGTTTGTGGTGCAATGTGCGTTTTCGGCCCAGCACTTTTTTTGTGTACGCCAAAAGAGTCGATAGGCTCCGTTAAATACGTTAAGAAGTAATTCTCAACATAATTATACTAATTATAATATTTTCCGAAATTTAAAGGAATATGGCTAATTTAATAGAAAATAGTTGTAAATAAGTCAACTTTATTCTGCGAGGAAAATTTCTTTAGGGGATGGGCACTCCTTCAAAGCCAGAAAGGATGGGCTGCATTGATGCCAAAATCAAAACGATATAACCCCAAAAATTTATATTTTTCAGATCGGATAATGGAAATTTTGGACAGAATCTTTGACCATCCTCTCACTATCGTCGAAGCCCCCATGGGCTATGGGAAAACCACTGCTGTAAGGGAGTATCTGAACCAAGCTGGGGTCAATTTGCTGTGGCAAAGGGTTTACGACAGTTCCAGCAGCAGTTTTTGGAATGGCTTTAGCCGACTGTTCCGCGAATTGGATGAAGATCTTGGCCAGAGCTTGTTTTGTCTGGGTTTTCCTGATGACAGCATATCAGCGCAGGAAGCATTGCAGCTTATTGAGGATATTGAACTGCCGGTCAAAACTGCGCTGGTAATAGATGATTATCACCTCATTGATAGCCCGGGAGTCAATAGTTTTATTGAGCTTCTGGTGGAAAACGAAATAGCTAACCTGCATATCGTTTTAACTACGCGTTTTACGAAATATCAAAAGCTTGAAGAACTTGTCCTTAAAGGATACTTACATCATATAAACAAAGAAACCCTTGAGTTTACGCCGCGGGAGATCACAGGATATTATCGGATGTGCGGAATAAATCTAAAGGACATCGAAGCAGATCAGCTGTATTCCGTTACTGAAGGATGGATAAGCGCGCTGTATCTGTTCATGCTGGAATATATTGCTGAGGGCAGCTATACGCCAACCAAAAGCATCTATAAGCTTATTGAAAAGGCAGTCTATACGCCGCTTTCTGATGAAATAAAAGAGTTTGTCATCACCATGTGCATTTTTGACAGTTTTACATATGAACAGGCTGTCCACATGTGGGGTAAAGAAAACACGGGTGAGCTTCTTGCTGAGCTTACAGTTAAAAACGCTTTTGTAAAATATGACAACAGTATTAAAACCTATCTTATGCATAAAATCTTTACTGGTTTCCTGCAGGATGAACTGGAAAGAAAAGATGCACGCTACCGTCAGGACCTGTACTTAAAAGCGGCGCAGTGGTATCTGAAAACCAACGACTATATTCCGGCCAGACACTTCTTTTATGAGTGCGGGGATTTTGATAATATCATGCTTACGCTGGAAGAAGACAAGGGCAATTCTTTTGTTGGAGATAAAGAATTACTCATCAAGCATATGGAGGAATGTCCCCAGGAGGTTAAGGTAAGACATCATTTGGGTTTACTTAAATATGCCTTGCACTTATTCATCCACAATGAGCATGACTTGCTGAGTAAAACATGCCAGGAATTTAGCGATAACATTGCATCGGATAAGAGCTTAAGTGATGACCAGAGAAACCGTTTTCTTGGGGAATTTGAGGTTTTGCTCAGTTTCATGGCCTATAACGACGTAAAAAAGATGTCGGGGCATCACCGGAAAGCATGGGAACTGTTGAACAGGATCACATCGCTTACGAATAACAAGACCAATTGGACTTTTGGATCTCCATCTGTACTATATATGTTATATAGAGAAAGCGGGAAGCTTGAAGAACATGTCCAATACCTGAAAGAAGCTATGTTCTACTACTACCGTCTGACCAATGGGCATGGCAGTGGTGCTGAATATGTAATGGAGGCTGAAAGGTATTTTAACATGGGGGATCTGGTAAATGCAGAGATTTCAGTGCACCAAGCCTTAAACAAAGCGCAATCAAGCGGGGAGGCCAATATCATACTTTGTGTCGTTTACCTGCAAACACGCCTAGCCTTTATGAAGGGTGATTTTACCCGGATGTTTGAGCTCCTGCATAAAATGCGCAGTGATATGACTCTTAATAGAGAATATAATTTTCTACATACAGTTGAAATATGCGAGGGCAGTATCTATGCCACCCTTAATCAAAAAGACAAAATTCCCGAAAGGCTGTTGGAAGTTGACATCACCAACCTTCGCCTGAGGTTCCCTGCCTATGCAGCGTTCAATATAATGTATGGCAGGGTGCTGTTAATTAAGGAGGAATACCTTAAGCTGATCGGAAGCGCAGAGTATTTTATCTCCATAGCCTCTGTTTTTCCCAATCTGCTTGGACAAATTTATACGTACATATACCTGGCAGCAGCCAACCGGCAAATATTCAGGGAGGCCGAGGCCTTAGCCAAGCTCAAGCAGGCGCTCGAAATAGCCATGCCGGATAGGATGTACATGCCCTTTGTGGAAAACTGCGACTATATCGAATCGCTGCTTTTGAAGCTGGCCGAAGAGGGTAACTACCCGGAGGATATTGACAGAATAATAACCCTGCACCAGACCTACCGGAGATTAAAAGAGCAAATCATTCTGGAGCATTTTACGCAGGAAAAGCCCCAGCTTACCAAGCGAGAAATCGAAATAGCTCGTCTGGCGGCAGCAGGTATTACCAATATTGAAATAGGAAAACAGCTATATATATCAGCCAATACCGTAAAAATGGCGTTAAAAAGTATCTATTCCAAACTTTCCATCAACAACCGCTCCCTTTTACAGCAGCATATGGATAAGCTCGACCTATAAGTAGTTGGGCCAAAACTACCCGATGGGTAGTTTTAAGTCGAAAAAATCCACTATACAATTTAGTATAGTGGATTTTTTATTTGTAAATAAACAAGTGCAAACATTAATTTACAAAAATTAAACAGATAAATTTGTATTTTATGGAGTACGGAACCGGAAGCTGCCGGGTCTTTGAAATTACGGAGGCGCTGATGAGTCAGATAAAAGCTGTAGTACCCAGAGAGGACTATCGACTGGAGGTACTGCTGGAAAACGGGAGCAGCATCATACTGAATTTGTCGGAACGGCTGAATACCATCCGTTTTGGAATGCTTGCCGATAGGGAGTTTTTTGAGCGCGTCAGCACCGACGGGAGCTTTGTAAGGTGGAACAACATAATTGAAATTTCAGCCAGTGAGGTTTTTCAACTGGCACAAAAGTAAATTGTGTACATAGCAACCGGGTATGGGCAATTTTAGAAGAATTCTATGATCAATGGTGTAAAGATGGTTCTGTCATAGCTGAAAAGATCAGCAATGTATGGTTGAAATTTGATTATGAGCTCTGAGGACAGGATGTTATTGCGCCCTGCGTTTTTTTCGATGCAGCTAAGGTAAGTCCAATAAAAGATAATTCCTGGATTTATTAGACTCTGCTGGCAATCCTGCTGGGTGGTGCTGAGCTGTCTGGTTGATTATAAGGCAGTCGAAGCTAAGAATTTTCTTCGGTGGGGTAAGCGTTGCCGAATAGTATATGAAAGTTTATGCGGTTGAACATTGGAGGTAAGTATATGGCAGAAATGAAAGGGTTACGTCGCAAAGTATTAATTATGGCATTTGGGCTATTGCTTATTATTATGTCATTTTCTGGCCTCGTAAACTATATGACATTTGCAGAAAACTATAATAAATCCCTCTCCAAAACATATTCTGTTGCGGGTAATGAACTAGTGCGGAAAATTGAGTATGCGCTTCATTATGGCAAACCGATTGATAATTACTATGGGATGAATGAGACCTTGAATGAATTAAAAGCTCTAATTCCAGAGGTAGAGCAGGTGGAAATTGTATCTCCCAGTGGTGAAATTTTGTACGATTTAAAAGGTTTTGTCAGGGATCGCAGGTTGTCCGAAGAGCTTCAAAAAGCGGTTGAATTTAAACAGGGTGCTATTTACGAAAACCTGAGCTATAGGTTTTATGATAAAAAAGCCTATTTATTTATTAGAATAAATGACAACAGTTCTCAGCATATTGCCAGTCTCGCAATGATTTTCCCGGAAGGCACCTACTTACAAGTTAATAGCCCCTTCACCAGACAATTGCTTGTCTATTTGATCGGCATTGCGCTGATCGCGTTAGTTTTATTGGCCATCATATTTTTCAATACCCAATTATTTAATCAGGATAATTTAATAGATAAAAGAAAGGTTTTAATTGTGTTGATCGCTGTGATCGGTTCAGCGCAACTTTTGTACAGCGGCGTTAATTATATTCTTTTTAAGAATGCCTATATTGACATGGCTAATACGAGTAAAATCTTTATTGAAAAAATCGTGGGAAAAAATATTGAAAGTGTATATGATAAAGGACTTGGCTTGCAAAATATTGAGGGTATGGATGAATATCTTCAATCAATAAAATACAGTTTGCCGCAAATAAAAGATATATCTATCGTTCAAACGCCAACCTTAAACCAACAGAATACCCGGGTATTGAGCCAAGTCAAGGCTGTTGTATCCAGTGACTACATTAATCAACAAATGTTTAAAATCCTTATGGACATGATAACCGTGTTGATTATATCGATTTTTTTCATGATCGAGATAACCTTACTGGCAGTAATTCTGATGACCAGAGGACCGACTAAAAGGAACGTCTATGCGGATATTAGAACCAGCCATGGACTGGTAAGGTCACTCACCTACTTCGTTAACGTGTGTGCGTGCATGTCCCTCACCTTTGTCCCGATTGTAATGAAAAATGTTTATGCACCTGTCTGGGGATTACCGAAAGATGTAGTACTGGGATTACCCCTTTCCTCTGAAATGCTGGGGGGAATACTGGCCATCATAATGGCTGGTTGGTCCATTAATAAACAGGGCTGGAGAGCCATTGTATACCAGGGTGCAATTTTAATGGCCCTGGGTAATCTGCTGTCGGGATTTGGGACTGGTGCTGTTCCCCTTATTCTTGCCAGAGCCCTGGCTGGTTTTGGATTAGGTTATATTTTGATGGCCCTACGCAGCTTAGTGGTTTCCTTGCCGGACAACAACGCTGCTATTGCCGAATTTAGTGCGGGTGCAATAGCAGGATTGAACTGTGGCGTGGTAATGGGAGGTATGTTGGCTGATCGGATAGGGTATGATGCAGTGTTTTATTTAGCTGCTATGTTGGCCTTTATTCCCGTTGTATTTGTTCGCAGATTAATGAGCGAGTTTCAGATTGAAGAGAGACAAACCAGTGAGATGTCAGCCTGGGACAAATTTGTTAATTTTATTGCTGATAAAAAAGCTATCCTGTTTCTCCTGTGCATATTTATTCCTTATTTTATCAGTGGAGCATTCTTGGATTATTATTTTCCATTATTTGCTTCCAGTCATGAACTCTCTCAGAGCGATATAAGCCGGGGATTTTTACTAAATGGTCTTTTTATTATTTATTTGGGACCCATTATGACCAGATATGTCACTAAAAAGTTAGGTAACACTCAAGGGATGATCGTTTCTATGTCCATAGTAGTTTGTGCCCTGCTTAATTTTTTCCTTTGGGGTACGGTTGCAGCAGCATTTATTACCCTTATTTTATTGGGTATTGCTGAAAGTTTCGGGGTTTCCATGAAGACAACCTATTTCTTGGATTTAAAAGGAATTAAAAATCTAGAAATTAACAAAGGCATGGCTTATTTTAGCGTGATGGTCAACTTGAGCAGAATGGCCGGGCCAATAATATATGGTATGGCTTTATCCTTGGGAATGAGAATGGGGGTGGGTTTAATTTCCCTGGCAATATTGATTCTATTAATCGTATTTATCTTTTCTACCAGGTTTGAGGCAGAACGCCCGGATATGTCAGCGCCTGCTTAAACTGACACCCCCTAATGGTGAATATTTGAAGGGAATTGAGGTCGGACAGAATGAATCAGTTTAGAAAGATATTTGTTTTAGGTCTTTTAGTTTCACTTTGCCTGCTTGCTGGATGTCTAAACCATAACCTGGCGGTACAAAGGGAAGAAAATGCGGGCAAGGGAGACAAGATCGTTATCGGGGTACCTGTACCACTGAAATTTGCTGAGGAAAACACCAATTTCTTAAAAGGAATAAAGATGGCTCAGGACGATATTAACGTTTCAGGTATTAACGGTAAAAAGATCAAACTGGAAATTGCCGATGACCAGGGGAATTTTAAAAAGGCCGTCGATATCGCCCAGGCATTCAGCAAAGACGTCTCCATGGTAGCTGTGATCGGGCATTGGTTTTCCGATATCTGTATTCCAGTATCCAACATCTACGAAGAAGCCGGGATGTTGACTATTGTCCCTACGGTTTCCAATCCCGACTTAACTGAAAAAGGATACCATTACATATTTCAGAGCATAACCAGTGATAAAAAAATAGCGCAAGAAATGTGCGCCTATGTCCAGAGTAAAGGATATAAAAAAGTCGTGGTTTATTACGAAGAGAGTTCTTATGGTGAAAATCTAGCCGATGCCATTGAAAAAGAAGCCCAGAAAAACGGAATAAAAGTCGTTGATAGATGTTCTGGTTTAGTGACTGAAGAGCAGTTTAAAAAAGCCCATGACAAATGGAAGGCGCTGGAGTTTGAGGCATTATTATTGGCCGTTAATATGCCTGAAGGGGCTAATTTTATAAATGCCATGAGAAAAATGAATCAGGGTGTGGGTATTATTTCTGCGGACGGTCTGGATGTTGATAATTTTATTGATACCCTGGGCAAAAATGCAGAAGGGGTCGTAATTGCAACTACCTATAGTCCATACAATCATCGCACTGAGTTGGAGCAATTCAAAAAACAATATAAAAAAAAATATCATGAAGAACCAGATGTATGGTCGATACAAGGGTATGAATCATTGCAGCTTATTGCCCGCGCAATCAGGCAAACCAACAGTTATTCACCAACCGTTTTAGCCGATTATTTACATGAAATGCAGCCATGGCAGACTGTTTCTGGGGCTATTAGTTTCAATCAGAATGGAGAAATTGACGGCCGTGAAATCTACAAGAAGACCGTAGTCAATGGTCAGTATCAGTATCTTGATTGAACCTAATAAATTATTCAAGGAAGGAAAAAGTTCATGTCAGAAAACAAGCTTTTTAGAAAAGTATCTCTGGATCGCTTATCCTCACCGGAAGAACTGGATCAGCGATTAACTGTAACCTCACCCATTGGCTGGGTATCTCTGGCTGCTGTGGCGATATTAATTCTGGCCGGACTCGTATGGGGTTTCTTTGGCAGCATATCCAATAAGGCTGTGGGTAGTGGAATTATTATTTCCAGTGGCGGTATTACAAGTATTATTCATCATGCCAATGGTCAGTTAACAGATATAAGTGTTCATGATGGTGATTACATCGAGAAAGGTCAAGTGATTGCCAGAATAGAGCAGCCCAACTTGATTGTTCAGATTAATAAATATAAAGACGACTTGGCGGCTGCCCAGGCTATCGATCTGGATAATCTTAAACTTAACAACAGCTTGCTCAACTCCAATGTATATGGAAAGATTGGCGAGATTTACAGGAACTACGAAGTTGCCAAAGCCAACCTGGAGACCCAAAAAATATACTACAAAACGCAAAAAGAGCAGGCCAGGTATGAGATGGAACAGGCCCGGGTGCAATACGAAGAGAATCAGGAGAAATACAACAGCAATAAGGCTTTATATGAAAATGGTGCGGTTTCCAAGAAAGATTACAGTGATGCCCAGCGGCAGTTGATAGTAAGTGAACTGGCCTTTGAAACGAAGCAGCAGAGCTTTAATGAGGTAAATCTATCTCAGCTGCAAAAGGCAGAGGCTGAGTTTGAATCTCAGAAAAAATGGCTCAAGGATACGATTGTCGTGTCCAAACTGGATTTGGACAACAATATCAAAAAAATGCAGCGGGATTTATTGAATAACGGTCAAATTGTAGCCAGCGTTTCCGGACGGGTTTTGGAATTGAAGGTGAAAAAGGGTGATATTGTACAAGCCGGCAGTGTGATTTGTACGATTGCTCAGGATCAAGATAAAACTGATGCACTGGAAGCCGTTGTTTATGTACCAGTAAAAGAAGGTAAAAAAATTACGCCCGGTATGGAAGCGAACATATCGCCCAGTACCGTAAAAAAAGAAGAAAATGGCTTTATGCTGGGGAATGTGGTGTCGGTATCGCAATACCCATCCAGTGCGCAGGGTATGATGCTTACTCTGGGCAACAGTGAGCTGGTGCGGCAATTATCCGGCGATGGTGCCCCGATAGAGGTGAGAGTGGAACTGGTTATGGACAGCAGTACTCATAGTGGTTATAAATGGTCAACTCCCAATGGACCACCGATTGTCGTTGATGACGGGACCTTCTGCGTAGGAGAGGTAAAGGTTGAAAGAAAAAGACCGGTCAGTATGGTAATGCCCTTTATTAAAAAGCTGCTGCCGATCTAGATATTGTATTGATTTAGAGGTGATAACTTGCAGGCAAAGCAAAAAAGAAAAAAAGTCCCCTCCATTTTGCAAATGGAGGCAGTGGAGTGCGGTGCGGCATCACTGGCCATGATTTTTGCTTACTATAAAAAATACCTGCCACTGGAGCAACTGAGGGTGGATTGTGGTGTTACCCGTGATGGTGTAAAGGCCAGCAACATTTTGAAAGCAGCTCGAAGATACGGTTTTAAGGCTCAGGGATTCAGAAAAGAACCTGAGGATTTAAAGAATATGCCGCTGCCAGCTATTATCCACTGGAATTTTAATCACTTCGTGGTGTTGGAGGGATTTGTAAAGGATAAGGTTTATATCAACGATCCCGGCAGCGGCCCCAAGGCAATTTCCGAAGAAGAATTTGACCTGGCCTTTACCGGAGTAGTTCTGACCTTTGAACCGGGTTCCGATTTTCAACCCAGCGGGAAAAAAAGCAGCTTCCTGGTTTCTTTACAGAATTGGCTGTCCGGCTCCCAAACAGCCATAATCTATCTGGTTTTAATCGGCTTGCTCATGGTTATCCCGGGCTTGGTTGTACCTGCTTTCAGCAAAATATTTATTGATGATATTCTGCTGGACGGCAAGCGTGAGTGGCTTAAACCACTGCTCTGGAGTATGGGGGTAGTGGTAATACTGCAGGCGGTGTTAACCGGATTGCAGCAGCATTATCTACTAAGAATGGAAACCAAAATTGCCTTAAGTAATGCCGGCAAGTTTTTCTGGCATATTTTCCGACTGCCGGTAGAGTTTTTTCAGCAGCGTTCGGCGGGAGATATATCCAACCGCTTGCAGAGCAATGATCAGGTTGCCGCCTTTTTATCCAGAGAACTGGCGGAAACCGCCATTGGGCTTTTAACTTTAGCATTTTATTTCGCAGTTATGCTGCAATACAGTGTATATCTTGCCCTTATTTCATTATTGGCGGCAGTTCTCAGTATTGTTTATCTGCTTTATTCCTCCAACAAGATTGAAACTTTAAATAAAAAGCTGCTGCAGGACAGAGGTAAAGTAATGGGTTTCTCAATATCTGGCTTATACATTATTGAAACCTTAAAAGCATCGGCTTCAGAATCAGATTTTTTTGCCAAATGGTCCGGTTATCATGCCAAAGAGATTAATGCCCAGCAAAGCCTGGGCAAAACCACCCAGATATTACTACACCTGCCCGAATTCCTATCGGAATTTGCTAATGTGATTGTGCTCTTTGTGGGTGGACTTATCATCATAAGCGGTAATTTGACCATCGGTTCATTAATTGCATTTCAGGGGTTGCTAGGTAACTTCATGAATCCTGTCAACGGAATTACTCAGATGGGTATGAAGCTGAAAGAGGTGCAGGGTGATATCAACCGTTTGGAAGACGTTTTTAAATATAAAATTGATGAAAATGTTAACCGGGAAGTAGAAGTTGACAATGAAGAGGATGCCTATAGAAAGCTGGAAGGGTATATCGAAATCAAGGACCTATCTTTTGGGTATAATCCCTGGGATTCGCCGTTGATAGAGAATTTCAACCTTATCCTCAAACCTGGTTCGAGGGTAGCCCTGGTCGGGGGCTCCGGCAGCGGAAAAAGTACGGTGGTCAAGTTGATTACCGGCATTTACCAACCCTGGTCGGGAGAGATATTGTTTGATGGCACAAGCAGAGAAGAATTGCCGCGTAGTGTCATTATTAACTCGATGGCAGTGGTTGACCAGGACATCACCATGTTTGATGGCAGAATCAGGGATAACCTTACCATGTGGAACAGCACCATACCGGAATTCAGTATTATTAGGGCGGCCAAAGATGCCTGTATCCATGATGATATAGCCGTGCGCGATAAAGGCTACGAGCATAAAGTGAGCGAGGGTGGTGCCAATTTCAGCGGCGGTCAGAGGCAAAGGCTGGAAATTGCCCGGGCCTTAACGGGCAACCCCTCTATATTAGTACTTGATGAAGCCACCAGTGCCCTGGATGTTCATACTGAAAAACTGGTAGATGAAAACATTCGCCGGCGAGGTTGTACCTGCATAATAGTTGCCCATCGCCTGAGTACCATCAGGGATTGCGACGAAATCATTGTGATGGAACGGGGTAAGATTGTGCAGCGTGGCACTCATGATGAGTTGAAGAATGTCCAGGGACTTTATGCCCAGTTGATTAGTGCTTAACTCAGCTCGAAAGAGAGGTTGTTACCTTGAGTTTTAGGAACCGTTTGCAATTTATACAGATTAATGCCGAAGGCAATAAACCTTTGCTGCTGAACAAAACGAAAGCATGGCTTGTTCAAACCGGCAAGACCGAGATCTTTATTACTCGGGTTTTGAGCGACGGTACCACCGGCAGCAGAAATTACCTGTTTTCAGTAGAACAGGGCGAGATCTTTTTTGGGGTTGACCCGTTGGTGTTGAAAGAAGGGGAATTCGCTCTACTGGCTGTGGGTCAAAGTGGTTCTCAGTGGCTGGAATTTAATGCTGACCAGTTGATGGCCTTGACGCTGGACAGCGATCGAAATGCAATAAACGAGCAAATCAGGATTTGGACTGAACAGTGGAATATAAAAGGAATTCAAACAGAATATCAAATCGATTGGTCTGTTGGGTTAGCCCTTAAACAACTGGAAGATTTTCATAGCCATGTATTCATGCAAGCGCTGGACATATTACTTGCGGAAAAAAGAAATGAAGTATTGAGAAACAGGCTTAAGGAGGAAAAAGACCAGGTTCAGATGAGCAGCGGCCTGCACAATTTGATGAACACCTTGAATCTAAAGGAAAATGATAAATTCGGGAAAGATGAATTTCTCATCGACAACCTGCTTTTTAAGGCTTGTGCAGCTGTGGGAGAAGCCAAAAAAATACATATCGTTCCATCATACAACCTGAAGAAAAATCAGTCTGAATCAAAAGACCTGTTAGGTGATATAGCCCGGGCATCACAGATTCGCACCCGCCAGATTATTCTTAAGGATACCTGGTGGAAGGAAGATAATGGAGCGCTATTGGCCTTCAAGGAAGAAGCAGGACAACCTGTGGCCTTGCTGCAGCTTACACCAGGCAAATACGCTTTGTATGATCCGGCTGATGACAGTCAGGTGCTGGTTGATATAAATGTGGCGCAAACCATAAAAGCACAAGCCTATACTTTTTATCGCCCTTTGCCAGTTAAAGCTATCGGCTACAAGGATTTGCTCAAATATCTGGCGGACGGCATTTGGAAAGCAGATGCTGCTACAGTTCTGCTTATGGGTATTCTGGGGGGGCTGCTGGGTGCTCTGACGCCTGTTGTGACCGGTATTATTTTTGACAGTGTTATTCCTGCTGGAGAAAAGCTCCTCTTAACCCAAATCGGGTTTTTACTGATCGCTATAGCAGTTACTACCTTTGCTTTTAATCTAACCAGATCCTTTGCCATGCACCGAATTGAAGGACGAACTGAAGCCGACTTGCAAGCCGCGGTATGGGATAGATTGCTGAGTCTGCCGGTGCCCTTTTTTAAAGATTATAATGCCGGCGAATTGGCTGGTCGGGCTATGGGAATCAGCCAGATCAGAAGCATATTGTCAGGTGCGGTTGCCAATACCATGATATCAGGAATTTTTTCTATTTTCTATTTTGCCCTTTTGTTCTACTACAGCTGGAAACTGGCTCTTATAGCAACCCTGATTGTATTGGTTGTAATGGGTATTTCTCTTTTGGTTGGTTATCTGCAAATACACTATGAACGGCAGTTGGTAGATTTAAATAATACCCTGGCGGGCAAGATATTTGGATTGTTAAGCGGGGTAAGTAAAATAAAAACCTCCGGGGCTGAAAAGCGGGCTTTTCATAATTGGGCCCAAGATTTCAGTCAGGTTCGGGATATAACTTTTAAAAAAGAAAACCTGGGTAATAAGATGGCAGTATTTAATTCTACGGTAAATATAATTGCTACCGGAATCATTTTTTTAGCCATGATAAAGCTTAAAGGCATAAACCTGGGGGCCGGCAAATTTATTGCTTTTAACTCGGCATTCTCCAGTTTTCTAGGTGCTATGCTGGAAATATCCGGGGTTATATTACAGCTTAATATTATTAAACCTCTATATGAAAGAACCAGACCGATTTTAGAAGCACTGCCTGAGGTTGACCAGGAAAAGGTTGATCCCGGCGAGCTGGAAGGAAATATTGAGGTCAGTCATGTCAATTTCCGATACCATCAGGATGGACCTTTGATTTTAAATGATGTCGTGCTGGAGATAAAAAAGGGCGATTATGTGGGTATAGTTGGACCTTCCGGCAGCGGCAAATCGACGCTGTTTAGATTATTGCTGGGTTTTGAAAAAGCAGAATCTGGTCAGGTTTACTATGACCAGCAGGATCTGGACAACATAGACATCCGTGCCGTGCGCCGCCAGTTGGGAGTTGTCCTGCAGAGCGGTCAATTAATGTATGGCAATATATTTGATAATATTGTGGCCGCCAATCCTGGCTTGACCATGAACGATGCCTGGGAAGCAGCCCGGATGGCAGGAATGGAAGAAGATATCAAAAGTATGCCTATGGGCATGCATACCATGGTAAGTGAAGCCGGCAGCACTCTTTCGGGAGGACAAAAACAAAGGCTGCTTATTGCCCGGGCGATTATCTCCAAACCTAAAATCATCTATTTTGATGAAGCTACCAGTGCATTGGACAATAAAACGCAGAAAGTTGTCAGTGAAAGTCTGGCTGGTTTAGGTGCCACGCGGGTGGTAATTGCTCACCGCTTAAGTACAATCACCAATTGCAATAAAATCATCGTGATGGACCGGGGGCAGGTAGTTGAACATGGAGGTTACCAGGAACTGTATGCCAGCGGTGGCTTGTTTACCGAGTTGGTTAATAGACAACTTGCCTAAAGATTATATGCGGCATAGGGCTGACAGTTGCGACGCTGCCTGTAATGTTGAAAAATTCACTGTTGATCATCCAAAAATGTATTCAGACAAAGGTAAATATGAAATGCTTTTTAAACTGGCTAAATCCAACTTAGCAGATTTGGTATCCATAAACGCCCAGGAGAAATTATCAGGATTATAAACAAGTATTGATAGGAGGTGGTGCTGCTGCAGCAAGTAGGCTCCGTTATTATTAATAATTCTGATTAGAACTTAAGGAGGATTTAATTGTGGAAGAAAGATATGCTCAGTTGCTGGCGAAAATCGAAGCGGATAATAGCATGGTAGAAAAGTTATTTGCCCTGGAGAATGCCAATGAAGTACAGGACTTACTAAAAGCAGATGGGCTGGACTTCAGCTTGGATGAAATCAATGTGTTAAAAGACGGCATTATCAAGGTAGCCGAAAAGGGAAATAATGAACTTTCCGATGAGGATTTGGAAGATGTAGCCGGTGGTTTTGCAATAACGGTAGCAGGAGTAACAGCAGTTATCGGAGCAGTATGCGCAGTTGCCGGACTTGGTTTGACTGCTGCCAATGTTACCAACAACCTTACCAGAGGCAGATGGTAATAATAGCATAAGTGAGTTATGAAGGGTAATTTTATTTACCCTTCATAATACTTAGTATTTTTACCGTATCAGAAAGTATAACATTTCTAAATGTTGCACCCTTCGGGTACTACAGATTTGACCTGAAGGTCAATATTAAGGTTGATAGGTAAGAAAACTCAGGCATCCGCTGTCGCCTAAAGGCTCGGCGTAAGCCGAGTTTTCTTATTAGAACAATTAAATGCATTTGAATTATTGAAAGGGTGACGGATGATGGAACAAAATTTTGCTCAGTTGCAGGCAAAAATAGAAGCTGACAATAGTTTGGTGGAAAAACTATTTGCCTTGGAGAGTGCCGATGAAGTACAAGACTTTTTAAAAACACAGGGAATTGACCTCAGTCTGGAAGAAATCAGCATGTTAAGAGACGGTATCGTCAAGGCAGTGGAAAAAGGAGAAATCAGTGCTGATGGAGAGCTATCTGACGAGGATCTGGAAGAAGTTGCCGGAGGCAATGACGTAACCGCAATCATCGGAGCAGTTGTTAAAGTAGCTGGACTTATTGTTAAGGGTGGTAATCTTGTACACAACGTTACCAGAGGCAGATGGTAGTACTGGTAAAAGCGAGTCAAGGGGGAATGCTCTCGCCCTAAATATACTCTTCTTTGGAAGGATGACGGATGATGGAACAAAATTACACTCAACTGCAGGCGAAAATAGAAGCTGATAATAGTCTGGTGGAAGAATTATTTGCCATGGAGAGTGTTGATGAAGTATTAAACTTCCTACAAAGCCAGGGAATTGACCTTAGCTTGGAAGAAATCAACCTGTTAAGAGACAGTACTTGCCCAAGGGCAAGCGGGTGAACTTAGTAATGAGCCTCATGAAGATGTAGCTGGAAGTTAGTGTTGGTTCCCTTACGGATATTATCCCAGGTATTGTTAATGGATGGGTTAAATCAGTTATACACTTAAAGGTTACCCATATTAGTTAATTGAACAGGATTTATGGAGGATATAATGGTAGTAGCAGCACACGAAGTAATTGAGCAGGGGCAGATTTCCCTGAAAAATGAAATGAAACAACATCCATTTGTGCTAAGAGTGCTGGATGAAAGTGATTTGACGGCGGTAATGGAGTTACAGAGTAATTTGATCACATTCATGGAGAAAAAAGAATTGTATGTCCCCATATCGGAAGAAGAAATGTTGTTGTTATTAGAGGGCGATGGAGAAGCACTGGGTTTATTTATTGACAATAAAATGTATGCGGCTTGTTCACTGCTCTATAAGGTTGATTATGGAAACAATATGGCCCGGGAGCTTAATTTTGACGACGAAGAATTAGCCAGGGTGGCCCAGTTGGAATTATCGCTGGTTGATTTGGATTTGCGAGGTCATAAACTCCAATATAGGATGGCCGGTATCCTGGCCGAAAGAGTACAAAAAAGAAAAGCAACGAGGTACTTGTTCACTACCGTTTCACCCTTTAATTACCCTAGCATTGAAACTGTGACGTCGCTGGGTTTGCAAATTGCCAGGTTAAGCAAGATGTATTATGGATGGGATAGGTATGTTGTGTACCGGGATTTTATTAATCCTGTTGAATTGGATACTAATAATCCGGTAATTATACTCAATACTTCTTTTACTGAGCAGCAGGATTTAATAAATAACGGCTATCGCGGTTTTTCCCAATTCAGGGATGAAGACGGTATAAAGATCATGTATGCCAAAATGTTATAAGAGAACTAGCTCGATGTGACCAGAGGATTTTTACTGCAGAGCGGTGGCAGACAAGGTAGTAAAGAATTTTTTAGTGAAAACATAACTGCTCGGTAGGGGGAATAGAGATTTGAAGAAGTTTATCGCAATATTAGCTATATTATCTTGTTGTCTCATTACAGCCAGCCCATATATCAGTGCTACTCAGGCTAATGATACGAGTACCCAGAAGCCTGCTACCAGAGAAGACGGTGGCAAGTGGCGCATTGCTTACTGTGAAAGTGAGTCATTTACAACCTACACCCAGACCCTGGCAGCTATTGTCAATGGACTGGAGGAAATTGGCTGGATTACTAATTTGGAAGGTTTTAAAGAGGCAGTGGATAGCGGTGATAGCAGAACCATATGGAAGTGGTTGTGCTCAAGGGATGTTAGTCCTTATATTGAATTTGTTGATGATGGCTTTTACAATCTCAAAAAAGCTGATACTGATCGGGAAGCGATTATAAAGCGACTAAATGATCAAAGGGATATCGACATCATGCTGGTGATGGGCGGGGCTGCAGGTGCATTCTTAAGCAACTCGTCACATAACACGAATATTTTTGTTTTTGCTGCCTCTAATGCAGTACGCTCAGGAATTATTAAATCAGTAGAGGATTCAGGCAAAGATAATGTATGGGCTCACATGGATGAACAGCGCTTTGCACGTCAGATCAGGGCTTTTTATGATATAGTTAAATTCAAAAAATTAGGAATGGTTTATGAAGACTCTGACAATGCCAGGGTATATTCGGCAGTAAATGAAGTAGAAAGCCTGGCCAAAGAGAAGGGTTTTGAAATAGTACGCTACCATGTGGATGAACCCCTCAGTCCGGAAGAATACCCAAGGTATTACCAGGAAGTCCAGGATGCTTACAACAAATTATCCAAAGAAGTTGATGCCATGTATGTTACCATTGCTTCTTTGGAAAGTGAAAAACTGCCCGGAATGTTTCAGCCCTTCTACGAACACAAAATTCCGGTTTTTTCTCAGTTGGGAAACAATGAAGTGAAAAATGGTGCCTTATTTACGGTTTCGGTGATGGATGAAGTAAACATCGGCCGTTTGGGGGCTGATAATATCAGCAAATGTTTGCTGGGAGCCAAACCCCGTGCATTGGAACAATCCTTTCAGAGTGCTCCGAAAATAACCCTAAATGCTGAGGTTGCTAAAATGATAGGTTTTAAACTCCCATTTGAACTGGTGATAGTGGTTGATGAAGTTTACCGAACCATAGGTGCCCAATAAAACTTCGTCATGTTTAAGCTTAAGACTAGATGCCATTTGAATTAGCTATACTATAGCTTTAAGTTGTTAGCTAATTCTGAGTGGATTATCTAAACCAATTGTATAAACAGTCCCACTTGTGTAAGGTACTCCATTAATTAAAATGGTTGAGGCAGATAAATAATCCTGCCTGTTTAGGTGCTTTTTAAAAGTTTTTTAGTGCAAACAATCGTATTTTTGCGTCTTGTTTCTTGAATGACTTCTCTAATTATTCTATTGATTCAGTAGCACATTTACACAGCGAGTAGATCCTGAAAATTTTAGAGGTTACTTCACAGAAGTCGAATTGAGCATCTTGGTTTAATAACGACAGCATCTCTGTCTTACCGCATTAAGGCTGCCTTGACTGTGTCTTTTTACCTTTAAAAGGTATAGCGGACAAATTCATACTCGCAGGGATGGCCGCAGGCAATGTAGATAGCCCCTTCCGCCGGAACCATGATAAAAGAGGCCAGGGTTACTGACGGGTATGAACTTGATTGATCGTGGCGGCAAATTGATAAGGGATAGTTTTCATGGTCGGCCAGAGCTTCCATAGCGGTTTGCAGCGTAATCCGGTCATAATCTTTATACATTAGGCTGCGAATCCTTTCATAGCGATCGAAGCTCTCCGCAGCCATGACAAGGGGTATATTTCCCGATTCGGCCAGGTATGCCAGCATATCATCATGTTTAAAACGTTGGGTCAGGTAATGATTGGAGTGCAGCATTAGGTCATCTTCCGGACGGATGATTTCATAATCGTTACAGGTGCTTTCAATGCCTAGAATGACGCCGTTGGCGTCGGCTAGCTGATAATAGCCCAGACCGCGGGCTACCTGTTTTAGGAGTTCCATGGCCGCATGGATATTCTTCTGCCGCATAACCCGGGGTATATAGCAGGCCAGGGGAAGATTGCAGGTATAGTTCCGGCCGACGGTAGCCAAGGCGCAAATGCCGAAACCGGCGGAGGAGAAGGTATACTCGGAGGAATTGGAGAAGCTTAAAATATACTGGTCTGGTCCGCCCTTATGATGGACCTTCAAAAAGTCAATGGTCGCGCCCGGCGCCCAATCGATATTCTGGCCCAGGAGGGTCTGACCGCCGGCAGTGGCCTTCCCGGTGGCGGCAAAAGCAGTACACAGGCCGCTGATCTTGGTGTAATAAAAAAGCAGTTCGTTCATGCATCTCTGGGTAACAATTTCGACAAAACGCAGTCCGGTGGCATCCGCCTGGCCTTTCATAATGTTGACCAGATAGGGGTCAAATTCCTGAATCCGGGGCATGAACTTTATCGCCTGGGCAATGACATCTTCCTTCTTGGCCTGGTACATCAACTCCAGGCTCCGAAAGCTATTTTCGGAAATCTGATAAATACTCTCACGGCAGCCTTCGCCCCATTGCAGTCCGATTTCATAGGCTGTACCGCTGCACTCTACCATCTCGAACTCATTGGCCTTCTTCATCTATACACTCCTCTCATTCACGCTTTCCAATATCCCTTTAAAAAAAACTACCTGCTCCTGGCACTGAGAATCATATCCCAGTAATCAATCGGCAGTAGGAGTTTGACCCGGTGTTCACTGTTAAAATAGTACAAAGGACCGGTTTTAAAGGTTGCCGGTAAAAACAGAAGTTTTCTTGGCCCCGCTGGCCCTGACCAGAATAATTTACCTTTGTTTATGCGGCTAATCAAATGTTTGGTCAAAGATTTAAACCCGGAAGAATTACAATCTGACTGTAAGATAACTTGAGTATTGTAGCATATGGAACTTTCATTGGCGCTTATGTTCTTTAGAAGCTGGGGAGAACAGAAAAAATGAACCATAATTTAACCTGGAGGCACGGTCGTGAGACCGTGCCTCCAGGTAATAAGGGGGATTATTGTTGAATTTGGATTAGCTTACTTGCAGAGCTCGAAAATTCCGCAAGCGCCCTGGCCGCCACCAATACACATGGAAACGATACCATATTTAACATTGCGTCTTTCCATCTCATGCATTAAGGTAACTGTAAGTTTGGCTCCGGTACATCCCAGCGGATGTCCGATAGCAATTGCGCCACCGTTTACATTGATGATTTCTGGATTTAGACCCAGTTCTCTTATGCAATACAGTGACTGCGAAGCAAAAGCTTCATTGAGTTCAATTAAGCCAATGTCATCCAGAGTAAGACCCGCCCGTTTCAGTGCCTTGGGAATCGCAAAAACCGGTCCAATACCCATTTCATCCGGCTTGCAGCCAGCTACAGCATAACCCACATATTTCAGACGGGGCTTGCAATCCAGTTCTTTAGCTTTTTCCGGGGTCATCATGATTACACAGGCTGATCCATCCGTGGTCTGGGAACTGTTGCCGGCGGTTACAGATCCAACAGCCGTAAAGACTGGTTTCAGCTTGGCTAACGCTTCAACGCTCATCCCACCTCTGGCACCCTCATCAACATCATACATGATGGTTTCGGTTACAGGTTTGCCATCATCACCCAAAGTAGTCATCTGAACCGGTACCGGTACGATTTCTTCTTTGAATCTGTCTCTGGCCGCCAAAGCCTTATTATGACTGTCAACCGCAAAAGCATCCTGATCTTCTCTGGCAATGTTGTAGCGATTGGCAACATTCTCCGCTGTTTGTCCCATACTGGTATAAACGGTACCCCAGAAAGGATGTTCTGCCATTTCACTATTGGGCCTGATGATTCCACCCATAGGAATCAGGCTCATGTGTTCAGTTCCGCCAGCCATCATAATATCGCAGCGGTTGCTGATAATGGCTTCGGCTGATATGGATATCGCTTGAACACCGGAAGAACAAAAACGATTAATCGTTGCGGCGGGAACCGTATAAGGAATATCAGCATAAATAGCTGCTACTCTGGCATGATTCATACCACAGGCCTGTTCGGGAGTGGAGCAGCCCCACATGATATCATCCATCATTTCGGGTTTAAATTTACCGCCCGCTCTTTTAATAGCTTCCTGCATTACGAGTTTGCTCAGCAATTCCGGTCTTGTATCTCTCAAGGTTCCTTTGGGAGCTTTACCCCCGGCTGTGCGGACACCTGATACTATAACAGCTTCTCTCAATCTTATTACCTCCTCGAATAAATATATCTACTCGCTAAAACATTTAGTTGTGAAGCACTTTGCCCTTTGTAACCATACTCATGATTCTATCCAGGGTCTTCTGTTCGCCGCAAAGGCTCAGGAATGCCTCGGTGGTCAGATCGTTAATATAATCTTCAGTGATTTCTGCACCAGCTGTCATCTTGCCGCCAGCTATAATATCAATCATCTTGCAGGCAATGCGCCATTCATATTCAGTCATATAGCCAGCTTTCCACATTCCCAAGGTACCGACTTTGAAGAGTGCCATTTGGGTAAGACCAAAGGCTTTGAACGGTCTATTTAACGGTGCAGACCAACCATTGTCAAGCATATCCAGGACTCTCTTCTTGGCATCACCGATCAGGAAGTCTTCATTTAAAGAAATTCCATCGGTCGGACGGATATAACCGAGGTTTCTAGTCTCTTTCACACTCATGCCGACTTTGCCCATGGCGATATTTTCAAATATAGCTTCAGCAAAATCAGCCGGATGAGCTTTGCCGCCTGCCAATCTGGCATTAATTCTGCAAATAACTTCTTTTAGTCCGCCGAAGGGTGGAATCAGACCGAAGCCCATTTCAATCTGGCCGCCATAAGTTTCGCCTGCAGCCTGGATCGCTGAGCTCTGGGTCATAAGTTCGCAGCCGCCGCCGAGGACTTTTCCTTTTGCTGCTACTACAACCGGTTTCAGGCTGTATTTATTGTCCATAAATACTTTCTGGCCTAGTCTTACGTTAGCTTCAATGGCAGCCCAATTCTTCTCGTTGGCATTATTCATTACGGTGAAGAAATCGGTAACGCCGCTCATAAAGTCAGGACCATCGCCGGCGATAACCAACCCTTCCCAATTTGCGTTCATTTCAGCCTGAGCCGCTGCGATGGTTTCCAAAAGGTCGATTGTAACGCAATTCGCCATGCTATGCATTGACAGGCCAAGAACTCCGTCGCCCAGGTCATACATCGTGCCGCTGGCAGTTTCTTTAACCACTTTGCTCTGTCCTTTGAGCTCTTTGAGGATGATTACTTGTGGTTTATGTCCAATTACTACATATTTTTTGTCAGGAATTGAGTAATAATAATCAACTCCAGCCTCGGTCATGTAGAAACTGTTAATCCCGGCTGCCATCATTTCGTCGATCCAGGCAGGAACATTCATTCCTTCAGCCTTCATACGAGCGATATATTTGGGCAGATCTACTTCGGAGAACAGTTCGAACGGGCCTTTGTCATGGTTGTAGCCCCATTTGAGACCCCGATCCATGTTGAGAACATCATCTGATACTTCGCCGATCTTGGATGCAGCATACAGGAACAGACCGGTAACATGTCTCCAAACAAACTCTGCAGCCTTGTCATTGCCTTCGAAGAATGCTTCCAGTTTCCCGCCCAGGGTCGAAGCTTTTTTGGCAGCTGCCAGGGATTCAAAAGCAGGCTTTACGATGGGACCATATTCAAAAGTATTGACATCTAAAACCTGTTTTACTTTTTTGCCATCTATGGTAACTTTCCTGTAGAAACCGCCCTTGGTCTTGGCACCAAGTAATTTTTTCTCTAACATTTCAATCAAGAATGCAGGCGGAGTGTATAATGCTTGTTCAGCCGGATCGGTGACATTATGGGCAACTTCCTGAGTTGATGCTACTCCTATATCAACGCCGACCATATCAAATAAGCCAAAGGAACCAACTTTGGGACGGCCAATCGCAGCACCGGTCAGGGCATCAATCTCGGGAACAGTCAATCCCAATTCCAGCATCAGGCCAGCGCAGGAAGGTCCAGCCCAGCAACCCAGACGGTTGGCAACGAATGCCGGAGTGTCGTTGGCATAAACGATGCCTTTGCCTAGGACATTTTCGCCGAAATCCGCAAAGAATTGGACCACTTCGGGAAGGGTATCTTTGGCAGGAATGAGTTCCAATAATTTCATGTATCTTACCGGATTGAAAAAGTGGGTGCCCATCCAGTGCTGTCTGAATTCCAAAGGCATATCTTC
>CAZEDT010000019.1:0-60083 GCA_964510795.1 uncultured Syntrophomonas sp.
GGCGAGGGTGTTCAATTTGCGCGGTCGAGGTGTTCAATCTCGCGCGGAATATTCAATTATAGATTGGGGAAGGATTATTCTTGTAAGTATTTTTGTTGGTTTAGTTGTATTGTTTTCTTATAATGGCATAATAGGGGAGAGATTTTTTCCTTTAGCTGCCGGTGTTATGGGTGGAGTTCAGATATTATTTGAATTATTAGGAAACAAAATAAAGGATGACATCAGGAGGGAATAGTTTTGGAATTGCTTATACAATTGACAGATGAAAGAGCAAAATTACCTCAGTACGCTCACGAGAATGATGCTGGTCTAGATCTCTATTCTATTGACAACATAAGCATTAAATCAGAAGAAATAATACTTATAAAAACGGGTATAAGTATACAACTTCCTCCTAATACTGAGGCGCAAATTAGACCGCGGAGTGGTCTAGCATTAAAAAATGGGATTACTGTTCTTAATACTCCCGGAACAATTGACGAGGGGTATAGAGGAGAAATAGGAGTTATTTTAATCAATCATGGTTCAGATGAGTTTGTTGTGACAGAAGGTATGAAAATAGCCCAGATGGTAATTAAGCCTGTTCTCAAAGTTATGGTTAAACAAGTGGATGGTTTAAATAATACTTCTAGGGGAGAAGGTGGCTTTGGGTCAACTGGCTCATAAATATCTATAAAAGTTTTTAACAGCAAAGCTTTAATTGATAAAGGTTTTGCTGTTAATGTTTACAATTCAATTGAAAAACGTATCAGTCTGTAATATTGCTGCGTAGTGTTCCTTGGGAAATCCTGAATCGAATTCAATGTCATCAAATAATACAGGTATTTTCTCTTTAAACAACAATAGCAGAGGAATTGCAACCTGCCGCATTTGAGGATGGGCAGCTGTTGAACAGCGTAGTTTAAAAAAGTGGCGCCATTCCCTGAAATTATATGTTACAACGATTTCAGTTTTCAAAGAGTTTGGTAATATAGAGCGGGCCTCCTGGGCAGAACAACCTTTGTCGAGCATTTCAAGGTAGTTTTTCTCTGCACATAGGCAAGATTCTTTCCAGTTTTCATAGGCTGTATTTCCAATGAAGAAAAAGGGCTCAATGACAGTAATCTCATTACCAAATTTATCTTTACTGTAGTTACAGTACCGGGTGGATTCCTGGCTATAAGCTGCTATTCTATGTCTAACAATTTCATGAGTTATCCCTCTATCACAGATGAACATTACAGTAGCCTTTTCATGTTCGATTATTGATTCATGCCCTAATTCCAATTTGGATTGAATAAACTTTTCTGTATTGCTCTTTTTCATTAAGTTTTCTGACTTATAACAAACTCGTCCATAACGTTCTAATTTACGTAAGACATCAGTAGAGAGTTCATTAACCGGCACACGCACCTCTGGTTGGATAATAATCATCAACTGCCCCCCCTTTTTCCTCTAATTTATTGTTAAGATAATTTTTTAGGCTTTCTATTGTAATATATTTTGTGGTAACGCCTTTTCTGATAGAATCTAAATCTTCTTGATACTCAATTGAATTTAATATTCCCCAAATACTTTCCAAAACCTCTTGGTCATTAGATTTTAATACATACACGCAATCCGATAGCATCATTCGATTGTGGGTATTAAGCCTAGCAGCTAGGCCAGAATTTCTTCCAACACGGATAATGATAATATCACCGTTCTCAGCATATGGGATGGTAGTGGTTGATTCTGGGGTATTTTTCAAATGTCTCGTTGGCTTCCAGTTTGGTTTTTTTATCAGTTCAATATCAGTACTATGAATGACTGGTAATAACCCGGATTGTTCTAATAGATTATTACCGATTTGGCCTCTTTTTATCTGAAAGCTGATGTCCTGTTGTGCAATGTCATCAATATATTCCCATCGACCTGTCTTTGCTTGAATTTGGGTTGTTCTGGTTACAAACGTTAATTTGTATTTACCATTTTTCTTCGCTTCAGCCTTGTGGATCGGTACAAATCTACTTTTTGATTTTCTATTCTCAATGACTAACAATGAAGTTGAAATGTCTTTGCCGAAAACATCTGATGGTAAATGAACAATTTTATTAAGATAATAATTCTCAGCTATATATTTTCGTATGTTAAGAGCCCAATCTCCGTTTATGACTGTGCTTGGAACTATTATTATTAATATTCCATTTTCAGATAACAATGATAAATTAGCTAACACCATTGTTGTTTCAATTCTATGTAAGGCTAATGCATTCATTTCATAATATCCAGGTAGCTGGCAGAATTGAGATGCAACATCAAGTGCCTCTTTGCCAAAAGGGGGATTAGCGACTACTATTGAATATTTTTGGTTATTTATATAAGCTTGCAAGGAAAAATCACGACCATCCATACAAAAAAAACTACTTTGATTTAAGGTGTGTTCATGTAGCTGCTCATTTATATCAATTCCTGTTAGTTGTATGTGTGGCCAATGTTGTTTGGCTGCTTTAAGCAGATTCCAGGAACCACAACAAATATCTATTGCATTATTAGGAATAGAATTGTTATCTATTAAGTTCACCATTAAATTAGCTACTTTTTCAGGTGTATAAAATTTTCCCATGTCATCTCCTCTTAGGAACCAATAATTAAATATTATAACATTTAAATGAATATATTATCTATTAATAAAAGGAGTAAGATTGTATCCGAGGCACGTCAAAATACCCCTACTTCTAGGGGTTACTTCAACTGGAAAATCATAAATAATTTGTGTATCTTCGTGCTTGGAAGCGTATAATGCACATGCAACCGTATGTGGACGGGTTCCCAGTGGAGCTAAGGCATTAAGCATATGTTGCTTTCGTAATGAATGTATCATGTTATAAGCGTCAAAAATACTGGCTGCGTTACATTTGTGGATATCATTATATGCCTGAACAAATTCAATAGCATCCATACAATTTTGTAAGGCCTTAGCTTGCCAACCTGGGCGAAATGAAGGAAAGCCAATTATTGGTACTATTGATTTGACATGGTCTGTATCTTCCACAATTCTTATTAAGCGATTACCTTCAAAACCCAAGAATGATAATAAGTGTATTGGTCGGTCATTAGTTCTAAGACCAAACCCTAATACTGGTTGCACAGATCCTCCTTCATCTGAGAGGTTGTATTCACCAAGTTGGCTCATATTTAAATACTCTTTAGGTTCACAATAAGTGGCGAAAAACTGCCTTGGTTTAATTTCATTGACAATTAACATGCAGATATACATTAATATTGAATGATGTAGACTTGATAAATCAATACATAGAACCTCGGTGCTATTTATTATTGATATCAAAAACGGTTTTAGCCCTACTAATAATTCCATGATATTATCAAAAATCAACTCATTATTTTCAATGAGTTGTACATGAACAATTTGATAGCTCTGTTCAGGGTAAAGCTTTATCACTCGGCAGTCTCTTCCCGCCCAAAAGCTTGGGAAGAAAGTGCTGCGATCATCTGTGCTTGGACCGACTATGACTGTGTTAACAGAATTACAGAGATATGGGGAGATTTTTTCCCATTTGAATTCTTGATTAATCATATTTATCACCGTCAAAGAGATTCATATAAATCTCTGCGCTTGCTTGTTGGACTTCATTCCTTTTTTTCAATTTAGAAATATGATTCAGAGAAATATCCTTTGCAAATGCCTCATTGCCTGAACATAAAATATCAAGATCTTCTGGAGAAAACTCCATTTTGTGCTTTTTTCTATAAGAAATTCCAAAGTAGGGACAATATATATGGTTCAAATGAAAATCATACACATCAAGAGGTAGAAACGTTTCTTTACTCTTATTTGAAGGGCGCTCCTGGAGAACTGCCCACATAATAGCAGAATCCAATACTCTTTTTGTTTCCTGGCTAATTTTAAAATAATCAGTTGAAAAATGGTTAGGTTCTGGCTCACCTAATGTTAACTCGGAATTCTGATGATACTCTTTAAAAATTTCACCAATATTCTGGACCAAGATACGTAGATTTCTACCGTACGGTTCGTATTTTTCAATATTCCTAATTTTATATCTACTTACATATCTCGCCGCCTTTGTTTGCTCTTGAGGACTTAATGGTCGAATTGAATCCCAGTCAAACCCATTTGAAAATGCAAAATCAAAAGCTTGTTCGCAGAGTTCTAAAAAATATCTAATAACTCCAGAGGAGAGCATTGCAAAGACTTCATACCCATAAAATTGCTTATATCCAGGATATTCATTTGAAAGAAGAAATACTAACCCTAACTTATTGTGTGTAAACCACTCCCTATACTTGTTATTCTCCCCGCTAAGCCAGCCTTTATATTGTTGAACAAGCTCCGTTAGGTCTGGTCTATAACGTTTTGTTCTTTTCAAAAGACATAAATGAAGTCGGGCATTAATTGGGTGAGCGTTTTCGGCTAATACTTGAATAAACGTTTCTGCTTTATTTGGATCTGGTTCCAGAAAACAAATTTGTTTTTTCAATTCCTTAAAAAATGGGGGAGGGCTTTTCCTAAGAACAATGTCTTCAATTTCTTTATTAATATCATATTCACCGAGATAAAATTTAATATCAGTGTTAAGTTTATCGTTATAACCCAAAGACATTATGCGTTTTTTACATATCTCATATAGAATATTAAGATAAACTTTTTGACCTTCATTATCTTCTGGAGTAAAAAAGCTTTCTGGTTTAAATAAATGGTAATCATCTGGTTGCTGAATAATTTCAGTGTCACTTATTGTTAGACTGGTTTTCATTCCTCTAGGTCTCATACCAATATTATAAATGACTTTATAGTTGCTATATTTAATGAGCGTGTTAATTATTCGTTGTTGGTACTCAAGTAGAGTCTCATATTCATCTATATAAATCCTAAAAGTGGTATTTGAAAATACGGTATTAAAAGTAAGTTGGTCAATAAACTTACTAACTAAGGTCCCAACAACTGTCAGTTTGATATTTAAACCTTGATTGGGGCTATTTATTATGTTTTCTATCTCGTTAAGGATATAGTTACATGCTTCGAACGCTTGGGGAAAATTTGTTACGTTTCTATTATCATTAAATAGGGTTTCAAATACCGAAAAAGGTTTGATCATATCTGAATGAACTAAGATACCTTCACTTATTAGCTCCTCACATAAAAACAATAATTCCTTAATAATGCAAATAGATAAATATGTGCTAAATATATGATCCCAATCATTCCTGCCGTTTCCTGTCATATATTTCAAAAATGGCTCAACTCTATAATAAATGCCTACAGATTCATTTGCAGTTAATAATTCACCAATAGTTTTTTCTAAAGATTCAAGGCTTAATAGCCTATCTCTCCATGAATTACAAATAAAAAACATTGTTTTGCCGCTACCTCGTCCCCCTTCAAGAATCAATGGTCTTGGAGTCAGAAGGGTTGCAGGAAAAGGAACATATAGTTTCCAAAGCTCCTCCCTAAGCTGTTCGGCCCGAAACTGCCTGAACGGATTGTGGGGTTCAGATCCAATCATATGAATTCTTCCTTTGCATTAAAATATTAAAACCTTTTGAATGACCCCAAAAAAATGGCAAAGTCCAATCAGGGATATTTTTATGCATAATTAAAGCAAAATCTAAGTTTTCGTGACCCAACAAAGGTCTTCTTTTTTTAAAACAGAAATCGCTGAAGAATTGAAGTGCATTTTTAAGCTCATCTTGATCTTCCCAATAGGAAGAAGAAGTTCGAAATACTCTATATTCATCACTAATAACTTCAACTGAACATATTGATAAATCCTCAAACTGGTCAGAAAGCATGTTGATACTATCCTTATAGCCGGTTAAAACTACATAGTACGCACGTATATTGTTTTGACTGCACCAAGTTCTAAGCTTCATTTTTTCTATATGCCCATTAATTATTTCGGATTCACTTGTTAATGTTTTACTCCAAAAATCTTCACACTGATAGCCTGATCCAATGCAATCATCTACAATAATCAGCTGGCCGTATTTCCTGTGGCTTTCATCTATATCACGTGAATAGACAACTTGTTCTGTTTCAATAAGTAATTTATTAATTAGTAAGCGACTGATTTGCTCTCCGCTTTCGCCTGGTCCAGTTCTATCTTTTACGGGAACGAATAGAGTGTTTTTTAAAATTGTATCAAACTCAGTAGTCAATTCTTCTTCAGTTAAACTGAAACTATGTTCAATTTGTTTCTGTAAAACTTGCTCTCCTATTATGGAGGAGAAAATACCTTCTTTGATTAGTATTTCCATATCCTCTTCAGAATAATATAGTAGTTTACTTAATAATCTATGAGCGTAATATTGGTCTATAAGATTGTATTCGAAGTTTTCTAACCACTGAGTAACTTCGAATTTTTTCAACCCACTCCATTGTCCACACTTCAAAAAAAATAAAATTGATTTCCAAGCATAATCTATATAATCGGCTAAATCTTCTTCACATAAGCTCATATTGCATCGCTCCCTATGCTCTAATCCAATTAATACTTATATCTAAATAATGTGACAAAATTATCCATCCAGTATATGTAAAATGTCTCGTATAGCACAAAAAACGCTACGGTTGTAGCAGTTTTGAATATCTATTATTTCGAAGTATTTATTTATCTTTCTATAGATTAAACAAATTAAACCAGTGTATCTAGATTAGAATATAATTCTTTGTGTCTTTCATTTAGAAGTAAATCGTTATTCATATTATCGAATAGATCGTATTTATCTATTAACGGTTTAAATTTATCTCGACCATACTTGCTCATAGTATTATAAAAAAGAAGAAGATGCTCATATGTTGATAATTGAGCTCTAATTATTCTGATATAAACCATCTTTTCCTCATGTGTTTTTAAAGCATCTGATTCGTCTATTAACCTAAGGATTTGATAAAGATTTCTAAAATAATGACCTAATTGATCTTGGTTTTCATGGAAGACTTGCTCGTAAGTCTTAAATATTTTATTTAGTTCCGTTCTTTGACTAGTAGCGGGATCCATATAGTTATAATATAAAGCCGTATTAGAATATATATGCCGGAAATAATCTCTACCTTTAACAACAATTATTTGCTCTGAAGTATTTGTGTAACTAAGTCCAGTTAATTCTCTTTTTTCATATTGTATATCATTTACAATTTGATGATGTAGGGATATCATTTGAAAAAAAGTATTTTCAAAACGTTGCAAATTAAAGGTAATGTTCTGCTCATTAATTTCGGTTCTAGTTTGCCTTAAATTTCTCTTTGGGTAAGAAAAGTTGCTATTAAAAGTAAAATACCAGCGAAATTCAAAATTGGACCAGCAGTTCCACCCATCTCAATCAACATGTCCAGATGAGAAATAAGATGTTCCGGCTTTATCCCTGTACTGGTAGACTTAACAGTTTAGCGACAAAGCTTTCTGCATCCCGACTGCTTATGCTATATCCGTAGTTTTCCTCAAACACATCGCATGAAAAGACCAATAGTTCCTTTTTGGACTGGCCTTTACGTAGCTTTGAAAGAATCTGCTGAGTTACATCATCATACTCATCTGCAGGTGCACCGCCAGCAATAAGACCAACCGGATCCCAATCATTAACAAGGTGCCGTAAGGTTTTAAGATCTTCTTTATATTGAATTAATAGTTTCTTATTCGCTTTTTCAAAAATAGTAATCTACGCCTTTATTTTTTTTCACTCACAGTAAGATATTCTGAGCCATAAGTATTTTGAATAGCATTTAACCCAAGTTTTAATGAATATATTAATACTTGAGCATAAGCTTTTTCTTGTCTCTTCATGACCTTGGGTAAGATGCATTCCACGTAGGGTTCATAATCTATTTCAGTTTTGTTGGATTGGGCTTTTTTATCTGTAAAGACTGAGAGTGAATTAATGGTATTTTCAACAAGAGCAGAAATAGCTGCTGCTACGATATCTGTCCCATACTCCGAATAACCTGTTGATCCTGTTACAGTAAACTTATAAATGTAGCCTTTTGAAGTCTCAAAAAATACAGCTGAAACACCACTTTTTTCTTCGGTATTCAGAAGCTTTTCGCTATCATCAAAATTAACTGTATTTTTCCCTTTATACCCGAATAAACCTATTGCAAACACTCACTTCCATCTTTACTCATTTATCTGTAGGGCAGTTATTTGCCTTTGCCCATCTCATTGATCATTTGAATAACAAAATTACCATTCTGGAATTCCAAATTTCGCTATTCTAACCCTAACATTTGCCTTAAGTGCGCTGGGCATGATAAATTATCAAATTCAGGATGATGATATTCTGCAATATGTACTCTGGAATTTATAAAATTAGCTTCATTACATTTTAAAGCCTTCACAAACAAATCGGCATATGGGAATCTATCAAAAAATAAAATAGTATAAAAAACATCTTCGTTAGGTGGAAGATAATCAATATTAATTGTCTTTGTTACCGAATTATATTCAATAGGTGAATGTTCTAAGGAGTATTCATCTTTTATTTGATTAATACTTAACTTTACCGTATAGCAAAGTTTTACTTTGGTTGCGGGAAGCGAACCACTATTTTTTACATGTAATACCCAGCTCTGGTCAGAGCTTTGGTATGTAAAGCCCTTTTTTATTTCATGGTCTGTCTCTCCTCCAGGAAGAAAGTCAGCCATTATACTCTTATCCCACATACTAGGCATATCTAAAATTTTGGTATATACGTATAATTTTGGCCCAAATTCAGATGTTACTAGTTTTCTGGTGAATTTGGTATACACAATTGTAGTAATTAAAAGCAAAAGTGATGTAATACTGGTTAATAAATCTAAATATGGCTTCAGATTATCCATTAAATCTTCTTTCCCATCTCAATAAGCATATCTACATGAGCTTTTAAGATGCCCTGGCTTTATTCCGGCTAACTGGATTCACTAAATAAACTTCGGCATCCAAACTACATCAAAATCAGTGCTCTGTTTTTTGCCAATTCGTACAAACCTTCCTCATTTGTTAAATCCATGTGCCAGGTGAAAATTAATACTGGCCTGGTTGAGGGAATTAATGTTTGCAAGTAAAGTCTCAATTCCTAGCTCTTTAGCCTCAGTGGACAATATGTTAAGCAATCGTGTTCCTAACCCTTTTTGGGTATGAGCAGGCAGTATAAAATAGCCTAATTCGGCAACACGATTAAAAGCGTCAGATGGATGGTATTTGCCCAGATGCCCAAATCCTATAACGCCATATCGCTCATCCTCAATTACATAAAAGGGATATCCTTTAAACAGTTCCACTAAAGGCTGAAACTGCTCGTAGCTTAGCTTTGTATCTAGAAAGGCAGCAAAGCTATTCTCTATATAATAGTTGAAGATATCAATTACCTTTTGCCCGTCATTTTCGTTTACTTTTCTGAAATTGTAATCCATTGTTATTTGCCTTTTCCCACCTCATTTATCATTTCAATTAAGGATTTCATTCGTTCGGGCTTTATACCAGTTGACGTAGCCAGCTCTAATACCTCCGCCCACTCATCATACCCCGGTACCGAAATATAGTTCTTATAAACCTGGTACCCAGGTGCTTCCTTACGAACCAAGGCAACCATGGTTCCCGCAGTCCGGTACCCATCTTTATAATCTATATCTGCAAAGACCGGATTAGCAGCCCGCAAACAGGGATGCACATTACCATTCATATAAAACTTCAATGTGGCCTCACTAAGAGACCCTTCATCACGGAGGGCTACAATTATTTGACCGCTCTGCGGGACGTTAGTTTCCCGGCAGATTGCTAAGTCACCATCCAGGATCCCAGCTCCGAGCATAGAATCTCCCTTGACCTGTAGAACATAATTAGCCCGTAGGTAATCCGGCACTTCAAGGTAACCCTCAATGTTTTCGTTGGCCAGGATAGGAAGGCCAGCACGGATAGTACCGATAATCGGAAGCTTCGTACGGTTAACTTCATTTGGTAAATTAGGCGTCCAGGAATTACGAATGTCAGAAATACCTAATAAATAATCAGTGGTACAAATAAACATATTTGCAAGTTTAACGAGTGTATCTTTGTCAGGACTACGCTGATCTAATTCATACATTGCCACAGTGCTTGGGGAAAGCTGTATAATTTTTGCCAATTCGCGTTGGCTGATACCGTTTTCTTCCCGCAGCTTCTTTAATCTGGTTCCAAACAAGTTAATCACCTTCCATATATTAGTATTATACTTACAAAATGTGAGTTAAACATTATTTGCTCACAATAAGTGAAAATAATTTATTTTTGGCTTGACCGCACACGCAAAGTGAGTATAATTGTGTGTATGATGCTTGCTTAAAGTGAGGGGGGCGAAAATGTGAAATCACTTGTCCAGTACAGGAAAGAGCACGTTCTTAGCCAGGCTGAATTATCTCTTGCCTTAAAAAGGGTGGGCATAAGCGTTGGCTCTGCGAGTATAGCGATGTACGAAATTGGGCAGCGGACGCCTCCGCTTGAAAAGGCTCAGGCAATAGCAAGATTCTTTGGTGTTGGCACTGACGATATTTTTTTTGGACCTGATGCTCACCTAGAGAGAGCACCGGAACCCACCGGTACCTGCGGTTAGTTTGCCCTGGGTCTGGAGATCTATGAAAGGAGGGTAGCGTCTTGCAGCAACATTTGAACCGTCGTCAGGTATGCGAGCTATTGAATTGCTCCAAAAAGAAATTTTATGAACTGGTATCTCAGGCTGATCCATTACCGGCCTACAAGCTTGGGAATGGGCCTCGTGCAGAGTGGAGAATAGATCCGGACAAGCTGCAAGAGTGGTTGGATAACAGGAAACAATCTGGACCAGTGTCACTAAAACCAAAAGGCTTACCGGGGAGAAAAACACTTCAGTATAAGCCAAACAACGGAAGGTCCTGGGAAATGATAATTCCAGAGAAGACAGCAAGGTAAAAAGGGAAGAGGCCCAGCCACCGGGGCAAGCAGCCAGGCCATATTTGCCATGTATCGATAACTTCATCCAATTGCTTCCACGGCCAGATTATTTGAAATATCCCGACTCGAGCAGGAGCAGGGCGAATTTTAAATGTATAGGAGGTTATGATACCAAAGTTACCTCCACCGCCTCCGCGAATGGCCCATAGCAGGTCAGGATTTTCGTTTCTGCTGACATGTAAAATATTACCATTGGCATCAACTATCGTGGCACCCAGAATATTGTCGGAAATCACTCCGGCTGTGCGCTGGATAGCCGTAATTCCACCGCCGGTACTTATTCCACCTATACCAACAGTAGAACTGTCTCCAAAAGGCGCAAGGATGCCTTCCTGTGCAAGCTTTCTCACAAGGACACCTACACGTATTCCAGCTTCAACAGTGGCGATTCCACGTTTTTTATCCAACATGATCTTTGTCATTTGACTGGTATCTATCACAATTCCACCATTTGTCTGAGAAAAATCTTTTGCCAGAGCATGCCTGCCGCTTCGTATCCGAATAGGTACACCATTCTCACGAGCCCATTTGACGGCATTTGACACGTCTTCATTCTGGTGCGGAAAAACAAATACGATGGGAAATGCGTTGGTGAACGGGTTCCAGTTCATACGAGCCTGCCAGTACTCCGGATCATCCGGGTATATTACTGTTCCGGTTAATTTTGTTTTATGATGCATTCAATCACCCTCTATCTTTGAGTTGGCTTTACATAAAAGTTATACTACTTATTATGCAAAACTACCTATGTTTTATAATATTAGCCTTTATTGGATTTGTTCCATCATTTTGATTTTAATTCCTGAAAAATATTGTAAAAATATACAAGAACATTTAATCTAATCCAACTATTTTTGACAATCTTTCGGGTTTCTACTGATAGTCGTCCAGGACGATTTAGTTGGTCAGGGAATAGAGCATTGGTAACTTCCTGCACAATTGAGTACATGTTATAATGTTCTGGAGCAAAAAATAAAATCCTGAGAAATTCAAAAAGTGGAGGGACTATTGGTGAAGGATGATTTTTCCATGATATTAAAGGATTGCTTATACGGATTACTGGTTGTCATTGCAGTTATGGGTTGTGAATATGGGGTGACTTTATACTATGGCAAGCCCGTAGGACTAAGTCCGGAGCAGTATACCCAGTATGTAAATATGGTGTTTTTGTTAACTGCGCTGCCAGCCGCACTGATGACCTTTCTATTGACAGGTTTACTTAAGACCAAAAGCAAAGAGGCCGCTTTACAACGAAGTGTAATCTGGTCTATTATGGTTGCTTTGCTATATGTAATCATAAGCCTTGGCAATAACCATTTTCTAATGTTTTTTGGGAATAGAGGTATTTATGCTTTATTATTCTGTGTATTTAATGGACCAATTGTATATGCCATAATAAAGCGTCTGGAAGGCTCATTAATCTATTAGCGTGTGGATACGACTATGCCGCCAGTTTTCTATTTGCCTAAAAGAGAGGACGATAGATCTTTATGCAAAAGAGACAGTATAAGGCAAGTATTTTACTTTTCATTCTTTTTGTATTTACCTTGACAGGTTGCGAAGAGCCCAAAAGGGATACGTATAGCCGTGATCTTTTTGCTATGGATACTTATATTACCTGTCAGGTATTGACAGATGACCGGGCTTTGGCAGACTCAGGCCTTGATAGTGTGGAAAAAGCATTTCTAGACATTGATTGTAAAACCAATAGATTTGACAGTAAATCCGAGGTTTCGGCGATAAATAAAAATGCCGGAATTACTCCGGTGAAGGTTAGTAAAGATGTTTTTGCGATTGTAGAGACTGCCCTTAAATGGTCTGACAATACTGATGGAGCCTTTAATATACTGATTGGCAGTGTTATGGATTTATGGGGATTTGGTACAGATCACCCAAAAGTACCGGCACAGGCGGAACTGTCACAAGCTTTGAGCAAGACTGATTATCATAAAATAGTAATGGATGCTGATAAATTGACCATATTCTTGCCGGAAAAAGGAATGGTAATGGATTTAGGAGGTGTGGCTAAGGGTTATGCCACAGACAAAGCCGTGGCAGCTCTTAAACAACTGGGGATAAGTAATGCCATGATCAATGCCGGAGGAAACGTCTATGCCATGGGAAACAAGGCCGAAGGCATGCCTTGGCAAGTAGGAGTTCAGGACCCCAGAGACCCGAAGGGGATAGCAAAAGTGTTGAAGGCTAGTGATGCAGCCATGGTTTCTTCCGGAGACTATCAAAGGTATTTTGAGGTGGATGGCATACGCTATCATCACATTTTGGATCCAGTTACAGGCTATCCTGCCAGAGCCTGCGCAGGAACGACAGTTATTATGAAATCAGCTACAATTGCTGATATTCTTTCTACCGCTACTTTCGTCAAAGGTCCGGTCAAAGGTATTGAGCTGGCGGAAAGCTATAACGAGGTGGACGCAGTAATGATTCTCACTGCGGATGGCAAGATGTTTGGTACCGCGAATTTGAACGGCTATTTAATTGAGTAGTCGCTTTGTTTTTCTGTGGGACAGGAGAAAATAAATATGAAAAGAAATGACATTATACTCCTGGGGATTATCATGTCCGTAGTGTTAATTGGCTGGGGAGGCTGGAAGTGGTACCAGGGCCGGTCAGAAACGAATCACAGAATTGCTGTAATCTCGCAAAATCAGAAAGTTATTGAACGGATTGACTTGGATACCGTAACTGAACCAAGAGAAATTAAACTGGCCGGGAAGTATAACGAAATTATAGCCGTGGAAAAGGGGCGCATAAGGTTTAAGCAAGCCGATTGTCCCGACAAGATATGCGTGAACACTGGCTGGCTAAACCACCCCGGCGATATAGCGGTATGTCTTCCCAACCGGGCGGTCATCAAGATAGAGATTGCCCCAGAAGCTTTATAATCTCCTGACCAGCCTCGATCATACCGGATATATTAGTTTTTACACTAAACCCCCGGTCAGCCAAAGCATACACGACCTGTAGATATTCAGGCAATTCTAAACGATAATGAGCCAGGATCTCCTTATTCTCCAACAATTGTTTTATATTTCCGAAGAAAACCAGAGAACCACGGTCCAGGATAGCAATTTTATCAGCCAGGGCTATTATATCTTTGAGGTTATGAGAAATCATAACAGTAGTTTCTTTATTATCGTGGCGTCTTTTTATGATATCCAGAATTAGCTTGCGCCCTAATGTATCTAATCCTGCCATAGGTTCATCCAGAACCAGTATCTCCGGGTCTAGGGCCAGCATTCCGGCGATAGCTACTCTTCTTCGCATACCTCCACTCAGACGGATAGGAGTTAACTGTACGATGTATTCAGGTGCCAACCCTACTTGCTGTAGAGCTTTATATACTCTATCTTTTACTTCCGCTTCACTTATCCCCAGGTTTCTCGGACCATAGGCTACCTCATCATAAACGGTAATTTGAAAAATTTGTTGTTCAGGATACTGGAAGACCAGACTCACTTTTTTCCAGAGTTCCAGTCTTAATTTTTTATTGGACGTATCCATGTTACACACCGTAACTAAACCTCTGGTTGGATAAAGCAAACCGTTAAAATGCTGGGCCAGGGTTGATTTACCCGAACCGTTCGGTCCGAATATGCCCAGGAAATCTCCCTTATCTAATGAAAAACTAATGTTTTTCAAAGCCTGGTGCTCATAAGCGGAGCCCGGCAAATATGTATAATTAAGATCTTTTACAGTAATTATTTCTGACATATTTTATCCACCAACTCAGGTATAGTTCTAATGCTATCGTCAAAATTATAGCCTTCTGATTCCAATTGGCTAATTAGTTGATAAATATCCGGTTGTTCCAAACCCAGGGCCGCTAATTTAGTTTCCTCGGAATAAACTTCCCGGGGAGTTCCCTGCAAGTATACTGAGCCTTGCTCAATAACAATGAGCCTGTTGGCGTGGATTAAGTCTTCCGGGTTATGGCTGCTCAAAACGATTGTCATACCTCTTTCAGTATTCAATATCCTCAGTTGTTCCAGCAGTTCCTCCCTGCTTAAAGGGTCCAGCATGGAGGTTGGCTCATCCAGAATTAGATAGCTTGGCAGCATTGCCAGAACTGAAGCTAGTGCAACCTTTTGTTTTTGTCCACCGGAGAGCAAATGTGGGGAATGGTGTTTCATTTCGTTAAGACCTACGGCTTGTAATGCCCAATCGATTCGGCGATTAATTTCAGGAAGAGGTAACCCCAAATTTTCGAGACCAAAAGCTATTTCTTCTTCAACTACCGGGCAAATCAACTGGTTGTCTGGATTCTGAAAGACTATGCCGACCAGGCTGCGAATATCCGCAGTATTTTCAGGACAACCGGTATCCATGCCATCTATATAGATTTTACCTTCAGTTGGCTTAATCAGACCGTTAAGTAGTCGAACCAATGTGGATTTACCTGACCCGTTCATACCCATTAAGCCAATATATTCACCCGCTCGAATCGTTAGCGTAATATCCTTAAGGGCCGTGGTTTCATAATCAGAGTTATTATATTTTTTGGTTACATGGTTTATTTCAATTCCTTTTCCATTCATAATTATGATTCCTTTACGTGCTGCTGAGGGATATAATTACCCCCAACGATAATACAGCCAGGATAAAACCAAAAAATGCTATGTCTTTGCCCTTATATTTTAAGCTGCTTATCCGCAACTGGTTGGGATGCCCCGTGTAATTTCTGCTATCCATCGCCTCACCTAATTCCTCAGCCCTTAACAAGGAGGATTCAAACAGAGGTATTAAGATTGCCAGGTAACTTTTTAATTTAACCATAAGTTTTGGCGAATCGAACTGCGCTCCCCTGGACTTTTGGGCATTTTTAATAATCGTTACTTCCTCAACTAAAGTAGGTAAAAAGCGAAATGAAATGCTGAGAATAGTAGAAAGATTGTGCACAGGAACCTTCAATTTGTTTAGAGGTAATAGCAACGACTCTATACCTGCGGACAGCTTGATAGGGGATGTCGTCATTAATAAAACCATAGAACCCCAATACAGGATTAACAGACGAAGTATATTGATAGTGCCAAGAATTAGACCTTCCCGGGTAACATTGAGTTTTCCTAACGCTAATACAGGCTCACCCGAGGTGAGAAATGCCTGGAGAATAAATGTTACCACAAGCAAATACCTGATACTTCGTAAACTACCCCAGATGAAATTAAAGTTCATCCCGGAAATCCTGATAGCCGCTATCATTAAAAACGCCAGAAAAGCCAGGTAATACCAACTGTAATTTATCAATACCGAAATAGCAATAATTGTACAGCAGATTATCTTGGTACGGGGGTCCAATAAGTGTAATAACGAGTTTCCATGAACATATTGACCCAATTTAATCCCGGACATCTTAGAAGCTCCTTTAAAAGACAATTCCCTTATCATATATTATAATGATTAATGCGATGTATTTCGTAACATCAGCATAACCGCTTTTTTTGTATTGAAGTTAACAATAGATATTGCGCTTGAGGGGAGAGTGGAATGATTTGACACCCACAAAAAAACTAGCTGTCATTGCCATGCTAGTTGCTCAAGCCTCCGTTCTTCATTTCCTTGAAAGTCTGTTACCTAACCCGCTGCCTATCCCGGGAGTAAAGCTGGGGTTAGCCAATATTATAACCTTGTTTGCTTTAGTAACTTTGGATTTTAAGACGGCTGTGCAAATTACTGTTTTACGTACAATACTTGGTTCTTTGCTAAGTGGTACGTTGTTCGGAGTAGGTTTTCTAATGAGTTTTTCCGGTGCACTTACTGCTACCTGTTTTATGGCTCTTTTACTACGTGTTTTTCCAGCTTTTGCATTAACAGGCATTAGCGTTGCAGGAGCAGTAGCCCATAATGCAGGGCAATTAGTCATGGCAGCACTGATACTTAACTTTTCCGGAATCTTTTTCTACTTGCCGGTAATGCTGCTTCTTTCCGTACCTACTGGATTCATTACCGGATTATTAGTTAAAGAATTGGTTGAATATATAAAATCAACTAATCGATTTGATACTTTTTTCGAGAATAATGACTAATACAATAAAATTCAGATAAATGTTTTATTAATTGTAAAATATCCACCATATAATATCAAATCTATGTCTCAGCATGTAGTCTCCAGCCGCCCAATAACATTCAGGTTCTAGTAGGACAACTTATTGAAGGTTCAAGTCCTTTCTACCGCACCATAGATAAATCGGGAGGTTTAGACCTCCCTTATTTATTTTCTGATATATAAAAACAAGACACTTTTTCGATCGAGTGCAAAAAGTGCAAATATTTTTTACGGCATCCAAAATAGGAACATGAGCAGGCTTCCTGCGCTAAAAATCTCATGATAACAGGAATGGGCGGATAATTATAATGATTGGCAGCATAGTTAGATTTAAAAAGCTCTTGTTTGACAGAAATTTTGAATAATGAGCGGTAATTGGGTATACCAAAAAAATAAATATATATAATTTATAATACCAATAAGATATAATAATTATTGGAAAAATCATTAGGCCAGACCAAGTTAATGATAGAAAATGTCCAGTGCATAACTGAATGAACTAGGGAATGTAACCTGTTTGCAGTAAGAATAGTAGGAGGATATTTATGGAACGTAAGAAAACGTTGGGTATGGTCTTAGCTGTATTTATAATCGCAGGGTTTTATATTTCACCTGTTCCCCAAGGCCTAAATGAAGCGGGGAAAAATGTATTGGGATTACTGCTGGCAGGGCTGGTTTTATGGATTACAGAAGCCCTGCCGCTGGCTGTTACCGCTCTGGCATTGATAATACTGCAGCCACTTTTGGGTATAGAAGATATTTCTGCAGCATTTAAAGCCTTCATGAGCCCGGTTATATTTTTCATTATAGCAACCTTTGGTATTTCCATAGCTATAATGAAAACCCCGCTGGCAGCTAGGATAGCCAGATGGTTATTGCAAAGAGCAGGAAATAGTTCTGAACGAGTTGTTCTTGCGTTTATGATTGGTACCGCTGTTTTATCCGCAATTATTTCTGTGGTACCGGCTACTGCCATATTTATGAGTCTGGCACTGGGAATTCTGGAAGCATCCGATTGCCAGCCAGGGACCAGTAATTTAGGCAAATGCCTGATGATTGGTGTCCCTTTTGGTGCCATGATTGGAGGTATGGCAACTCCGACAGGCAGTGCAGTAAATATAATGGCATTATACTTCCTGGAAACATATGGTCAGGTTAGAGTGCCTTTTATTGATTGGATGGTCGTGGGTATTCCAATTTGTTTAATTTTAGTTCCTATTAGCTGGTATATACTTGTAAAAGTATTTAAACCCGAGCCTATTGACCAAAGGGTTATAGAAGACCTGGACCGGGAGATTGAAGCTGGCCTTTCTCTGATTGAAATTAAATTATTAATTGTGACAGGCGTTATGATGGTTTTATGGATAGGCAGTTCATGGATTCCGGTTATAGACATAACTATGGTAGCTATTGCAGGTTTAATAGCGTATTTTATTCCGGGTATCGATGTCTTGGAATGGGATGAATTTGCCGAAGGGGTAGGTTGGGAAGCAGTCCTCATGGTTGGAGGAGTAACATCCCTGGGAGCAGCGGTTGTACAGACAGGATTAGGAGAGTGGTTCGTAAGCCAAAGTCTGCAGGGATTGGCCAGTTGGGGGATAATACCAGCGACCATGGCAGTGGGGGCGCTGGCTAATCTGCTGCATCTGGTGATTCCAATATCTCCCGCAATAATTGCGGTGACAGTACCGTCGCTGTTAGATCTATCAGGGGCAGCTAATATCAATCCGGCGATATTTGCTATTACTACATCATTTCTAGCCGGATGCAGTATGCTATTACCCCTTGATGCGGTTCCACTGATCACCTTTACCAAAAGATATTATTCCATGTGGGATATGTTCAAGGTTGGGTCAATAACCAGCCTAATATGGGTGATTATTGCTGGTGTTTGGGTGCCTGCAGCCATATCGTTATTATAATTTAATAAATTATGAGAATGAAAAATTATAGATTTTCTATTATACACACGCCAGAGTAAGCAGCTTCATGAATAATATGCTCTGTAACCAGTCGGGGTTTTGTGAGATATGAGATTTATATCCACTTATTTTCCGCCATCATTTTTTATCGGTTTCATGCAGAACTTTATGCAATATGTTGATTTTAATACATCAGACTGTTCAGATAATATAGATAAAATAATACGGTCGCGCTCAAACTGCAGGCGGTAGGCTCGTTCGCCATCTCTTTCCTGTAAAGCTTCGGCTATTTTTAGGTCAATATCTACAATTTGGGTATACTTATTCAGGTTGGCAACAACCAAATAGTCAAAATCGCTGGTGGCTATGAATAAATCATTCATCAGTTTGTGCATAAGCGGGTTATGAGAATAGTTGCTGGTGATTCTGCCAAAAGTAGTTTCATAAATATATCTTTCCTGTACAGTACTCTTGGGAAGTCGCTTATGCATAGAGACTATCATATCAGTCAGGACTTTTATTTCGTCTGTGGTAGCATTGCGTGCCATAAGGCGGATTGACTCATGCCAGAACATCCAGGAAACCTCCAGCAGATCGCGAACGTTCATGGCAAATTCATGGTTGCCATCAGTATCTGTGTCATCAAATCGATTATTAGGCAGGTCACAGACATAGATACCGCTGCCCTGCTTACTCTGCACAATATACCTTCCTTCTAGGATTTTTATTGCTTCTCTTATTACCGTCCGGCTTACCCCGAAAAGATCTGCCATCTCGCGTTGGGATGGGAGCCGTTGTCCGGGAACGAAAGTGCCTTTATTTATTCCCGATATGATCACATCTACTATATCACGCGTTCTTGATTGCTCATTTTTTATCTCCATATGCCACACCTTCTTTTTCTATAAAATACATCAGCTAAAATTGTATGATAAATTGCTCATAAAAACAAATCAACATGAAAATTGGTATTACAATAAAAGCAAATACAAATTGACTTGTAATACCAATATACATATAATCAAAGAAGAAGAACGTCGAAAAGTGTCTATATTATGTACTTTTTATGAAAACAATTATTTATGGGAGGTGAATATGTAAAAGGTAGCCGAGAGCTAATCGGATATCAGATTTCAATATGTGATGAGAATTGGAGGAATAAGGATGGTTAACAAAAAGATAGTATATCCATACATCCCAAATTCTGTACCAGAGATTAAAGCAGAATTGATGAAAGAAGTCGGCGTTATCGACGAGATGGAATTATTTGAAGAAATACCCGAGCAGCTTAGAATTCCAAACAAAATGAACCTTCCTGAACCTATTTTAGATGAATTATCTATTAAAAAGCATATGGAAGGTATCTTGAAAAAGAACAAGAACTGCAGTGATTATTTAAACTTTATCGGGGCCGGATGTGCGCAGCATTTCGTTCCGGCCGTGTGTGATGAGATTAATGGACGTGGAGAATTCCTGACTGCCTATGGTGCTGAGACCTGGGCTGATCATGGCAAGCATCAAGCGTTATTTGAATATCAAAGCCTGATGGCTGAACTCCTGGATATGGACTTTCTAACCGTTCCCACCTACGACGGTGCTCAAGCAGCAGCCACCTCTCTTTGTATGAGTAACAGGATTAATGGGCGAAAAAAGATACTGTTACCTGGAACGATAAATCCAGAAAATCTAGCAATTATTAAGAACTATGTACAAGCAGTCCATGAAGCCGATCGTTTAGAAATAGTAATTATAGATTACGATAAAGCAACCGGCTTAATGGATTTACAAGATCTCCAAAACAGAATTTCCTCTGATGTATCTGCAGTGTTAATTGAAAATCCATCCTACCTGGGATTTATTGAAACTCAAGGTAAAGAAATAGGGGATATAACTCGTCAAGCGGGAGCGGAATTTGTAGTATATACTGATCCAATTTCGCTGGGTGTTTTAGAGGCCCCGGCCAATTATGGTGCCACCATAACCTGCGGCGACTTCCATACCCTGGGGCTGCATCTTGCCTGCGGCGGATGTATCGGAGGTTTTATAGCTACTTTTGATGATATGAAGTATATGCAGGAGACCAAGGATCTGGTGGACGGTTTAACCGAGACTATAGTGGACGGAGAATATGGTTTTGCAACTACCCTTATCGATAGAACTCATTATGCTATGCGTGAAAAGGGCAAGGAGTTTACCGGAACCGGTACCAACCTTTGGGCGATTACAGCGGGTGTATATCTAGCCATAATGGGACCGCAGGGTATGAAAGAAGTAGGCACAACCATTATGAAAAACACTCGTTATGCAGCTAATAAAATTGCTGCCATACCAGGCGTGGAAGTTAAACTGACCGGCTCGTTCTTTAAAGAATTCATAGTCAACTTTGATATGACCGGGAAGAAAGTATCTGAAATCAATAATAAATTACTGGAATACAATATATTCGGTGGTAAGGATATATCAACAGAATTTCCTGGTTTTGGACAAAGTGCTCTTTACTGTGTAACTGAGGTGCATAATAAGGAAGAAATAGACAAGCTGGTTTATGCCTTGAATTCCGCAGTATGCTAGGAGAATAAAATTCAGAAAGGGTGAGGACATAATGGGTAGAGATCAGAATACACTGCTCAGGAATTTCCATGAGGCTAAATGGGATGAACCTTTGATTTTTGAAATGAGTGTTCCTGGTGAGCGGGGCGTTTTAATTCCCCAGCCCTGCCACGAGATAGATGATATAGCTGGTGATGTGCTGGCAGAGCTGCCGGCTGCCATGATCAGAAAGAATAGTCCTCAACTGCCGGAAGTAAGTCAAATGAGGGTGAATCGCCACTATATGAGGCTTTCCCAGGAGACCCTGGGAGCTGACGTTACCATAGATATAAGCCAGGCAACCTGCACCATGAAGTACAGTCCCAAGGTTCAGGAACATCTGGCCGCCCGTAATCCTAATATGGTTGAAATACACCCGTTGCAGGATACCTCCACGCTGCAGGGGATTCTGGAGGTTTATTACAAGGTTGAAGGATTTTTAAAAGAAATATCGGGTCTGGATTACTTTTCGTTTCAGCCCGGTGGTGGTGCCCATGGCGTACTGGCTAATGCTTGTATGGTCAGGAAGTATCATGAGGATCGCGGTGATTACAAGCGGGACGAAATTATTACTACGATTTTCTCCCACCCCTGTGATGCTGGCAGTCCTGCCACAGCCGGTTACAAGGTAATCACACTGATGCCGGATGAAAATGGCTATGCTGATCTGGAGGCCATGAAAAGCTGTTTATCTGAACACACTGCTGCTATATTTATAACCAATCCTGAAGATACCGGAATCTACAATCCGCGTATCCAAGAATACGTAGATGCTGCCCATGAGGCAGGCGCATTATGTGTATATGATCAGGCTAATGCCAATGCCTTGCTGGGTATTGCCCGCGCTAAAGAAGCCGGCTTTGATCTATGTCACTTTAATTTGCACAAGACCTTTTCTTCACCCCACGGATGTATGGGGCCAGGAGTCGGGGCCATAGGTGTCACCGAGTCATTGCGTAAATACCTGCCGGTCCCCAGGGTGGAATTTGACGGTAGCAAGTATTGGCTCAATTATAACTGTCCGGATAGCATTGGTAGGGTAAGATCGTTTTGGGGAAATGCACCGATAGTGTTAAAGGCCTACATGTGGATTATGCAGATGGGAGCGGACGGACTCAAAGAAGCATCAGTAATATCCGTACTGAACAACCAGTATATGCATAAATATATCCGGCAGATCCCGGGTGTGGTGGTTTATTATGCTGAAGGCAAACGCCGTTTGGAACAGGTACGCTACAGCTGGGAAAAACTAAAAGAAGACACGGGTTTCGGAACGGAGGACGTAACCCGTCGGCTGGTCGACTTTGGTTTGGAACATTACTGGATGTCACACCATCCCTGGATAGTTCCGGAACCCTTTACCCTAGAACCGTGTGAATCTTACAGTAAAGACGATATGGATGAATACCTGGCAGTTCTTCGCCAGATCTCCAAGGAGTGTTACGAGCAGCCAGAAATAATAGAAAACGCTCCTCATAATGCACCTATTCATAAGCTGATTAAGACCGAACTGAACGATTTTGAAGATATTAATGTCACCTGGCGGCAATACCTCAAGAAAAAGAGACCCCATTAAACGGCCTAATTGGTTAACTGTTTCAACAGAGAGAAGATAAGATTAGGCTGAGGCAGGTAAAAGGGGTAAATATTTAAATGAGGAGGTAGTGTACTTTGAGTACTAAGAATGGCGAAGTGAGTCTCGAACAATTCGGATATAAACAAGAATTAAAACGTGAACTGGGTTTGTTGGACGTACTTATTTTTGGTGTATGTATGATGTTTCCTATAGCCCCGGCTGCTGTATACGGAGCAGTTACCAATGCATCAATGGGTCATATGGCGCTGGTATACCTTCTGGCAGTTATCCCTATGTCATTTACAGCGTGGAGTTACGGGCAAATGGCGGGTGCGTACCCCATTTCCGGTTCTGCTTATGCCTACACTCAGAGAGCCATAAATCCCCACCTGGGATTTTTAACGGGCTGGGCAGTACTGCTTAATTACGTCCTTTTTCAGGTTTTAACCTATGTAATTAATGGGGTTTTTTTACATGCGTTGATACCAGGTCTTTCCTTTTGGATGATAGTTATTGCCAGTGTGGTGATTGTTACCATAGTAAATCTTTTAGGTACCAAAGATATGTCACGGCTTAATAAAATACTGGTGGTATTCATGTTCATTGCAGTTATATATTTTATCATCAGTTCATTTACTGCACTGACTCATGGAGCCGGTTCGGGTTTTACTGCTCTTCCGTTTTATAATCCGGAAACCTTTCAATGGAGTGCGGTGATAATGGCTACCTCAATCGCCTGTTTCTCTTTTGTCGGGTTTGAGGCCATGACTACACTATCAGAAGAGATCAAGGACCCTGCCAGGACTCTTTCCAAGGCTACACTAATAGTTTGTTTCTTCATGGCTTTTGTTTTCGTAATTCAAGCCTATTTTGCCCAATCAGTTTATCCGGATTTTAAAAGTTTTACTGATCTTGATTCAGCCTTTTTCGTAATCTGTAAGTCAGCCGGAGGACAGGCCTTGGCCACGTTTATTACCCTGGCCATGGTAGCAGGAAATATAGCCTGTGCCCTGGATGCTCAGGCTGGAATGTCGCGCTTGCTTTATGGCATGGGTCGGGATGAGGTCCTGCCCAAGAAGTTTTTTGCCTATCTTTCACCCCAAAGAAAGGTTCCCACCTATAATATTATTTTAATGGCAGTGCTAGGCATTATCGGCAGTGCCATACCGTTGGAAATTGTAGTAACCATCATTAATTTTGGCGCATTGCTTGCCTTCATCATGGTCAATCTGTCCGTTATAGTTCATTATTATGTGAAAGACAAGCAAAGAAATTTAGCTGGAACTATCAAGTATTTAGTAATACCGGGTTTGGGATTCCTGACCTGTCTAACTTTGATAATTATGCTTACTCCAGCGGCTAAATGGGTAGGTATTGTATGGTTAGCGATTGGAATAATATATGCCGCGATAACCACTGACTTTTTTAAAAAAACACCCGATGCTTTGGCAATATTTGATGAGAAAGAAGAAATGCCGGCTGAGGTTTAGACCATCTCTCTTAGTTGAGTAGAAGGTAGAGAAGGCTAGGACAAAAGTGAGCCTTGGAGAATAATAAATAAGATTGGTATACGAAATATAGAGCAATATTTACTTTCCATCCAGACCATAAACTAGAACCGTTTTTAGGCTGCAGAAGCCTAAAAACGGTTTTGGCATTGCATGGGTAATTGCCTACTTGCCGTTAATACTGCTTCTTTCTGTACCTGCTGGATTCATTACCGGATTATTAGTTAAAGAATTGGTTGAATATATAAATAGCATTCAGGTTCTACTGGGGACAACTTCTTGAACGTTCAATGTGGCGAATCTCATAAAGAAGGGAATCACCTTTAATTTCCGAATAAGGAAGGAAAAAGGAGGTGATAATTGTGAGCGAACAGGATATAAAGGACATAATTGTTGCGCTTATACAGCAGGAAAGATTGTGTGCATACGACGCATCTACAAAGAATGCCATACCGGAAAACGCAAAACAGATAATTGAAATGCACAAGCTGTTAAAGGCTGGGTTAAAAGAATAACTTATCTTCATAAAGCATAAAAAGAGCCTGCGGGCTCTTTTTTCTGCACAGTTGATAAAAAACACGGCTTATTCAACTCTTGGAATAGCGAAAATGACTGAACGCATACGTTTATTTATTGAGGATAGTGAAGTAAAATTCCAGGTAAAAATCCGTATATACCACTTTGCTATAAATAGGAGGGGTGAGAGGATGGCTATGCTTTTTCAGGCGTGGGCAGTGGTATGGCCTCGGAGTCAGCAAAAATATAATTGGGTTATTTTAACTAAGTGTTTCGCCGCTTTATAAACTTAACCGTTTGATTCATACCCATAGAATGAGAACCCTTAACCAGTACGGTAGATCCTGGTTGGAGACCACTTTTTAGATGTCTGTGTAAAGTCTCCCTTTTATCTGAGTGTATTATTTTATCTCGTGGGAATCCTGCCTTAACCGCAGCCTTGGCAATTTGCCGTCCTTCTTTTCCATATGTATATATAAGGCTTAGATTGCTTTTGCTGGCCGCATATTTACCTACAGTCGTATGGCCTTTCTTGGAATAACGTCCTAACTCGGTCATACTACCTAGTACTGCCACATTCTTATCCTCACTTATGGAAGTTAAGACATCGAGAGCAGCTTTAACCGAATTAGGATTTGCGTTAAAGGTATCGTCGATTAGTTTAATACCCCTTTTTAGTTTGTATACTCTTAATCTATGACTTGTCTGCTGGTATGATTTTAAGCCGGCCTTAATTTCATCTGGGCTAAAGCCCAGGGTATGAGATAGAGCAATGGCAAAAAGGGCATTGTAAACGTTGTGCTTCCCATAAATGGGGATAAAAAATTTATATGCATGGCCATCCAGTTTAACTTGAAAAGTCATTCCGCCCTGGGCATATTCAACATAGTTTGCACGGTAATTAGCCTTATTCTGGATACCGATTTTTACTATTTTCCCGCGAAAGTTATGGCTAAGCAATGAGTTTGAATTCTTATCATCAGCATTCATGAAGAGGGTTCCATTTGGTTGCATATGCGTTATCAATTCGGATTTGGCATGGATAAGATTGTTCAGCGAGCCTCCAAAGTTGCCGATGTGAGCTGTACCCACCATGGTTATTATAGCCATGTTAGGTTTTATGATCCGGCAGCTTTGGGTTAAATGTCCCCGAGCGGACATGCCAAATTCCAACACTACTGCCCGCTGATAAGGTTTAATATTTTTAACGTGCTGTCGAATATTCTGCCGGTTATTTTTATTACCCGGGGATTTATATATTTTCCACTTTTGTTTTAGTATTGAGGCGAGCATCTCTTTGGTGGTTGTTTTTCCCGAGCTCCCAGCGACTGCTATTACCGGCTTTTTTAATACTATTGTCATCACAAACCCCTTCTCTAAGTTAGCGCTCTGCGAATTCTGTTATTTTCAGATAAATTCTTCGCAAGTATGACCAGCTTTTCAAGCGCACATTTACAAATATCCAAGCCCGTATTCTTTGAAATTTATCCCCAGCCTATATCAGCCTCTTTACAAAAATATTGGCCTTGACCCCAAAGCCTCAGTAGCAGGATATGATATTCGAAACTATTATGTGAATGAAGTATATAAATTAATGTTGAGTCTTGAAGAGAGTTTAAGCAAAGCAACGCTGAGTACAAATTAAGCAAAAGTTGTGGATAGGTAATCCCTTTACTTCTTAACGTTTAGGTTCACTGAGAGCTTAGCTATGAATAAAAATACTATTTACCAGTAAACTATAACTTTATGTAACTGCATAAAGGCGGGATTGGGGTCTTAACAAAACGTTTAGGAAAGAAGGAAATGCGGAATGGATTATAAACAAATTATTGGGCAATTTGCAGATAAACCCGGCGGCCTAATCGAAGCTTACCATGCATTACTTCGGGAATTCAGCTATCTGTCGGAAGAATCCATAGCTGAAGCTGCCCGGGTTTTCAATATATCTGCTGCTGAAGCTTATGGGGTAGCTACTTTTTACTCCATGTTTTCAGTCGATCCTAAAGGTAAGAACACAATTAGAATTTGTGCCAGTGCCCCTTGTCATGTGGCAGGAATGCAAGCGGTATTGAATGCTTTGGAAACAGAACTGGGAATTAGCACTGGGCATAACACTGCTGACGGCAAATTTGCTCTGGAGTACACTGAATGCATCGGTCAGTGCCAGGGTACTCCAGTTATAAGTATTAATGGCAAGCCTTACCTGGACGTAAATCCGGCCCAGATTCCAGCTATATTAGCTGAATACTAAACATCCGTATGAGCAAACAATGGTTAGGGCATTCAACAAAAATTGAAAGGAGGGCTTATATATGGCAGAAGAAATGCGCATCGTACTGCGTAACTATAACAAGATAAACCCCCTGAAAATTGAAGACTATATAGCTCAAGGCGGTTATAAGCCGTTGGCAAAAGCTCGCAATATGGAACCTGCTGATCTCATAGATGAAGTCAAAAATTCTAAACTGAGAGGACGCGGAGGGGCAGGATTTAACTGTGGTATGAAATGGGATTTTGCTGCCATTAGCCAGGCTAACCAAAAATATGTGATATGTAACGCAGATGAAGGTGAGCCAGGTACTTATAAAGACCGGTTAATTATGGAGCATGATCCCCATACTTTAATTGAAGGAATGGCAATTTGTGCTTACGCTATAGGAGCAACCAAAGGTTTCATCTACCTGCGGGGGGAATATCCCTTCCTAATAAATGTGCTTAATACCGCGATTAGTCAAGCTAACCAAAAAGGATTTTTAAAAAACTTTGAGCTGGAAGTAAGAAACGGAGCAGGCGCCTATGTTTGTGGTGAAGAGACGGCCTTGATTGAATCTATTGAAGGGAAAAGGGGTGAACCGCGTTACAAGCCCCCCTATCCACCTATGGAAGGACTATGGTCAAAACCTACCATAATCAACAACGTGGAAACTCTGGCTGCCATACCAGTGATAATAGAAAAGGGAGCCACCTGGTTCTCATCCATAGGTTCTCCGTCCTATCCAGGGACCAAAGTATTTACCTTGACCGGCGACGTTAACAATAAAACCTTCTTTGAACTGCCCACTGATACGACCATAAGACAGCTTATTTATGATTTTGGGGGAGGTCTTCCATCCGCTAAAAGATTTAAAGCTGTCCAAATAGGGGGTACCTCCGGTGCGTTCATTCCAGAATCACTGCTGGATACTCAGATAGGCTTTGATACAATGGCGGATGTAGGAGCGACCTTAGGTTCAGGTGCTGTCTTTGTGCTGGATGAAAGCCGCCAATTAACAGAGGTGCTAAGCAGGATAGTAAGCTTTTTTGAACATGAATCTTGCGGCAAATGTACTCCCTGTCGTGAAGGCACTGATCGAATGCTGGAATTAATGAACAAAATCAACTCAGGTAAAGGCTCAGCAATTGATATGGAACTCCTTAAGAAGCTGGGCAGAGTTATGTCATATTCCTCCTTGTGCGGGCTGGGTCAAGCAGCACCCATACCAGTATTGACCATGATTGAACATTTTAAGAGTGATTTCGAAGTGAATTATATTTAGCCAGGAGCAAAGGAGGGTAATGAATGGTTAACCTTAGTATTGACGGGATGCAAGTATCGGTTGAGCGAGGAACCACCATTTTGGAAGCAGCCATGCAAGTTGGGGTTTGGATACCCAAGCTCTGTTATCACCCGGATCAGTCGATAAAAGCCAATTGCAGAGTTTGCGTATGTGAAATAGAAGGGAACCGACTTCTGCAAGCCGCCTGCGTTTTGCCGGTGGCTGAAGGGATGGTGGTTAAAACCAGAAGCGCTAAAGTCATTGAAGCACGCAAAACTATACTGGAATTAATACTCTCCAACCACCCCCAGGATTGTCTGAACTGCATCAGGAATGGCAACTGTGAATTGCAGGAACTGGCCTCAGAGTATTGCATTCGTGACAATCCCTTTGAATATAAGGTGCGGGGATTTGGACAAGACTTTTCTACCCCAGCTTTATTCCGCGACCACGACAAATGTATTCTCTGCCGCCGTTGTATAGAGGTTTGTTCAGTAACCCAGAGCGTAAATGCTTTAGGAATGATAAACCGGGGCCATCATTCTATGGCGGTACCAACCATGGGCAAGAGCTTATTGGAAAGTACCTGCATCATGTGCGGGCAGTGTATTCATGCCTGCCCGGTAGGCGCTATTGGGGAAAATGAACAGATCGATGAATTCTTATCTGCTCTAGCCGATCCGGACAAGATCGTAGTAACCCAGATAGCTCCAGCAGTAAGAGTAGCAATAGCTGAAGAAGTAGGCATGACTACTGGTGACCTGCCGATGGAAGTATTTGTACAGGGTTTACGGCAAGTCGGGTTTGACTATGTGCTGCACACCAATTTCACGGCCGACCTGACCATACTGGAAGAAGGCCATGAGCTCCTTAAACGCCTTAAGGAAGGTGGCTCACTGCCGATGATCACATCCTGCAGCCCGGGTTGGGTAAACTTCTGTGAAATATTCTATCCCGATCTTTTAGACAAGTTGTCCAGCTGTAAATCGCCGCAGCAGATGTTTGGAGCCCTGGTCAAGACCTACTGGGCAAAAAAGATGGGCCTAGATCCGGCTAAAATTTTCTCAGTATCCATTATGCCCTGCGTAGCTAAGAAATTCGAGGCTGCACGACCAGAAATGAACGCCAGCGGTTACCAGGATGTAGACCTGGTGCTAACCACCCGCGAAATAGGACGTCTTTTCCGCATGAGTTCACTTGATTTTAACAAACTACCAGCTTCCCAATTTGATTCCTGGATGGGTAAATATACCGGAGCCGGTGTTATCTTCGGAGCTACCGGCGGGGTAATGGAAGCAGCCCTGAGAACGGTATATGAAGTAGTTACCGGAGAAGTTCTGGAAGATGTCAACTTGAAGATGGTTCGAGGTATGAATGGAGTAAAAGAAGCTGATATTGACCTAAAAGGAATTACGGTTAAAGTTGCGGTGGCACATGGTATGGCCAACGCCAGAAAATTGATGGAGCAGATCCGGGCTGGGGAATCACCCTACCATTTCATAGAAATTATGGCCTGCCCGGGCGGCTGCATAGGCGGCGGAGGTCAACCCATAACCAAAAGCAATCTTAAGCGAGCCGAACGAATAAATGCTATCTATCTTGAAGATGAAGCCAGTGAATTAAGAAAATCGCACGGTAATCCGGAGGTAAAGACTCTGTATGATGAGTTCCTGCACGAACCACTGGGACACAAATCCCACCAATTGCTGCATACCCATTATCATGCTAATAAGAAAATATACTTGTAGGAATGCTTGTCCATAAAACAAATTAACGATAGTCCAAAGAAATATAACAACCCATATTTAGAACTATTTTTGCTTCTGTGGCATTAACGGAGTGGTCCAAAATGAAAGTGGTAACAGCCGAGAGGCGCCAGTGGTATCGTATGCAAATAAACGAGACCTCTCCAATTGGAAATATATAAACCAATAAGAGGTCTCGTTCTAGTGTATAAATAATAATTATTAATTATTTAGCAACGAAGTAGCGCTTATCACTATCTTTGATAGACATTACTGATTTCCATATTATAGTATAATTGCTTTCGCCAGCAGGAACGTAGTAAGCTAATGCTCCACTCGTACTGCCCCCATGGTAAAGGTCACTGGATATATCTTGATTGGTTGTATTGTCTGGGAGAACAACGCTCTTCTCGTAGGAATGGAATACTTTACTTGAGCTGCCTACCATGGAAAAGTCACCATTGCTTACATGCGCAGGTTCTTTTTGGCTGGATATGTTTTTAACAGTTACATTTACGAGAACATATTTGAAACCAGCTTCAGGTTTTGCATTAAACTGGTTTGCAGCACTGATTATACTCCAGGCGGCATCGCCTTCTATGAGACCGTTGACAGTAACCTGCATTCCATCAGCAGTGGTAAGCGACTGACCGCAGGGGACTGGATTATTCTTATTTAATCCTACCGAACTGGTGCTAGCGGAAGGTGTCTGGGGGGCAGGAGCTGTTTGGCCAGCTGATGTTACTATTACAGCGCCCTGACTAGCATCCCAGCTTACCTGGCAGCCCAATGCTTTGGATACAGCACTAATTGGAACCATAGTTCTGCCATTAACTATTTGGGGAGGAACATCACATTTGATCTCTTGACCATTGACCAATAATTTAATAGGTTGAGTGCCCAAAGCTACTGAAAAAGTGAGTAATGATCCTATCAGAATACCTAAAACTACACCCGTAAATAAACGCTTCATAAAATCACTATCCTTCTTTTAATTTAGATTTTGCTAATTATATTATTTGCAGAATGCTCATTAGGTGAGGTTCTGTGATGGAATTAACGTCCTTCCACCTACAGATGATTCTTTGACATATAAGGTCAATAATTATCCGCTAAAATATACCATCTCCTTTAATTGAGTTTTTCGCAATTATCGGTTGTATTGTAAGCACCCCCTTTAGTCTTTGAATAACATCCATAGTGTTTAATACTATGGATTGGTTATAAATTCCTTTATTATTATGGCGAAAAAATAAACATTGCCAGCTTTAAAATGTTGTACAATTTGCATAATTTTGCACCTAATGGTCAGGAAGCTTCATAGGTATTAAACCAAGCCCTTTGAATGTTATGTTTAGAGGGCTTGGTTTACTTAATTTAGAGAGAAACTTGAGCAGGCCAAACAAGTCGCCAATTCTACATTAGGTGTCATGCCAATGCATTTTAGTTGCTACTTATCGGTATTTAGTGGACAAACCTCATGTCCTTACCTGTGTACAGCATATTGATTGAGCATATTTAGGGGTGCTTATTGACCGATACAACTGGATGAATGCCTGTGAAGGCTCCACGCCTGATAGCGGAGTTGGTGGGCAGGCTGATTTTGTTGCGGCGGCTCCTTATTAATACTGTCAGCCGAGAAGAAATTCAATATATTGTAACTGAGTATGGGAATAGCCTATTTAAAAGATTTAACTATGAGCAAGCACACCAAAGAACTGGTAAAATTAGCTCATCCTGATTTCTGTGACTGGCTTACTTTTGAAGCTAAACGTTGGGGATTTATTCCGTAACATACTCTTTTATTTGAGAGAAGGTTAATAATGCATTCATTATCTGTTCAACTATCAACTACAAGCAGGGGATGAGAAACTGTATAAGTCATTTGCTCGATTTTCCTAGGGTTATTAAAAACTATTGTGCTTGAGAAATAGGAGGTAACTAGTATGTTTGAAACACTTTTTAGCCCGATTTCAATAAACAAGACTGTAATAAAAAACCGAATTGCTTTTCCGGCTATGGGACTACTTTATTCGTTGGATGAGAAATTGAATGATCGGTATATGAATTTTTATTTAGAAAGGGCCAAAGGTGGAGCTGGCATTGTAACCGTAGGACCGGTGGGCATCGGAGAACTTGGGGTAGGCGTTGGTGCCCCTTCAATTGCCTCGGATGATGTAATCCCGTCGTTTGCCCAACTGGCTAAACAAATCCAGCAAACCGGAGCTAAAGCATGGGTTCAACTTTATCATGGAGGAGCCTATGTACGGCCCGTACAGATTGGTGGTCAGCAGGCAATTGCCCCCTCAGCCGTACATTCCAGTTATATAGGCGAGACACCCAGAGAAATGACAATCCAAGATATACACAATGTTCAAGAGGCATTTATCAGTTGTGCTGAAAGAGTGAAGCAAGCAGGATTCGACGGAGTTGAAATTATTGCTTCCGCCGGGTATCTTATTTGCCAGTTTCTTTCCCCCCTGAAGAACCAGCGAACCGATAAGTATGGCGGGAGTTTTGATAACCGGGTCAGGTTTGTCAGGGAGATAATTGAGCAGATGCGACAAAGGCTGGGGCCGGATTACCCTATAACTATTCGTATGGCGGGGAATGACTTTGTTCCCGGCAGCAATACTGACCTTGAAACGCCAGATTTTGCAAAGGTTTATGAAACGGCCGGAGTTGATGCTATAAATGTTACCGGCGGGTGGCATGAGTCAAGGATTCCCCAATTGACTGCGGATCTGCCGCGTGGTGCTTTCAGCTATTTAGCCCAGAACATTAAAAACGTTGTATCTATTCCTGTTATGGCCTCCAATAGGATTCCAGATCCGTATTTGGCTGAACAAATTCTGGCTGATGGGACTGCTGATATGATTAATCTTGGCCGAGTGCTGATGGCTGATCCCTACTGGCCGGCTAAGGCCCAAGCCGGAAACGCCGCACAAATATGCCCCTGTGTAGCATGTTTACAAGGCTGCATGGATGAGTTGTTTAACGTAAGGCCGGCCATATGTACTGTCAATCCCAGAACCGGCTTTGAAGGGGAAAGACAAATTGGAATTACTGATAAAGCGAAAAAGGTTATGGTTATTGGTGCTGGACCCGGAGGGTTGGAGGCTGCTTTCCGAGCGGCCAAGGCCGGACACCGGGTAGAATTATATGAACAGGCTGACCGCATTGGCGGGCAGCTATGGATTGCAGGAACCCCGCCGCACAAACAGGAGTTGTGGGAACTTATCAGGTATTACCGGGAAATGTTACGACTGTATGGAGTGAATGTATTTCTCAATACCGAAGTAGATCTGGAACTCATAATGCAAATGAATCCTGACTATATAATAGCGGCCGAAGGTGCCAGAATTGCTGTTCCTGACATTGACGGGATTGACAGCCCCTGTGTGGTTTCGGCCTGGGATGTTCTGAAAGGCACGGTAATTCCGGGACGTAAGATAGCGGTAATTGGCGGGGGCGCAGTTGGACTTGAAACTGCACACTTTCTAGCCTCCCAGGGCAATATTTCGCCCGCAACCCTACACTTCCTTTTCCGGTATGAAGCTGAAAGTGTAGAAAGGCTGCGAGAACTAATTTTCAAGGGAAACAAGGAAGTAACTGTCTTTGAAGCCAGGCCTAAAATTGGTAATGGAGTAGGCAAAAGCACTCGTTGGGTCCTCCTCGAGAATATTAAGAAACATGGGATAAATACCATTACCGAAGCCAATATCATTTCCGTCAAGGATGGAGTAGTCATATTTGAAAAGGATGGTACAAGGCAAATACTGGCCTTTGACCACGTAATAAATGCTGCCGGTTCAAAACCGGTGCGGAAAGTGGCTGATTTACTTTCGAAGACCGGAATACGGCATTCCGTGATTGGAGACAGTGTTCGACCGGCTCAGATACTGGAGGCCATTCATGAAGCTTACCTGGCAGTCATGGAAAATTTATAATTCTTTTACCTGATAGAAGCTTTCCTATATCTACCGGGTCAATTATAAATCCTAATTACAGCATTTCTTCATCAAAAAGTTGCAATAAAAATTCGTAACATAAATTTCATTGATTACTTTTTGAAAGAAGGTGTAAATATGGATTTTAGTTTAAGTAAAGAGGTATTCATGGTTCTTATGGTCTTATGAAAGGTTATAAGATAGCTCGCCTTTGGGGGGATGTAATAATCGGACCACAGGTAGAAGGTACCATTCCCTTACTTAAAAAAATGGCCGTAGGAATTATTCTTAATAATTAAATAACTAAGTTGTAAATTGGGTGCCCAAGCACCCAATTTATATAATCTACAATGGCAGAATTATATAGCGCAATTATGGATACTATAATACTCGTATAGCTCTACATATATAATCGACATTAATATTCTAAGTGAGTTGATAGAGGTGATAGCTGCTTGATCAGACCAAGATGGAGAATCATTATAATCGTTGTTTTAGTAATAGGGTTATTCTTGCCTGGCTGTTCCAAGAAGGATTCCGCAGCCAAGAAGCCAGAGACATCCAGCCAGCAAAAGGTTCCTCCAGAAGTAATGAGCATTCTTAGTGATTTGGAAAAAATAATTGCAGGAATAGGGAAAAAGATTGAGGGGGAGAATAAGCCGGTCCTGAAGGAGTCTTCAGGTCAATCCGAGCCAGGCCAATCTCAGTCGGCGGAGAGCCAGGGGGGGCAGGATAAACAATCTGGGCAAGATCAATCTAAACAGGGTGGAAATCAAGACCAGGCAGGAAAGCAATCGTCGGATAGCAGTGATGCTCAGAGTAAAATGAACAGTTGGGAAGAAGAAGGCAAAAGTCTAAAAAATATTCATCGCGATTGGAATACCCTCGAACCTGAGGCAGTTAAAGCAGGTCTTAGCATAACTGAACGGGATAGCTTCGAGCAGGCATTGGATAAAATTACCATAGAAATAAGCGGGCAAAAAAAGGTGAGCAGTTTAATGGCAGCGATTGAGCTGTATGGACAGTATGCCAAAATGGTTAAGGTATTTAAAACCCCGATACCAGCAGATTTTTATCAGACCAAATATGAGATCATGGCTGCCAGTGCCGAAGCGGCGACTAAGGAATGGACCAAAGCCCAGGAACGAATACCCAATATCCAAAAGTACTGGAATAGCTTTAAAGTTCAGGCTCAGGTTAAGGATGAAAAACTAATGAGCCGTACCGAATTTTCTATTGATGATCTGGTTCAAGCCGTCAATAGTAAGCAAATAGATACGCTGATTATCAAAGCTGAGATTGCCATGAGTAATTTGCAGGCCTTAGAAAAAGATTTGTCATCCAAGAAAAGCAGTCAATAATTCAACAAAAGTGAACAGGGTTGACAAGGGGACGGGTTGACAAGGGGACGGGGTTGTTGACACCCCAACCGGTATCATAGGGGGTGTCAACAACCCCGTCCCCTTGTCAACCCACCCAGCTTTCTGAAAGCCCGGAAGACGCACCATCGGATTAATTTTATGATTGGAAAATAGAATAATAAGCAGCCGGAAGTGCGATATCATTGCAGATCCGGCTATTTTTATGCTGTTAGGTTCCCCGAACCTGTGGCCCACCAAACCACTAAAAATAATATTTTATATCTGGCAAGTTTTGGTCATATGAAGCGTATATAATGTGAATATAGCTCTAAATAATCAGGGAGGTGGTTCCGTAATAAACAGTATTGGGGGGGCGGGTAAAATAAAGTTTTAGGAGGCTTAAGCAGGTGAATGAAGACAGCAATAAAAAATCTAATCTAATCATAGTAGCGTCAATACTTGCTCTGGGACTAATTCTATCATCATTTATAGTCAGCAACAGCATGGTGAAACTAAAAACAGCAGGTAACACGATTACCGTAACCGGCTCCGCCAAACAGCAGATTAAATCTGATCTGGCTGTATGGAATGGAAGTTTTGCCGCTCAATCGCCCGAATTGAATAGCGCATTCAGTCAGATAAAGACTGATCAGGCTAAGGTTAAAGAATATCTTAAGGCCCAGGGAATAAATGAGAAAGACATGGTTTTTTCGTCAATCAATACTGAAGTTAGATACGTAACCCTTCCTAATGGGCAGTCTACTACTCAGGTGGATGGTTACCGGTTATATCAGCAGGTGGAAATTCGTTCTAAAGATGTGGATATGATCACCCAGCTATCCAGGCAAACCACGGACTTGATAAATCAGGGGGTGGAATTCCAGTCTAATCCACCACAATATTTTTATACCAAAATTGCCGAAATGAAAGTCAAGATGCTCTCTCTTGCGACCAAGGATGCGATGGTTAGGGCTGAGCAGATTGCCAGCAACGCGGGTAGTCGGGTGGGTGACTTGCGCTCTGCTCGCATGGGGGTCTTTCAGATTACACCTCTCTACTCCAACGAGGTATCGGATTACGGCGTAAATGATACCAGCTCTCTCGATAAAGAGATAACCGCCGTAATGAATTGCGAGTTTGAAGTAAAAAGATAGAGGCAATAGATCACCTTACAAAGCAAAATAAGCAAAGCAAAAAGGCTCTGGAAAACTTAATTTCCAGAGCCTTTAATATGTTTGTAAATGTTTATTAAGCCCAGATAAAGGTTAAGATTGCGGCTACAGTAGTAAATATTAGGGCTATAGGAATAGCTATCTTGATAACCTTGGACTCAACTCCCAGGCTATCAATGGTGGCGGCGGCATTTTGCAGTTTAGCCGGTGAAATAACACTGGCCAGACCACCTGCTATGGCAGTACCGGCGGTAACCACCAGGGCATTAACATTAAGTATTTTAGAGGTCATAATATTATATTTGGTGAACAGCGCGATGGTTGAGGCTTCACTGCCACTTACGAAGCCGCCTAGTAAACCCAGGAATGCAGCAGCAACTGGATATAGATTGGTGAAGAAATTAGCTGAACTCACTGCCAATATAGAAATCATGTTATTCTCTGGTTTAAGTAATGCCCAGCCCTGAGCTGTGGGCACGAATCCGGAGTAGCTCATTACATAGGCTATGGCAAAAAAGATAGCTGCTGAAAATACCGGGCGAGGTGCGCGCTTTAACCATTTTTTGCCAATATCCTTCCATTGCTCTTGGGTTGGTTTTATAAAAGGCACTGCTAAGAGTGTACTAATTACAACCCAGGTATAAGCGTTCCACAGAATCCGTGTATTGACAGGCTTGCCGCCGGGTATTATCTGCAGGGGCATAGCCAAATCCTTGAAAAGCAAATTGAAAAGAGGCGGCCAGAAGTTAATTACCAGGCTGGTTCCTATCAGGATTAACCAGGGGGCCAGAGCTTTCCCTAAAGACATGGAATGCTCTACTTCTTTATCTTGAGCGGTAATACAGGAACGATCAATTAAAGGTTGGTTTCTTAATTTCAAATATAAAATCATTACTAAAACCGTTGCCATACCTGCGATAACGCCTGTTAAGACAATGCCCTTGCCGATATGCGCAACCAGCATGGCCGTAAAGCCCATGGTCAGGCCGGCCAGCAGGCAGGGAATAAAACCTTCTTTGACCTTGGCCCAGCCGCCTACGATCCATAGCATCCCAAAGCCGATCATGGTTGATATTACCGGCATAAATTGTGAGAATACCAGGGCCGAGGTAGTAAGTGGGGTACCAGTCATATCAGCAAAAACCACCAGGGGTGCTCCCAGCAGAGCATAAGTACAGAGTGAGTCAAAACCTAAGGCCGGCAAAGCCACCGCCACGAAGGTGGAATAACCCAGTGCCAGCATGATCGGGGGCAGAATGGAAACCGGAGTCGCCCCAACGGAGACCAGCAGGGTACCAATACCCATATTTATAATCATAATTTGTACAGCCTGATCATTCTTGGCCAAGGTTTTAACAAATATGACGATACGTTTTAATGCTCCTGTGGATTCAAGGAATGTAATCTGAAATATCGAAGTTGCCACCATCAGCGATACTGGAAATGAAGCTGCAATGCCAGCTATACTGGCAGTAAGGCCAACTTGCCAAGAGGTATGAAAGAATACTGAACCTATCATAATTACGAGAACCCAGCCAACAAAACCACTAAGATCGGCTGGCCATTTTGCTAAAATAAGCAACGCCAACACAGCGATGATTGGTACTAACGTTAGTACTACACTCATCTTAACCATCCTCCTGTCCTACAATATAAAATTTTATTAATACTACATAGAAGGCCAATCGCAAGACTAAGCTGCCATTCTACTCCCTAAGGATGACTTTGCATTGCCCTTATACACCCAATATATTACCATACTGGAGATAAAATTGGGAAGAAATATCCACAAAAAGATCGGATTAAGCCTCTTACTAAAAGAAATTAGCTATTCATGCAGGGACGTTTGTCATTTATTGCGCATCAGTTTGGATAACCAGGTAGCCTTTCTTTCCTCCGGTTCTGAACGCAGGACCGCGATCAGTTCATCCATTTGTTCATCTCTTTTATTCTCCAGTCTGGCTTGATTCTTTTCCAGGGCTACCAAACGCTCTTGCATCAATTTGTTTTGGGCAAGAATCTCATCGTTTTGCTGCATGATATTCCGAGCTACAGCAATAATTTCTATAAAATCTCCATGAGTATAAACTTGCGGGCTGGTGCTGACAGTATCATTTTTTTCATTCATATTCTCCAGGGCTAATTTGATGGCGGTGGTATTCAATCCCTTCTCATTTTTAAGCTGGAGAATTAGGCGCAAAGTGTCCAGGTCTGATTCAGAATAGAGTCTTTCACCGCGTTCATCACGCTTAATTTTCAGTTTTAAAGTGCTCTCCAGATAACGCAGGGTATATGGTTCGAGATTTAGGATCTCAGATACTTCTCCGATTTTATAATAAATTTCTTGCATAGTGTAACCTTTCCTCTCCTTGCTTCATAAATTGTTATTAGCCAGTTCAGTAAGGAACCAATGCTGATTATTAGGGATAAAGTACCTGATAAAAATTTATTAACTGCACCAAAAGCTGGATCTTATTATTAACTTGATTGTTAACCTTATTGGCAGGCTGAAACTTTCCCCTCTTTTTTTGCTCATTATATAATGAATCAAGCTTAAAACCAGTTCCTTTCTCTTATATATGAGCAAAGCCGTCCATACATGTATGGACGGCTCTTTGTTTGTGGAATAAGTATAGATTGCTGTTTAGGGCCTAACGGCAACTAGGCATATAGAATTTGAAAATTACAGGGGGTTATAGTGTTTACTAATCCTCATTAAAAATATCAATAAACACTCTTGCCAGTTCTGGGTCGAAATGAGATGTTGCACATCTCTTAATCTCTTCCAGTGCTTCCTTATGACTGATGGCCTTTTTGTAAGAACGCTCATGAGTCATAACATCATAAGCATCAACAATGGCTAAGACACGGGAAAGGATTGGTATGTCATGGGATGTTCGGCCTTCAGGATAACCGCTTCCATCCCATTTTTCATGATGAGCCAACACTTCATCGGCAATGGCAACTAATTCATGAGAAGAATACAAGATGCGATAGCCTATTTCCGGATGTTTTTTTATTATATCCCATTCATCCTCGGAAAGAGGGCCGGGTTTGCTTAATATACTATCAGGTATACCAATTTTGCCTATATCATGCAGGTTAGCCAGCAGGGACAGACTGTCCAGTTCATTGCCAGGTAAACCCAGAGCTTTTCCAAACTGTATACACAAGCTTTGCATACGATGAGCGTGTTCTCTGGTCTCGAAGGTTTTTTCATGTAAGCTGGTCTCAAGCGAGGAAATAATCGAATTACGAATACTTTTACTTTCCAGCAATTTGTGCCTATACATAATATCTTCAGCTGCAGACATAACTTTATAAATATCTTCAGTTACATTCTCTTTTGTGGCTACTCCCATTGCAATACTGGGGAGAATAGGATTAGGTTCATACTGCTGACAGGCTGCGGTAATACGTTCACAAATTGCATAGGCGGTGGCTCGGGGAGTTCTAGGTAATATAACGGCGAATTCGTCACCACCCCAGCGAGCGATTATATCCTCCTCGCGGCAGCAATCATTGATAATTTGAGCTATCGTTATCAGGAGTTTATCTCCCATATGGTGTCCAAAGGCATCATTAACCAGTTTCAAGCCATTTACATCACCGATAATAATACTTATGGGCAACTGTCTGCTGACATTGATCCATCGTAGTTCTTCATCAAAAAAAGCACGATTATAAACACCGGTCAAAGCATCATGATAGCTCAAATATTTTATCTTTTCTTCGGCTTGTTTCCAGGCTGAAATCTCTTCACAGGCAATAATGGCTTCTGTAATATTTCCATCCATATCAAATACAGGATCAACCTTATAACGTATCCAAAGCCGCTTGCCCCAACTGGTGGTAAACTGAATTTCGGTTGAGACTGATTGGCCGTTTTCAAAGCTTTGGAGGTGTTTACTAAGAGCTGCCCCAAATTCTGGTATAATCTGAGCGACTGAGAAAATGTTTGTATCTGTTATTAGATCTTTTGTAGGCGGGCCAATTAGATCCAGATAGTATTGATTAATTTCCGATATATTTCCGTTTCGATCTATCTTAAGCAATCCAATAGGGCTTTTATTGAACAAATCGCGATATCGCTCTTCGCTGGCTTTCAGCTGAATTTCTGCCTCTCTTTTTTCGGTAATATCTCTGGCGGTAGACAAAATCCCTATGGTTTGGCCATCTTGTTTTAAGGTTTTGCACTGCCATTTCAAAAGACGCATTTGGCCATCTTTTCTTCTCATTAAAGTTTCTAATTGTATTATTTCTTTATAATCTTTTATAAGTGGGAAAAGCTCAATTGCAATACTCTGATAGTCTTCACTATCTATAAAATATTTGCTGAAATGACGACCACATACATCATCGCCAAAAAACTCTTTTCCCATTTCATTAACCCATATATAATTCCCACATTGATTTAGATGAGCCACAATTTCTGGAACAGCTTCTACCAGCGTTTTATATCGGTTTTCGCTGGCTCGTAAAGCTGCCTCCATATTCTTTTGCAATGTAATATCGCGCTTGGTGCCAACCATGCGTATGGGTTTTCCTTCAATATCTCGGGTAACAACTTTTCCCCGGTCAAGAACCCAGATCCACTCGCCGGTTTTAGATTTAATTCGGTGTTCAGATTCATAGGTATCCGTTTTTCCTTCAATCAGAGGATCCAGATTGGCTTGTACTGCGCAGATGTCTTTAGGATGGATACGTTTTGTCCAGACAGTGATATGCGGTTCCAACTCATATGCCTCGTAGCCCAGCAGCTTGGCCCATTGATCAGAAAAATACAGATGTTCCGTCTGCATATCCCAATCCCAAAGGCCCTCATCCGTGCCCCACAGAGCCAAATCCAAGCGTTCTTCACTTTCACGGAGTTTAGCATTTATTTCTGCAAGACGGTTTTGGGAGTTTTGTAGTTCATGATTCATTTCTTCAAGTTCAGCGTGAGTCTCTTGCAAGTAGGCGTTTTGTTGTTTGATTTTTTCTTCGGCCGCTTTCCGTTCGGTAATATCATAAAGTACCGCCATTATCGCTGACTCGCCAGCAATCTTTATTTGGCCCGCGGAATGATCAAACCAGACTTCCTGACCGTCTTTTGTAAGAATTTTTAATTCGTAACGAACATTGGGAAGATATTGATTTTGTCGGCGGGTTAAAACTCTCTGCTTAACCATTTCGCAATAGTCCGGATGAATGGTATCCCAATAATTCATATTCAGACACTCTTCTTTACTGTAGCCGGTGATTGTTTCAAATGTGGAATTAATATAAGAAAACTTATCGCCCTTCAAAACATGTACGGCTGCTGGAACCATTTCGGCTAGATTAGCAAAAGTAAGTTGACTTTCACTCTGAAGTTCAGCAATTTGTTCGTTTTTCATTTGAAGGGTTAAGTTTAACTCATTGACCAGTTTTTTTAGTTGACGGTTTTCATTGATTATTTCGTCAATATTTTTATCATTGAAGTTCATTTTGCTTACCACTTACCCTCCAAATATAATAGTTGAAACACAAGTTGTATTATAAAACATAGATTATAATAAAATTTCCATTTAGTTATTTACTGATAGCATTCATATACTGCATATCCTTTTCTTCACAATCTGACATAATCCTTCAAATAGTAACAGAATAATAAAAATATTTACTTTATAATTGCATAAAACATAATGGCTTCCAGAAACAAATAAAAATTAAGAGAAAGAATTATTATCCTGAAGCTCACATGAAAATTCCAAAATTAGCGATTAATCCTATGGCTAAATATCATTCCAGTACATCCCTGAATGTGGTTTGAATTATCTTCCGTTACCCGGGAAAACTAATTTCGAGGTGATTTGAATGCCCAGAAATGATGGGAATAAGAGACAAAAAGAAGATCTGAAAAAGATGGAATTAACCTTGAAAAACATCCAGAAAAATGAAAAGTTCTTAGCGGAAAATGCGAGAGAACTCACTCCACATCAGCTCAAAGACGTAAAAGAACATTTGTCATCTAAGAAAAAGTTTCTGGAAGAGAACGAGGGTACGATTCAATAACCGCACTGCATTCGCAAATGAAAACATCAGCTTGTGGATACATAAGTCTATACTTCAGACTTATGCATCCACAAGCCAGACTTTTGCGGGATATTAGAGAGAACGGATTTGATTTAAGGGCCAGTAAATAATAAAAGCCTTTCCGATCAAGTGGTCATGGGTAAGCCAAGCACCCCACAGATGGCTGTCAAAACTGTTGTTACGATTGTCGCCCATGACAAAATAACTGTCTGCCGGCACGACGACGGGGCCAAAATTATAATTCATTGGCTCAGTAATATATGATTCATTTTGCACTTTGTCATTAATATATAGGGAACCATTTTTGATCTCTATTTTATCACTAGGTAAACCAATTATACGCTTCACGTAATCATCATGGGCGTTGATTGCGTCTGGAGGGCGGAAGACGACAACTTCACCCTTGATAGGCTCCCGGAAATAATAGATAAGTTTGTTTACCATTAAGCGCTCCTGTAGCTGAATCGTCGGCAGCATCGAACCGGTGGGAACAATTCGTCCCTCGATGACCCAAGTTCGTAAGACCATGGACAGAACAAAAGCAAATAGTACAATTTTGATCAATTCTTTTATAGAATCGCGAACTTCTTTACTCATAAGGCACCTCAAAATTATTGTGATATTCGGCTGGTCGGTACCGGAACAGGATAAGCACACTCGCACCAGTGAGGGCAGGCATCAACAACGGATTAAAAGGCCTCGCTGAAAACGTCCCTCCCAGGTAAGCTGCCGCCGCAACCGGGCAGCTCGTAAACAAGATCCAGATGCAGGCGATAAGCGCAGCAGCGAATCCCAAAGCAGTGCGAAACAGACGTATTCTTCTTTCTTGATGCGCTAGCCTGGCAACCATCGCATGCAGTTGAACCGATTTGTCCTGTGGCAGCTGACCATCTTCAGCCCAGCAGTTCATTACTTCCTCCATCCAAAGCTCAAAATCTCGTGGCTCAGATATCATTTGCTACTCTCCCTTCCCATTGGTTTCCATTAATTTAGCTCGCAGACGGTTATTCGCAGTATTCAGGCGGGATTTCACCGTCCCTATAGAGATCCCCAGTTCAGCAGCAATCTCCTTCAATGAAAGGTCCCCCAGATACCTGAGAACGACGACCTTACGATGTTCCGCACCCAACTCGAGCACTATGTGCCAGATAAGTCCCATCTCCAAGTCGTCCTTGCCCGGCAAATTCAATAAATCTAAAATTTCCTGTGGATCTATCGGCGTCACCTGCCGCCTCGATCGGAGAATGTTCAGGCTCTGATTTACCAGGATCTTCTTAATCCAGGCAGGAAAAGCAGCCCCACCACCCTGCAAAGTTTCTCGCCTGTGCCATGCCCGCTCGGCAGTCTGCTGCAAAGAATCCCATGCATCCTGCTCATTGCCAAGGATCGCCAGGGCGATGCGAAAAAGCTTACCTTCCGTAGCGTGCAGCAATTCAATAAACTCATCTTCCCCCAAAGCGTATTCACTCCCCGGCGTTAATTCCTGTATATATAATATGACACTTCAAAAACCAGAAAGGTTCATTTGCGGTAACAAAATAATCAGCATTTTAAATAGATTAGTTGAAGTGATTTTTGCTACCAAGTATATAATCATGGAAAATATAGCAAATAAAGAGGGGATATAACCCAAAACGGAAACTGAGGGTGTGTAGTGTCTCTTTCGAGATAACCTTATTCGAGTGGAGGTCAAAGGCTTGAAGGAGCGGATTGCTCCTTATGAGTCCGCAATATTTGAACAATTGACCTTAACAGTATTGACTGAGATATCAAATGGTATAAGCAATCTCACTATTGGTTAACTCTGAATCAAGATATTCTATATAATTTACCCAAAACGCACTGGTTCATCCCGCTTTATATGGCTTTTCATTCCCCGCTTATAGCCAGGGAAATACAAATATAAACAGTGACCAGTTTTATGACCAACTTAATATATTTTAAGGTTTATCCTGTGGATTTTGTTAAGCAAATCATCCTTATCAGATATTATTTGATCCACCAGGCGGTCACGTTCTCTGCTAAAGAAAGTTGCCCTTTCTTTATTTCTTTCCTGTAATGCTTCCACAATCTTTAAATCAATTTCCACGATTTCCTTGTATTTGTTATAGTCATTAATAACCGCATAATCAATGTCGCTGGTCACTTCAAATAATTCTACCATTACTTTGTGAAGTAGGGGATTGTGGGAGTATTTGGTCGTAGTAAGACCAAAAGTACTCTCTCGTATATATCTTTGTTGAATACTCGTTTTAGTAGAGAATTTATCGTAAAAAGCCTTGGTCATATTAACCATTGTATCTATTTCCAGCGAGCTAGCATTTTCAATTATTAGATTAATAGCCTGAACCCATAGCTGTCTACCGACTTCAAGAATATCTCGTACACAAATTTCAACAGTATTACCATTAGCGCCAGGTGCACTGTCTTCCGCAGAATTGTAAAAAGCATTTACATAGATACCGCTGCCCCTCCGGCTGCTGATAATTCCCTGCCCTTCTAGAATCTTAATAGCCTCTCTGATTACTGTCCTGCTTACTCCAAATAGATCAGCCATTTCTACCTGTGAAGGAATCCGCTCACCCGGCTTAAATGTTCCTTTTTTTATACCAGATATGATTACTTCTACTATTTCCCTCGTCCTTGATAATGCTGGCTTGTCAGTCATACCATTCTCCTTTTACATATCTATGAGTTCCTAATCAGGTGGGTTTACCTGAACAAAAATTTGTATTCTCAGCCTATTATAACAATATTTTCAGCACAATTATATATTAAATAAGGAATCCTAATTATATAATAAATGGTTTACAAGGATGCCTAATATGCTGTATCTTATTAATAAGAGCTTTAAATAATAATAATAATAATAATAATAATAAAATCATCATCGAACCTGAATGTCTACCGATCTACCATCTGTTAAAGAAGGTGATAATTAGGATACCTAATTTGAATAGTCTTCAGTGCTTTCTTTAGAAATTAATTATGGAGGTAGTAATAGTGGAAAAATGTAATAATCGTAAACCGATTGCACCCTATATGGCAATCGGCATATCTACTCCAGCTTACGGAATAGCTGAAAGGCAACATATCGCAACTAATCTAAACATTATAGAAGACTGTATCAGAGGAGCAATTGAAACAGTAAATATCAATATGCCCGTGAAAGTAGTTGCACTAGCTGAAGGAGCCTTAACCGGATTTACTGATGAGGTTTTTGATCTTCCCCATGTTCTAGCAGCACGTGAATTATTTATCGATATACCTGGTGAAGAAACCGAACGTCTTGCTAAATTGGCAAGGGAATATAACACCTATATAATAGCCCAATGCAAAGCGCGCTGGCCCGAGGTAATAAAAGATAGATATTTCAATACCCTGTTTGTTATTAATCCAGAAGGTAAAATAGTTCATAAGGCAGCGAAGAATCATCTCTGGTGCCGGGAAAGATCATGTACTCCTCATGATGTATACGACAGATGGGTGGAATTGTTTGGTGACGATATTGATGCTTTTTATCCGGTACTAAAGACTGATGATATTGGTAATATTGGTACAATCTGCTGTAGTGATGGAGAATACCCTGAAGTAGTTCGTGCACTTTCATTCAATGGCGCTGAATTAGTATACCGTCCCAGTGAAGCAATGCCCATGACTGGCAGTGGTTATCCAGGAGGCGGCAGCTGGATGATACAAAATCGCGGTCATGCGGAATTCAACAGTGTATATATGCTTTGCCCGAATATTGGACCTGTTTATACCAATCCGGGAATGAAACATCCTTTTAATGTAGGTGGCGGGAATTCGCATATTGTTGATTATCGTGGAGAGATAATGTCATTTTCTCCTTCGGGAGATAACAGCATAGTAGCTGCAATAATTGATATCGAAGCTCTTCGGCAATTCCGGGTAATGAACCTGAACAGCAACTGGACCAAAGACCTCAGAACCGAATTATTTAAACGCATGTATGAAAAACCTATTCATCCCAAAAACCTCTGGTTAGAACAAGAGCCCCTTCACCATGCAGAAGTTGATGAGATTTACCGTGATAATATCAAACGCCTCATAGAAAGAGGCACGTACACTCCGCCCTATCATACATTCCAGGGAGCTCACTACCAGTCTTCGGCAACATCGGCTGAAGAGTGGAAAGAAATGAAAATTATGTGGAAGGATATGGATGATTAATCCCCGTATCAGACCCCCATGGCGCGTAGCGCCACCACTGATGGATGAAAAATCTTTTTTTAGGGCAGAAGGTAACAGTTAAATCATATAAAATTTGTTTTTTGGAAATTTGTACAGTGTACTACTGAGAGGAGGGTTTCTATTCATGGCTGGCAATAAAAGTGGTGAAAGTCTTGAACAGTTTGGTTATAAGCAGGAATTGAAACGCGAACTTGGTCTATGGGGAGTGCTGGCTTTCGGAATCTGTATGATGTTTCCCATCGCTCCAGCAGCTGTTTATGGTTCAGTAACAGCCGTTTCCCAGGGACATATGGCCCTTGTATATCTAATAGCGGTTATTCCCATGTCCTTTACAGCATGGAGTTACGGGCAGATGGCCGGTGCTTTTCCGATTTCAGGCTCGGCCTATGCGTATACCCAGCGAGCTATTAATCCACATCTGGGCTTCCTGACAGGATGGGCGGTGCTCCTGAACTATGTACTGTTTCAGGTATTGAATTACATTATAGTCGGTATCTTTGCAGGAGCTTTATTCCCAAACCTGCCTTACTGGGGTATTGTCATAGGCACAGTTGCAATTGTAACTGTTATCAATTTGTTGGGTATAAAAAACCTGTCCAGAGTTAATACCGCTCTGATAATATTTATGTTTATTGGAGTTATCTATTTTGTTATTAGTTCCTTCACTTGCTTAACTCACGGGGTGGGTTCGGGCTTTACAATGCTTCCTTTTTATAATCCTGAGACTTTCCAGATCAATGCGATATTACTGGGTACCTCTATAGCCTGCTTTTCTTTCCTGGGGTTTGAAGCTATGACCACCCTGGCTGAAGAGATGCACGACCCAGGCAAGACCCTTTCCAGAGCTACCCTTATCGCATGTTTCTTTATGGCCTTTATATTCATAATACAAGCATATTTTGCCCAGTCTGTTTTTCCTAACTTTCAAAATTTTGCTAATCTAGACTCATCATTTTTCGAAATATGCCAAACAGCCGGTGGGCAGTCCCTGGCAACCTTTATAACTATTGCCTTAATCGCTGGATCACTTGCCAATGCTTTGGATTGCCAGACAGGTGTTTCCAGACTTCTTTATGGTATGGGACGTGATGAGGTAATACCTAAAAAGTTTTTCACTTATTTGAACAAGAGACAGGTTCCTGTCTATAATATCCTGTTGATGGCGGTATTAGGTGTTATCGGATCGGTACTTTCTATGGAAACGGTAATAACTACAGTAAATTTTGGCGCACTGCTGGGTTTTGTTATGGTTAACCTTTCCGTAATTTTTCATTATTATATAAAAAATCAGAATCGTAATTTTTCGGGTACAATTAAATACTTAATACTACCTGGACTAGGCTTTATATCTTGCCTGACGCTTATGTTCTTTCTTACCCCCCAGGCTAAGTGGGTAGGTATTATTTGGCTGTCTATTGGTATCATCTATGCTGCGGTAACTACTGATTTTTTCCGCAAAAAACCAAAAAATCTAACCATGCTGGAAGATACAGTGATTGATGATATTTAACTATTTTCGATAGTACATCAAACCAGTGTACAACAGCCAACTATAAGGCCGCTAAGTAAATAAATTGATAGCCACCCTGTTAATGAAAGAGCCATCAGAGCAATAAATGATGGCTCTTTCCATGGTGTGCCACGCATGGCGACTAACTAGGTGGTGAACCTTAATCACTAGGTATCTGACTAGACTACACCTAGTGATTTTTTATTTACAACGATTAATAAAATGTCCGACACAACTGATTTCACTAAACTGATGTCAGTGTAACAAAGAAATATGCTATTCACATAATATTATCACACCCTTAAAACACAAAGAGTAGGCAGTTAAGCCTACTCTCTTCTCCCAGCAGGTATTTGCGAGATACTTGGCGGGGATTTTTTTTGCAGTTGTTTATGTTTTTAGTTTTTTGTAGTTCTAATAGGTCTGAAAAATTATTGTAGAAAAATAAAATAATCTTAACTAGACCCTTCAAAATTTTTAGTTCTTTTCATGCTTTCCATAGGATTCATATTTAAATTTAATCGCTCGATAATAGAGTTAAATCTTTTTTGTTTTCCTTCCTCGGTCTTTGCTCCGAGAAAGTACGAAGCGGCGTATGTCCTGCGGGCCGAACGCGGCATTTTTTTAAAGTTCGTATAGGCGCTTTCATAGGATTTCAACATATCTTCAAATTGTTGCAGTTGCTCGTCGGTAAGCGGTTCAGGTTTTGGAGAATTCCAGTATCCATTTTGTTTTGCAATTTCAATCTTTGCCCTGCCAAAGTCGGTCATCAGTCCCAGCGATTCAAGCTTTTCAACAAGGCTTTTGTTCTTTTCCGACCAATTGCTTGTTTTGCTGCGCTGTTTGAAGTATTTGAGATATGAGTTTTCATCAACGCTCTGCATTTGACTGTCAATCCAGCCAAAGCATAACGCTTCCTCAAGTGCTTCGTTTGCTTTTAATGTTTCCAGGTTGCCCCTTTTGTCAAATATGAGCCAGATCCCTACCTCGGAAAGTGCATTTCTTGTGAGCCAATCCCTAAACTCCAAACGGTTTTTAAATAATATCTGTTTCATGATTCTGACTCTGCTAATTCGTCAATTATAAATTGTGTACTGTTAGGTCCGTTGTAGAAGCTGCCATACTTTGCTGTAAACTTCAAAACGTAATAACCCTTCTTTCTTTTAGCTATTATATAACTATTTAGTATATAACTACTAATTGTCAAGATAATTTTGTAAAATTATGTCTGCAGAATATGCTTGATGCTGCAAGGTCTGATAAAACTATTTTATAATAAGCAAAAAGAAGTCAACTGCGTTTGCAATCGACTTCTTTACGACTAAATATTTGGTGGAGACGATGGGATTCGAACCCACGACCCCCTCGTTGCGAACGAGGTGCTCTCCCAGCTGAGCCACGCCCCCACAGCAGTTGGTGAATAGAGCTTGTCTGTACACCTTATTTTTTAATTTCCTTGTACATTATAAAGTGTACAGTCTTTAATGTAAAGTGCCTTGGGATACCGCCTTCGTCCTAAATCACATAACAGTCTTGATTATTTATAGCTTCTAATAGTTGTGCTGCTTAGCACTTCTTACAGCTGATTTAAAACGTTATGTAATAAATCGACTTATAATTACAAAATAAGCTGATGAAAATTGTTTAATTGTAGCGAATATTGTACAATTACAATACGTGAAAATATTATCTTGCTCTCCTTGGTATAAACAGATGGGTGGTGAACTGAGATGCTGTCAGGCAATCTGGATTTACTGGATATACAACAAGCTTTAACCAAGGTTCAACCCTACGATCATCTCTGTTTTATTTATAAAACCCAGGCAGAGACAGATATTGTTATTAAACCTTTTTTTACAATTGGTTTGGAAAGAAATGAAAAGTGCATTTATATAGGTAGTAACGATAATCTGGATCGAATTCGCAATATTTTGTGCAGTGATAAATTAGCACTTGATAAAATGGAAGCTGCGGGGCAATTGTTATTGATCGACAGTGCTATGATATCTAACTGCGAAGGTCAGTCGGATTTTGATAAAATGATATCTTTACTTCAAGTCGAGAGTCAAAAGGCTCAGGAGGCCGGGTATAGTTGCTTGCGGATCAGCGATGACCTCAGTTGGGCGGTAAATTGTCGGGCTGGTTTTGAGGAACTTCTAAACTATGAGGCGCGTTTGAACCGGGACCTTTTTTCTCAGTACAAATGTATTATGCTCTGTCAGTACAATCAGTCTATTTTTGATGCCCGGACTATACGGGAGGTATTAACTGCCCACCCGATAGTCATTCGCAATGAAAAAATATATATTAATTCGTATTACATTCCTACAGAAATTCAACTTAGCAATAACAAGGACGAATATCAGTTGGAGGAATGGTTTGCCACTATGGAAAGGGAGCGGCTGTACGGAGATCGTATGGGATTTCTAGCCGATGTACTGCAAAGATCTTCGCAGCCCTTCATAGTTAGTTTGCCGGATGGACAGATTCTTACTTGTAATCCCGCTTTTTGTGATTGGATGGGTTATTCTTTAAGCGAATTACGAACGATGAAGTGGAACCTGGATTTGCATCCCCGGGGGCAAGAATACCTAATGACCGATATTTTTCTCGAGCTAAGTGAGACCGGGAGACCTCAGTATATAGAGCGAGACTATCTGCATAAAAGTGGCTATCTAATCCCTGGCGAGGAATTCGTTCATCAAGTTTGCGACCAGGAAGGCAAATTGAAATTCTATTGTTCGTTTATTACTGATATATCTGAACGTAGACAAAATGAAAAAGCCCTGCGGGAAAGTGAGGAAATGTATCGGGTACTATTCACCTCCATGCATGAAGGCTTTACCCTTTGCGAAATAATACGTAATCATGATGGCACTCCTTGTGACTTCCGCTTCCTGGAAATAAATCCGTCATTTGAACAGCTGTCAGGAATTGAACGGGAAGTAAACGTTGGCAAATCAGTCTTGGAAGTAGATGCCGACATGCATATGCGCTGGATGAACATTATTGACAGCGTGGTGGTAAACGCCAAGCCAGTCAGGTACCTGCATAACTCGCCTAAACTAGATAAGGTATTTGAAGTTATTGCTTTTAGTCCCAAACAGGATAGATTTGCAGTGCTGGCATTTGACATAACTAAACTGAAACGGCTGGAAAAGGAATTGCAGGAACAACTCCATTTTTACCAGAATTTTATCGATAGCATTCCTACTCCGGCTTTTTATCGAGATATGGATGGGCGTTTTCAATTCTGCAATACTGCTTTTGAAACAGCAATTGGTTTGGAGCGTAAAGATATAATAGATCAATCACTTTATGCCGTGCTGCCCAGGGATCTGGCTGATAAATACCGGGAAATGGATCTAACCTTGTTGAGTACATCGGGTGTACAATGTTATGACTGGAAATTCCAGTATGCAGATGGAACTCGACATGATGTTATTTTTAATAAGGCACCGCTTTCTAATACCAGAGAAGAATTTATTGGAGTAGTTGGTACTATTGTTGATATCACCAAGCGCAAGTCAACTGAACAAGCTCTGCGTCTTAGTGAAGAGAGATTTCGAAACATTTTCTCGCAATCTCCATTCGGCATAGCATTATATGATTTTAATGGTGTCTTGGTAGACATGAATCGGGCTTGCCGCGAAATACTGGGTATTGAAGATTTTGATGATATAAAAAAGCTATCTGTTTTAAAGCACATTGATCTGCACGACAGGGCCAGACTAAGACTGCATAACGGAGAATTGCTAAGATTTGAAGTAGAGTTTGATCATGAATTGATCAGAAAATTTATTCCCACACCAAAATCGGGTATATGTTACTTGGACTGTTTTATAAGCCCGCTTAATTATCAAGAAGATGAACCATATGGATTCCTTTTCCAGATACAGGATATAACTGAACAGAAACGCGCCGCCCAGGCCTTGAAAACCAGTGAAGCTCATCTGAGACGTATTACCGAAAACATGATGGATATGATCAGCCAGATTGACATTGAAGGTATGTATGAATATGTAAGTCCTTCGCATAAAAGCATACTGGGTTATGAACCGGAGGAGCTATATAATACTTCCTTGTTTGATCTGGTTCATCCAGACGATATAGGTTTAGTGAGATCATTGTTTATTAAGGGCTTAACTACACGTTTATTGCCTAAAATTGATTTTCGTTATCGCTGTGCCGATGGAACCTACTTAAATCTTGAAACAGTGGGTAATATACTCTGTGATGAAGAGGGCAGGATAGTTGGTGCGGTTTTCGGTACTCGGGATATCAGTGAGAGTAAAAAGATGGAGAAAGAACTGGCTCGTCTGGATCAACTCCGGGTAGTGGGGGAAATGGCTGCCAGCATAGCTCATGAGGTTAGAAATCCCATGACAACGGTAAGGGGCTTTCTGCAAGTGCTGGGCGACAAAGATGAATTGTTGGACTATCGAGATTATTTTGATTTAATGATAGAGGAACTGGATTCAGCCAACTCAATTATTACCGAATTTCTGTCCCTGGCCAAGGATAAAGCGGTTTATTTCTCTGCCCAAAATTTAAATTCAGTGATTAAGGCCATTCACCCGCTAATAGCTGCGGATGCTATAAAATCTGATAAACAGGTATTCCTGGAATTGGGGGACGTGCCTAACGTATGCATTGATGCCAAGGAAATACGCCAACTCATACTAAATTTAGTTCGTAATGGCATGGAATCAATGGATTCAGGCGGGCAATTGATTATCCGTACTACTGCTGATGATAAAAATGTTATCCTATCCGTGGTGGATCAGGGTCACGGGATTGATAGTGAGTGTCTGGATAAAATCGGCACCCCGTTCTTCACAACCAAAGATCAGGGAACTGGCTTGGGCTTGGCCATTTGCTATAGTATTGCTGCCCGACACCAGGCCACTATTGATGTTCAGACGAATAAAAATGGCAGTGTTTTCTCGGTTATTTTTAAGCGCATTCATAAAAAGTCAGAAGAAAAACCAGAAAAGATAGATTCGGAGCGTTACGTAAGTTAGCTCAAATTAACCTTAACAATTTTGCCGAAAGATAGATTTGACATGCAATAAGAGTTTTCGACACGGCCAGGACCTGGGAAAGTAATCCCAAGCCCTGGCGTTTTAATTTCCGTATCAGACCACTATCGCGCGCAGCGGCACCAACTGAAGCTTTTTCTTAAGTCGTCAATTCAGCTCCCAACTGTTTTTGGCAGGAGTTTAGAACTTGTTCTAAGAGAGGCAGGCTGTCAGTTTTGAGATACGGGTCCTTTCCTGCGCGGATGGCTTTAATGGTCTGTGGCACCGGGATAACACGAAATTTCTCTTGTCCATTTTGATTATAGCTATGGGAGAAGGTGGGCGTATAATTATAGGTAGTCAAACTGGTTAGTCCGCTGTTAAAATCCTTGGTAAAACCAAGCTTAATCACTACCCCGCTATTTCTTTCCACGCCTCTTTGATGCCCAATACTATTGCCCATGGAATAAATTACAAATTTCTTCTCTCCGCCGATGTTAATAATATCAGCCGGCTCGATTACATGGGGATGGCCACCGATAATCACATCAGCGCCCTGGGCTAAAAACTCTTGGGCCAGTTTTACCTGCTGAGCAGCCGGATAGGGGCTATATTCCACACCCCAGTGCAGTAACAGCACCAGGACATCCACCTGAGGATGGAGGGCGTTAATATCAGCCAGGATTTTTTCTTCATCCAGGAGATTATAGAAATAGGGCTTATCTGCTGGCAATGGAATACCGTTCGTATCATAGCCATAAGCCAGGAAGCCGATTTTTACGCCCCTTATATTTTTAATGAAAAATTTATCTTTTTCAGCCTGGGTTTTATAGGTCCCGATTGTATCAAGGCCGTTCTGCCTGAGAACATCCATGGTGCGCATAGCACCCTTGTAGCCTCGATCGAGAATATGGTTATTAGCCGTAGTTACCATATCAAAACCTGCGTCCTTGATGCTTTTGGCCAGGCTATCAGGCGAGTTAAAGGTTGGGTAGCCGGTGTAGCCAGTTTCAGGGCCGGCCAGAGCAGATTCCAGATTTATAATGGAATAGTCGGCATCGCTGGTGAGGGGCTTGATAGCAGCAAAGAGATGGTCGAAACTAAAGCCGCCCGACTCCTGACCAGAAGCAATGACCGTATTATGCATTAATATATCTCCGGTAGCTAGCAGGGTGATGGTTTCTGATTTTGGTACAGGGTTATTCGCATTAGTATGTATTTCACCCTCGGTTTTGGATAGGTAAGCATACAAAAATGTCCCCAACACGACTAGAACTATCAAGGAAATAGCAGTACTGACTCTGCGCATATATATACCTCCTGACTCTCAACATAGGCTAAGTATAGTTTAACACAGTGGAAATCAAATAACGCATTATGCATTTTCCCTATGAATACATACATGAATGGGAGAAATAATGATAGAATACTAAGAAATAATTATGAGGAGGTTTAATCTGTGAAAAAATTCCGGTTGAATAAAGAAGATGTTGTTTTGGTGGTAATCGATTTACAGGAAAGGCTCATGAATGCGATGCCGGATCGAGAAAAGGTTTATAAAAATACCGCTCTACTGCTGGATACTGCGAAACAACTGCAGATCCCGGTAATTGTCACCGAACAATACCCTCGTGGCCTGGGACCTACAGTGCAGCAGATCAAAGAACATTTAGCGGATTATGAATATCTGGACAAAGGAAGCTTTACAGCCTATGATGGCCTGCAGGAGAAGTTGGCCAATTCAGAGCGGAAAACCTTGATTATAACTGGCAGTGAAACTCATGTTTGTGTCTTCCAGACGGCTAGGGATATGATAGAAGCAGGTTATAATGTTCACCTGGCCAAGGATGCTGTCTGTTCACGCTTTAACGAGAATTACCAAAATGGCATTGAACTGATGCGTGATATGGGTGCAGTTATTACCAATACTGAAACGATAGTTTTTGATCTATTGAAGGTGGCTGGCACTCCCGATTTCAAAGCCATATCTCCGCTGATTAAGTAGTGAATGACAAAAGGCAGACCGTTGTTCCATAGTTCTCATAACTGCAACCCCCGGAACCAAATTGACAAGTTTTTACTATAACAGTATATTACAGATAGAGATTTCTCGGAGAATAAAAGGATGGGGGTTTGTAGATGAGCTTCGGAAAACATATTAATTACACCAAAGAAGACACCATTGGTATCGTAACTCTGTGTAATCCCAAGGGATTTAACCTGGTGGCAGGTGAGCCGTTCTTTAAAGAGCTCTTTGAGGTTCAGGAGCTAATTGATGCGGATAAGTCGCTGCGAGCCATAGTGATCAATGCTGAAGGAGATCACTTTTCGGCTGGTGTTGATCTGAAAATGTTAATTCAATGTAATTCACAGTGGATAATGGACCGCCTTTTCTGGCTGCAGAGGCTTTATGGCCGCTGGCAGGAGCTCCCTATCCCGGTAGTTGCAGCCGTACAGGGATTATGTTACGGATCAGCTACTGAATTAATCCTGGGCTGTGATATCAGAGTGGCTGCCGATAATGCCAGATTCTCTATCCCGGAAGTTAAATTTGGCCTTTCTCCTGATATGGGAGGAACAGCCCGGTTAACCCAACTAGTTGGTATGGGTCAGGCCAAAAGACTAATAATGGCTTGCGAAGAAATAAATGCGGAAGAAGCTCTGCGCATTGGCTTGATTGAGGTCATGGTGCCTTTAGAGGACTTGAATAAACGGGCTATGAAAATGGCGCAAACCATGGCTAACTTACCCCCGGCAGCCATACGTTTTGCGAAAAAGGGCATCAACCTGGCCAATGAGAGCAGTGTTGCGGCCAGTCTGCTCTTCGAAGAAGTGCAGTCGACCTTCTGCTGTGGTACTCAGGATCAAAAGGAAGGCATTACTGCTTTCTTTGAAAAAAGGAAGCCGGAATTCCATAACAAATAGGAAAATTACCCATGAAAAGCCGTAAATAAAACCAATGTTACGAGGGCAACTTATGTTTAGACAGTTGCTCTCGTTTATTTTTATAAATAGGTTTGACAAAGACACAAAAATGTAATACTATCTAACATCAGGTGCGTAAAAAAGAGGGACTATTTTTATCGGCACTACTAGTATTTAGTAATGCCGTTTAATTTTGTTTTCCAACAGGAGGAGTGAGATTTTCCATGCTTAATAATTTAAGAAACATTGGTATTATTGCCCATATAGATGCTGGCAAAACTACCACTACCGAAAGAATACTATTTTATACTGGTTTAACTCACAAAATTGGTGAAACCCATGACGGCGAAAGTGTAATGGATTACCTGGACGTGGAGAAGGAACGTGGGATTACCGTTACCTCGGCGGCTACCAAATGTGTCTGGAAGGATTGTAATATTAATATTATAGATACCCCAGGCCATGTGGATTTTACCGCTGAAGTAGAAAGAAGCTTGCGGATACTGGATGGTGCTGTAGTAATATTCTGCGGCAAAGGCGGGGTGGAACCCCAATCCGAAACGGTATGGAGACAGGCTGACAAATACAAGGTTCCCCGTATGGCCTATGTCAATAAGATGGATGCGGTGGGCGCTGATTTCTTGCAGGTGGTAGACCAGATCAAGAACCGCCTGGGAGCCAATCCGCTGGTTTTGACTTTGCCAGTTTTCCATGAGGATAATTTTGCCGGTATCATCGACCTGATAAGTATGAAGTATGAGACCTTTTCGGGTAGCATGGGGGATGAAGTTGTGCAGACCACTATCCCTGAAGACTATCAAGCAACTGCGGATGAATGGCGTTTGACTTTGCTGGAAAAAGTAGCCGAGAACAGCGAAGAATTAATGGAACTCTACTATGCCAACGAACCCATTCCTGATTCCTTACTGCTGTCTGAAGTCAGGAAAGATACCATAGCAGGAAAGATTGTACCGGTTATCTGTGGTAGTTCCTACCGCAACATAGGAGTTCAGACCTTGCTAGACGCAATTGTACAATACCTGCCATCCCCATTGGAAGTGGAACCGGCTAAGGCAACTGATCTGAACACGGATGAGGAACAAGAAATTATGGCTGATTCCTGTGATTTCTTCTCCGCTCTGATTTTTAAAATTGTTAGCGACCGCCATGTCGGCAAGCTAGCTTTTGCCAGAATTTATTCGGGTTCCGTAAAGGCCGGCAGTTATGTATATAACAGCAGTAAAGGCAAAAAGGAACGTATAGGCAGACTGGTAAAAATGCATGCCAATCACCGCGAAGAAATTGAAGAGGTAACCGCCGGAGACATTGTGGCCTTTATAGGTCTAAAAGATATTGGTACCGGGGACACCATCTGTAATGAAAATCACCCGGTACTCTTGGAATCCATTGATTTTCCTGAACCGGTTATTCAAATTGCGATTGAGCCCAGAACTCAATCCGATCAAAATAAAATATCTGAAGCTCTGGGGAGAATTTCGGCTGAAGATCCAACCTTTAAAATCTCCTATAATAAAGATACTGCTCAAACCATATTATCTGGTATGGGAGAGTTACACTTGGAGGTCATCAGCGAACGTCTGGCTAAAGAATTTAAGATTGATATTACGATAGGTCAACCTCAGGTAGCCTATAAAGAGACTATTACCAAAGAAGCGGAACAGGTAACCCGCTATGTTAAACAAACCGGTGGTAAAGGTCAGTTTGCTCACCTGGTACTCAGGATAGAGCCGGGTGAAGGCTTTGAATTTGTTAACAAAATTGTAGGTGGAGCAATTCCCCGTGAGTATATACCGGCAGTCGAAGCAGGGGTTAAGCAGGCGCTGGAAGAAGGCATTCTGAAAGGCTTCCCGATAGTTAATGTCAAGGCCACCCTATTAGATGGATCTTATCATGAGGTTGATTCATCGGAAATGGCCTTCCGGGTTGCAGCGATGCAGTGTACCAAAGATTGCTTGAAAAGAGCTAATCCTAAGCTGCTGGAACCAATCATGCGCTTGGAAGTTACAACACCTGATGAATACACCGGCACTGTTATCGGTAATATAAGCAATCGTCGGGGCAGAATGGAATCAATGGAAATGCAGAACAGCACCCAGATTATTCGTGGTTTTGTACCACTGGCTGAAATGTTTGGTTATTCAACCGCCTTACGTTCCATTACCCAGGGCCGAGCCGGCTTCTCCATGGAGTTTTCACACTATGAGGAAAGCAATATAACTTCCTAGAGGTAACCGGGGAGAAAGCTAAATAAACTAGGGTAAATAAAAGCCCTCTGTCTGAACATCAGGCGGAGGGCTTTGCTTATGATGCAAACTGTAACTTGGGCAATAATGTACGGGGTAGTTTATCATGAATTAGTCCGATTACAGTCTATCTATTGATGCTTGTTAATTACGATATTACTGGCCAGATTATTTAGCTCGTCAGTGCTCATGTTACCAGATATAACCAACTTAAGCTTTTCATTATCAACTTCTATTATTCGATCTATAAAGGATGGACCTTGAGAGCCGGCGGCCAAAAATCTCATCTGGGGTTGGGGGCTTGAATCATTCACTGAGCCTATGCTTATTTCGTCAGGCTGGGGTTCAACTACAGGTATAAGCTTGATGGTCAGAGTTTGGGAGCCATCCTGGTTCTGATAGGAGTATTCAGTTTGTCTTGGACCGGTATTGGACATATTTAATAATTGATATTGAGCGGGTATATTCTGCAAGGACCAGACTGACACTGAAGGCGGCGCTGGTACAGGTGCTTCGGCGCGAATGGAGCGACCAACATCTTGTTGACCCCAGTAAGCACTGCCCGCATCATCTTTATAAGCAATAACGGGTGGATTACCGGATCTTCCGTAAGACTGTCCAGCTGGGAGCTTAAGTTGAGTTTTAGCTGAATCTTTATCATTTTGTACTGATAAGTGTTCTTTAGATTGCTCGCTAGTCATTTTTGAACCTGCTAAGCCTCCGGTGCCTCCAGTCATTGCCACGGAAGTCTTATCAAGGGTTTGGCGCTGAGATACAAGGGGGCTATCTTTTAAGGCTATTTCCTTTTTTTCTTCTGACATAATATCTGGGATATAGATACATAGAGCCAGCAGCACTACTGCCGCAACTGCTCCATTAAATACCGACAGCCAGCGGCGGCGAGCAGGATTATCCTTAGACATGCATATTAATTTCTCCACCGGCGGCATTGGCTCTTGGCTGATAGCTTGCATGACCCGCTGATTAAAATCAGCGGATAGGGCAGGTATATCATGGCAATCCTGTAAAACCTGATTTTCCTGGCGGGTTAGGTCATACTGGAAGCGGCAAGAAGAACATTGGGCTAAATGACGGTCTATGTCCTGCCTTAACTGGGCCGAGAGATCAAGGTCAAAATAGCTGTACATATGTTTGTTACAATGCTGGCAGTTCATCTTTTTGCCCCCTTTCATCCCATCGCTTGAGTATGGT
>CAZEDT010000020.1:0-59344 GCA_964510795.1 uncultured Syntrophomonas sp.
AGGCATATTGGGTTTTCAAAGATCAGGGTAATTTATTTTCGTACTAAACATTTTGCGTGGGATGATGAAAATTTTTTTGACAGCCGTAGCTGTACGAATGTAAGTATAGCAATATGGTACAGGGTTAACAAGGGATAGTATGAAGTTGAATAAAAGAGTTTTTTATAATTTCCGGAAAAGCTTTTAGTGTAAATGATTATTTCGGCACGGTAAGCGATAACCGCTTTGCAAAATGACTAAAAACAACGAAAATTTACGTTATATGCTTTATTTATGCGATTTTAGCATTGACTAAATATTATATATGTAGGAAAATAATTACAGGGAGTACCATACCCTAAACCATTCGGTTGCTACAATAAGGTAGTACACCGCAAAGCTCTGATAGCCCAACCAATGTTGGGCTATCATCTTTATTGGGTTATAAAACATTGCCTACTTCATTGACGATAGCCCATTTTTGCAATGGGCTATTATCTATTTTAGGTCTCTTGAGGAGGTATTTAGATGGAATATCGATTAGGATTAGACATTGGTATGACCTCAATTGGGTGGGCTATACTGGAACATGACAGTGAAGAATCACCAATGGGTATTATTGATTTGGGCGTTCGTATTTTCGATGCAGCTGAACACCCTAAAGATGGTTCAGCATTGGCAGTTCCCCGTCGTGAAGCCCGAGGTTCTCGTCGTCGCTTGCGCCGTCATAGGCATAGATTGGAAAGAATCAAATTTCTTTGCCAGACCAACGGATTAATGAGCATAGAAGAAATAGAGGATATATATCATAACTCAAGAAATATTATGGATATTTATCAGATACGTTATGAAGCACTTGATCGTCAACTTAACCGGGAGGAATGGATACGCATTCTTATTCATCTAGCCCAGCGTCGTGGGTTTAAATCTAACCGCAAAGATAGCTCCAAAGATAAGGAAACAGGAAAGCTGTTAGACGCAGTTAAAAACAATCGTTCATTAATGGAAGAAAGAGGCTATCGAACTGTTGGGGAGATGTTCTATTTAGACGAGAAATTTTCCCAACACAAACGTAATAAATCTGAAGATTATTCCCATACTGTTGCACGTGAACAAGTATTAAAAGAAATTGCACAGATATTTACGGCCCAAAGAAAACTGAAAAACAAATATGCATCTCAAAGTATTGAAGACGAATATATTAAGATTTTTTCTGGTCAGCGTTCTTTTGATGAGGGACCGGGTTTACCAAGTCCGTATGGTGGCAACCAGATTGAGAAAATGGTAGGGCGTTGTACCTTTGAAAATGATCTTCCTCGCGCACCAAAAGCTTGCTATTCATTTGAAATATTCAACTTATTACAGAAAATTAATAGCATACGTATTGAATCAAGTACAGGGGAACGACGTACCCTTAACAAAGTAGAGAGAGATTTTATTATTCAATTGGCACATAGCAAATCTGACTTAAACTATAATGATATTCGAAAAACGCTAAGCATTGATAGTGATATCCGGTTCAATTCCATTACTTATGGGCTAGATGATCCAGATGAAACTGAAAAGAAAACTAAGTTTAATTATCTCAAGGCATATCACGATATGCGTAAAGCTTTGGATAAAGTGTATAAGGGACGAATTAAGGCTTTATCTACAAATCAATTGGACACAATAGGCACAATTTTGACCCTATATAAAAATGATCAGACCATTACAGATAAAATGAAAGAAAATGGACTAAATGATGCTGATATTGATGCCCTAATAACCCTGCCATTTCGCAAATTTTCTCATTTATCCCTAAAAGCAATTCATAAAATAATACCCCATCTTGAAGTGGGTCATGTTTATTCAGAAGCAGCAGCTTTAGCCGGTTATAACTTTAGGAGCCATGATGGGTTGGGTAAAAGCAATTTATTACCTTTAAATACACCCGAACTGGACGATATTACTAATCCGGTTGTACGAAGAGCAGTCTCGCAATCTATAAAAGTTATCAATGCAGTTATTCGTAAATATGGGAGCCCCCAACTAATCTGCCTCGAAATGACCCGAGAAATGGGCAAAAACTTTAGGGATCGTAAAAAAATAGAGCAGCAAATAAGAGAAAATACAGAACGTAATGAACAGATAAAAAATAAAATCGTAAACTTTGGTCATAAAAACCCTAGTGGACAGGACATAGTAAAAATGAAACTATGGGAAGAGCAAGATGGAAGATGTGCCTATTCGGGAGTAAGCATACCAATAGAACGACTTTTTGAAGCAGGTATAGCCGATGTGGATCATATAATACCCTACAGTGTCTGTTATGATGACAGCTATGCTAATAAGGCTTTGGTAACCAGTGAAGAAAACCGCCAAAAAGGTAACCGACTACCATACGAGTATATGAAAAATGACCAGGCGAAATTGGAACGGTTTACTGTCTGGTGTAATACAAATGTACGCAACTATCGCAAGAGACAACGTTTATTGAAGCAAAGCATTAGCGAAGATGATAGGAACCTGTGGAAAGAACGTCAACTAAATGATACTAAATATATATCTCGATTTATGTTGAATTATATTCGAGATCATCTTGAATTAGCTCCGGTTGAATACCTGGGTAAGCGTCAGGTTATAGCCGTAAATGGAAGCATTACTGCCTATATGCGTAAGCGATGGGGGTTAAAAAAAATAAGAGAAGAGGGGGATTTACACCATGCTATGGATGCCGCAGTTGTTGCGTGTGTATCCGAAGGCATGATAAGAAAGATAACCAGATACAGTCAAAGAATAGAGGCTGCATTGTGCATAAACCAACTCTATGACTATGAAACAGGCGAACTCATTCCAAACGAGACGTATGAAGTCACTCATAGCTTGAAATTTCCTCTTCCATGGGAAGACTTTCGCAATGAACTTTTGGCACGATTAAGTGATGATCCTTCACTGCGGATTCGAGCATATAAACTGAAAAACTACTTAAACCCCGATCAAATAGAACCAATTTTCGTCTCTCGTATGCCTAAACATAAAAACCGCGGTGCAGCCCACAAAGAAACGGTTTATAGTCCCCGTTTGGCTAATGAAGGGCTAACCGTATCCAAAGTACCGATAACTAAATTGAAACTTAGTAAAGATGGTGAAATTGAATGTTATTATGAACCGCACACCGATATAAAACTATACGAAGCCTTGAAAGCGCAATTGCTAAAATATGGAGGAAAAGCCGATGCCGCATTCAAGGAGCCATTTTACAAGCCGGCAGCCCCAGGTAAGCCTGCTTCTCCAGTTAAAAAAGTGAAAATAATTGATAAAAGTAACTTGAATGTTCCTGTTCACAATGGAAACGGAATTGCTGCTAATGGTGATATGTTACGAATAGATGTGTTTCAAAGAGAAGAAGGTTTTTATTGGGTGCCAATATATGTTTCTGATATTGTAAAAGACACCTTACCAAACAAAGCTGTGGTTGCTTATAAACCCTATAAAGATTGGACCGAAATGGAGGATTCTTCCTTCTTATTCAGTCTATATCCAAATGATTTGATAAGATTTACTCATAGAAGAGGTGTTGATACTACTTTGTGGGACGGTCAAAAGGTAAGATTAAACGAGGCTTTTATGTATTTTGTAAGTGCAGGAATTTCGACTGGAAGTGTTTCTGTAAGAAGTCATGATAATTCATCCTCTATTCCAAGCCTTGGTTTAAAAACCTTAACTAGTTTGGAAAAATGGCATGTTGATGTTTTAGGGAACAAAACCTTGGTTAAAAAGGAAAAACGGCAGTATTTCCCAGGTCAAAGAGAGGGGTGATTTCTTATTTCGTATAAAAGTATAGTTATTTCCCAGCCTGCCCAGATATCCAGTAAGGATAATCAACTTAAAATCTCTCTTGAATTTGGTGAGAGTTATTCCATACCGATTGAAGATATAAATAGCATGATGGTTGAAAGTGATAAAGCCACTACAAGTAGTTATGTCCTGCAACAGTTAGCCGAAAATGGTAGCGTTGTATACTTTTGTAATGGACAACATATTCCTTGCGGTGTTTTATTACCGTTTAATAGTCATTCCCGTCAATTAAAAATATTGGAAACCCAGCTAGCAGTGAGTAAACCACAAAACAAAAGACTATGGCAACAAATAGTGCAACAAAAAATCCTTAATCAGGCTGAGTGTTTGAACTTATCAGGAAAAGAAGGAAGCCTAGAAATATCAAGCATGGTGAAACGAGTTCAATCTGGAGATAGTAGTAATATAGAAGCTCAGGTAGCGGCAAAATATTTCAGACTTTTATTTGGAACTGATTTTAGGCGTCAGAATCATAGAACTGCTCATACCATTGATACTATAAATGCATCGCTTAATTATGGCTATTCTATTATACGAGCAGCAATAGCGCGAACATTAGTTGTTTATGGCTTCGAGACCTGCTTGGGGATATTTCATCATAATGAGACAAACAATTATAACTTAGCTGACGACTTACTAGAGCCATATCGCCCCTTGGTGGACCTATTTACTGTAAATAACCTAAAGGATGCTAAGCTTACACCTTCATATAAGCGACAATTATATAGCTTATTGAATTATGAAATAGTATCAGGAAAAGAAAGGCATAGCGTAATGTATAGCATTGAACGCTTAGTGAAGAGTTTAAACTCAGCATACCAAAATAAAGCCGAAGAACTAATTCTACCTGAACTTTGCGTATTAAAAATACATACTTATGAGTAATAAATTTATGCGAATAATGGTCTTCTTCGACTTACCGGTCACAGGCAAAAGGGAAAGGAAAATTGCATCGGATTTTCGAAAGTTCTTAATAAAGGACGGTTACTATATGGTGCAATTTTCAGTTTATGCACGAGTGTGCAACGGCTATGATGCAGTAGATAAGCACCTTACCAGGTTAAAAAAGGAGGTTCCGGCTAACGGGTCAATAAGAGTGTTAGCCATAACCGAAAAACAGTATGAAAGCATGCTGGTTCTGACTGGTAAACTAATTAAGGAAGAAATTCCAGCTACGATGCAACAAATAACCATTTTTTGAAAAGAAGATTTTATGGTGATAATTAGATGGAAAAAAATTATTTTTAAGAATCGGAAAGGCTCTGTACATCTCATGTACAGAGCCTTTCCGACCTCGTTCTAATACCATACCTTAAACCACCAGGGAGCTACAACATGGACGTAGTTAACGCTTCACTCCTTTCACTAATACCATACCTTAAACCACCAGGGAGCTACAACGAAGGAGGTTTTATATGGTTGGTACAGCTACTAATACCATACCTTAAACCACCAGGGAGCTACAACGGTCAAGACCAACTCGAAAAAATTTTTCCACTAATACCATACCTTAAACCACCAGGGAGCTACAACTTCGTATGCGGTTATACAAAAATTAATTGACTAATACCATACCTTAAACCACCAGGGAGCTACAACTAGATGCAGCAAATAGAAATATGCCTTATACTAATACCATACCTTAAACCACCAGGGAGCTACAACATTTTGTTCTGTTGAAAGAGACGTGAGCGGCTAATACCATACCTTAAACCACCAGGGAGCTACAACGCATTTTTTACACCAATTTTATTTGATACTCTAATACCATACCTTAAACCACCAGGGAGCTACAACCCGTCCTGCATCTTTAGAATTAAATCCAGCCTAATACCATACCTTAAACCACCAGGGAGCTACAACGCAGGGAAAAAAGCTATTGATGATGTGCCGCTAATACCATACCTTAAACCACCAGGGAGCTACAACTACAAACTTAACAGCCGAACCAGCCAATTCCTAATACCATACCTTAAACCACCAGGGAGCTACAACGACATTCAATCACCGCCCATCTGGCCGGGTCTAATACCATACCTTAAACCACCAGGGAGCTACAACCTACTGATGGATATTCTGTTTCGCCTCGTACTAATACCATACCTTAAACCACCAGGGAGCTACAACGCCGATACAGCAATAAATGATTCCCATATACTAATACCATACCTTAAACCACCAGGGAGCTACAACTTGAACACAGCGTTGAAAAGGCCAAGGCTACTAATACCATACCTTAAACCACCAGGGAGCTACAACTCATGCTTGAACAGATATACCAAGAACCTACTAATACCATACCTTAAACCACCAGGGAGCTACAACAAGCAGCTGAATTAAAAGCAATTAAGCAAGCTAATACCATACCTTAAACCACCAGGGAGCTACAACCAACTGTGCATCTTCTTCATTGTCAGTCAACTAATACCATACCTTAAACCACCAGGGAGCTACAACTAAGGCAAGTCAATCTCTATGCTGGCAACCCTAATACCATACCTTAAACCACCAGGGAGCTACAACTTACCTTAATTTATTATTAAAGAATTCCTTCTAATACCATACCTTAAACCACCAGGGAGCTACAACTAACTTTTTGCATAGCTTCGGTGCATTGGTCTAATACCATACCTTAAACCACCAGGGAGCTACAACTAATAATATCGAAACATATAGCGAAGTTGGCTAATACCATACCTTAAACCACCAGGGAGCTACAACAAGCACCAGATTTACTAAATGGTGAAAATACTAATACCATACCTTAAACCACCAGGGAGCTACAACCCAACGAATGTTATATCTCCAGATGGTACACTAATACCATACCTTAAACCACCAGGGAGCTACAACTGTTTATTGTGGCCGGAGAAAAGAAGATTGCTAATACCATACCTTAAACCACCAGGGAGCTACAACTCCCTGTATATGGTATAATTGTCACGTAGGCTAATACCATACCTTAAACCACCAGGGAGCTACAACCTATCGAGGATCTAGCGGCTGGGAAAAATACTAATACCATACCTTAAACCACCAGGGAGCTACAACCCGGCCGGCTTGATCACTTGCAGCTGCTGACTAATACCATACCTTAAACCACCAGGGAGCTACAACCAAAGGTAACAAAGATCGTACCTGCCCTATCTAATACCATACCTTAAACCACCAGGGAGCTACAACTCGCCACCTTTACAAGTAAACCATTTCCACCTAATACCATACCTTAAACCACCAGGGAGCTACAACCAGTCTTTTAAACGACGTATTTATGGTCATCTAATACCATACCTTAAACCACCAGGGAGCTACAACTCATTGATAAGATTATCAATTTGTTTAAGTCTAATACCATACCTTAAACCACCAGGGAGCTACAACTGATTCTTTTGAGGAATGTAGAAAAGTTGTCTAATACCATACCTTAAACCACCAGGGAGCTACAACATAATCCATTGTTGACAGTTTGCCAGCGTACTAATACCATACCTTAAACCACCAGGGAGCTACAACAACAGCTTGACCTATAACTTCTTGGATAAACTAATACCATACCTTAAACCACCAGGGAGCTACAACGCAGTTAAAACAAACTAATGTGATTTCGTACTAATACCATACCTTAAACCACCAGGGAGCTACAACGGTCTGCCAATGCAGATTATCATAGACAGCCTAATACCATACCTTAAACCACCAGGGAGCTACAACTGTTTCATGTGCCTGGAGAAACATTATGTTCTAATACCATACCTTAAACCACCAGGGAGCTACAACCTGATCATGTCGGTAGACAGCCGGTGCGGCTAATACCATACCTTAAACCACCAGGGAGCTACAACCCAGGAAGGATGAAATAGTTAAAGTCCTGGCTAATACCATACCTTAAACCACCAGGGAGCTACAACGAAATATCGGCTTATAAGAGACAACGTTATCTAATACCATACCTTAAACCACCAGGGAGCTACAACGTGGTGTTGCGTACCCCATTGCAGGTGCTACTAATACCATACCTTAAACCACCAGGGAGCTACAACATGAAGGCCGGATTGAGATTATGGGGCCTGCTAATACCATACCTTAAACCACCAGGGAGCTACAACTCTTGAATGAGTTAGAACATCGTTTCACCGGCTAATACCATACCTTAAACCACCAGGGAGCTACAACTCTTGAATGAGTTAGAACATCGTTTCACCGGCTAATACCATACCTTAAACCACCAGGGAGCTACAACTGTGTAGAAATAAATGACATAAAAGGAGGTCTAATACCATACCTTAAACCACCAGGGAGCTACAACTGAGCGTCAAGGTGCACGAAATGATCTAGCCTAATACCATACCTTAAACCACCAGGGAGCTACAACATAGCATCTATGCAGGCAGTTAGTGGCTTTCTAATACCATACCTTAAACCACCAGGGAGCTACAACCCGCCGGCTATCTTTTGGCTGTAGCTATCTCTAATACCATACCTTAAACCACCAGGGAGCTACAACTGAAACTGGTAAGGCCCGAGGAAAGATACACTAATACCATACCTTAAACCACCAGGGAGCTACAACAAGCTGTTATAAGTGCAGCTGATCTGGCTACTAATACCATACCTTAAACCACCAGGGAGCTACAACCTATTAACCTGTTTAGTAACAGTTAAACGTCTAATACCATACCTTAAACCACCAGGGAGCTACAACCTTGCTAGTTGCATCATTTTTCTCCCTCCCCTAATACCATACCTTAAACCACCAGGGAGCTACAACGAGCCAGACGGAGAGCAGAAATCTGCCTTGCTAATACCATACCTTAAACCACCAGGGAGCTACAACTGTATCTTGAAGTGCTAAATAAATTGAACCCTAATACCATACCTTAAACCACCAGGGAGCTACAACGCTAGCTGCAATCAGGGTATCAGTATTATACTAATACCATACCTTAAACCACCAGGGAGCTACAACTACTACCGTTTACATAGGAGGGTGTATAGGCTAATACCATACCTTAAACCACCAGGGAGCTACAACCAAAGAAAGCAACGAATTAAAATCGTTTGTCTAATACCATACCTTAAACCACCAGGGAGCTACAACCAGCACGCTGATCCATACCTGGTACCCATACTAATACCATACCTTAAACCACCAGGGAGCTACAACCTTGGACTAATAGTAGGTAGATTTTGCCTACTAATACCATACCTTAAACCACCAGGGAGCTACAACTCAACGGTATTCAGGTCTTTCCTGTTCGGTCTAATACCATACCTTAAACCACCAGGGAGCTACAACCCTCAAGAGCAGATATAGCGGTTCGATACACTAATAACTCGAAAAACTCTAATAAGTCAAAAGACCTGTTGGGAGTATTATCCCATAGTGTAATTTAGGATAACAGGCACCTTATTATTGAGCGCTTACAGAGTACCTATGTGCTACGAGGGGGATGTCATATATACCTTAATCAATGATCAATTCCCAATCAAACGCATTTCGACTAACTCTTTGCTTTCATTGGATATATAATTACAATATCTTATTTACGAAACAAGAAAATTTATAGAGCATCTAGCCTCAGTCTATGAGATAGGAGGGATAGTTTGTTTAGATTGATAGATGAAAAGAAGAGACTATTAGACGCCAAGAGGCCGTTACCAGTTAATAGCCTTCGTAGTCTTAAAGAAACCCTTGGGTTGGAATGGACTTATCACTCCAACGCTATAGAAGGGAATACTCTGATCCTGGCAGAAACCAAAGTTGTCTTAGAGGGGATTACAGTTGGCGGCAAGAGCCTGAGTGAGCGTTTGGAAGCAATTAATTAAACCGGAGCCTGGATGTTTACGTAAAAGTGGTTTAGCTATGATGGGGCGGCTAGTGGGCGAATTAAGATGCAGTTACCACCTTGAGCGGGGCATACCCTTAATAGAAATAATTAACAAATTTAGCAACGTTTTATGGTATGATAACAGAAAATACTGCCGGGTGAGGGGGGCCGAAGGGTGAATTATAATGACCTGTATAAGCAGAAGCTTTGTTCTGCTCGTGAGGCTGCGGGGTTAATAAAGAATCACAGTGATGTATGGGCCGGTATAGCTGTTTCTGTACCTGTGCACTTGGTCAATGCCCTGGTTGACAGGGAAGCAGAGGTTGAAGACATTTCTATCAGTGATATTGTGGACATTTATCCGCAGATTAACTGGCGCAAGCTGGGACGTGATACTAATGTTCGGGTGGACTGTGGTTATCCTACGATCAACCGCGATAAGGTCATCAGCGGTGAATTTACCTTGACTCCCAACCGTTTCAGCGAGCTGCCGAAGATCTATACTGATGAGAGGATTCGGCCTATGCAGGTGGCCATGATTATGGTCACGCCTATGGACCGCCATGGCTATTTCTGTTTGGGGCTGGGTGCTGATGCCAGCCTGCCGATTGCGCTTAATGCTGCTCGACAACGTCGCCAAGGTGATGAACGTTATCTGGTTCTGGCCCAGGTCAACTCACAGGTTCCACGCAGTCGTGGTCACAACTATATTCATATCTCTGATATTGATGCTATTGTTGAAGCTGATCAGGATTTGGCTACCCTGCCTGAAAAACCGCCGGGAGAGGTGGAAATGACCATTGGTGAACACTGCTGCAAAATGGTTCGCGATGGTGCAACTATTCAACTGGGTATTGGAGAGATTCCTAATGCAGTGGCCCAGGCTTTTCTGCGTGCCAATCTGCATGATCTGGGGATTCACTCCGAAATGGCCTGTGATACCATGAAGGATTTATGGGATGCGGGGGTGGTTACTAACCGCGCCAAGACTTTTATGCCTTATAAATCAATATTTACTTTTGCCATGGGCAGCCGCAAGCTATATGATTGGATTGACGATAATCCGGGAGTGGAATTCTACCCGGTGGATTTTGTGAACAATCCCCACATTATTGGCAAAAACGATAATTTGGTCTCCATAAACGCCTGCTTGCAGGTTGATCTAACCGGGCAAATCTGCTCTGAATCCATCGGCTGGAAGCAGTATACCCATCCAGGGGGTCAGCTGGATTTTGTAGATGGGGCCTTTCAATCGCGGGGCGGCATTTCTATCATTGCTACCCAGTCTACTGCATCACCGAGTGCTTCCCCCGGGCAGCTTATTTCCAAAATTGTGCCTAACATCAGCCCGGGAGGTATTGTTACCACCCCTCGGTCATGTGCCGATTATGTGGTTACTGAATGGGGCATAGCCCAAATAAAAGGTCAGTCGGTTCGCCGCCGGGTGCAAAATATCATTCGGGTAGCCCATCCTGATTTCAGGGATGAATTGGAATTCGAGGCCCGCCGTCGTGATTTGATTTAGCTTTGTGGTCAGCGGATCATGAAAAGCATAGATTTGCTGGAGGCATTAGATAGGGAAAATGAAAGTGATAGCTTGGGGGCAGGCGTTTGTAATGGATTAAAACTCTGATACATGAACTCTTTATACTCTGCGGTAAATCTCTATACCCTGATCTTCTATTCGTTGGCGTAGAGATAAATTGGATAGTCTGCCCATATCTACAACGTCGATTTTATAAATGCCGACAGCCTCATCGAGGTCAAGTGTTAGTCCAATAGGCATTTCTCCGTTGAAATATAGTGCCAAATCAATATCAGAATTGTACCGGTAATCGCCAATGGCCCGAGAGCCGAAAATCAATGCCTTGGAAACGGTTTCGTTTTTTGCCAGCACGCCAACTAGTCGCTGCAGAACGCTATCCTTTAAACCAAACCTCATTACTGAATCTCCTTTGCCATCCGCTGAGCTAAATCATAGAAGCAGGTATAGTATCTATCCCTAATTTTATTGAATACCTCTATAGCCATATCTTCATTGTAGGTATGGGCCGTCAAGTTTCGATCATCAATCATTTCGATCCAAACTTCGCCACGGTTTATTAGACCAGCGGCAAAAGCCTCTTTAAAAGCTGACCTCGGAGAGTTTACTTCTGCAATACCGGTGTATTCCATATATCTTTTTATCAACTTCCAGCCCAGTTCATAAGTGAATTCAAATCTCTGAATGGCGGCATCATAGATCAAAGTATTGGAAGTATCTGTCTCCAGGACTTCTTTCAATCTGACTACAGCTTTGATATAGTCAGTATATTTGTCCAGCAGCTTATCCATATTCATATGTTAACCTCCTCATGACTAGTGAACATCCTAATAATACCAGTTTTATTACCAGAACTCCATATTAGGGGTCAAGAAGGGGAATTCAGACCGAATTTTTGTTAGAAAAACTATATAAATAGGAAGGGCAGGGTCATATAATTATCTGCTCCATCTAGCACTCAACCCTATTGCGTCCATTATTTTTGGCCTGGTACATAATTTCATCAGCCCGATCAATGAATTTCTTAATTCCCTCACGGTCATACTGGGCAACTCCGATACTGATAGTTACTTTTAGGTTGTTGTTGACACACCTTGACACTTGGAGCTGATGACGGATTCGCTCTGCTATCACCAGACCTCCATTCAGGCTAGTATGAGGTAAAATGAGCATGAATTCTTCTCCGCCATAACGTCCGGCAAGGTCAACCTCACGGAGATTTTTCTTTATTATACCGGCAACAGCTATCAGTACTTGATCTCCGCACTGATGACCATAGTTATCATTTACTTCTTTAAAATGATCAAGATCCAGCATAAGTATGGTAAGGGGATGATGATAACGCATGGCTCGATCAACTTCTAATTGCAGACATTCAACTATATACCTGTGGTTATACAAATTCGTTAGACTGTCGGTGATAGCCTGGATTTCCAACCTTGCGTTGAGATCATGCAGTTGTTGATTTCTTTCCTGCAACTCCGCTTCCATTTTTCTTCGCTCGGTAATATCGGTAAACATGGTTAAAACGAATTTTTCTTCTCCTATATTAAATTTTTCAGCAGAATATAAACCGATCAGCTCTGCTCCGTTTTTCGTTCGTGCCACGGCTTCAAAATCACGTATTTTTCCTTGCTCCAAAACTATTCTTAGACGCTGTTCCAGTATCATGGTATTCATGAATATTCCCAGTTCTAAGGCTGAGCGGCCTAAAACCTCTTCTCTTCTATATCCCAGTTTGTCACAAAAGCTTTCATTGACATTGACGATCCGTCCTTCCCGCAAAGTGCTGATAGCCATCAAGCTGGCATTCAAGTTGAAAGCCAGGAAAAACTTTTTCTCTGACCATTTTAGATCAGAAATATCCTTAATGATCCCAAACAATACATCTTCATTGCTCCAACGTCCCTTAAACACCTTGGATTCCACCGGAAGATACTTGCCCTGCTTAGTCTGGAGGGGAAAGGGATACGACTGATCGTCTCCGGTGGCTATGGCAGATATGATTTTTTGTGCTGCACCTCTATCCTCAGGTGGATGGACCATAAAAATATTACTGCCCAGCAGTTCCTCCTCGCTGTAACCCAGTTGTTCAATCGCAGCAAAGTTAACCCTAATGATACTGCCATTTAGGTCCATAATGAATATGATGATATCAACAGAATTGGAAAAGGCTAAGAAGTCTTTATTTTGCTCCTGCAGTTCGGCTTCTGCCTGTTTGCTATCTGTTATATCATGGGCGGAGGCATAAATGAGTCCCCGTTTGTTAACACTGCAAACTTTCCATGATAACCACCTGTAGGAGCCATCCTTGCACATGAAACGATTGTCTATTCTAATGATGTCATCCTGCTGCAATAGATGCTTTACAGTCTGAAAGCTGGTGCGCCTGTCTGTGGGGTGAACCACTTTTAAATAAGGACATGCAAGCAGCTCTTCTTCTGACCAGCCCAGCAGAGATGTCCAGGAAGAGTCTATTTTTTTGAAGTAACCATCGAAGCCGATTATGCACTCCAGATCGGCAGCAAGTTTAGTGAAGATCTCTCGATCTTCCTGATTTTGTTTAATATCCGTAATATCATTGAATATAGTTACAAAATAACCTTCCTGGGGACTGTAGGCCGTGACTGAGTACCATTTGTTAAGAGTACCAGAATACAGCTCAAATTCTTCCTGCCGGCCTTCCAGTGCTACATTCCCATAAAGCTTGATCAAGTCAATGCTTGATTTATGGATATCTGGTAATACACTTGTAATGCGGTTACCAATGATATCATTTTTTTTCAAGCCGGTCAGCTTTTCAAAGGCCGGATTTACCTCTATAAATTCATAATCTATCGGATGACCACTTGCATCAGTTATAATCCGATGGTAGGCAAAGGCGTTACTCATATAATCAATTATTGATTGATAAAAGATTTCTGAATGGGCCATTAATAGCGACCTCCTAAGGTTAAAAGACTAATCATTAATTAGATACGCCTAATCTCTTTATTATATCTTGAAAAGCAAAATAAGTCGAAATAAACAGTAAATTGCTGGAATATAGAAATATATACCATTTATCAAAGCAGCAAGCAAGTGATACAGCTTGTGTTTTTGACCAGGATGAGCTAGAGAATACCATGCTAGACATATCGCTATTATGGTTGATTTAATATAGTTATTTGCCCGGTTTGCACATTATTGTTAGTATAGAACATGAGAGCGTTTTAACGTTTGAGAGGATTAGGTTTAGGAATTGAACGATAGGTGCTATGATTATTATTAAAACCTGGGAGGGCGGACAGTGAGATTTTGGGTAACGGCTATAGGGATTATACTGTTGGATCGTGTCAGTAAAATATGGATTATGAATAATATGGATATTGGGACCAGCTGGGTACTGATTGACGGTGTTTTGAATATTAGTTATGTACATAACCGAGGAGCAGCTTTCGGGATTATGCAGGGCATGTCCTGGGTATTTGTAGCTCTGGCTGCAGTGGTGGTGGTCGGAGCGGTGTATTATCACAGCAAATACCGTCCGGAACGCTGGATTCAATATGCCCTGGCCCTAATAGTAGGGGGGTCGCTGGGTAATGTGATAGATCGCTTGCTTTACCAATCAGTGGTGGATTTTATAAGTGTTGGCTGGTTTCCGATTTTCAATGTTGCTGATATAGCCATTGTAAGTGGGGGAATATTATTTATGATCTATATTTTACTGAATGATGAGAGCAGCACCTTTAGAATGAAGGATTAGAGACAATATGGTTTATGGCTAAGTTCATTAAATCTTCATAAATACTAAGTATTATTTAGAGTAGGGATAAAATAGAATCTGATACGGTTGTGTTTTAGGATTAATAGGACATAGAGGTGCTAAAGTGAAAAAAATTCTTTTTGCTGATGATGAAGACAGAATGCGCAAGCTCCTGGGTGATTTTCTTAAGAAGGAAGGCTATTCTGTTCTGGAGGCAAAAAATGGGCGGGAAGCCCTGACTATGTTTAATAGCGTGGAGGATATTAGTCTTTTGATTCTCGACGTTATGATGCCGGAAATTGATGGCTGGGCCGTATGCAGGGAAGTGAGGAAGACTTCAAGAATTCCTATCATCATGCTGACCGCGCGGGATCAGGAGTCGGACGAGCTCCTGGGTTTTGAACTGGGGGCAGATGAGTATATCAGTAAACCATTCAGTCCAGCTATTCTAATGGCTCGTGTGAATGCTTTGCTGCGCAGGGTAGAACGTAAGAACTATCCGCCGCGTTCCTTTGGTGGTCTGCTTATAGATGAGAACGCTCACTATGTTTATGTGGATGAAAAAATCGTGGATCTTACTCCGAAAGAGTTTGAATTATTACTTTATCTGGTTGAGCATGAAGGCCGGGCCTTAAATCGAGATCAGATTGTTAACGCAGTCTGGAATTTTGACTTTTATGGCGATAATCGGACGGTGGATGTGCACATCAAAAACCTCCGCTTGAAGCTGGGAGACCGGGGGGATTTAATCCAAACGGTTCGGGGAATCGGCTATAGATTTGAGGCTAAGAAATGAAAAGATCTATCCGAACTCGCTTATTTATTTTGGTAAGCCTGATAATCTGCTGCTTTGTACTATTGTCCTGGTTGGTGAACAGCAATTTGTTAGAACGCTATTATATGGGCCACAAAAAGCACCAGTTAAGCGAGCAAGCTGAACATATTGCATACCTGTATAACGGCAATCCCTCCGATATTTTTTTGGAACTGGAAAGAATGCAGAGCAGTACCAGCCTCAATGCAATTATCCTGAATCGTTATTGTGAGCTTAAGTACCCGACCTGGGAAGTGAATATGCCGGGAGTTTCAGGCTCATCAGGGTCCCAGCGTCCGCGCCCATTGGTTGGACGGATGGAAGCCAGTGTCAATTACGTCAAGAACAATCGCAGTCTTTTGGATAACAAAGATGTTTTTGCTATAACTCAGGATAGTCGCTTAAACATTAATTTCCTAAACCTTTTTACCAGGCTTAATAATGGTGATTATCTTTTGCTTAGTACGCCTTTATTAGCTATCCAGGAAAGTGCTGCAATTGCTAATCGCTTCTTTCTGTTTAGCGGTTTGTTTACCATTATTATTGGTCTAATTCCAGCCTATTTCGTTGCCCGCCGGTTTACACGTCCGATTGTGAGCTTGAACAGTATCGCTCAGAAGATGTCCAAATTAGATTTCAGTGAAAAATATCAGCTTGCCGGTGATGATGAAATTGGTGAGCTGGGCAAAAGCATTAATTCGCTGTCTGATCAGCTGGACCATGCGATTACCGAACTGACTCACGCTAACCTGAAGCTGCAGGCGGATATAGAACATGAAAGGCGTCTGGATGAGATGCGCAAGGAGTTTATTTCCAGTGTTTCGCATGAATTGAAGACGCCGATTGCTTTGATTCAAGGTTATGCTGAAGGTCTGAAGTTGAATGTGGTAGAAGATGAGGAGGGCCGGAATTATTATTGTGATGTGATTACAGATGAAGCGCGCAAGATGAACCTTATGGTCAGAGAACTGCTGGATTTGTCGCAGTTTGAATCAGGATACTTCAAGCTGGAGCGGCAGATATTTGATATTTCGGCCCTGGTAGAGCAGGTATTGAACAAATTTCAACCCATGTTTAATGCGAAAAATATTGCTGTGCAGCTGGAAAAGGTACATGATGAATCTGATTTGTTGGTAGACGGCGATATGATGAGGATTGAGCAGGTCCTGGTGAATTATATCAATAATGCAGTTAATCATATGGATGACAACCGGGAATTAAGACTAAGTCTAGCTAAGCGCGATGACAAGGTGCGTATCTCGGTTTATAACTCGGGCAACCCTATTCCTGAAGAATCGCTGGTTAAAATTTTTGATAGTTTCTATAAGGTGGACAAGGCCAGGACCAGATCTGATGGCGGTAGTGGTCTGGGGCTTTCCATCGTCAAGGCGATTCAGGAACAGCATCATAATGAGTTTGGGGTGTGTAATCGGGAGAACGGGGTGGAATTCTGGTTTGAAACAGACCTGCCTGCCATGGAACTAGCGTAATTTACAGGCACTTCAGCAGGCTGATCGCAGGAAAGCCTTGGAAACAAGCGATGGAGGCAGGTAGTTAAAAGTTATAGAAAATATTGCTAAAATATTCATATAACTTTCATGGAATCTTCATATTCGGAGCATAAACTAAGCTCAGGAAAACAAAAATCGTATATTGAAGGGAATGATTCTATGAAAAAAGGTTTAATGACCGGCATTATGAGTGGAGCACTAATAGGAGGTTTGCTGCTGGGTTCAGTGGGCTTGGTATCAGCCGCTGCTGATGATAGCAATGCAAAATCTAAATCCACATCCAAGCCAACTCTGTCTGGTAAAATGCTGCGTGGACCTGGTCAGGATATGGGCAAGGGTATGAAATTAGATCTAACTGCTCTGGTGGACAAAGGGATTATCAGCCAGGATCAATCCACAGCTATCCAGGCCAAAATGGATCAGCTAAATGCAGATCGAAAGGCTGAAATGACGAAGATCAAGGCTATGACCGCGGCTGAGCGGCAAGCGTATATGAAAGCTAATAAGCCAGCTAAAGTTGATCTTATGGCATCTCTCGTTGACAGCGGTGTAATAACCAGTGCCCAGGTTGATGCCATCAAGGCCTTTAAACAGGCCAGCAGACAGCAGGAGATGAAGGAAAACCAGCTGAAGTCTCTGACTGCCCTGGTGGAAAAAGGAACGATTACGGCTGATCAGTCGAATCTCATAGTTCAGAAGATGGATCAAGCAGCGACAGAACGTCAGGCGGAAATGGATAAAGTTAAGGACATGACCCCTGCTGAAGCCCAGGCGTATTTCAAAGCCAATCCCCGCGAGAAAACTAATCCTTTAGCTGATTTGGTAACTGCGGGCAGCCTTACTCAAGCTCAGGCTGATGCTGTAAGGCAAGCCCTGCACGGTGGGAGAGGCCCAGGGGGAGAAGGCAGAGGCATGGAAAATGGCAAAGGTAATGGTAAAGGAATCGGCATGGGAAGAGAAATGGGCAATTGCTTAACTGCTCCAACTGATAAATAATAAGTTTTGGTATAGCATTGTATACGAGGAAGGCAGGATAATCTGTCTTCCTCGTAATATTTTAAGGACTGTCGGGTTAAAAATAAGGGAAGAATCAAAAAAGAAAACGGAATATATTTGACGTTATGTACAACTTGTTTCAGTGATTATCCGGGAACAGGTGTCTGCATTGCCTTAATGGGAAGATTATGGACAATAACCTGAAATCAATTATAATAAGGTTTACTGAATATTGACAGGCGGCCTGGCAGACGTCAAGAGTGGAGATCTGCGCAGAGGTGGCTAAGTCAAGCAATAGTGAGGAGAGCGTATGCAAGAGTTTGAAACCCTGCTGGTGGAAGAGGATATGGAAGGTGAACGCCTGGATAGTTTTATCAGCGATAGCCTGGAAGATTTATCTCGTTCACTGGTCCAGAGTCTGATCAAAGAGGGGAAAGTCCTGATGGCTGGTCAGACTGTGAAGGCCAGTTACCGGGTGAAAAGCGGGGATGAGGTGCAGATAGAGGTTCCAACGGCCCAGGTGGTCAAGATTGAACCCCAGAACCTGGCTCTGCCGATTATATATCAGGATGAAGACCTGGTGGTGGTTAATAAACCGAAAGGTATGGTAGTCCATCCCGCCCATGGAAATTGGGATGGGACAATGGTTAATGCGCTCCTTTATCATATTAAAGACCTGTCCGGAATCAATGGTGAGTTAAGGCCCGGCATAGTACATCGCCTCGATAAAGATACCTCTGGAGTAATGGTGGTCGCCAAAAATGACCGGGCTCATCGCAGTCTGGCTGAGCAGATCCGGGTACACAGCATTAATCGCGAATATATCGCTCTGGTGCATGGCATAATAAAGGAGAATCTGGGTAGAATAGATGCTCCCATTGGACGCAGTCAACAAGACCGTAAAAAGATGGCGGTGGTCAAGGATGGGCGAGAGGCAATCAGCGACTACGAGGTCCTGGCAAGGTTTCCGAATTATACCCTGGTAAAAGTTAAACTCCTGACGGGTCGTACGCATCAGATAAGGGTTCATTTTGCCTATATTAAACATTCAGTGGTGGGAGATCCGCTCTACGGGTCTAACCGTAAACATTTTAATTTGGACACTCAGGCCTTGCATGCTCAGCTCCTGGGCTTTGTTCATCCGCGCAGCGGAGAATACATGGAATTCAGAAGTCCGACCCCGGAATACCTGCAAAATATTATTGCGGAACTGGAGAAATCTATTTGACATTGCCAGTGGCTTTGTTTAAAATCGTTTAAGAACCTTTAAGTTGGCCCCGTGAGGCTAGCAAGGATTGTGGGATATTTATGCCTGCCTCCAGCCTTACGGAGCGCAGGCTTTTATTATGCAATCCTTTACTTACGCTGTCTGACTAACCTGAAGGGGGTTTATAGCTTGAGACTGGAGCAGAAAAAACAATTGATGGACGAAATGGGCATTAAGAGAGCCATTACCCGTATTGCCCATGAGATTATCGAGAGAAACAAGGGTGTGGAAAAGGTAGCTCTTATCGGCATTCGCCGCCGGGGAGGCCCGCTGGCCCAGCGCCTGGCGGAACGGATCGAGGAAATTGAAGGTGTGAAGGTGCCGGTAGGAATATTGGATATTACCCTATATCGAGATGATCTTACCACTCTGGCAGCCCAGCCGCAGTTGCACCGTACCGAAGTGTTTTTCAACATTAATGATATGAATATTATCCTGGTCGATGATGTTTTGTTCACAGGCAGAACGGTAAGAGCCGCTATGGATGCCCTGATAGATATTGGCAGGCCCAAATGCATTCAGCTGGCTGTCCTGGTAGACCGGGGGCACCGAGAGTTACCTATAAAAGCTGACTATGTTGGTAAAAATGTACCTACTTCGCTACAGGAAGTCATTTCAGTACTGGTTACAGAAATTGACGGTGAGGAAGAGGTTGTAATACAAGAAATACTAGATGAGACCCTTTAAACTGGTACCGAGAGACCGGCAAGGGAGCGAAGTTCTTTTAGAAGGCACGCCTTCCTTGCTGCTATAGTAAGGGAGGTTTTTTTGTGGCTAAAGAAGGAGGCTTAAAAGTGAAACTGGAACAACGCAAAGATTTATTGGGACTCAGAGATATGAGCCGGGAAGAAATGGAGATAATCCTGGATACGGCTGTACCTATGAAAGACATAATAAAGAGAGATATTAAGAAGGTTCCGACTCTCAGAGGCAAAGCCATGGTTACAGTTTTCTATGAAAACAGCACCCGCACCCGTACTTCCTTTGAGATAGCAGGCAAATACCTGAGCGCTGATACGGTCAATCTGGCGGTATCTACCAGCAGCGTAGCCAAGGGCGAAAGCCTGAGGGATACCATCAAAACTATAGAGGTTATGGGTTTTGATCTGATGGTTATCCGTCATGGGATGAGCGGGACTCCGCACTATGTGGCCCGAAATACCAATATGCGAGTTATTAACGCCGGAGACGGAGCCAATGAGCATCCAACTCAGGCCTTGTTGGATATGTACAGTATCAAAGAGAAAAAGGGCAGCTTGGAAAACCTGAAAGTAGCTATAGTTGGAGACATACTTCACAGTCGGGTGGCTCGCTCTAATATTTATGGGTTAAGTAAATATGGTTGCGAAATCAGGGTAGTTGGGCCATCCACATTGATGCCCCCGGATGTTGAAAAGCTCGGAGTGAAGGCTTATCACAGCCTGGATCAAGCTCTGGAAGGGGTAGATGTGGTCAACGTTCTAAGAATTCAGAAGGAAAGGCAGTCTACCGGACTTTTCCCATCCCTGGATGAATACGCCAATCTATATATGTTAAGCCCCGACCGGCTGCTCAGAGCCAAAGATGATGTACTGGTCCTGCATCCCGGCCCCATGAATCGTGGGGTGGAAATTTCCTCGGAATTAGCGGACAGTACCACCGCGCTGATAAATGAGCAGGTCACCAACGGGGTGGCAGTTCGTATGGCACTACTTTACCTGATGATGGGAGGTTCAAAAGATGAAATTACTAATTAAAGGCGGAAGAGTTATAGATCCGGCTAATGATATAAATGAAGCTATGGACATCTTGGTGATAGATGGAAAAATAGCAGAATTAGCCAGTAATATTAAGGCAGATGATTGTATAAATATCGATGCGGCAGGTAAATGGGTTTGCCCGGGTTTTATCGATATGCATGTCCACTTAAGAGAGCCTGGCTATGAATACAAGGAGAACATCGCCTCGGGCACCAGAGCCGCAGCTGCGGGAGGCTTTACCACTATATGCTGTATGCCGAATACTGAGCCAGTAATCGATAATGCTGCCATCGCTGCCTTTGTAAGGGAAAGAGCTAATAAATCCGGAGTGGTTAATGTACTGCCCATCGGCAGTATTACTAAACAGCAGGAAGGCAAAGAGCTCAGTGAAATGGCTGAACTGCTGGCGGCAGGATGTGTGGCGGTGTCCGATGATGGCAAGCCGGTGAAAGACGCAGGCATTATGAGAAATGCCATGCAGTATGCATCGATGTTTGATCTTCCTATCCTATCCCACTGTGAGGAAATGAGTTTATCCCGGGAAGGGCAGATGAATGAGGGATATTATTCTACTATTTATGGACTTAAAGGTATTCCCGCAGCGGCTGAGGAGATTATGGTAGCGCGGGACATTATCCTGGCTGAATCTACCGGTGCCCAGGTACACATCTGTCATGTATCGACCGCCGGTTCGGTGGAATTAATTCGCTCCGCCCAGGAACGGGGCGTACTGGTGAGCTGTGAAGTAACTCCACATCATTTGGTCCTTACCGATGAAGTAGTAGGCAGCTATGATGCTGATACGAAGGTGAATCCGCCCTTGCGATCTATAGAAGATGTAGTGGCTTTACGAGAGGCTATACTGGATGGTGTCATCGAATGCATCGCTACTGACCATGCTCCTCACCATCGGGAAAGCAAGGATTGTGAGTACAATCTGGCATCTTTTGGTATATCTGGATTGGAAACTGCGGTTGCCCTAATAATGGACAAACTGGTTAAGAGTGAAATTATAGATGAAGAAAGCATGGTCAGGCTGTTCACCATCGGCCCGGCAGATATACTGGGAATTAATAAAGGAACATTAGAGCCAGGTGCTGATGCTGATATCACATTAATTGATCCCGAGCTGGTCAAGGTAGTTAACCCGCAAGAATTCTATTCTAAAGGTAAAAATACTCCTTTTAAGGGAATGAGCCTGAAGGGTTGGCCCTGGATGACCATCGTAAAGGGCCGGATAGTCTTCGCGGAAGGCAAAATAGTTAGCGATTAACTATATGTTTATGAGGATACGGTAGTTGTCTTCGACCAGCTTATAAGCAATTTTTAGAATCAAGTAGTTACTGCTTTGCCAAAGAAAGAATCATTGCATAATTGCATTGGGAGGATAATAAATGCCATTAAAGGATGGACTGAAAAAGGTAATGGTTATCGGTTCCGGCCCCATTATCATCGGCCAGGCGGCTGAGTTCGACTATGCTGGCACCCAGGCATGTCGGGCGCTCAAAGATGAAGGCATAGAGGTTGTGCTCTTGAATAGTAACCCGGCCACCATTATGACCGATACCCATATAGCTGATCACGTTTATATTGAACCTATTACCATAGATACAGTAAGAAAAATCCTGGAGAAGGAAAAACCGGATGGTATCATTGCCACTTTAGGCGGCCAGGTTGGGCTGAATATGGCCTTGTCCCTGGATAGGGAGGGCATTCTGGCTAAAACCGGGGTTCCCCTGCTGGGTACTCCGCTGGAAGCGATAGCTCGGGCTGAGGATCGTGAATTATTTAAGCAAACCATGGGTGAAATAGGCGAACCGGTTCCCGAAAGTGATATCGTAACCTCGGTGGAGGCGGCTATTAAATTTGCCAACGGAATTGGTTATCCGGTAATAGTAAGGCCTGCTTATACCCTGGGAGGTACGGGTGGAGGCAATGCTCATAGTGAAGAAGAATTGCTGAGAATTGCAGAAAAGGGTATCAAAAACAGTCCTATTGGCCAGGTCCTTATTGAAAGGAGCGTAGCCGGTTACAAGGAAATTGAGTTTGAGGTCATGCGCGATGCCAATGATAACTGCATAACCATTTGTAGCATGGAAAACGTAGACCCGGTAGGAATCCATACCGGAGATAGTATCGTGGTGGCTCCTGCCCAGACCCTGACGGATGAAGAATATCAGATGCTCAGAGGGGCCTCTATTAAAATAATTCGCGCTCTAAAAATTGCGGGCGGCTGTAATGTTCAGTATGCCTTGGACCCCTTCAGCAAGAAATACTTTGTTATCGAGGTTAATCCCCGGGTTAGCCGTTCCAGCGCCCTGGCATCGAAGGCCACCGGTTATCCGATTGCCAAGGTTACTACCAAGATCGCCATTGGGTATAGCCTGGATGAGATCCCCAATGCGGTAACCGGCAAGACTACCGCCTGTTTCGAACCGGCCATTGACTACGTGGTTCTTAAGATGCCGCGCTGGCCTTTTGATAAGTTTGTTTTTGGAGATCGTAAGCTGGGTACGCAGATGAAGGCTACCGGTGAGGTTATGGCAATTGATCGTAGTTTCGAGGCAGCCTTCCTGAAATCCATACGCTGTCTGGAGCTTGGTATCACTGGTCTGCGCCTGCCGGAATTAATTGATCTGGCCGATGAATCACTGCAGGAAAGAATGCGAAATGCCGACGATGAGCGCATCTTTATCGTAGCAGAGGCCTTCAGTCGCGGTATGAGCATCGATGAAGTGTGGGAATGCACCCAGATTGATAAGTATTTCTTAAAAAAAATCAAGAATATTATTGATTTTACCGATCGTCTGGCGGAAGCAGAGCTGGATGTGGAATTACTGCGTGAAGCCAAAAAAATAGGCTTCTCTGATATCGAGATCGCCAAACTTAATGGAGTCCAGGAAGTGCATATCCATCGTCTGCGCACCGATAAAGGGGTAATACCTACCTACAAGCTGGTAGATACCTGTGCAGCTGAGTTCGATGCGGTGACCCCTTATTTCTACTCCTGTTATGAGGAGGAAAATGAAGCCCTCCACGACCCCAATGCTAAAAAGGTGCTGGTAATCGGCTCGGGTCCCATTCGTATCGGACAGGGAGTTGAATTCGACTATTGCTCCGTACATTGTGTCTGGGCACTGCGCGAAGCCGGGATCAAGGCCATTATCGTTAACAATAACCCGGAGACGGTCAGTACGGACTTTGACACCTCTGATCGGCTCTATTTCGAACCTCTGGTATTCGAAGATGTTCTGAATATTATTGACGAAGAAAAACCCGACGGGGTAATTGTTCAGTTTGGCGGCCAAACCGCTATCAACCTGGCTCAGCCGCTTAATAACGTAGGGGTTCGTATTATGGGAACCTCTAATGACAGCATCGACCGGGCTGAAGATCGGGATCGTTTTGATTCCCTGGTAGAAGAACTGGGTATTCCACGTCCACCTGGAAAGAGTGTGTTTTCCGTGGCCTATGCAGTTAAGGCTGCTAATATCATAGGCTATCCGGTACTGGTGCGTCCTTCCTATGTTCTGGGAGGCCGGGCTATGGAGATTATCTATAATCAGAGTGAACTTGAACACTATATGGCCACCACGGCAATTAAAGTGAACCGTGAACATCCAGTGCTCGTGGATAAATACCTGCTGGGAACGGAAATAGAAGTGGATGCCGTAGCTGATGGCAAGGAAGTGTTGATACCGGGGATCATGCAGCATATCGAAAGAGCCGGAGTGCATTCCGGAGATAGCATGGCAGTATTTCCCGCCCATGACTTGAGCCAGGAAATAAAAGACAAGGTGGTCGATTACACCACCAAATTGGCTCTGGCGTTACGCGTCAAGGGCTTAATTAATATCCAGTTTGTAGAATTCCAGAATGAACTCTATGTACTGGAGGTCAACCCGCGCTCCAGCCGCACTATCCCATTTATCAGCAAGATCACCGGCATTCCTATGGTGAAATTAGCTACTGATATCATGCTCGGCAAGAACTTGCAGGGAATGGGTTATAAAGCAGGCCTGCAGCCTGAGCCAGGCTTCTATGCGGTAAAAGTACCGGTCTTTTCCTTCAATAAGCTGGAACAGGTAGATATTACCCTGGGACCAGAAATGAAATCTACCGGTGAAGTTATGGGGATTGATAAATCGCTTAAGACCGCCATGTTCAAAGGACTGGTCGCAGCCGGGATGATTATTCCCCAAAAAGGAACTATAGTGGCTACAATTGCCGATAAAGACAAGCAAGAAGCTATTCCGATTCTCAAAGGCTTCTGCGATCTAGGCTTCAAATTGATTGCCACTGAGGGTACTGCCTCAGCCCTAACGGCAGCAGGCATAGAAGTAGAGAGTATAAAAAAGCTTAAGGAAGGCTCACCTAATATCGTAGATTTGATCCGCGCAGGAAGAGCCGACTTTATAGTAAATACCTTGACCCATGGGCGGGATCAGTTCAGTGATGGCTTTGTCATCCGCCGCGCGGCGGTCGAACTAAGTGTACCCTGTTTAACTTCCCTGGATACCCTCAAGGTTATGCAGGAGGTTATTGGAGAGGGTAAGAACATAGCTGATATGCAGGTGAAATCACTGCAAGACTACGTAGCTGAGGGTTACAATTAATAAGAACAATAAAGGGAGTTGGTCCTATGTCAGCTCTGGAACAAGGACTGGTAATAAGTAACCAGCAAGTAGCCGGAGATTTATTTGAAATTGAATTTGTTGCTCCTTCCGTGGCTGAAAAATGTAAACCTGGTCAGTTTTTACAGGTTAGAGCCAGTGTGCAGCATGATCCGCTGTTAAGAAGACCGATCAGTATTTATGATGTTAACCAGCAGCGGGGCAGTATTACCCTCCTGTATAAAGTGGTAGGGAGAGGTACGCATCTTCTGACCGGCCTTAGATCGCAGGAGTTTCTGGATGTCATGGGGCCTCTAGGCAAGGGATTTACACTGCCTGATCAGCCCCAAAATGCCTTGCTGGTCGGCGGTGGTGTAGGCATGGCTCCCTTACTCTATCTGGCCCGGCAGCTCAGGGAAATGGAATGCTCGGTTAAGGTGCTCTACGGAGTAGGCAATAGTACTGAGCTGGTAGCTGCGGAACGATTCAGAGAACTGGGTGCCGATGTCTGGTCTGCTACCATGGATGGAAGTGCCGGTTACCAGGGTTTAGTAACCGGCTTGTTAGAAAGCCTTCCGGCTGATGGTACCGAACTGATTTATACCTGTGGGCCTGAAATAATGATGGCTGGGGTGGCTGAATTTGCTGCTGGTAATAATATCTGGGGAGAGTGCTCGCTGGAGGAACATATGGCCTGCGGAGTGGGAGCTTGCCTGGGTTGTGCCCGTAAACTTAAGCAGCAGGATGCTGGCTATGTAAAGGTCTGCAAGGATGGACCGGTATTTAATATGCAAGCTGTGGAATTAAACGGCGGGGGGGCGCTGGCATGAAAAAGGACCACGATTTGACCCAGGCAATGGCCCCGGATATTTCTGTTAATCTGGGCGGACTTTGTATGAAGAATCCGGTCGCAGTAGCATCCGGTACTTTCGGCTATGGCTTTGAATATGAGGATTACATCGATATAAGCGGTATAGGAGGGGTAATCGTTAAAGGTACCACTCTGGAACCACGGCATGGCAACCCTCCTCCGCGGATATACGAAACGCCCGCTGGCATGCTTAATGCAATCGGTTTGGAAAACCCTGGGGTAGATGTGTTTCTCAATGAATATCTGCCTGTTCTGCGTGCCCAAGGGGTAACAGTGATCGCCAATATTGCCGGTAATACCGTAGAAGAGTATGCTCGTTTGGCTGGTAAACTAAATGGACATCCAGGTATTGCCGGAGTTGAGCTTAATATATCCTGCCCTAATGTTAAAGAGGGTGGCCTGCAGTTTGGTACTGACCCTGGTATGGTGAAGACGGTGGTGGAGGCGATCAAAGCTGAATGCTCGCTGCCGATTATGCCTAAGTTATCTCCTAATGTGACCGATATAGTCGCGATTGCTCGGGCAGCTCAAGCGGGTGGAGCCGATTGCCTGTCCATGATTAATACCTTGATGGGTATGGCCGTGGATGTAAGGACCAGAAGGCCCGTTCTGGGCAATGTCTTTGGCGGCTTGTCCGGACCGGCTATCAAACCAGTAGCGCTGCGCATGATATACCAGGTATACCGGGAAGTAGATCTGCCTATTCTGGGCGGTGGGGGAATCATGAACTTTACTGATGCCTTAGAGTTTATCATGGTAGGAGCCTCAGCAGTGTCAATCGGCACCGGTAATTTTGTGAATCCCCGCTTGGCTGATGAAATAGTTGCGGGGCTGGTGTCCTATATGCAGGAAAACGAGATCGAAAAGCTTTCCGATCTCGTAGGGGTTGCGGTTAAGAAGTAGGGCGTGTCAAGGGGACGGGGTTGTTGACACACTAAAATAAGGCCCGCCAGGCGGGCCTTGTTTTGCGACAGGGGAATCTTCCTGGTTAGATCAGTTTCATTTTGTTAGCATGGAAGCGTAGTTCATCTCGGAAATTGGGATGGGCTACGGAGATTAATAAATGGGCTCTTTCACGCTGGCTCTTGCCGCGTAACCGTACGGCTCCATATTCGGTTGCTATATAGTCAACATCATTCTTAGTAACGGTAACAGAAGCTCCAGTGGTAAGGCAAGGCATGATTCTGGAGACGGTACCATTTTTAGCGGTAGAGGGTAGGGCCAGGATGGCTTTGCCGCCAGGTGATTTAACTGCTCCACGGACGAAGTCCACCTGTCCGCCTGAACCGCTGAAATGTCTGTAGCCAATTGATTCAGATACGCATTGTCCGAAGAGGTCGACTTCCAGGGTGGCATTGACGGCTACCATTTTATTGTTGGAGGCGATCATATTCACATCATTGGTATAGTCCACCGGGTATAGTTCTACCAGAGGGTTTTGATGGCTATATTTATAAATCTTATCAGTACCAATAAGAGTGGTTCCGGTTATCTTGCCCAGATGAACCGAGCGTTTGTGGTTACTTACGGCACCGCAGTCTACCAAATCAACCATAGCATCTACCAGTATTTCAGTATGAATACCCAGATTGCGTTTTTCTTTTAAGAATTCGGCCATGGCCATGGGAATAGCTCCAAAGCCTAGTTGAACTGTGGAACCATCTTCGATTAACTCGGCAATATTTTGACCAATGGTTTTCTGAATAGAATCTGGCTGGCTGCTTGGCATTTGCGGCATGGGAACGTGATTTTCTACTACCTGATCGACGTGACTGATATGCACAAAGGTATTGCCAAAGGTGCGGGGTACGTTTTCGTTTACTTCAAAAATTACTTTATTTGCTTTTTTTATCGCATCATAAGCATAACAAACTGAAGCTCCCAGTGAAAAGTAACCGTGGTCATCCATAGGGCTGACAACAGTCATAAAAACATCCACCGGTACCAGTTCCTGTCTCATAAGATGACAGGTATCATGAAAATGTTGCGGAGTATAGTCAGCCCAGCCTTCATTTACGGCGGTACGGGTAGCTGCTCCGGTAAACCAGGAGCTAAGGCGCACATGTTCTGCATTTTCCGGTTTTATGTAAGAATACTGACGGGGAGGGAGCATCTGCATAATTTTGACACCCGTATAAGATTTTGCATTGGCGCCTATGGCTTCCAGCAGGGCAGGAGGCTCTCCCGCGCATAGACCACAATAAACATAAGCTCCGTTAGGTATATCCTTGACTGCGTCCTCTGGTGAAGACAACTTATTTTGATATTGAAGATGCCAGGTTCTAGCCATTTGTATTAATACCCCCATAAATTGTATTTTATTATATATTTTTTAATAAAAAGGTTGTAAAAACGATACACTGCTTTACTGTAGTTGTAAAGATATTTCTTATATATTATTATATTTTGATTAGCAGATTGTTTTACTAAACGTTGACCCAGTTACAAAATTACATAATACTATATATACTCGGATTAACAGGATACGTACAAAGAATGGAGGAATATAATGAATCCCAAGGAGCGAATTGTATTAGCTTTAGATGTAGATACCCATGATCAGGCCTTAGCTCTGGTCAAGGAATTAACTCCCTATGTAGGTGTTTTTAAAATCGGAATGCAGCTGTATAACAGCATAGGGCCGGCTATAGTTCAGCAGGTAAATGAGCTGGGTGGTAAGGTTTTCGTTGATCTGAAATTCCATGATATCCCCAACACAGTGGGAGCCGCCGGAAAAGTGTTAACCCGCCTGAACAGCTTTATGTTTAATGTACATGCGGCTGGTGGTCGGGAAATGATGCAAAAAGTGGCTGAGGATTCTAAACAGGAAGCAACCCGCCTGGGTATTAATCCTCCTACAATATTGGCGGTTACAGTTTTAACCAGTATTTCAGATAAGCAGCTGAAGGATGAAATGCATGTTGAGGGCATGAATGTTCAAGAGCTGGCTGTTCAATGGGCAGTAATGGCAAAAGAATCGGGCCTGAATGGTGTAGTGTGTTCGCCTAAGGAAATCACTGCGATACGTGCAGCCTGCGGACCCGATTTTAAAATTGTTACCCCTGGGATCAGACCCCGCTGGTCAGAAGCCAATGACCAGAAGCGCATTACTACTCCCCGCGATGCCTTGGATCTGGGTGCGGATTACATGGTAATAGGCCGCCCCATTACTCAGGCAGAAGATCCCAAGGCAGCGGCGCTAAAAATAATCGAAGAATTGGAGGACTAAATTATGCTTACTAAAGATGAAGCCATAAAAATATTCAGCGATTCAGGAGCCTTGATGGAGGGACACTTCAAGCTGACTTCCGGTCGCCATAGTAATCGCTATATGCAGTGTGCACAGGTTTTGCAATACCCATCCTATACTGAGCAACTGGCTCAGCACCTGGCCGAGAAATTTGCCGGTGAAAAAATTGATTTTGTGGTTGGACCGGCCATGGGAGGTATTATTGTTTCCTATGAAGTAGCCCGTCAGTTAAAGATACCCAGTATGTTCTGCGAGCGCCAGGATGGTGCGATGTCTCTTAGAAGGGGTTTTACCATCAAACCTGGTGATCGGGTTCTGGTAGTTGAAGACGTGGTTACCACCGGCGGTTCAGTAGTAGAAGTCATTGATGTGGTTCGCCAAACCGGCGGCGAAGTAGTCGGAGTAGGAGTTTTGGTGGATCGCAGCGGCGGCAAGGTGGATTTCGGGGTACCCATGGAAGCAGTTCTGACTCTGGACATAGAATCCTGGGAAGCCGACAACTGCCCCCTCTGCCAGTCCGGCCAGGGCGAAGCCATCAAACCCGGCAGCCGCAGCTAAAGTATGAAGGAGTCAAGGGGTGTTTCTCCTGACTGATATTTCTAAGATCTAAGCATTAGCAATACCTAACCTATGTGCAACGCAAACTAAGTTGGGCGAAGGCTGATACAAATTAAAAGTGAGCCAAGAGAATTTCATCTTGACTCACTTAATCTTATCAAATCCAGCGTTCCCTATATAAGCAGGAGGGATGGGTTTTTAATGAAGGTAATCCTAAATGGAACCGAAATGAAATTCGCCGAAGGCGGTTACAAATATGTGTTTATGAAACCCCCGCAGAACTTTACTGAAAAAACAGTATCTAAGCCAAACGGAGATCGAATGCATTTTGAGCTTTATGATAATGGAGTACAGATCCGCACTCTGATCAGTACTCAGGAGGTTAATACCATAATCAATCGGGAAGTAGCTATCGATACAGTCAATAACAAAATCTACATCCTGGAAGCAGATACTAAGGTAAAAAAGAATGAAGACGGTTCCGTGGAGATACTTGAATAAAGTAAGTGTTTTCTAAATCAAATACCTAAACTATTTTTATTTTGGAACATTTAATAGATTTCATAATAATAGACCACCATTTACTTGAATGCAGATGATGGTCTATTTTTTTGTACATTATGGCTTGTGTACTTATGCTGACAATAAATATTCAAATTTCTTTATTTCGGTGGGAGGCCGCCTTTTTTCTCTTTCTTTTTACCCTGAGTACCGGCATTATAGCGTTCTCCTGGACCGCGCTTCACACTATTCTGGGATGCACTTTTTTGCTTATTTTTTTCAATCATCTGGCGCATTATTTCTATGTCTTGATTCTTCTCGTCCATGTTTTCCCTCCTTGATCATGTCTCAATAAATTATTATAGCACAGTTGCTAAGAAAAGCTCCGGGAAGTCCTAATAAAATATAGGGTAATCATGGATTATTCAGTCAGTATTTTCTGGACGGGATATATTGCCCTTATGAGTAAACAGTTACATTTGACGCTAATAGTTTGCCCCCGTATTGTATAAATAGCCAGGATTAGCATTTACTATTTTAAGAATAGAGGGGTATTAGATGAGAAAGGTAATTGAACTTAAGGGCATTAGTAAGATTTATAAAACCGGGGAAGAAGATACGGTTGCTCTGAAGGGCATTGATGTAAGTATTGAAGAAGGTGAATTTGTCGCTATTATGGGGGCTTCCGGCTCTGGGAAGTCTACCTTAATGAATATACTGGGCTTGTTGGACAAACCATCGGCTGGCAGTTATGTACTGGATAATAAAGATGTCAGCCGGATCAGTTCCCGCAATCAAGCCACGATTCGTAATCAACGGATAGGTTTTGTTTTTCAGCAATTCAATCTTCTGCCTAGAACCTCCGTGCTGGATAATGTTCTTTTGCCAACTATATATGGAAGGACTAAGAATAACCTATCCAGAGCCATGCAAGTCATTGAAGAGGTAGGCCTGGGAGATCGTATTAAGCATAAGAGCAATCAATTATCAGGTGGTCAGATTCAAAGGGTAGCTATTGCCCGGGCCTTAATTATGGACCCGGCAATAATTTTAGCGGATGAGCCCACCGGTAACCTTGATTCCAAGAGATCCCATGAAATCATGGAATTATTCAAAAAGATCAACGCTCAAGGTACCACTATAATATTAATAACTCACGAAGAAGAAATTGCCCGTTATGCAGATCGTATTATCAGGCTAAGAGACGGCGAGATCGTCTTACAGGAGGGATTATCGGCATGAAGATCTATACTATTTTCAGACAATCTATAAAAGCCATATTTACTAATAAGGGACGCAGCTTTCTTACTATTCTGGGTATAGTTATTGGCATCGGCTCGGTTATTGCCTTAATCTCGTTTGGTACCGGAGTGAAGGCCAGCGTTTCTGATCGTATATCAACCCTGGGTACAACCAATATTACAATTATGCCGGGTGCCGGATTTGATCCAAGTGCTGCTCACTCACAGGGTGGGGGTAAAACAGAGGGGCAGGGGGGTGCTCCGGGGCCAGCTGGCGGTTTTAATCAGGCCAGCTCAACTTTGACAACAGAAGATATTAAATCCTTGGCTGATAAAACCAAGCATCCACAAATTAAGACGGTATCGGGACAAATTACAGGTTCCACTATTATTAATACATCTAATGGTGATCAGCGCTATACCGTTCTGGGTACTTCGGAATCATATATGAAAATACAAAACCTGAGTTTAAGCAAGGGCGATTTCTACAAGCAAGGGGAAGTGGATAATAAGGCTAAGGTTATCGTTCTAGGCAGTCAACTGGCCCAGGATCTTTATGGATCTGAGGGTACATTAGGTAAAGAGTTAATAATTGAAGGCAGTGCTTACAGGATCATAGGTATTCTCAAACCAGCTGATGAGAATGGATTTACGAATCCTAACAGCCAGGCCTATATGCCATATACAGCCGCTGGCGAGGCTTTTAAAACTCAAAACTTTAACTCAATAACCGTTCAGGCTCAGAATGAAAACGTAGTTAATCAGGTGAAAAATGATATAAAAGCCACCCTGCTAGCCAATCATCAAATAAAAGATGCCAAGCTGGCTGATTTCAATGTTAGTTCTTCTGCTGATTTACTATCAGCCGTTAATGGCATAACCAGCATGCTTACTGCGTTGCTGGCGGGAATTGCCGCTATATCCCTACTGGTGGGAGGCATCGGTATTATGAATATCATGCTGGTATCAGTAACCGAAAGGACCAGGGAAATAGGACTCAGGAAGGCTGTAGGTGCCAAGACCTTGGATATAATGAGTCAGTTTATAATAGAAGCTGTTTTATTGACGCTGGCAGGTGGTATTCTTGGCATTGGAATGGGATTTTTAATTGGTAAACTAGCCGCACCGGGCTTGGGTTTTACACCTATTGTGAGCAGTAGTTCTATACTATTGGCTGTAGGAGTTTCTAGCTTTATTGGTTTGCTATTCGGGGTTTATCCAGCTGCGAAAGCATCTCGGCTTAATCCCATTGATGCCCTGCGTTATGAATAGGGTGAATTATCTGTAAAATAGTTGCTTCCAAGCCAAAACAAGCTTGCATCAATTTTTTAGGATGGCTGAGATGTTAAAGGTAATCTAAGCCATCCTATGTAGTTTAAAAGCCGTATGTTTTAATATGTTATTATCTGGCCAAACTAAGCACTCGTTTCTCCGTCATTTTGTTGCATGGCCAGCAGCTGCTCGACTAAAGGTGAGCAGGGGTTGACCATAATCGTCCAGTAATTTTCATAGATAACCATGCCCGGCTTGGCACCGCCGGGTTTTTTGACATTATAACGGAAGGTATAATCAACCGGTACTTTATCTGACTGACTGGCCTTGCTGAAGTAGGCGGCCAGAGTAGCGGCTTCTTCCAGACTGCGGTCGGGGACATCATGTATGGACTTGACGGTGGCTGGCAAGCTGATAATTACATGGGTACCGGGTATTTCTTTAGTATGCAGCCAGAGGTCGTTGCGGTCAGATTCTTTCAGGGTTAACCAGTCATTCTGGCGGTTATTCCTGCCCACCGTAATAGGCAAGCCATCTGAAGACAAAAACCGGCGGGGTTGGCTGCGCTGGTCCTGCTTTTTACCTTTCTTAGCACTGGCTTTGAGATAACCTTCCTTCTCCAATTCATCAATAATCTCTGTTATTCCAGCCGGATCTTCAGCTTGCTGAACCGCTACCATAACTGATTCCAGATAGTCAATCTCCTGTTGGTTTTTAGCCATCAGGACCTGCAGATGCTTGCGGGCACCCCGACTTTTATTATAGATTTTAAAATGTCTTTGCGCATTCTGAATAGGCGTATAACGGGGGTCCAGAGCTAAGGTGACCTTTTCGCCGGTCACAAAGTCATCCAGGATGGCTTCTTTATCACCCTTCTTATAAAGGTGGGCATAGGCGGTTAATAATTCGCCCCAGTCCTTGTATATATCATTTTCATAGGCCTTGCTGAGGTCACCTTCCTGGAGAAATTTCTTTTTGTAGAACTTATCTAAATGGTCTTTTATCCTGCGCGACAGACTGGTTTTCAAGGAATCCAGACGCAGGCGGCTCATTTTATCAGTGAAGAAGCTATCACAGGCTTCATTCATACTGGGATAGTCTTGTACCAGGGACTTGTCTCCATCACCAAATTTGTAGGGACCGAATTCCAGGGGTAAATGGTTACGGTCATATTGAACGATCGGCGAAAATATGCCCTGATCAATATTGTCCAGCAATTCGCGAATAGCATAATATACTTTACTGAGTTCAAATTCCCCGCATTGGCCTACTGCCAGGTCAACATCAAGTCCGCAGGAGAGGCAAATTTGTTGGGCTGAAAATGGGCTGATACCGGTATAAACACTAAAAAGAGCCTTGGCAAGGCCGGTATCTTCCTCCTGCTGCCACATGGCCTGAGTGAATTCAGCCCACTCGGCCACACCGGGTTCCAGCTTTCCCTGGCTGGGTGGAATCAGATATTCTTTTCCCGGCAGGACCTCGCGGTAGGAATTCACATCACTGTCGAATTTCTTAATAGCATCCAGGATGATACCGGTTTCAGGATTGACCAGGATAATATTGGAGTGACGGCCCATAAACTCACAGATTAGGATCTTGTCCTGCCATTCCTTAAAGTCATTCAGGGCTTCGATGCGGATGTGGACAATACGCTCCATACCTATTTGTTTGATTTCTTTTATTTTGCCGCCTTCCAGATATTTGCGTAAGAGCATGCAAAAGCTGGATGGTTGAGTGGGGTTAGGCTTTTTTTCCGTACTGAGATGCATTCTGGCCCAACGTGCATTGGCAGAAAGCAACATTTTAACGGTTCCGCTTTTGTATTGGCGAATGGAAATGGCTAATTCATCTTTTTCGGGTTGATGTATTTTATCAATGCGGGCGTTGTTTAATTCTATATCCAGTTCCCTGGTAATAGCTCTAATAGTAAGTCCATCAAATGGCATACGAATACTTCCTTTGCTTGTTAAATCATTAAACACCGGTTTTAAGTATAACATTTCGCCATGATGACCATCAAATAATGAACACGGGGGAAGTATTAAATGAAATAACTTAGTGTCCAAATAACTTAGTGTCTGTTCTCATATATGTATAAGAATAGCTTGGGTACGAAGACTAGTGTTAATAGGTTTTAGCCGGGAGGACGGGTAGTTGATTAAAGCAGCAGTTAGTGAATACTTTAGTGATATTCTTCAGGAGGTACTATATATAGAAAATACTAAAAGGTTAGTCTGTCAAGAGCTCCTTTTGCTAAGAGATTATGAATTGCGACAAAAATTGGTCTACAGTTTTCTGCGTTGTGACATGGATAAACATGAAATTTTGCATGAGGCAGCAGTTCATGCAGTTGAAGGTTCTGAGGATTATTTGCTCAAGCAATTGGAGTTGTTTTATAAGCACTGTGAGGGTCAGGATTTAATATATAAAATTCAGGCTGAAATAATGCGTTCTGAATTGTATTTGGATATTATAGATAAGTCTATCGAAGATCCTGCATCGATTAATTTTGTGGAGCGCAGGTTCATCAAGGAGATTACTAAGTATGTTGTTACCCAAGCTCGTTATTACAACGCATATAAACCGGGTTGGCAGCAATGACATAAACCATATAATGGAATGAATGCAATATAATCCTGCGACAAAATGTGCTATTCTAAAACTCAATAAAAGCATAACGTGAATATCACTGGGGAGGTGATTCGAGGCGAGCATGTTTTCACGTGATGAAAGGGAGAAGCTCTTTATTGAGGGGGGAATAGATACATGCAAAATATTTTGGATATGGATGCAAACACCATTGCAGATAAAATAAAGAATAGAGAACTAAGCTCTGTTAAAGTTACAGAGACTTACATAACTCAATTACAAAAGATAAATCCAGCTGTAAACTGTCTGGTAGAGAACCGCTTCGCTACGGCACGCAAAGAAGCTATCCAAGCTGATCAGTTATTAGGGGAAGGAAAAGCATTCGGCCGTCTCTTGGGAGTGCCGATTAGTATGAAAGAATCTCTTAACGTTGCCGGGATGAAAAGCACTGGAGGTCTGCCTTATCGCAAGGATATCCTGGCTGAAGAGGATGCACAAGTTGTAAAGTATGTTAAAGCTGAGGGGGCAATTATTCTCGGGACGACTAATACTCCAGTTTTATGTTATTGTCAGGAGACCGACAACAAGCTTTATGGCAGAACCAATAATCCCTGGGATTTGACCCGCACGGTAGGCGGATCCAGCGGGGGAGAAGCTGCCTTAATAGCAGCCGGAGGGGCTGCAGTAGGGGTGGGCTCAGATATCGGTGGATCGGTTCGCTTTCCTGCCCACTTTAACGGGGTGGTTGGATTTAAAAGCGGTCACGGACAGCTTTCACTGGAAGGTCATTTCCCTGATCTGCATTATCCGCAGCAAACACGAATGGCAGGGCTTGGCCCTCTAGCCAAATCAGTAAGGGATGCCAGGATGCTTTACGAAATCATGAGCCATGCGGCACTTGAGAACACCCCAATTGATGTTTATAGTGTAGTAATACCTCGGCAGAATTTATATTACCCGGCTGACCAGGTGACGCACCAGGCAATCATATCTGTCAGTGAGATTCTTAAGAGCAATTTTAAACTGCTTGACGAAAAACCACCCGGTTATCACGAAGCCGCTTCCATCTGGCAATTAATTATGTCTATAGGTGGGGATCGAGAGATAGGTGAGATTGTCTTTGGTAATCGACCCAATAAACCAGTAACGGAATATATCAAGGAGAGGTTGTTTCATTCCTCAGAGATCCATCATTACATGACCTGGAGTATGATTTGTGCTAATATGATGCAGCCAAGCGCGAAAAAATTAAAGCAAATTGATGACATCATGGTGCAATTAAACCGAGAAATAGAGGAATATTTAGACAAGCGACTGTTGATTCTGCCAGTTTGGCATAGTGCCGCACCTAAACATGGCAGAGTATTCAGGGATATCTTCTCTATAAGAATGAGCTACAAGCGTTATCTACCTTTTATTGCTTTTGCAAACACCTGGGGTTTGCCGTCATTAGTGGTGCCAGTGACCGAAGACGGGGACGGAATGCCGGTTGGATTACAAATTATTAGCAGGGTAGGAAATGAAGATGCTATTTTCCAGATGGGTGAGATCCTTGAGAAAAGACTTCGCGGTTACAGGCGTGCACCATTGTAAGGGTTTCACCAGGTAATCCTTTGGCAATATTGATGTTCTGTGGATATCGATATTATAAATGTAAGGGGGAGTATAGTCTCAGTATTATGTATGGCACCAGTATTTGATAATGGTGTAACATTGGGAATTTTGAAAATGCACTTAACTTAATACCATATAGATAAAAAAGGTTGCAGCTACTGCATAAAGCAGGATGCAACCTTTTTGTTGGCTGCTTAACTGCAGGATACTTCTTAATCTGCTTGAATTACTGATGGAACAGCTCTATATCCGTCGGCTAATAATCCCCGTAATTACTGTACAGATTAGATGATATGTACCACTTAATCTTTATACTGGTTATTATTGCTCATGATTACGTTTTGGGCAAATTCTTGACTATACGTTCAAAATATATAAAACTATTGTTTAGGAATGTTAGGAGGTATAATTGTGGCTGAAAAAATCAAGGTTATAGTTTCAGGAGCGCTAGGTAAAATGGGTATGGAAACAGCCAAAGCAGTGTATAACGATCCAGAGCTGGAATTAGTTGGCCTGGTAGACGTCCGCGCTAAAGGAGAATGGTTCAGTGACGTTGCAGGAATAAAGGAGTTAACGTTAGCTATTAATAACGATTTAGATAAATTAATAGAAACAACCCGGCCTGACGTTATGGTGGATTTTACTAATCCGCAGGCAGTTTATAATAACACCAAAACAGCCCTTAATCAGAAGATAACTTGTGTAGTTGGAACTACTGGACTCAATGAGGTAGAACTGAGGCAGCTTGAAAAAATTGCCCTGGATAATAAAGTGGGGGTTGCCGTAATCCCTAACTTTGCTTTAGGGGCAGTGCTGATGATGAAATTAGCCCAGGAGGCAGCTAAGTATTTTCCGGATGTTGAGATTATCGAACTGCATCATGATCAAAAGTTGGATGCACCTTCCGGGACAGCTATTAAAACTGCCGAGATGATTACCGCCAACCGCCAGCGGGTACCGGCGCGCAACTCACGTGAATTTGAGAAGATTCCGGGGGCACGCGGCGGTGAGGTTAATGGAATTCGTATTCACAGCGTAAGGTTACCGGGCTTTATTGCCCACCAGGAAGTTATTTTTGGCGCTACCGGCCAAAGCCTCAGAATACGCCATGATTCCTACGATAGGATAGGATTTATGCCCGGAGTTGTCATGAGTATTAAAAAAATGATAAAAACAACTGGCCTGGTATATGGGCTAGAGAACTTTTTATAAAAGTGAACCAGGGGGACGGTTCCCTTGTTCATCTCCTAGCACCTTAACTGGATGAACAAGGGAACCGTCCCCCTGTTCACTTTTATATCTCGGGAGCTTGGCTCCCGTTTTTTTATGCCTATCGACAAAGCTCTTAACAAGACAAGCACCACTTCTGTTAATTCCACATATATTGCTATTAAATATGCTTACAAAAGTTAATACCCAGAGGGGGGCTAGTGGTGAGTTCAGTGCTTTCGGGGATAAAAATTGCTGTACTGGGAGGCGATGACCGTGAGCTGATTCTGGTAGCCGAACTTGTGCGCATGGGGGCTACCGTGGTGGTGGCAGGTTTTCCGCGTGATAAGGTTGGGCATGGAGCATTTGTGGTTTCAAATCTGGAAGATGCTTGCAAGGACGCCGAGGTAGTAATTTTACCCTTACCGGGAACCAGTGTTGAGGGAGTAATTCGAGCAGTTTATTCTGAGCAAGAGCTGAAGTTGAGTGAAAAAGCCATAGCTAGTGTGGCACCCAATGCCTTGGTAATTATTGGCTTGGCCCGCAAATTTTTAAAAGATTGGGTGGAAAAAAGGGGACTAACCCTCCTGGAAGTTGCAGAAGTTGATGATATAGCCATTCTAAACTCCATTCCGACCGCCGAGGGAGCCATCCAGATTGCTATGGAGGAGACGCCCTTCACTATTCATGGAAGTAAAACCTGTGTGATTGGGTTTGGGCGAGTAGGTATAACCATGGCGAGAACTCTAAAAGCCCTGGGCTCAGATGTAACAGTAGTAGCACGTAAAGATGGCCAATTGGCCCGAGCTTATGAAATGGGCTGTAAGAGGGCCAGACTAGATGATCTGCATGAAATAATGAATTACACCAATATTGTATTTAACACTGTACCAGAAATGGTACTCAATCGCAGTATACTAAAATACGCCAATCCTGAGGTGCTGATTATCGACCTGGCTACCCAACCTGGAGGAACTGATTTTGAAGCCGCTAATGCTTATGGTTTGAAAGCTATTTTAGCTCCTGGCCTGCCAGGCAAAGTGGCGCCTGCTTTTGCAGGCAAAATATTGGCTGATGTGATCCCTGGTCTCATCATCAAGGAACTCGCTAAACTCGACAAAAACATGCTCTATGGTTAGCACGGAGGTGGCAATAATGCAACAGGCTAGATTAACCGGTGTAAAAATAGGGGTGGTATTAACAGGTTCACACTGTACCATTGGGGATACTTTGCCACAAATAGAGCGCTTATTGTGTGAAGGAGCTGAAATACATCCTGTTTTATCTGATTCAGTTAATGAAATAGATAACCGTTTCTATAAGGTGGATGAATTAAAAGCTATCCTTAAAAGAATGACGAACAAGCCGATCATAAATTCCATTATAGGAGCAGAGCCGATAGGACCGCAAAAAAAACTGGATATTGTGGTAGTGGTTCCTGCTACTGGCAATACTATCGCCAAGCTGGCTAATGGGATAGTGGATACCCCGGCATTGATGGCGATAAAGGCTCAGTTGCGCAATCAGAGACCGGTAGTTATAGCCGTTTCCACTAATGATGGACTGGGCATTAATGCCAGAAATATTGGACTGTTATTGAATATGAAAAATATTTATTTTGTGCCGTTCCGCCAAGATGACCCGTACCAAAAAGCAAATTCCTTGGTTGCCAATCTGGAGCAGATTGTAGACACCACCCTTTTTGCTCTGCAGGGCAAACAAATACAGCCGCTCCTGCTCGGACCTGCGTTATAATTGTAGTTGTTCAAACGATTGTGGTATACTATTTAAATTAAAAATTTATTCAAGTGGCGGGAGGTATTTGTTTTGGGAGCAGGTATTAGATTAGCGGTTGTAGGTGCCACCGGTGCGGTGGGTCAGGAGATGCTCAAAGTTCTCGAAGAGAGAAATTTTGCTATAAAAGAATTGGTTTGTCTGGCTGATCCACGGGAAGCAGGAACGAAGCTTAAATTTAAAGGGGAAACTGTCACTGTACAGAGTGCCAGTCCCGATCACTTCAAAAAGTCCGATGTGGCTTTATTTGCAGTTGGGAATGAAGTAGCTAAACAGTTGGCAGTAATGGCAGTTGATAATGACTGTGTGGTTATAGATAATAGCTATGCTTTCCGATTACAGGAGGATGTTCCCCTGGTAGTCCCGGAAGTGAACCCGGAAGATATTAACTGGCACCAAGGAATTATTGCCAATCCCAACTGTTCCACTATTATAATGGTGGTGGCTATTAATCCTATTTATAAGGCAGTTGGCTTGAAAAGGGTGGTAGTATCTACTTACCAGGCGGTATCCGGCGCAGGTATAGCGGGACTGCAAGAATTAGAGAAGCATGCTCGTGATCATCTGGAGGGCAGAGAGATAAACCCGGAGGTATTCGCCTATCCCATCGCCTTTAACCTGATTCCCCATATCGATATTTTTGTGGAAGATGATTATACCAGGGAAGAAATGAAAATGGTATGGGAAACCCGTAAAATAATGCACGCTCCAGACTTGAAGATTGCTCCTACGGCTGTTCGGGTGCCGGTATTTAGAAGCCACTCTGAGTCTATTAATCTAGAAACGGAAAAACCATTATCAGCCGACCAAGCTCGACAGATTCTGTCTTCAGCACCAGGAATAATTGTGCAGGATAATCCTGCCGAAAAGGTTTATCCTATGCCTTTATATACCTCTGATACTGATGAGGTCTATGTCGGCAGAATACGCAAGGATCTATCTGTAGAAAATGGTCTCGCTTTATGGGTGGCAGCCGACCAGATTAGAAAGGGTGCTGCTACTAATGCTATTCAAATTGCTGAAATTCTAGTGCAGAAAAACCAATATTAGGATGGTGTGAAGCTTGAGAATAATCGTTCAGAAATTTGGCGGTACTTCGTTGGCCACTCCTGAACTGAGATCAAGGGTATGCGATATTGTCACTGCTAACCGCGCGGATGGGATTGGCATAGTGGTAGTAGTTTCCGCCATGGGTCGAGAAAATGCTGCGTATGCCACAGATACTTTAATTAACCTTATGAAGGAAAGCAATCCCGTTCCACCTCTCCGTGAAATGGATATATTAATGTCCTGTGGTGAAACTATATCCGGTGTCCTTCTAACCAGTCAATTATGTGCCCGCGGAATAGAGGCCAGATTCCTGAGCGGTGAACAGGCCGGAATCATTACCGACGGCACCTATGGAAATGCACATATTCTCTATGTTAATCCTAAGCGTATTCTGGAACGTCTGGCGGAAGGCCAGGTGGTTGTAGTAGCCGGGTTTCAGGGAGTATCTGAAAATGGGGAGCTAACCACCCTGGGCAGAGGCGGCAGTGATACTACGGCCAGTGCCTTGGGCGTAGCATTAAGTGCGGAATATATAGATATTTATACCGATGTTGAGGGAGTAATGACCGCCGATCCACGTATTGTTGAGAATGCGCGTTTGCTGGATGCCATTACTTATAATGAGATATGCCAATTAGCTCGGGAAGGTGCCAAGGTGGTTCATCCTCGGGCTATTGAAATAGCAATGCAAAAGAGTATACCATTACGGGTAAGGTGTACCTTTTCAGATTCCGTTGGTACAGTAGTTGCTAACCAGATTCCGGGTATGGATAATAGATTAAGAATGATTGCTGACCGCTTAATAACCGGTATAACTTATACATCAAACATAGCCCAAATTAGGATTAACACTGCCTCTTTGCCGGAACGAAAGGGCGTTGAACTGAAAGTATTCAAGTCCCTGGCGCTGGCTGATATAAGTGTTGATTTTATAACCGTTCAACCGGAGACGATTCATTTTACCGTCAATGTGGAGCAGGCCAAAAAAACTGCTGAGGTTTTAAAGAATCTTGACCTGATTCCCGATATTGAATTAAAATGTGCCAAAGTGGCTATTGTGGGAGCGGCTATGACTGGAATTCCAGGAGTAATGTCCAAAGTGGTAGAAGCGCTTAGTGAGAACGATATTCCGATTTTACAATCAGGAGACTCCTACACGAATATTTGGTGTCTGGTGAGAAGAGAAGATATGGAAAAAGCAGTTCAAGCGCTGCACGATAAGTTTGAACTTGGCAATAAATAGAGAAGGAGGGGAAGTATGTCTAACTTAAAGATGTTTACGGCAATGGTGACTCCATATGATGAGAATCTGCAGGTGAATTTTACTAAAGCAGTTGAAATAGCAAATTATCTTATTGCCAATGCCAGTGATGGTCTGATAGTAAGCGGAACAACCGGTGAATCTCCAGTATTGAGTACTGATGAAAAGGTGGAGCTGTTTGCCACCGTGAAACATGCGGTGGGTCAAGAAGTGGAAGTTTGGGCAGGGACAGGTTCATACAACACCAGTGCTTCCATAGACTTAAGCCAAAGGGCTGAAAAAACAGGTGTGGATGGGGTGCTGCTGGTCAATCCCTATTATAACAAACCCTCTCAGGAAGGGATGTATCAGCATTTTAAGGCCATTGCGGAGAGTATATCTATTCCGGTGATGTTATACAACATTCCTGGTCGCACCGGGATTAACCTCTTGCCAGAGACAGTAGTGAGATTAGCAGAAATAGATAATATCGTAGCTATTAAGGAAGCCAGTGGCAGTATGGATCAGGTATCGCAGTTGAAAAACTTACTGGCCGGTAAGTTAGACATATATTCGGGCGATGATTCCCTTACCTTACCCATGCTTTCACTTGGTGCCAAAGGTGTGGTCAGTATCGCTTCTCACCTGGTAGGCAAGGAAATCAAGAAGATGTTGGACGCTTTTGCCAGCGGCAACAATGAGGAAGCGGCTCAGATTCACAGCTACCTTTTTCCCATGTTTAAAGGTCTATTTGTGGCTACCAATCCGGTACCAGTGAAAGAAGCCTTAAACATCATGGGCATGCAAGTAGGAGGCTTCCGTTTGCCACTCTGCAATGCCACCTGGGAAGAACTAAACTTCATCCAGAACTTATTAAGGCAGTATAAACTCCAATAAAACGGGCAAGATTACATAATAGAAGCAGTGGGGATGGTTCCTTAACACATTTTTGGAGGAATTGTAGTGTGTTAAGGAACCATCCCTGTCTCATATAGGGGTGCAAATAAATAACAGTACATTAAATTTGTAACCAATTATGGTTTGAGATATAATATTAAAAGTTATAATGTGCGGATTATTAACTGAAAATTTTTACAAATGAATAAAGGAGGTTTTGAATGTCAGACGAGGCAAGACTTCAAATTATTCCCCTGGGCGGTTTGGGGGAAATTGGCAAAAACATGATGGCAATCAAATACCAGGAAACCATTGTGGTTATCGATGCGGGACTTATGTTCCCGGAAGATGAACTTTTAGGTATAGACGTGGTTATTCCTGATATCACTTACCTGGTAGAAAATCAGGATAAGGTCAAAGCTATTCTCTTGACCCATGGACATGAAGATCATGTTGGTGCATTACCCTACGTATTGCGTGAAATAAATCCGCCTGTCTATGGCAGCAAGCTTACTCTGGGGATAGTAGAAGGTAAAATTAAGGAACATAATCTAGATAATCTACATTTAAATGTTGTAAGGCCACGGGATAAGGTGAAAATAGGTCCTTTTGAAGTTGAGTTTTTCCGAGTAAGTCACAGCATTCCTGATTGCATGGCAATAGCCATTCATACTCCGCTGGGAATTATTTTGCATACTGGTGACTTTAAGCTTGATCAGACTCCGGTAGATGGACAGGTAGTTGATTTTCGTAAGATGGCCGAGCTGGGTGAAAAAGGTGTTCTGGTAATGCTGGGAGACAGTACCAACGCTGATCGGGAAGGTTTTACCATGTCCGAGAAGTTAGTCGGTAATACTTTTGATGAATTGTTTGGTAAATGCAACGGACGTATCATTATTACTACTTTTGCCTCCAATATCCATCGGATTCAACAGGCTATCTCTACCGCAGCTCGATATGGACGCAAGGTAGCTGTTATTGGACGAAGTATGATTAATAATGTCAAGGTGTCCACCCAATTAGGTTATTTGGACATGCCCGAAGGTATCCTTATAGAAATGGAAGAAATCAATAACTATCCACCCGAAAAATTGGTTATTGTTACTACCGGCTCACAGGGAGAACCAATGTCGGCGCTTACTAGAATGGCAACTGCAGATCACCGCTGGGTAGGAATTCAACCGGGTGATACGGTAATTATTTCTGCCAACCCCATACCAGGCAATGAAAAATTAGTTGCCAAGACGGTGGATCTTCTTTTCAAACAGGGCGCCGAGGTTATCTATGAGCGGAGCGCGATGGTGCATGTATCTGGTCATGCCTCTCAGGAAGAGCTGAAGATAGTACTTAACTTGATTAAACCCAAATATTTTATTCCGGTCCACGGGGAATACCGCCATTTGATGAAACATGCCAAATTAGCTGAAACTCTAGGCATACCGCGCTCTAGAATCTTCGTGGCGGAAAATGGACAGATAATTGAAATAGGTAAAAAGAAAGCCAATATCGCCGGCAAAGTAACGGCGGGTAAAGTGCTGGTTGATGGTCTGGGCGTAGGTGATGTTGGTAATATCGTCCTCCGGGACCGCAAGCAATTGTCACAGGATGGAATCATGATAGTCGTGGTAACCATCAACAAAGAAAGTGGCGAAGTAGTAGCTGGACCAGATATAGTGACCCGTGGTTTTGTCTATGTGCGTGAATCGGAACAACTGATTGAAAACGCAAAACTGAAAGTTAAAGAGGCCCTGGACCTTTGTTTCCGCAAGAACATTACCGAATGGGCAGTAATCAAGTCGCAGGTAAGAGACAAGCTGGGTAAACATTTATATGAAAAAACTGGCCGTCGCCCTATGATATTACCAATAATTATGGAAGTTTAGTCATTGCACGATCAAGGACAGTTCTTAACGTCTCACATGTAACGTTAAGGCTGTCCTTATTCATTTCGACAGTTAACTAAAAGTGAACAGGGGGACGGTTCCGTTGTTCATCCCTAGCACCTTAACTGGATGAACAACGGAACCGTCCCCGTGTTCACTTTTGCTGGGCATAATCTAATAAATGTGTATGTTTTGCGGCTGGGAAGGTAAATCTAAACTATAAAATATTCTATGGAGAAAGGGGTTACTCAAAATTGAATGAACAACCTAACCCGCCGGAAACTGAAGAAAATCATAAGCTTGAAAACATTAAGGAACTGGGACAGATCGAAATACCTAACTATAAAAGTGATATACATTGTCTGACCATAGCTGGACAGGTTGAGGGTCATATGGTACTGCCTCCCCAGAATAAAACCACCCGCTATGAACATGTCATTCCCCAGTTGGTAGCAGTAGAAGAAAACCCGCAAATTAAAGGCTTACTTATTGTCTTAAATACTGTTGGTGGTGATGTCGAAGCTGGTCTGGCTTTAGCCGAAATGATTGCCAGTTTATCCAAACCTACAGTTTCAATTGTTCTGGGTGGTGGGCATTCTATTGGTTCAACTATCGCAGTCAGTGCCGATTACTCATTTATTGCTCCCTCTGCTACCATGACCATTCATCCCATAAGGTTAACCGGATTAGTTATTGGTGTTCCTCAGACTTACGAGTACCTCGATAAGATGCAGGATAGGGTAGTGCGATTTGTTATTGAGCATTCCAACATTACTGAACAGAAGTTCCGAGAGCTGATGTTCAGAACCGGAGATCTGGCTCGGGATATTGGTACGGTTTTAGTAGGTAAAGATGCTGTGGAATGCGGTTTGATAGACGGGGTAGGCGGTTTGAATACCTGCATTGCCAAAGTTAGAGAATTGATTAATTCACCTCGGGGGGTAATGCAATGATTTTTTATAGTCCGGCCCCGCTGGAACTATTAGAAGGCGCTGATTTCGAGAATATAGTAACTATCCAGCTCTCATCGGGCGGCTATATTAAGGCTACACCGTTGGAATATAACCAGCTCAGAGTTCTCGATCTGGTCAGCACTGATCCTATGGATTATATGGATGACCGCCTGCAACCCGGCATGGTTATCTCGCTAAAGCCTAGTTTCTAGATAAGTACCCTATAACAAACAAAACAGGCTCTAAACAGAGCCTGTTTTTTAATGGGCAGTAGTCTAATTATGAGTACAAGAATAAGTTGGGGACACGCCCTCATGAGGGAATGTCCCTGTGGCTCGTTTTACCAACTGTTTGTCGGGTGAGTATAAGTCTTGCCTGCTAGGTGGGCACTACATAAGCTGCCCATCCGTGGTTGACGGCAGGCTCGGGATTATTCTCTTTAACCGAGCAGCCAAGACTGAATATAGCGGGTGTGATTTGGGGTCTCCTCTCTGCACTGTTTTCATGCCAACTCAAAAATAATAGCGGCTCCCATTCCGCCGCCTATACACATGGACACCATCCCGTATTTCACCTGTCTTCTCTCCATTTCGTTCATCAACTGAACGGCCAATTTGTTGCCGGTGCATCCCAGCGGATGTCCCAGGGCTATCGCTCCGCCATTCACATTAACTATATCAGGATTCAATCCTAAGGTTTTGATGCAACAAACAGCTTGCGAGGCGAAGGCTTCATTCAATTCAATAAGGCCAATATCTTTCAGACTTAAACCAGCCAGTTTGAGGGCTTTAGGAATAGCGACCAGGGGGCCAATTCCCATAATCCCCGGGGAAATGCCGCCAACAGCGAAGCTAACGAATTTCAGCCGCGGACGAATTCCTAATTCCTGAGCCTTCTCGGCTGACATAACTACCATTGCTGAAGCGCCGTCACTGGTTTGCGAAGCATTCCCTGCAGTTACCGTGCCATCTGCCTTGAAAACCGGTTTGAGCTGGACTAGCTTCTCGGCTAATATATCGAACCTGACCCCTTCATCCTGGGCAAACAGGATCTCCTCGTAGACCGCATTTTCACCCTCACCTGAGACCAGTTGTTTTACCGGGACGGGTACTATTTGATCTACAAACCTGCCTGCATTAATCGCAGCAGCAGCCTTTTGATGACTGGCAAACGCCAGATCATCCTGTTCCTGCCTGGTGATACCGAACTGTCTGGCTACATTTTCAGCTGTGATACCCATGGGAGTATAAACGTCAGGCAGAACAGCCTTCACTTCAGGACTTCGCACCCAGGAATTAAGCATGGAAACGCGAGTCATGCTTTCGACACCCCCGGCTATGATAATATCCGCGCTTCCCACCATTATCCGTTCACTTGCCATCGCAATGGTTTGCAGGCCGGATGCACAAAACCGGTTAATGGTCATGCCGCAGGTTGAATCCGGAAATCCGGCGTAGAGAGCCGCTAGCCGGGCAATATTCAGGCCTTGTTCTCCTTCAGGAAATGCGCATCCCATGTAGATATCCTCAATTAGACTCTTGTTGAAGTTGTTGCCCAGCCGATTTACAACTTCTTCAAGTACAACCCGAGCCAAAAATTCCGGCCGAGTGTCCTTCAAAGCTCCGTGCGGGGCTTTGCCTACCGCAGTACGAACTCCCGAAACGATTACCGCATCTTGCATTTTTTATCCCCTCCATCAATTCAACAGATTATCTTATATTATTATGACATCATTTCCAAAATTTGTCATTAATGACAAGGGGACGGGGTTGTTGACAACATTTCCAATCCAAGGTAATCTTGGATTGGGGGTGTATTAATTTGCCAAGGCAAGCAAGAAAAAGAAGTACCAGCGGAATATATCATATAATGATGCGCGGTATAAATCGTCAAAGCATATTTGGAGACCAGGATGATTATACTAAATTTCTTCAAACCTTGAAGCAGTATAAAGAAATCAGCGGCTATCAAATCTATGCCTACTGCTTGATGGGGAATCATGTTCATCTACTGTTGAAAGTGGGTGAAGAACCACTTGAACAAGTGATGCGCCGGATATGTGGAAGCTATGTATATTGGTATAACGCGAAATACAACAGGATAGGAAACTTATTTCAAGATCGGTTCAAAAGTGAAACAGTCGAAAATGATAGCTACTTTTTGACTGTAATAAGGTATATTCATCAAAATCCTCTGAAAGCCGGGTTAGTAAAAAGTATTGAAGATTATCAGTGGAGCAGTATCCGCGAATATATTAACAGACCAGAGCTTGTCGATACCGATTTTGGACTGAGAATGTTTGATGTAAACAGGGGAAAAGCAGTTGCAGGTTTTATTCTATTTTGTCGAACGGATAGCGATAATCAATGTATGGAAATTGAAGATAAGCGTCTGCTTTCTGATGCAGAAGCCATAAATTTAATAATAAAGGTATGTCAACTTGAGAATACATCAGATTTAAAAAAACTGGACAAAGCAATGCGAAATGAGTACTTAAAACAACTCAAAGAGGAATATCATCTATCTATCAGACAGATCGAGAGACTGACCGGCATTAATAGGGGCATTATTTACAATGCCTAAATGTGTCTGAAAATGTGTCAACAACCCCGTCCCCTTGTCATAAACGGCGAAACTTGTTTATATTTTATTTTACTTAGGGGAAGGAATCGGGTGGGATGCAGGCGAAAACTACAAGTTAGTTTATTTAGGAAATGTTGGACTGGAAGGTGACTACGGATAAATGGCCGAAAAAAAGAAAAGCACAAACCCTAAACCCCCTTCCGCAAAGGAAAAAAATCTGGTGGTTGTAAAAAAAACCCCTAAAGCCAAGGCTGCCTCCCCGACAACTCAGGGTTGGGGACTTAAGGAGGAAGTGCTTTCGGTGGTTCTTTTTATGCTGGCAGTATTTTTATTTGTTAGTGTCAGAAATTTTCAAGGTATACCTGAAGATCAGCAATTTATTGGCCTGATTGGAACTTATCTCATGATGGCTTTACAGTTAATATTTGGCAATGCGGCCCTCACTGTGTCAATATTTTTGCTTATTTGGTCTATTCACATCGGGGTCTTCAAGAAGGTTTGGTCTATCCGTATGTGGGGTTTAAGCCTATTACAGCTTTCCGTACTGGTAGGGATGAGTGTCTATGATATACCTATAGGAATCGATGCCTGGGAAGCAGGCTTAAAAGGGCTGGGCGGCGGAGCCATTGGCGGTGGGGTGGCATTTATTCTGGTACGTCTGGTTGGACAACTGGGTACGTCAATCCTGTTGGTGCTGTTTACTGTGTTGTCGATGATAATGCTCCTGGAAAAACCCATATCTGAGATAGCACTACTGTTATGGAATTTTATTAAAAGCTTTCAAGCCAAACTAAGTCAAATTATGTATTATGAAGAAACTGTGGTTAATGAGCCGCGGGTTATCCCTGGTAAATCCGAACCAATAATTATTAATCCTCCAGCCGAAATAATGCCCGAGCTGGAAGTTCTGCCCATACCACCAAAATTAGAAATTATAACCCCCGTTAAACCTAAACAGGTTGAGCCTAAAGCCAACCAGAAAAATGATGGGCCAGAAATCATATTTTTAGGCCAGGAAGAACCGTTCGAATATCGGAAGCCTTCGATAGATATTTTGAGTGACCAGGGTAATGAGCGGGTTATTGACAAAAAGAATATAAAGGAAAGTATTTCGGTTCTGGAGGAGACTTTTGCCAGCTTCGGAGTGAGTGTTAAGGTTAACCAGGTAAGTTGCGGACCGGCTGTTACTCGTTATGAATTGAGTCCGGCTCCCGGGGTCAAAATAAGTCGAATTATTAGCCTGACCGATGACCTGCAGCTGAACCTGGCAGCCCCTGGAATACGTATAGAAGCACCCATCCCAGGTAAATCTGCCATTGGCATTGAGGTGCCTAACGCTAAGATAAACAGTGTCGGACTGCGCAGTTTAATAAGCTCAGTTCCATTTAAAAAATTAAACAGTCCGGTGGCGGTTGCGCTGGGTGAGGATATAGCCGGCAATGCTATTGTGGCTAGATTAAGTGATATGCCACATCTCTTAATAGCTGGGTCGACCGGTTCAGGTAAAAGCGTATGTATAAACAGTATTATTATGAGTCTTTTGTATAATGCTACTCCTGACGAGCTTAAACTGGTATTTATTGACCCGAAAATGGTTGAGCTAACCGTCTATAATGGCATACCCCATCTGTTGACCCCGGTCGTAACTGAGCCCAAAAAGGCTTCTCTGATTTTGCGCTGGATGACTACCGAAATGGAAAAACGATATAAAACCTTTGCTGAAAAGGGTGTTCGTGATATTTATCGTTATAACCAGATAGCCGAGGAAAAACTACCTTTTATCGTAATTATAATTGACGAACTGGCAGATTTAATGATGATTGCCCCCATGGAGGTGGAGGATTCTATTTGCAGGCTGGCGCAGATGGCTCGGGCAGCTGGAATGCACCTGATCGTAGCAACCCAACGTCCTTCCGTAGACGTAGTTACGGGAATAATTAAAGCTAATATACCATCCCGAATTGCTTTTGCAGTTTCTTCACAGGCAGATTCGAGAACTATTTTAGATATGGGCGGCGCTGAAAAGCTGTTGGGAAAAGGTGATATGCTGTTCTTCCCTGTAGGTGCGGTTAAACCTTACCGTGTACAGGGTGCTTTCGTATCTGATAGTGATATTGAAAATACGGTAGAGTTTATTAAACGACAGTTGCCTGGTAATGAGGTGGAACGTCTTCAAGAAATGGAGATAAACCTGGAGGATATGCCACTGGAGGCCGACGATGAAATGTTTTGGGAAGCGGTTAAAGTGTTCGTGGAAAGCCAGCGCGCCTCGGTTTCTTTATTACAGAGAAAACTACGGGTTGGCTATGCCCGGGCGGCTAGACTGGTGGATGCTATGGAGGAAAGAGGACTGGTATCAGAAATTGATAGTAATAAAAAAAGAGAAATATTAATTGATGGAGAACAATTGGAAAAACTATATCCTAACAGCAGGAACTTCTAGTATTATAAATAGGTAATAGGTATAAGTTCAGGAGGAGGCAGAAAATGAAGCTTACCTCAAGAGAACAAGAAATAGCTGAGATATTGTTTAGCGAACCGCTTATTTCGCAGGAGGAACTGGCCGTCCGTTTTGGAATAAGCCGTTCGTCGGTTGCTGTACATATATCAAATCTAATGAAAAAGGGTATAATCCTAGGTAAGGGCTATGTATTTAATAAGAAGGCCTCAATAGTAGTAATCGGGGAAATTATCCTGAGAATAAATGTTCAGCAGGATGCTCAAACTACCCGAATAGATACGGAATATGGCGGTTATTCGGCTGAAGTAAGCCAGTCTTTGGCTGGGTTTGGATTAAATCCGAAGCTGGTTACAGTAGTAGGTAATGATGAACTGGGCAAACTTATCATTAATGGACTAAAAGAACACGAAGTTGATCTTAGCAATATTATCAGAGAGTCAAAATTCCGGACTCCCAGAAAAATATATATTGATGGAGTGTTGCAATTTGCCGAGACTATACCCAAAGAAATATTTGCTAAGGCGATTGATTCCCGTGAAGGAGCACTTCTTAACTGTGATTGGCTTATAGTTGAAGATCAGTATCAAGAATTATTTAGTAAAAAAACAGTGACTAAAGATGAGCGAGCACCTAATTTATGTGCTTGCCGATTTATATACGATGAAGTTCCTGAGTATCTCAGCCAATACTCACTGGTAGTACTTGGCGTAAAAAATTTTCATCAGTTGGACCATTTTACTCAATCTGGTGTAAACCTGGTGCAAGCAGGAGCACAAAGCTGTATAATAACTGATGGAAGTTCTATGATATTGCACATTAACGAACAGGGAAGCAGTGATTTTACCCTGCCTCCCAATCAAAGTTTTGACAGCGATAAAGACCTGCATATGTTTTTAGCTGGTCTGGTTTATGGTCTATCATGTGGATACCCAATTAGGCAGGCACTAAGAATAGCTATTGGTAATGCCTGTAGCCAGGAACTTGAAAGTGATGAAAATCGATAGAGGTCTTATTATTATAAGTAATAACAGATAAAAATTGCTCAATAGCTTAAGGTTCAGGTTAGGGGTGAATAATATGGCTGGCTTTGGAGAAAAACTGCGTGAGGCTAGACAGCAGCAGGGTTTTAGCATAGCATTTGTAGAAGAAGAAACTAAAATACGTAAACTGTATTTAAATGCTCTCGAGGAAGAAGACTTTGCCGTCCTTCCGCCGCAGGTATATGCCAATGGCTTTGTGAAACGCTATGCACGTTTTTTAAAATTGGATGATGAGGAATTGAGCCGGGAGTTCAAAGAGCTTGCCTATGGCAGTACAGAAACAGAAGAAATATCACCTATACCAGTAAAACCGAAAAAAGAATCACTGCTGAATCAAATGCCGGTAAGAAATATTGCCATTGCCGCAGCATTTCTGCTGGTTGTAATCTTGGCCGGCAATTACCTGCTGGGTTATCTTACTGATGGGTTACGGCAGGATAATGCTACTAAGCCACCAGTTATAGAAGAGCCTGCTAAACCTGGTGACAAAAATCCAGAACCTGAATCCCCTCAGGTAAGCGATACCCTGAACATGGAGATAATGGTCAAGCCCCAGCAAAAGGCCTGGATACAGGTGCGGGCGGATGGCGAGGAAAAACTTGCCAAGGTATTGATGGGCGGCGATAAGCAGTCTTTTAAGGCTAAAGATACCATATATATCAAAGTAGGTAATGCGGCAGCAGTCAATATTATTATTGATGGCAAGCAGCTAGAGCCTTTAGGGGGCCCTGGTGAAGTTAAGGAAAAGGAATTTAAATATGGTGGTAAATACACAGAATAGCGGTTGGCAGGTCGGTTTTATTAGTTTAGGCTGTGCCAAAAACCAGGTTGATACCGAAATTATGATTGGCAAACTTAAAAAAGCTGGTTTTAAGATTATCAATAATATTAATAGAGCCAATATAGTCATTATTAATACCTGTGGGTTTATAGAAGATGCACGGGAAGAAGCTATAAACACCATTATCCAAACTGGAAAACTGAAAGATGGCGAGCTTCAATACCTGGTGGCTACAGGTTGTTTAGCCCAAAGATATGGTCAGGAACTACTGGATGAGATGCCAGAACTGGACGGGGTGATTGGTATCTCATCCTTTACTGATATTGATATATTAATGCCTCGCATTATGGCTGGGGAGAGAATCTGCCAGGTTACTGAGCCACCGGAAATATTCATTGAAAAAGGGGTGCGAGTGCTAACAACACCTCCGGGTTCAGCCTATCTAAAAATTACTGAAGGCTGTAATAATCACTGTGCCTATTGTGCCATACCATTAATCAGGGGTTCTCTTAGGTCACGCCCTCAGGTGGAACTACTGGGAGAAGCTCAGGACCTGGTGAACAAAGGGATTAAGGAACTGGTTCTTATAGGTCAGGATACAGCCCTGTATGCTCAGGATTTGAAAACTGGAGATAATTTAAGCAGTCTTATTAATGGATTAGGGGCAGTCGATGGTCTGGAGTGGATACGCTTGATGTATTTGCACCCAGCCCATATTGACCACTATTTAATAGATACCATAGCAAATGAAATCAAGGTTCTGCCTTACCTTGATATACCTATACAGCACGCTGCCGATAATATACTAAGAGCTATGAATAGAAAACATTCCAGTGCTGACCTGGCCCGTCTAATAGCTGAGCTTAAAGAAAAGATTTCTGGACTCGTGCTCAGAACCACAGTTATGTTAGGATTTCCAGGTGAGACTGAGGATGATTTTAATAAGTTATATGATTTTGTAGCGGAAACTGAATTTGACTGCCTGGGGGCCTTTGTTTTTACACCTGAGGAAGGCACCAGAGCTTATTCAATGTCAGACCAGGTTCCTGATGAAGTCAAGCAAGAGCGCTTGGATGCTATTATGAAACTGCAAAGAACCATAACTCGAAGAAAAAACAGGCAACGCCTGCGGCAAAATTATGACATACTAATATCAGGACATTTATCTAAAAACCTATACATTGGCAGAGGTTATTTTCAAGCCCCCGAGGTGGATGGGGTAACCATGGTCAAGAGCGAACGTCGTCTGAATAAGGGAGAATTTGTAAAAGTTAATATGCAAGCCATTCGTAATTATGATTTGATAGGGGAAACTGTTGATGAATTTACCAAATAGCCTAACAATATTAAGAATTATATTAATACCTATTTTTGTTTTGGTCATAGGTGTACGAATTCCGTATGGTGATTTGATGGCCGCAATTATTTTTATCTCAGCAGCTCTTACTGACAGCCTGGATGGTTATTTGGCCAGAAAGTATAAACAGGTTACCAAACTGGGCATCATCCTTGATCCTTTGGCCGATAAACTGCTTATTACCGCTGCTCTTATTTGTCTGGTGGAGCTGGGCAGGGTTCCCGCCTGGATAGCTATCGTTATCCTGGGCAGAGAATTCGCTGTAACCGGTCTGCGGGCTATAAAAGCTGAGGAGGGGATTATTATCCCTGCCAGCAAATTGGGTAAGCTTAAAACCATTACGCAGATAGTGGCAGTAATGATTATTATATTGGAAAGTGTTTATCCCCCTTTGAAAGGTGTGGGACAATGGGCAATTTACATTGCAGTAACCATAACAATTATCTCCGGAGTGGATTATTTCTTTAAGTTTAAAATCGCCAGTTAGCCAAAAGTCAAAGCTGGGGCGGTACGTTGTTTTGAAAAAACAGCGCATCCGCCCCTTTATTTGTTAGGGAACAGTTCCTCGAATATGCTTATTTACCAATAATTTAGGCTCAGGGTTGGTCATGGAGCTGTGTTATAATGGGTTGGGAAAAGGGGGAGAAGGTAATGAAAAATGGGCAGCTTAAGGTTGTTACTGTGCTTATTGTCCTGGGAGTTACTTTGGGTTTACTCCTTTTTGCACAGAAATATTATAATAGTAGTTTCGTTGAACGTCCGGTTATAAAGGCTCTGCAAGAAATTAAATTCGTTGACAACGTTAATGTAAGCAAGCTTGAAGATGTTTATTATTTTAAAGTGCAAATCAAGCAAGTCGGTAATATTCAGTATGAGTACAACAAGGTTAATGACGTAATTAAGGATAATATTAAGGGCAAAGATTACCAGCTGGACGTGGGCTCCAAGCCTAATGAGAAACTGCAGAACGAGCTGGAATACCTGGAATTAAGTATTTACGAGGCTATGGCCAAAAATAACTATATCTGGTTAGACGAAATATTTCGTCAGGCAGCTAAGCAGGATAGCTTTACTTACAAGCTATTTATTGATGAGCAAAGATTATATATTCAATTAGCGGACCAGGATCACTTTTTATATGAAGTCATAGAACGTAGTACCCCCGTAAACAGTCCAGATAAAGGAGCGAATTAGCTGTGAAGGAGATACTATTAGGTTCAGGAATTGCAGTAATAATATTTCTAGCTATCATAGGAGTAAATGTAACTCCTATAATTCTTTTCGGAGCGTTAATAGGCAGCATGTTTTATCTCATGCAGGGGCAAGGTCAGATTAAGCTGGGTAGTTCTGGCGCCGGTGTAGATAAACCAAGTTTGCTGCAGTTTGATGAAATTGGTGGACAGGATTCGGCTATTAAGGAACTGAAGGAAGCCCTGGAATTCGTTTTGAAACCCGAAGCTATAGGACATATGGGGATACGTCCTCTGAAGGGCATATTGTTAGTCGGTCCGCCCGGAACGGGTAAAACCTTAATGGCTCGGGCGGCGGCCAGCTTCACCAGTTCAGCTTTTATAGCTGCATCCGGCAGTGAGTTTATCGAGATGTATGCCGGTGTAGGTGCTAAAAGAATTAGGCAGATATTTAACGATGCCCGCAAGAAGGCCAAGAACCAAAATAAAAAAAGTGCCATAATATTTATCGATGAATTAGAGGTTCTAGGAGCCAAAAGAGGCAGCCATAGTGGTCACATGGAATACGATCAGACTTTAAACCAATTACTTGTGGAAATGGATGGCATTACTCAGGACGAAAACCCCCGTATTCTGCTTATTGGGGCTACTAACCGGGCCGATTTGCTCGACCCTGCTTTAATGAGACCAGGCAGATTCGATAGACAGGTACAGGTTGATCTGCCGGATCGGTCAGGAAGAGTCAAAATACTAGCCATTCACACCCGCAATAAACCGCTCGATGCTGCTGTGGATCTGGATGATATATCCCGGGCGACATTTGGTTTCTCTGGGGCTCATCTGGAAAGCCTGGCTAATGAAGCTGCCATATTTGCTATGCGGGAAGACTGCCAGACTATTCAGCCACACCATTTTCGAGAGGCTGTAGATAAAGTTATGATGGGTGAAAAGTTGGATCGACACCCCTCCTTGAGTGAGATGGAAAGGGTTAGTGTCCATGAAAGCGGGCATGCGCTGGTGAGTGAATTCGCAGAGGAAGGGTCAGTGGCTTCACTAACAATTGTACCGCGTGGCAAGGCCCTGGGCTTCATGCGTAAATCACCGCAGGATGATCAATATCTATATACGCATGATGAGCTGGAACATCAGATTATGACTACTCTGGCGGGTGCCTTGTCTGAAGAACTACGTTTCGGCAGCAGAAGTACCGGAGCCAGAAACGATTTTCAACAGGCCTGGGAAATTGCTCGAGAACTGGTTGCCAGCGGTTTATCGCCGTTGGGAGTGGTATCTACTGACAACCTCCCCGTTGAAACCTATTATAATGAATGTAAAAGAATTATCGATGCCGCGGAGCATAAGACGCGCAGTCTGTTGGAGGGAAATCTGGAGCTCTTATTTCGGTTGGCTGATCTGCTTATCCAGGAAGAAAGCCTGGATCGACAACGTTTCCAAGAGATTTTTTATAATCAGCGCACTCAATTAGCAGTATAATATAAATAATTAGGCCGCAGTTTTGATACTGCGGCTTTTTTGCGGAAATGTATATGGCCGTTAGTCCAGAATTACTAATGAAAATGGTAATGGGTGGTTAATAAAACGGGTCTATGCTAAGCTTAAAAATAGCATTAGTAAAGGAATTAATGAGCAGAATACAATAAGAGTCTTTACTAATCGTTTTATGATGGGGGTGATCTTCTTGAAGAAAGCTTTTCTGATATCCACGGGTACAGAATTGCTGTTAGGCACAACGGTTGATACTAATTCGGTGTTTCTATCACAACAACTCGGAGATATGGGAATACGAATAACGGGCAAAGCCACCGTTGGGGATAACAAGAGTCAGTTGGAAAAGGCTTTTGCTAATGGTCTGGAATCTGCTGATATAGTTATTTCCTCGGGAGGACTGGGACCTACTTTTGATGACCTTACCAAAACTGTGGCCAGCGAAATAATGGGGTGCGGTTTGGAAATGAGAAAAGAAGAAGAAGCACGCCTGCGTGAATATTTTGTGCGTCGGCAGCGCGAGATGCCTGCAATAAATCTCAAGCAGGCTATGTTTCCTGCTGAAGCTGAGGTTTTGGATAATAGTCAGGGATCAGCTCCCGGTATGTATTTGTGGAAAAATGAGAAACTGCTGATTTTATTGCCTGGCCCTCCGAGAGAAATGCAGGCTATGTTTATAAATGAAGTTAAACCTCGCCTGCAAAGGGATTTTGCCAGTAACCTGCATCGCGTGGTCAGGAGGACCATAAAGGTTCTGGGTCCAGGTGAATCTCGGGTAGAGGAGATGCTGGGCGACTTGATGTCAGATACCCAGGGATGCTCCATGGCTTTACTGGCTACGGGGGGAGAAGTCCATATTAAACTGACTGCAGAAGGAGAAAATGAAGATGCCAGCGAAAAGATCATAAATGATCTTACCACTGCTATTAATGAAAAAATTGGCAGACATATTTTTGCCTATGATGATGAAACCCTGCCGGAGCGTGTGGGAGGTCTGCTGCTCAGCAAGGGAAGAACCCTGGCTGTAGCCGAATCCTGTACCGGTGGGTTGCTGGGCAGCTTTATCACAGATATACCCGGAAGCTCTAAATACTTCTGGGGAGGAGTCATGTCTTACAGTAATGAAGCCAAGATGCGGTTCTTGGATGTACAGTCCAGCACCCTGGAGCAATACGGAGCAGTAAGTTCACCAACTGCTGCCGAGATGGCCCGTGGGATTCTTAAGCTTTCGGGAGCCGATCTGGGATTATCCATAACTGGCGTTGCCGGACCCGAGGGTGGAACTGATGCCAAACCCGTCGGACTGGTATATATTGGCCTGGCGTATGACGATGAATGCAGGGTGAAAGAATTAAGGTTTGTAGGACCTCGGGATGCGATCCGTAAACTATCCGCCCGTTCCGCCCTTGATATTCTACGCCGCCATTTAGAAGAAAGATGATAGTAAATCAGAACAGGATCAGCACCACATCTGCCATTTAGGCGGATGGAACCAAGGGACTATTTTCTTGCCGTATCAGAAAGTATAACATTTCTAAATGTTGCACCCTTCGGGTATTACATATGCTCCCTGCGGTCGCAATTAAGGAAACACCCTTCGGGTACTACAGATTTGACCTGAAGGTCAAT
>CAZEDT010000021.1:0-58694 GCA_964510795.1 uncultured Syntrophomonas sp.
TGGCAAGGAGCGACCGCAGTCGCCTAAAGGCTCGGCGTAAGCCGAGTTTTCTTAAGTCGCTGAGTAAGGCTGGTAAATATGTTATAATCTTAGTAATCAAAAATGATTGTTTTTAGCCGGCAAAATTGTCTTTCTAAACTGCTTTAGAAATTAATTTCTCTGCTAGAACTCCGCCCAAGATGTACTACATAAGATTTTAATAAGGCTGTGAATCAAAAAATGAAATATACAGGTATAGTAAAACAGAGCCTGGTGGATTACCCCGGAGAAATAGCTACGGTGCTTTTTACTCAGGGCTGCGGTCTACGTTGTCCTTTTTGTCATAATCCGGATCTTCTGATAAGAAATAAAAACAATTCGTCAGACGCGATTGATATTGAAACAGTTCTGAAATTTCTACAGGAACGGCAGGGCTTTATTGATGCGGTGGTTATCAGTGGAGGCGAACCAACTCTCCATCCGGAACTTCGAGAAGATATCAAGCAGATAAAAGAGCTGGGTTATTTGCTCAAGTTAGATACCAACGGAACCAACTCGCAGATGCTCGAGCAACTGCTTCGGGAAGGTCTTCTGGACTATGTGGCGATGGATATAAAAGCCCCGGTGGAGTATAAGCGATACTTACAGGCTTGTGGCAAGCTTTCCAGTGCAGCTTTTTTTCAAATCAGAAACTCCATTAATCTGCTCAACAACCTTAGCGACGTGCAGGTAGAATTTCGGACTACAGTAGTACCTCCCCTGCATACACCTCAAGACATTGAAAGTATTGCCCGTTATATAGAAGGTGCAGATAGATATACCCTGCAGCAGTTTAACCCCCGGGTTACCTTGGAACCCTCCTATTCCCAGGTAGTACCCTTCGGCAAAGCGGAAATGGAGGACATGGCGGCTATATGCAGCTCCTATGTAAAAGAGGTCAGGGTGGTTAATATATAAAGTACGGTGGATACCGCAATTTACATCAGGAAAGATTCTTATGTGTAATTATTTATAGTGATCGAGTGCCAGGTTCAGTGGCTTAATGTTCAACCTGCAGATGACATGAGATATCCCATATGGGTGGGAGTCTTCTTACTTAGCAAGTCTTCCCTGCACATAATAAGGAGAAAAAATGGAATACAATATAAAACAAGCCCTAAAAAAATATTACGGTTATAGCTCCTATAAAGATGGTCAGGAGGCTATTATCAACAGTATTTTACAGGGGCGTGATACTATGGGCATTATGCCCACCGGTGGAGGAAAATCAATCTGCTATCAGTTGCCGGCCCTGTTAATGCCGGGTCTTAGTTTGGTTATCTCGCCGCTCATTGCCCTGATGAAGGACCAGGTGGATGCTCTGAATGAACTGGGTATTACCGCTGCCTGCATCAACAGCGGCATGGGAGCTGGGGAGGTTCGCAGCTGTCTGGTAGAGGCCAATCAGGGTCACTATAAGCTGCTCTATGTAGCCCCCGAACGGTTGGCCAATGAGAGCTTTACCAACCTGCTTCGAAACCTGCCGGTTTCCATGATAGCTATCGATGAGGCGCATTGTGTTTCCCAATGGGGACATGATTTTCGCCCCTCCTACTTGGATATTGCCCCCTGGATTGCTCAATTGCCGGGACGTCCGGTAGTGGCCGCATTTACGGCTACGGCTACGCTGCAGGTGCGGGAGGATATGGCCAAACTCCTGGAGCTGTCCAGTCCGGATATTTATGTTACTGGATTCAAACGGGACAATCTGCATTTATCAGCCATCAAAGGAGTGGACAAAACTAAATTTATAACCAGTTATATTGACAAACATCGTGACCAATCCGGCATTATCTATGCAGCCACCCGTAAGGAGGCAGACGCTCTGTATGAGCATCTGCAATCTAAGGGCTATTCGGCAGGGCGCTATCATGCCGGGATGGACAAAATGGATAGGAATCAGAATCAGGAAGATTTCCTCTATGATGAAATTAGGGTCATAGTTGCCACCAATGCTTTTGGGCTGGGTATAGATAAATCCAATGTCCGATATGTTATTCATCATAATATGCCCCGCCACCTGGAAGCTTATTATCAGGAAGCCGGACGGGCCGGCCGTGATGGCGAACAGGCGGATTGCATTCTCCTCTATGCCCCGGGAGATGTCCAAACTCAGAAGTATCTCATTGAAAACAGTGAATTAAACGAAGCCCGCAAAAACGCGGAATATAAGAAACTGCAGAACATGATTGACTACTGCCACAGCACCCGCTGCCTGCAGCAGTACATATTAAATTACTTCGGAGAAAAAGAAGCGGCTGATCACTGCGGAAATTGTGCCAACTGTGGTCAGGAATTTGAGATTAAGGATATAACGATTGAAGCTCAGAAGATTTTCTCCTGTATGAAACGGATGAATGAACAGTACGGAATGAACCTGGTAGCATCAGTGCTCAAGGGATCTAAAAACAAACGCATACAAGAGCTGGGATTCACCCAGCTCTCTACCTACGGTATCATGAGTGATTTAACTATCCCGGCTATTGTTGACTTGATGCATCTTTTAGAGGCAGAGGAGTATATGTATAATACCGGCGGGCAGTACCCGGTAATTCGCCTGACTCCGCGGGCTACCCCGGTTTTGCGAAGCCAGGCAAAAGTCCTGGTAAGAATGCCCCGCGTACCGGAACCCGTGGTTCCAGAAACTGATCTCTTTGATTTACTGCGTGGCCTCCGCAAGGAAATTGCCGGGCGGGAAGGGGTACCACCCTATGTCATCTTCCATGACAGCACCCTGCGCGAAATGAGCAGCCGCCTGCCTCGTGACCAGGAGGATATGCTGGCCATTCCTGGAGTAGGGGAGAACAAACTGAAAAAATACGGCCAACAGTTCCTGGAGATGATTCGAACTTATCTGCCCAAGTGATGCTTCTCGAAACTGCCCTATCAGGTTTAAGAGGCGGATCTATAGGAATAGAAAAGCCAATTGACGAAGAATAATCCCGTATCACCTGTGATATGCTCCCAGTAGCAGATTATTTATTTAACCTGTCTCATTTAAGGAGAACATATCAGCAAAAGTGCTACGGGATTTTGGTTTTCAGGGAGATTTAGAATGATTGAGTTTTCCAGACCATTTTATAAGTCTATATAGTCCATTATGCGCGAATTTCCTGTTTCACTAGGCATCCTTTTGCCCGGCTAAACCAGCCTTAATAAAAGCTGGTACCTCATCCTCAGCAAATTCTCCCGAAAAAATATTGCCATCCTGCAAGAGGAAAAATATTTGGTAAGGGGACTGTTCAGCATAAGTATAACTGCGCAAACAGAGTTCCAATTGGTCTGCATTCTTGATTAGCAGGGTACCGGGCTTTTTTGCCAAATCGTTCAAATATCGTGGAGTGATTTGACGTGTGGGGATGGCTTGCGTGGTATTCCCCGCATTATTAAAGTCTGGATTTTTTTCGACTACAGCGAAGGCAATATCGTCAGGAAGTATGCGCGCCTGGCTATATAGATTTTTGTCTTTCAGCCACTGTTCAAACTTAGTATAGGATTTATCCCAGGACAGGTTGGTACCATAATCCCTGTCCATATATAAATCGATATAAGCCCAGCCTGGCCGATCTGATTGCATCTCCTCATAGCTCTGATTGAGTATATCGCTCTGCAAAGCCGCAATAGCCTGTCTAATGTCTTCCTGGTTGTTTATCTCCAGGTTTTTATTCGAATTCGAAACATGCAAATCTATCTCTTTTACCAGGTCCGGGTTTATTCTGAGTATGGCATGATGCAAATTTTTATATTCTCTGGATTCGTAAATAGGTTTCAACTGCTGGGCATAATTATCGCTGTCAATGGAATATTGACGGTAGAGATGCTGACCATTTTTCAGACTATAGGCCAGACAAATTCTCTCATGATTTTGGTTGCCTGATAAAAGGTCTGGTTTCTCCTGAGCTCGATTCGCAATTATTTGTTGGTGCAAGGCATAGACATTTGCTATCGTACTCCTATCTTTAAAGAGTTGGGGAGCAGATTCATATTTAGCCGATACGATACTGGAGTCTGAATTGTATTGATTTACAAGCCGGAAACCATTATCCAGGTAGACACTTTCGATTTCACTCAGGTCAGGCAGGCTTCTTTCATAACCGGTCAAGTCAAACTGCAATAGCCCCAGCATTACTATGATAAACAGAGCATATGAGGCATAACCCTTTAATGATTTCCAGTTGAAAACATGCAGGGATTTGCTTAGTAAGATTTCCAACAGGAAATAAGCCAGCAGTGAACCTAGTATATAGCCGAAATAGGTCCAACTGGCACTGTTTTGCATCTCACTAAAATAACTGCCTCCCAGGAGCATGCTGCAGAAAGTCACCCCGAATAGGAGAATAGGACGCAGTAAACTGGAGGTAATAGCATTACCGGTTCTTTCCAGATGACGGCGCTGATAGAAAAATCGTCCGGCCAGATATAATACTGCACAAGTTAGAAGATAGATAATTATTTCGCTGAGCCGAAAAGGTCTGTAAGCCGCTTCCGCCAGTCTTAATAAAGGAGAAAGAGATTCCAGATTCGGGCTATAGTAATCAAGAGCAAAACCGTAAATATGTATACTCATATTATGGATAAGCAAGAAGGAGAATCCGCTGGGCAATAACAGCAGAATATAGGTCAAGGCTCCCTGTACGGAAGACATACCGCAAAACATGCCGATGGCGACACTGGTTAAAAATAAAAGCAGATTAAACAGCAGACTGACCCCTAACCAAATTAGAATATCCACACCTTTAACCTGGACAATACCCAGTCCGCCAACCAGTAGCCAGGACACCAGGGCGGTAATGATAAGAGGTGCAAACAGGAATATGATACCAGCGCTTAAATGGGTATTATATAGAGTTTCTCGTCTAATAGGCAGAGTATGCTCCAGGTCACTGGCGCGTTTACTGTTTAAATATCTAAATAATACCAGGCCGGTTAGAACCGGAATAATAAAAATCAGCATTAACTGCAGCATGGAGGCATTTGAATCAAATTGAAACATACGTAAATATATGGATACATCATTTAGGTTGACTTCTTCAGCCTTGGAGAAAAGCATGAATATCTTCAGTGGGACGGTTAAAAGCAAGCCCAGCAGGTAGGCTATGCTGATCCATATAAAACGTTTAATATCATTGCGCAGGACGCCTGTATTAATAAAGGATGTTTTTGATTTCATAACCATTACCCCCCATTTCATAAATAAAAATTTCCTCCAGGGTAAGGGGCAGCACATCCAGAATAGCCGGATTATAGGCCTGCAGCCGCTGGATTATTTCCTCATAGGCCCCCCGAACGATTAAAATCAGTACGCTGCCTCTTTGCTCATGATGAACGGCCTGCATATCCTGCAGCAGAGCAGAGGGTACATCAGAGCTGAAAGCTATTTGAATCTTATGTACGTCCGCCTTCAGGTCATCCAGGTCTTTCTGAATAAGCATTTGACCCTGATGCAATATCCCAATATAATCGCAGATATCTTCCAGGTCACGCAGGTTATGAGACGATATGATGACGGTCATATCACGGTTGGCCACATCATGAATAATGAGGTTCTTTACCTTTTGGCGCATCACCGGGTCCAATCCATCCAAAGGCTCATCCAATATCAGTACCTCAGGCATAGCAGACAGAGCCAGCCAGAAGGCTACCTGGCGCTGCATCCCTTTCGATAACGTTTTTATGCGCCGGTTTAGATCAATATTGAAAACCGCCTGAAGGTGATTAAAACGATCATAGTTCCATTGCGGGTAGATGTCCCCATAAAAATTAGCCATATCTTGAATGGTGTAGTTGAAGAAATAGTATAGAAAATCAGGAATAAAAATCAGGTTTGCCTTAATCGCATTGTTCTCATAAACCGGCTGGGAATCAATCCGAATATCGCCCGAATCCGCTTTATAAATGCCAGCCAGCAGCTTTAATAGAGTAGTTTTACCTGCTCCATTGGAACCTACCAGGCCGTAGATAGAACCTTTTTGTACGGACAGGCTGACCTTATTCAGAGCCTCCAGTCCGTCGTAACGCTTGCTGACCTCGCTTAATTCAATCATCGTTGCTACCTCCTCCACCGTTGGACAATAAATGTTGGACCAGACTCTCAACTTGGACGGGACTCATGCCCAGGTAAAGCATCTCCAAAATGATTCGTTGCAGATCTTTTTCCAGATTGTGCAAACGAACCGTATTATTTTCCGGAATCGTAGGTCGCACAAAACTCCCTTTGCCGGGTAATGAATATATGTAACCACGATGTTCGAGTTCACGATAAGCCTTTTGAATGGTATTCGGATTAACTGTTAACTCACTGGCTAAAACCCTTACTGCCGGCAATTGCTCATCGGGTTTAAGTACGTTATTTACAATCAGCTCGATGATTTTTTCCATCAGTTGTTCATATATGGGTGCCCGACTACGTAAATCCAGTTCAAACATAATTAATCTCCTTTCTGCTGAATTGTACTAGCATCACTAATACAGTTGGTACAATTTTCATAATACAACTATCGCTTGTTGATGTAAAGTAAAATTTTACCAGCAAAATACATTTGTCCGTTGTCCGATAATTCTGGGATGGTCTGCTGGGAAAGCATTAAACTACTCCTCAGCTTGTAAATGCTTAGATTAAATCTATACCTACCATATAATGTCTTACATTTAAGATGCATTTCATGGTCTAAAAGCATATAATAATGATTACTGAAAAAAATTTAGGACCATCAAAATACTGCATAGAGGTGTAAATATGAAACTGTGGAGCGGCAGATTTACCAAGCAAACTGATAAATTAACGGAGGATTTCAATGCCTCTATCTCCTTTGACAGCCGGATGTATGTCCAGGATATCAGGGGCAGTATTGCCCACGCTGCCATGTTGGCTCGTCAGGGAATCATTAGTAATGAGGAAGGCGAGACCATCATAGCTGCCCTCAAAGAGATTCAGCGGGAAATAGAGAGTGGACAGCTGGAATTTACGGTGGAAGCTGAAGATGTGCACATGAATATCGAGACCTTTCTCACTGCCAAGATAGGTGCAATTGGGAAAAAGCTGCATACCGCCCGCAGCCGTAATGATCAGGTAGCCCTGGATATACGCCTCTATTTAAATGATGAAATTAATAACATTCGAGATTTGCTGTTAGGATTGGAAACTACTCTGCTGGAGATAGCAGGGGAACACATGACTACCATCATGCCCGGTTATACCCATATGCAAAAAGGTCAGCCGGTTACTCTGGCCCATCATCTGATGGCTTATTTTGAAATGTTCCGGCGGGATTTGGAGCGCCTGGATGATTGCCGTAAAAGAGTACTGGCTATGCCGCTGGGATCAGGAGCCCTTGCTGCGACCGGCTTTAACCTGGACCGGGAATATGTATGCCAGCAACTGGGCTTTAATCATATCACCCGCAACAGCTTGGATGGAGTAAGCGATCGCGATTTTGCTATCGAGTTCTGTAGCTTCGCCAGCATCATGATGATGCATCTGTCACGTTTCTCAGAGGAGATCATATTATGGTCAACCGATGAGTTCTCCTTTGTTCAGCTGGATGACGGTTTTTCCACCGGCTCCAGTATCATGCCCCAGAAGAAAAACCCTGATATTGCCGAACTGGTTAGAGGTAAAACGGGCCGGGTTTACGGAGACCTGATAACCCTTTTGACCCTGATGAAATCACTGCCTCTAGCATATAATAAGGATATGCAGGAAGACAAGGAAGCCTTGTTTGACGCCATCGATACGGTAAAAAAATGCCTGCTGGTATTTACCCCGATGCTGAGTACCAGCCGCTTCCAAAAAGACAATATGGCTGCGGGAGCTCGGGGTGGCTTTACCAATGCCACCGATCTGGCTGATTATCTGGTGGGCAAAGGCCTGCCTTTCCGGGATGCCCACGAAGTAGTCGGCAAAGCTGTCCTATATTGCATTGATAAACAGCAAGTTCTGGAAGAGCTGGAACTGGAAGTGTTTAAGCAATTCTCGGCCAAGATCGAAGCCGATGTCTACCCGCATTTAGATATAATTAACTGTGTATCCAAACGCCAGATTCCTGGAGGACCAGCCCCGGAAACTGTAGCCAGAGCCCGAATGGAAGCCTCTGAATGGCTGGGGAGGATGCAAAATGCATATAAGTAAATTCGACTCCGTGAACGGAGTACCCGACGAGACCCAGATCCAAATTTGGGTGGAGAGTCATTTCCATAATCTACTAAACATATTTAACACCTTTTTCACCCAGCTGAGTGTGGAAGAAGCGGTTGAGCGGATGGCCCAAATACCCTTTGGACAGTTGATCACTGAAGCACTGGAGGGAGAAAGCGATGCCATAATAAAGATGGCTGTAGAAATCGTAAATGAAAAGGTAGAAATGGAACTGGAGTTTATGCGGGCTTATCTGGATTAGAATCTAGCTATTTCGTAGTCTCTTACTAAGATTATTTGCTAAGTAAAGCAGTGAAGTTAATGACAAATACCGTATGTATTAGAATATGGCTTATTTGTAAAGGAGTTCTTAACGTGTTGAAATGTCATTTTTGTAGTAAAATGTATCCTGAATCTATTCTTAATCATATGGTTCAGATTATTGACAACAAAGCCTATATTATATGGATCTGCCCTGGCTGTCAGCCAATCGTAAACCACAACCCCAATTATTATAAAGTGGCCGAGCCAAAAAAGTAAGCTTAAACCGGCCCGTCCTAACCAATAAAGCACACAATGCCCGCCGCTGTCTTGACGGCTACCAATAATCTTGCTATTATTTATCAGGGTGTTATCACCCACAACTAAATGCCGATGTGGCTCAGGGGTAGAGCAGCTGATTCGTAATCAGCAGGTCGGCGGTTCGAATCCGCCCATCGGCTCCATTTAAAACCAAGGTCTCTCCGTAGTTGGAGGGACTTTTTATTTTTCTGGGAAAACCGACATTATGTCAACTAGGGAGACGATAGAGAAAAACAAAAAAGAAACAATAATTAATTTCTAAAGAATAGTATAATGTAAATAGAAAATTATTCCATAAATTTTAACATGTGCATATTATTGTGCGGCAGAGTCGCCCGTTCCGGAAAATAGGAGCCACTGCTCACCGGAACGCTGGCTCATTTTAGACCGGTTTATTCAAGCATGTTGTGATGATGCCATATATATAACAGTAAATCATGAGATATGAAGCAGAAGCAAGACTTGGGTTTATAAATCGAGTAATTTTGTAAAATATAAAGTGGAGGGAAGTATTATGGCAGTGTGTGTCTCGATGATCAATATGAAAGGGGGCGTAGGAAAAACCACGCTCAGTTTTAACATTGCTTGGTATGCCGCATACAAAGAAGGCCTAAAAGTGTTATTGGTTGACCTAGACCCGCAAGCTAATGCAAGCCAATACCTCATGGGTGCAGAGGCATATAAACAATACTTAAACAGCAATCGACCAACGGTCTTCAACATTTTCGAACAATTTACACCTGCTAGTTTTGGGACGTCGTCCCCGACTCCATTAGTAAATAGTTCAGTAATTTATCCGGTAAAGACTTGGGATGATGGTAGTCTAATACATCTCATACCATCACGATTAGAATTGTCATGGTCTTTAAAAAATCCTACTAACAAGGATCATTTGCTTGCACGTTTTCTTTCTGACATCCAACAAGATTATGATTTAATCCTTATCGATTGCGCACCAACAGAATCAATTCTAACTTCAGCAGCGTATCGCGCAAGTAAATATGTAGTTGTACCCGTTAAACCTGAGTTCCTAGCAGCAATTGGGCTACCGTTACTTGTGAGATCGCTTGAGCTGTTTAAACAATCGTATGGGGATCAAGAGATTGAAATGGCAGGAATATTTTTCAATGATGCTGATCCATCATTAGCGTATACTGAACATAATAAATCTCGTGCAGAAGTACAAAACTACGCAAAAGAACTTGGCTGGTATGTTTTTGATAACGAGGTTCGCCACTCAAATTCTTATCCCCGGGGAGCACGGAGCAAGCAACCTATATTTCTAACCGATTATGCAAGGTCAAATGTTATTGAAGAGTTTTCGACTTTTGGGAAGGAATTTCTTGAAAAGGTGGGTTTATAGGTGAGCGATAAGGCACAAGAACTATTATTGGAACTTTTACTTCTTCGTAAAAGATATTCTGATCATGATTTCCAATCGGTTTTATCTATCATAGAAAGTGTTCCACAAGAAGAAGTTTTAATAGCTATCTTGAGTTTGCTTAGTAGATTAGAATCATCAACAAAAAATAATGAAGTAAAAAGACAAAAGAAAACTAGCCCTCTTGAAACTTTGAAAGAGGTATCTCCGGGACAATATACTCTGCTAAAAGATTTTAAATCCAGGTTACTTAATAGGGAAGCATTACCTGAAGCAAAGGATTTAAGGGAATTATTGGAGGAGATTGGAATCAAATATGTCAGTGGTAATCGAAGAGAACAAAATATTAAGCTGATTATTGACAATTTGTCTAATGTTCCATTCGAAAGGGTTCAAAAGATTATTGATAATATTAGCAGTTCTACCAAGTCTCCCTCAGACAATGATTTCGGCATATTGGCAGATGCCATTCTGAAAAGAAACTTATAGTTACCTGTTGTTATACAAGCTCTTCCGTTATTGGACACACATATTCACACATATAGGCCCCGGTGAAAGCCGAGGCTATTGCTTTGAAAATGCTTGGCTGTTTATAAAGACTTATATTAGGAAAATTGTTTTCTCATTGGCGAAGAAACGACAACGATAAAATAAGTAGTGGGCTGATTTTTTGATAAATTGAGCTATCATCGGTTAACGGTGTCATGGGATACCATGTCGAGCACTTTGAGTATTGTTTTTCATATTGTCTGGATTATATTAGAGATATTGATTCTAAAGAGAATTCATAATAAGCTCCTATTTTTAGTTGTAGCTATTTCTTACTAATTGGTTAGATCTTCTAACAGCATTAGAATTAAATGACATGAAACTGCGCACCATGGCGGCGCTTTTCGGGAACAGATGCAGAAATCTTCCTTCGCATCCCTCTCATTTGAAGAACGCTTTGGTTTCATCGTTGATAGCGAATGAACCAAGAGGAAAACCAATCGGTTAAATGGACTTATTAAAAGGCAGCTTTTAAATCTCCTTATGCCTGCAACTTTTTTGCATTCGATAGGGCAAGTTACCGTATTAGATTAGTCACACGTGACTAAATGAAGACGTTTGGAGCTGTTGCCATGAACCCAAGGAAATCATTCAAGATCGTAAATGATGTAAGCATGATGGCGCATTTGAGTTAAGTGGCACCAGGGTGGCTGGAAGTAACTCCATGCCTCCCGAAAAGTTAATGTTAAATAATGTTAAAAGCCGAATTACAGGACTTTTAGGGATTAAAATGTACCGCTATCCTGTAGCTACATTTGATTCGTAATCAGCAGGTCGGCGGTTCGAATCCGCCCATCGGCTCCATTTAAAACCAAGGTCTCTCCGTAGCTGGAGGGACTTTTTGATTTTTCTGCATTTTTAGTAAAAATAGCAAAACTGGTGGCAGAGAGGTGGTATGATAATTTTAGTAGTCATATTAGTGCGCTGAGTGAAGCATGAGAAGTAGAGGAAGTTTTAGTTTTATTAATGCCACCGATGCACCAATAATGAAAACCAAACCCATACACCTGGCAATAATCTTAGCCTTTTTTATGCCAATCAATTTGATGGTTTCGGGGGTGCAATAAGGGAATTTTATAAGAATTGCTCCCACAACAGCCAAAGCAATAAAAGTCATCAACAACCCATAGCGGCTGTCAAATTTTAAAGCAGCTACTATGCCGCTGGCGATTACCATGAAAACAATGGTTCCAAATATTAAGCCGAGAAATAACATGCCATTTTTATTGACAACATCCATATATTCGATGATCTCTTTTTTACATTCTTCTGAACAAAAATACTGCGCTTTTAGGTTAATACCACTCTCCAGTGGAAACTCTTCAGTAGCAGCTTTATGACAGAAACTGCATTTCGGCATAAGCTTCCCCTTAATGGGCGTACTATTGTCTAGACAGGATGGACGCCCCCGGTTGTATTTTTCATTCTTTTTTGATTTAGAACCAATATATATGGCAACAAATGGTACTGTAAGTACAAAAATAATAGTGAATAAATCCCCGTTCAAAGTGCCATCCCTCCCAGCTAACAACATTTATGTAATAATTACGGTTTGACAGTGTTTATTATACCTCATCCATTTTTTCGTTTTTTCATTACTTTTTTTATGCGCTCAAGAAAATAATCTAAGTCCTATCGTGGGGCTTTTTTTAATGATAAAACAAACAGCAATTTGTGCAAATAATTAGCTGCCAATGATTCATTTTCCTTCCAATTGCAGGAATTTTGTTTGCAAAATAGAATTTTGTCTAAAAGGATAAAATGAATATCCGAACGGAAATGGTTATTCAGGGAAGGACGGAGGCAGCTTGCCTGCACCGGCGGTTATAAACGATCAAGGTGAGGCGGAGCCCGCCAGTGGGAAACCTTGAACGCTTATAATTGAGCCGGTATAATCCTGGTGGGCAGGGTGTCCCGGATACCGAACGGAAGGTGTAGGGTGGAGGGCCAATCACATCCGCGCATGTAATCGCGTAGCGTGTGCGGGTGAGTGCCAATTGGTCAGCCAAGAGCCTGGGGCCTGAAATGGGATAAGGGGTATAAATTTCTTAGCTGCCGCAGTAGCTCCCTGGCAGCGGCAGGGATGAGCACTAACCTAGCAGGTCAGGTGGTTAACATAATCCTCTGTTATCGGATGGTGGCGGTCAGGAGTAGGATTTGCATACGGAGATTAAAAGGGTGGTGTTTACTATATCCGACATAAAATTATTTAACATAACGGGACAAGTTGTTGAACTACCAGCTAAATCAGTTACTCTTGAAAAAGAATTACAGCAGCTTATTGAAAAGAACATGACTACATTCTTTGGCGTAACATTTATGAAATCGGAGTATGTTACATCCAATGGCGGGAGGATCGACAGTTTAGGGGTTGACGAGAACTTCTGCCCGGTCATTTTTGAATATAAACGAACCAGTAATGAGAACGTCATAAACCAGGGACTGTTTTATCTGGATTGGCTGCTTGATCATAAGGCTGAATTTGAGTTACTGGTAATGAACATATGCGGTAAAGACTACTCTGACAAAATCGATTGGAGTATGCCACGTCTGATCTGCATTGCTGGCGATTTCACCAAATATGATGAGTATGCTGTAAAGCAAATAAGCAGGAACATAGACCTTATTCGTTATAAAAAATTTGGTGATGACCTAATCATGTTTGAATTGATTAATTCGCATACGATTACTCCGCTTAAGGCCGGTAATGAGCCCATGGCAGCGAAGCAATCCGGAGATAAAACTTTTGATGAGCAATTACAGAGTACTGATCCGAAGTTGAGAGAGCTTTATCTTTCAATTCGTGACTATATATTGGCACTGGGTGATGATGTGACCGAAAACCAGCTTAAATTATACTGCGCCTTCAAAAAAATAAAAAATATTATCTGTGCGGAAGTTCGCATGAAGAGCATTATGCTTTATCTTCGGGTAAATCCAGATGATGTGGCTTTGGAGTCGGGTTTTACCCGAGACGTTCGAGGTATCGGACACTGGGGCACAGGCGAACTAGAGATTACGATAAAGAATTCTGCGGACTTTGAAAAAGCCAGGCCGCTACTGGATTTGACTTATAATATAAATTGAGAATCTTGTTGGATATCGAGCATTAGCAATACATGCTACTAATTAGAATAAGAGGTAGAAAAGAAATGACATTAACAGAGTACCATTCAAGCTACTTCGCACATGAATTAAGCCGGCGGCACTCACTGAGTGATTCGGAAAAAATAGCATCAGCACTGGCTGATGCACAGGTTGATTTGAATCCGCACCAGTTGGATGCCGCTATGTTTGCTTTTCGATCGCCGCTTTCCAAAGGGTCCATTCTTGCTGATGAGGTCGGCTTGGGGAAAACCATTGAAGCCGGCCTGGTCATTGCCCAGAAATGGTCGGAAAAGAAACGCCGAATTCTTATTATTACCCCGGCCAACCTGCGCAAGCAGTGGGCCATGGAAATGACCGAAAAGTTTTACTTGCCCAGTTGTATTTTGGAATCTAAAAATTATAAACAAATGATTAAAGAAGGCCAACAGAATCCTTTTGAACAGGATTCTCTATTGATTTGTTCCTATCAATTTGCAGCTAAAAATAACGAAAAAATTATGACTATGCCCTGGGATTTGGCGGTAATTGACGAGTCACACCGCTTGCGAAATGTCTACCGGCCTGATAATAAAATCGCCAAGGCGATTAAAATGGCGCTGTCTAACACGCCCAAAATTCTTTTAACGGCTACACCCTTGCAAAACTCTTTGATGGAGCTATATGGACTGGTTAGTATGATTGATGATTATGCCTTTGGTGATGAGAAAAGCTTTAGAGCCCAGTATGCTCGGCTTTCATCAGAATCCAGCTTTGATGAACTGAAAGCCAGGTTGGCACCTATCTGCCACCGGACCTTACGCCGGCAAGTACTTGAATATGTCCGCTATACCAATCGTATCCCATTAACTGAGGATTTTTATCCAAGCGACGATGAAATGGCTTTATATGATATGGTGTCGAGTTATCTTCAGCGTGATCAGCTCTATGCACTGCCCAACTCGCAGCGGCAACTGATAACCCTTATTCTACGCAAACTACTGGCGTCTTCCACTTATGCCATTGCCGGTGCGCTGGATTCATTGGCCAACCGCTTGAAAAAGCAGGTGAAAGAGGCTCAGACTGAAAATGGAATAGATGATATTGAACAGGATTTTGAAGAGTTCGATTCTGAATCGGAAGAGTGGGAAGAGGAGCAGGCTGGAGAAACAATAGATGAGCTTGATATTGAGGCGATTGAAGCCGAAATCAAGGAACTGGAACTATTCCGGGATTTAGCGATTAATATAAGCGAGAACGCTAAGGGACATGCTTTAATTAGTGCATTATCACATGGTTTTAATAAAGCCCGGGAGCTGGGCGCGGAGGAAAAGGCGATCATTTTTACCGAGTCTCGTAAAACTCAGAACTATTTAATACAGCTCCTTTCTCAAAATGCCTATCAGGACCAGATAGTGCTATTTAATGGAACGAATAGTGATCCTCAGTCCAGTAGTATCTACAGCCAATGGGTGCAAAAATATAAGGGATCTGATCGTGTAACCGGCTCCAGATCGGCTGACATGCGGGCAGCTTTAGTTGACCATTTCAAGGATCAGGCCAAAATCATGATAGCTACCGAAGCTGGTGCCGAAGGAATCAATCTGCAATTTTGCTCCATGGTGGTTAATTATGATCTGCCCTGGAATCCCCAGCGCATTGAACAACGTATCGGGCGTTGTCATCGCTATGGACAAAAACACGATGTGGTGGTCATTAACTTTATTAACCGTAAAAATGCTGCTGATCAGCGTGTATTCGAACTCCTGGATCAGAAGTTTAATCTCTTTTCCGGCGTCTTTGGTGCCAGTGATGAAGTGCTCGGGGTTATAGAGTCCGGGGTGGAATTTGAAAAGCGAATTGCTGCCATTTACCAGCACTGCCGCACGACCGAGGAAATTGAAGCTGAGTTCTCCCGGCTGCAAGCCGAAATGGAAGCGCAAATAACGGCTACCATGAGTGATACCCGCAAAAAACTTTTAGAGAACTTTGATGCTGATGTACACGACCGGTTGAGAGTAAATCTTTCCGAAAGCCGCGAATATCTTAACAAATATGATACAATGCTCTGGAAATTAAGCTGTTTTGAACTGGCTGATGCAGCTGAATTTGATGAGGCTAATTTGAGATTCACCTTGCATTCTTCAGTAAATTTTGGACCGAGCATTCCTCAGGGAAGCTATACCTTGGCCCGTAACGCAGAGAATGCATATCGTTATCGGATTGGTCATCCCCTGGCCCAGCATTTGATAGAGCAGGCCAAAAATAGAAGCCCGGAAACCGCCCAGATGGTTTTCGATTATTCATCCTGGGCTCAAACCTCCAACAGTCTTGAACCCTACAAGGGGGAATCCGGTACGCTTTCCCTGGCTTTGCTATCCATAAATGGATCAGATGCGCAGGACCACTTGATTTTTAGTGCACTTACTGATAGCGGCGAAGTTTTACCCGAAGATTCAACCTGCCGTCTCTTTGATTTGCCGGCTCGGGTCGAAGCAAATAAAAAAATAAAGGTGCCGGAGCTGCTAAATAAAGCGGCTGCCCAGAGAAAGAAATTAATCTTGGATGAGATTGACCGCAAGCAGGCCATCTGGTTTGATGAAGAAATTGACAAACTCAACTACTGGGCGGAGGACAAACGCAAGGGTCTGAAATCCGAGCTTAAGGACTATGATGACCAGATTGCAACACTGAAAAAAGAAGCCCGCCTGGCCGGAAGTCTCCCGGATAAACTTGCAATTCAAAAGAAACTGCGCGATATTGATAAAAAGCGCGACACCGCCTGGAAGGAATATGACGAAGCCGCCAAAAAGATTGAACATCAGAAGGATGAACTATTGGACACCGTGGAAGAACGGTTGAAACAAACCATAGAAGAGAAAACCATCTTCACAGTGCGCTGGACACTGGTGTAATAAATAGATATAAGGAGACTTGAACATGACCAATCAACAACCGGAAAAACTTACTGGAACGTCCCTGGACATACCAGCTGAAAAGCGTGCCCAGCTAAAACAGCTTTTCCCTTCTGCTTTTACTGAAACTAAAAACGTCCAGGGCGATATGATTGAATCCATCGATTTTGAAAAGCTAAAGGCCGAACTGGGCACATTTTCCGACCTCTTTGAAAATCGTCGCGAACGTTATGGAATGGACTGGCCAGGTAAGAAAGAGGCCTTGCGTCTCATCCAAACCCCCAGCCGAGCGACGCTCAAACCCTGTCGTGAGGAATCGGTGAACTTTGACAGTACGGAAAACCTCTATATTGAAGGCGATAATCTGGAAGTACTGAAACTTTTGCAGAAAAGCTATTACGGCAAAGTAAAGATGATCTACATTGATCCTCCTTATAATACCGGCAAGGAGTTTATCTACCCGGATAATTATGCCGAGGATCTGCAAACGTATCTGGAATATGCGGGACTGATTGACGGCGATGGCAAAAAATTCTCCACCAACACTGCTAATGAAGGCCGCTTTCATACCAAGTGGCTGAATATGATGTATCCGCGCCTGTATCTGGCTAGGAACCTTTTGCGAGATGACGGAGTGATATTTATCAGCATCGATGATAATGAAATGAGTAATTTAAGAAAGCTGTGCGATGAGATTTTTGGAGAAGAAAGTTTTGTAGCTGACATTTGTGTTGTTAACAACTTAAAAGGTCGTAATGATAAAAAATATATTGCAACGGCTAATGAACGTCTGTTGATGTATGTAAAAAGTGAAGAATTCAATGAATACGGTTTAGGATTAAGTAATCAAATGCTTGCTGAATATAAAGAAGAGGATGAAGGCGGAAAATATAGACTAATTGAATTAAGAAAACGTGGTGGACCTGATACGAGAAGAGAACGCCCTAATATGTATTACCCGTTTTACGTTAATTTGAATACGACATCTGTATCTTTATCAAAGGATGAATCTCATAACACTAAGGTTCTTCCTGTAAAGTCAAATGGTGAGGATGGTCGTTGGAGATGGGGGAAAGAGACGGCCGAGAAACACTTGGCATTTTTAATTGGTAAGCCTGTTCAGGGTTCAGATAAAGTGAATATATATGAAAAAGATTATTTAGAAAATGATGGTAGTGAAAGAAGAATTAAACCTAAGTCAGTGATGTCAGGAGCTGCCTATTCAACGGATGGTGCCACAAAAGCATATAGGTTATTAATGAATTCAATCGACTTTGACAATCCAAAACCTGTACCTTTTATACAAGATCTAATAACATATTCATCGTCACCAGATGTTCCAGCAATTATTCTCGACTTCTTCTCTGGCTCTGCCACCACTGCGCATGCAGTATTGGATCTCAATAACCAAGACGGCGGCAACCGCAAATTCATAATGGTTCAACTTCCCGAACCCTGCGCCGAAGACAGCGCAGCCTTCAAGGCTGGCTATAAGACCATCGCTGATATCGGCAAGGAGCGAATCCGGCGGGTAATAAAGAAGATGAATGACGAACAGGAAGGCAAGCTCGATCTCGAAAACGCTAAAGAGCAAGACCGTGGTTTCCGTGTGTTTAAGCTTGATCAATCCAACTTCAAACAGTGGAACACGCTTCCGCCGACAACTGAGCCGGAAAAGATTCTGGAGCAGCTTGAGCTGCACATTGATCATATCAGTGAGACAGCCAGCCAGGAAGACCTGCTGTTTGAGATTCTGCTAAAAGCAGGATTTATGCCTACGGCCCAGGCGCAGGAGCAAACGTTGGCTGGCAAAAAAGTATTCTCCATTGCCGAAGGAGCGCTGCTGATCTGTTTGGAGGATACGGTTACCAAAGAGCTCATCGATGTAGTCGTTGCCAGTGAACCGATGCAGTTTATCTGTCTGGATGCTGCCTTCGGTGGCAATGATCAGCTCAAAGCTAATGCAGTGCAGACCTTTGCAGCTCACAATATGCAAAAAGAAAAGCACAACCAGATAATCTTTAAAACCGTATAAGGAGGCCCAAGAATGAAACTGAAGTTTGATTCCGGCCTCGACTATCAGCTTGAGGCCATAAAAAGCGTTACTGATCTATTTGAAGGTTTGCCGCAGCAGGGGGCTGAGTCATCCACGGATTTTGGAAATATGGACGGTGGAATGTTTAACGAACTGGGGATCGGGAACCGTTTGATTCCATCGACATTTCCCCTGCTTGCCAATCTGCAAGGTGTGCAGGTGCGCAACCAGGTTCCCAAATCACGTGACATTTTTGAAGGGTGTCCTTATCCTTTCCCTAACTTTTCAGTGGAGATGGAGACGGGCACCGGTAAAACCTATGTCTATCTGCGCACGATTTTCGAGCTAAACAAGTTCTACGGCTTTAAAAAATTCATTATCGTGGTACCATCGGTCGCCATTCGCGAAGGTGTAACCACTTCGATCAGGCTGATGCGCGAGCATTTCAAGGGACTGTATAACAATGTCCCATTTGATGATTTTGTTTATCAATCCAAAGATTTAAGCCGGGTGCGTCAATTCGCCGTCAATAATGAAGTACAAATTATGGTGATCAACATCCAGGCATTCCAGAAGGATGCCGGCGAGAATGTAGATTATGCCACACTCACTGACGAACAGAAAAAGAAACTGAATGTTATTCACCAGGAGCAGGATAAAATGTCAGGACGTCGCCCGATCGAATATGTGCAGTCAACCAATCCGATTTTGATTATTGACGAACCACAAAGCGTAGACAATACCGAAAAGTCGCAAAAAGCCATTCGCAACCTAAATCCGCTGTTTTGTCTGCGCTATTCAGCTACACATACCCGCCCTTACAATCTCTTGTATCAGCTGGACCCGATCCGTGCTTTTGATTTACGGCTGGTCAAACAGATCGAGGTGGTGGATGCCAGTGACACAGAGGATCCGAATCAGACTTTGGTCAGACTGGACGCGGTAGGCTATTGGCCGAAAAGCTCCAAAACCCCCAAAGCCAAAGTTACCATTTTCGAGGATACGCCCAACGGTACCCGGGACAAGCAGATCACCATCAAGCATGGCGATGTTCTGGCAAGTTTCACCAATCGCAGCGATTACGAGGGGTATCAAGTCATTAATATCAACGCTGAATCAGGCAATGAGTATGTTGAGTTCCAAAATGGCGTTATTGTAGAACTCTATCAGGAATCGAGCGGGATGAATGATGAACGATTGAAGAGCCAGATCGAACAGACCATCGAAGCGCATTTTGCCAAAGAAAAGCGGCTGAAGGACCAGGGGATTAAAGTGCTCTCTCTTTTCTTTATTGACCATGTAAAGAGCTATCGGGTTTATGATGAAGACGGCAATCCGCAAAAAGGCAAGATCGCCCAGTGGTTCGAAGAGGCTTATACGAAGATTAGCCGGAAGTCAATTTACAAGGGTGTTATTCCTTATACTGCTGAGGAGGTACACGACGGGTATTTTTCCGCTGATAAGAAGAAAGGGAAAATAGTAGACTTGCTTGATACCAGCGGAAGTACCGCCAAGGATGACGAAACCTATGAATTGATTATGCGCGATAAAGAACGCCTCCTGTCAATGGATGTGCCCTTGCGCTTCATCTTCAGTCACTCGGCTCTGCGTGAAGGCTGGGATAATCCCAACGTATTTCAGATCTGCACCTTGCGGGAAATGGGAACTGACCGGGAACGCCGGCAGACCATCGGGCGTGGGCTGCGTTTGCCGGTCAACCAGGACGGAGATCGTATCTATGATGAACAGATCAACCGTCTGACAGTTATCGCCAACGAAACATTTGAGAGTTATGCCCGGGGATTGCAGTCTGATATTGAAGCTGCCATTGACCCCAGTGGCGGTTTCCGGTTTGGGCGGATTCCAAAGGCGGCCTTCACACAGTTACTAAATAAAGAAGGTACAGAGTATCTTGCTTTGGATGAGTCCGAACAGCTGTGGCAGCACTTGGCAAAACAGAATTTCATCGATCATAACGGGGATTTTACTGAGTCATTCAAGCCAGACAGCATGGATTTTGCGTTGGATCTCCCCTACGAATTTACCGGTATGGATGAGGTGATTATTAACCGAATGAAAAGATTCCTGCCGCGTGATTTTGCGAAAGATGGGAGTAAGAAAAAAGATATCACTTACAATAAACGGATTGAAATTAATCTTGATTTCAAGACTTTATGGGATAAGATCAGTCAGAAAACCAGGTATTCAGTTGAATTCCAGACTGATATCCTCATTGAGCGGGCTGCTGATAAAATTAATAAGATGGCAGAAACGAAAGCCGTCCAGATAGAAATTACCAAACGGGATCTGGAAATAAAAGAAGTGGGAGTAGAAGGCGGAAAAATAACCAGCAACCGAACCTATATTGTAAAGAATGAGCAGCCCTTGCCTGATATACTGGCATTTTTACAGCGTGAAACCGAACTGACTCGCGGCACGCTGGTGAAAATCCTGAAAGCTTCCGGACGGCTGCAGGATTTTACGATCAACCCGCAAGCATTTATGACTGAAACCGCCAAACTGATTAATCGGGCACTGCATGAGCTGATCATTGACGGTATCAAGTATGAACCGCTTCCAGGACAGTACTACGAAATGCGCTTGTTTGAGGAGAAAGAAGTCAAGGAGTACATGAACAGTCTCTATACGGTTCAAAGCAATGATAACCGCACGCCGTATAACTATATTAAATTTGATTCAGGCGTTGAAAGAGACGTTGCAGAGCTGTTAGATGGAGACGAAAAAGTGAAGTTTTTCTGCAAATTACCCCGCTGGTTCAAGGTTGCTACCCCATTAGGGGATTATAATCCCGACTGGGCGGTAGTGGTCGAGGATGATGAAAAGCTATACCTGGTACGGGAAACCAAGAGTACGCTGGAGCGCGACAAGCGGCGTGAAAGTGAAAATAAAAAAGTGGATTGCGGGAAAGAGCACTTTAAAGCATTAGGAGTTAATTTTAAGGACGCCACATCAATTTATGATGTGTTGCAGGCCTAGTGGATGAGACAAACTAGGGTCTTTGTTTAAGGCGTACAGGTTCGTGCGGAGTTTATGGTAAAAACAATTTGCTGAGGGGATAGAGGCTGTGAATATTAAAATTCCGGTTAATATTTATGGTAAATTCGAAGGCCATTATAAGTTTTTAGAGAGAATTAATTGGATGCGCTTTGATGAGGAGGACGGTAGCTTTCTACTAGCCCAATACGTAGTCCTTTATGATCATAAAGATAGCAACTGGGATAATGACAAGCACTTGGCCGCTTTTCTAAAACAGGATCTGCAAGGCTATTATATTGAAGGGGTCTTGGAATACATTGAGTACGGCGAATACTACGAAAGGATAGGACTAGATATATCTGACAGACTAACCCCATTAGTACAGTATATAGAATACTACCCAAATAATCGGTATGAGCCGTATACGATAGGTGATTTTTTGCAAGAAATCGTGGCTAGAGGTGGGGTTAAGTATCTTTTTATGGACGGATATGATGAAAGGTTTATCGAGCGAAAATTTGAAGCAGAGTTTTGTTTGTGCTCCGATGAAATGGTTTCCATAGCAGCAGATGCGCGAATAGTTCAGTTGAATGAGCTTGAAGAAAGGTTGAATAAAATAATTCGTAAATGATGAATGCAAGATGGATATGGTTCCAAGAATGTTTGGTGCCTGGCACCATTCCCACAGAAAGAACGTATTTCATCATTGGCAGTAAATACGATATCTTAGAGATTAACGAGGTATTGTTCGAATACGATCAGCCATTATCGGGAGGAAAATCATGGATATTTTGCAGGTAATAATATTAACGACAATAATTATTGCTCTGATTGTTGTCTTAGTAATATATTCAAGAAGCAAAGCTGATTTCAATGGTAAAGATGTTTTAGCCACTGCAATTTCTGCTCCAATTATTTCTGAGTCACTTGAAGTAGAACAGATCCAAGAAAGCGGAATAACCATTCCAATAGAGCGACTACCGGCGACAACTGAAATAGATGAAAAAAGGCTATTTGAAATTACTGACCGAACGGTTATTGCCCGAATTTCAGAGACAATTCCGGCAGCAGCAGAAGCCGCAGCAAAAACAATTACAAACAAAGCGCTTAAGAATGTTGAATTATATAGAGCGGTAATTCCCAGCGGTGCAACCCTTACAAAATCTAAAGAAATGGAAGGTGCTGTACGAGGCTTCTATCATGGCGAAAAAGGAATTAGACACGCAAATTTAGTTAAAGTAGATCCTACGAGAATTTCTAAAGCCTCCACAATAGTTAATGGCGTCGCCAATGTGATTAATGTTGGCTCTTTGGTTGTTGGACAGTATTATATGACAGAGATAAATTCCAAACTTGAAACGATGAATAATAACATGCATAAGATCAGCGATTTTCAAGATCGGGAGTTTAAGAGCAGGATACTATCTTTACTATCTCGTGTTGGGGAGATTTCTCAATTCAGTTCTGAAATTATGGAAATAGACGAACAAAGAAATATAAAGCTTACGACTTTAGAGAATTTAAAAGGTATTGCTACCGAATTACTTGGACAGGTGAATATTACGATATCCGATATTTCTGAAAAGTGTCCTAATCCTGATTATAAAGAATACCAGGAAAAAGTTGATGATTTCAACATTCTGGTTGGGTATCAAAATATATTGGTTACGGTTCTTGAGGAAATTAGCAAGTTGACATATTTATTAGGGAAAGGCGGCATATCAAGTGATATGAGCTATGCCTTGTTTAATAATTTTTTTGAGCAATCTGTACAAACCAGAAATTTATTGGAGCAATGGCACGATAGACAGGTTAAATCACTGTGTATTGATTTGGATAAAAATCGTATTTCAAAGACCGGAGTTGAAGGTTTTTTTTGGGCAATACCCGGTTTTGTAGATAATAAGTGGAAATACAAGGAATTAAAACAGGGATTGGTTCAAAAAATTAACACTCAAACCAAACCTAAGCCGAAAGCTTTAAATGAACCAGAAGAAGTTTATAATGATGATGTACAAATTATTATTAAAGATGGTAAATACTACTTCCTGCATGAAACCTCCAATGGCTGATATATAATACGAAATCACTAAAAACCTGGGCATGCTCTCCGAAGGCTCTAAAGGCTGGCAGAAAGAAATTAACCTGGTCTGTTGGAATGACCGCAAACCAAAAGTAGATATTCGCGATTGGGCACCAGAGCATGAAAAGATGGGCAAGGGCGTTACCTTGAACAAAAAAGAGTTAATACAGTTCAAAGAGCTATTGAACAGCATTGATCTGGAGGATTTGGAGATAGACTAGTGTCGTTTTCTAAGAATTGGAAGGAATTGAACCATCGGGGAGGGCTGATCTAATGAACAACAAACCTAACCTCTACATCGGCGTAACCGACAACGACTGGTACAATTACTTAGCCAACACCCAGCCCGACGAATTAAACTTCTGGCAGCCCGGCGGCAAGCAGGTATTCCGGGCTTTGCAGCCCTATGATTTGTTTTTGTTTAAGCTACACAGCCCGCTGAATTATATTGCCGGCGGGGGGTTCTTTGTACGCCATGCTTTTCTGCCGGTTTCCCTGGCCTGGGAGGCTTTTGGTAATAAAAATGGAACGGCGGATCCTGCGAACTTTTCACAGGCTATTTATAAGTACCGAAAAAGTAACCGCAAGACAGAACCCGATCCTGTTATCGGCTGCATTATTCTTACTGCCCCCTTCTTCTTTGATCGTGATGACTGGATCCCGGTACCTCCTGATTGGAAACCCAATATTGTGCAGGGAAAAACATATAGCGGTGATTCCTTTGCCGGGCGCAGCCTGTATCAACAGGTGGAGGAACGGTTAATGCGGAGTCAATACCATCAATCTGATCCAAATATAATTTATGAACCTGATGGCAATCGATATGGATTAGGCTATACAGCCTTTCCCAGACTGGGGCAGGGCGCATTTCGGGTGATGGTTACTGAGGCATATCATCGCCGTTGTGCTATCTCAGGCGAAAAGACCTTGCCAGTTCTTGAAGCAGCCCACATCCAACCCTATTCACAGCAAGGACCGCATAACCCCAATAATGGCTTGTTGTTGAGGCAAGATATACATACTCTCTTTGATAGAGGATACCTCACTATTTCTGATGATCTTCATGTGGAAGTAAGCAAGAGAATCAAAGAGGATTTCGGTAACGGACGGGAGTACTATTCCTTCCATGGCCGGCAATTGCTTGAACTTCCTGATAAACTACAAGAGCGGCCATCATCGCAATTTATAAGGTGGCATAATGAAAACGTGTATTTGGGATGAAGCAGAAGTTCTTCCTACCATGGTCATCAGCTGCTTCTTCAAACGAGGTGAAATGATGCTTCCCTTAGAAGAGTACATTGCCCGAAGAAAAAAGGAAGACGGGCTTAACGAATTTGATATGAATCAGCGGGCAGAGAATTTAAAAACCTGCGTTAATTACGTCTTTGAGTATTTTAACAATTATTTGGATATAACCGAGGCTGATGAAAAGACTGCCCTGCATAATGAAAAACTGGAGAAATACCGGCACCAGTTGCAGGATTATGATCCCGCTGTTCAGGAATGGCTGGTCCAGATATTTGCAGAATACGGAAAGCACATGAACCGGATTATTGCCAACATCTTAAAACAGGATGAGTTCTTTCTTTTGTATGATTTGGACAGTGAGTTTCGTAGCCTGTCTTATGATTGCTATGCAAAACTAATCAAGAAGTTTCCTTTTCTGAAGGATCAAACTGAAATGCAATTCCAGTTTATAAAAGACTATCATCACATTTATAGCCATCGCAGTTACATGCTGGATTTACCCTATATTTCGGAAGAGTTTAATGACTGGATTGAAAAAACACGGGAGAAACATGGCGTGAATGTGGTAGCTTTTGCAGATGATTGGATAAATTATTTCTACGATGATGAGGATTCCTGGCCAGCAACCCATAGAAGCAAGAGCCCAAATTCATGGCGTAAATACGAATATGATTATAGACAAAAGAGCAATCTTTTCAATCTTGATTCGCTATACAGGAAGATGCCCAAAAAATCTTTCACCAAAGGCAGAAAACAAGAATTTGAGATTCTGATGATGTATTTTTGGATTCACAGTATTTGTGGGGATAATGACTACTGGCAGGAATATCTGGAGAAAGTGCTGCCGAGTTTAAAATGACCTGGAGTATTTTAGATAATCTTAAGATGAATTTAGATAAACTTAAGATGAAGTGCAAGATGGCAGATGCCAATAATTCGGCAATTTATGGATGGAGTTTTACTAAGCTTAGTAAAAGTAAAATTCAATTTAGTAATACTTTAGATAAATTTTAAGATAAAAATAATGCGTTGACGCAATGATAATGGGGATTCATCATTGACTAAAACACGAAACGAGGTGAGCAGGGAATGAACGGCGAAGGGGAAAATTTCCAAAAAGGTGAGCTGCTGATCTATCAGATGGAAGATGGCAAAACAAAAGTTGATGCTTATTTTGAGGAAGATACCGTTTGGCTAAGTCAATCTGCTATGGCTACGCTGTTTCAAAAAACTCCACAAAACATAACTCAGCATATAAAAAACATTTATTCCGATGGCGAACTAGATGAAGTTTCAACTTGTAAGACATTCTTACAAGTTCAAAATGAAGGCGGCAGAAGCATAAAACGGAATATTAAATATTATAACCTTTCAATGATATTAGCTGTTGGATACAGGGTCCGTTCCCATCGGGGCAACCAATTCAGAAACTGGGCCAGCGAAGTCCTGACTGAGTATATGAAAAAGGGTTTTGTCATGAATGATGACCGGCTGAAGAACCCTAAAAAATTCGGTGCTGATTATTTTGACGAGCTCTTGGAACGTATTCGCGATATCCGTGCTTCCGAAAAACGTTTCTATCAAAAGGTGCAGGATATCTATGCACTTTCGGTTGACTATGATCCTAAAGTTGACCTTACTCGGGAGTTTTTTGCTGCCGTTCAGAATAAGCTGCATTATTCTGTTCATGGACGAACAGCTGCAGAGCTAATCGTGGAGAGGGCCGATGCAACCAAGGACAATATGGGGCTAAGTACGTATGAGGGCAGCAAAGTAAGAAAAAGTGATGTCACGATTGCCAAGAATTATTTGAATCAGGAAGAGATTACGGCCTTAAATCGTATTGTTACCATGTATTTGGATTATGCTGAAGATATGGCCAGACAGCAGATCCCCATGTATATGAAAGATTGGGTAGAAGCACTGGATAAATTTTTGAAATTTAATCGACGTGAATTATTAACCCATGCCGGGAAAATATCCCGAGAGCTGGCTGAAAAGAAAGCCCATGAACAATATGAGATATACAATCAACACCGAATCAAGCGGACTGATGACAAGGCTGCTGACGAGATAGATGAGCTTGAAAAGTTGAAATGATGGAACAGCCATCTTGACAGCATAAGCAGATGGTAACCAAAGGAAATGAAAGTGTGACTAATTGTCACGCTTTGATATATTTAAAATGGGTTTGATCATATAGATCTGGCAGAAAATTTTCGTTGAACAGGGATATAAATTTTGATTTTTGCATTAAAAAACGAGTGGCAGAGGTGGCAGGAGGATCGAAAAAGCCTCCAAATAAATGTAGAATGCGGATATTTCGGACATAGTTGGACACGTTTGTACGGCTTTCTGGCCGGCCCTACTGATTCTTAATCAGCAGGTCGAAATTTTAATAAAAACCCTCAACTATATTTCCTTTAGCCTTCTGGCAATCTCAATCTGTCCGAGCACGATTTCTTTTACCTGCTGCGCCTTTAAACCTGCCTGGGATGAGAGATTTATTATTTCTTTCCAGTCTTCAGATTCACCTGGTGGAAAAGATCTGTTGTAAGCCTGGTACTCAGCCACTTCCGATCCTCTGCAGATTACATAATCCCCTTCTAGAATTCCGGCTTCAATCATACTGCCATCTTTTACGGTTAAAACATAATCTGCTTCTATATAGTCGGGTACATCCAGGTACCCGTCGATATTTTCAGGCGCAAGGAGTGGTAGGCTCGATTTTATGGTGCCTATGATTGGAAGCGACCTTGTTGTTTGTTTGGGTTCAGATGGGGGCAGGCCTAATATATAATCAGAAGATATGGTCATCACGCCCGCCAACAACTGAAGCATGCGAGCGTCCGGAAGACGGTAGTTCCGTTCATATCCTGAGAGTGTGCCCACTTTTATATTTAGCATTTCAGCGAGTTTGGAAGGGCCAGTTTTACATATAAGTGATAATTGGCCATAAGAAAGTCTGACATTTTTAGTACGATTGACAATTCAAATAGCATTACTGTATCTTAAATGTATAAAACAATATGTCGTTTTTTGCTTAAAGAGGGGTGATAGCTAGTGATTACATTATCTCGCGAAAATCGCTTGGAGAGCTTGTGGAGTGGGATTAGGCAGAGTAACATAATTCCAGAAGAAATCAGGATGGAAACTGAGCAAAACCTGGTTAGGAACAAGCTGGAGTTGAGTGTTAACTTCTCTGACCAACGCCTGCGTCAAGATGACCTCCAACACAAGCTGGATGAGTACTATGGAACAATCGCTCTGGTAACCCCGCTGCTTAAAGAAAGCTCGTCTTTATTGCGAGGCGATGCCAAGATTATGATTGTTGACCTGTACGGAGTTGTCATTTATTGCGAGCCAGAAGAAACTATTGGATTTTGTTGTCCGGTGGCTGAAGTGCTGAAAAACAACCAGCAGCTCAATCAATTAGTAGAAACCGGCATAATTCTCGAGCTTAATTATGATAATGGCGTTAACACAATAGCATTCCCAATATTTAATGAATTTGAGAAACTACAGTTTTTTTGTGCCTTGAGTGACCGACAGCCTATAACACTGGAAATGGCTAATATACTGTATTTAACGACACAAATAATACAACAGAGATATAAATACCGATTAATGTTAGATGGGTATACCACTTCTTTTATGAATGCTTTTCCCCAAAGTGTAATGCTGTTGGATGAAAATGCCCATATAGTTAATGTCAATCAACCATGTCTGGATATACTTAATGTGTCTAACCGCGATATACTTAAAGGGATGCATATCAGAGAGCTGATTGATGATGGAGCAATATACAATTCATATAGCATTTTAACAGCTGATCGTGAGGATAGATTTATACTAAATTTCCTGGACAATAAGACAACTTGCCAGCTGATTTTTAAAAAACAGATTAATACTCCTTTTGGTAAACAAATGGTGCTGTCGTTTGAAAAAATGAATGATAATCTGAAATATAGCAGGCAATTAACCAGCGATGTAATGCCTCACACTTCCTCGGCTTTTGATAGAATTGCAGGCAGTAGTTCTTTAATGAACAAGATTAAATACGTGGCTATGAAATCCGCCGGAACAGAGGCAAATATTTTACTGGAAGGCGAAACCGGTACCGGCAAGGAACTATTTGCCCAGGCAATTCACCAGGAAAGCCAGAGAACCGGTCAGTTTATTGCCATAAACTGTGGAGCAATTCCCTCACAATTAATTCAGAGTGAATTGTTTGGTTATGAAGAAGGCGCATTTACAGGTGCCATGCGCAGAGGCAGCCCAGGCAAAATTGAAAACGCTGATGGCGGAACCTTATTTCTGGATGAAATAGGTGAGATGCCTATGGATATGCAAGTTAATCTGCTGCGATTTTTGCAGGATAAGACGGTTAGCCGCCTGGGCAGTTCCATTTCCAAAAAGGTTGATGTGCGTGTAATCGCAGCTACAAATCGTAATTTGAAGCACGAGGTGGCTAATGGTAGATTCAGAGAAGATCTATATTATCGATTGAATGTAATAAATATACAAATTCCTCCCTTAAGAAAACGCAAAGAGGATATTCCTTTGATAGCAGATACCCTGCTGGCTCAATTATGTCAGATATATAATATGCCCCTGATGAAATTAGGAACGGATCAAACCGATATTCTGCTGAGCTATGACTGGCCCGGCAATGCCCGGGAGATGAGAAATATAATCGAACGCGCCTTTATTCTGCGTCAGGGTGAAACATTATACTTTGATGATTTACCGAATACTTTGGAAGAGGAAGGAATTGATGGCCGGCAGGAGATTGAAGCCATTATAGAAAAAGCTGAAAAAGAAACCATTGAAAAGTACCTGCGCATGTATCAGGGTAATATACCCCGTACCGCTAATGCTATGGGTATAACCAGGCAAACTCTCTACCGAAAAATCAAGATTTTAAATATTGATCGGATGCCAATAAATAACTAGAGAGGATGTTTTAATTAACGAATAAACGATAACCCGGATGGTCGGGTTATTTCAGACCGTCAAAAAAAGGCCTGTTGTTACGTCGTACCCATTCAAGCAGAATGAATCTGGTAAAAACAATAGTCGTAAGGGCGATAAGCATATCATAGCTTCAGCCCTGGAATTTTATAATAGCATTAACTTGTGCATCTTCCGTTTGGTCACTTAACATTTCACCAAACGCGGATGCACTTTTTTATGTCAAAAATGCTTTATTTGCTCAGTTAACATCCATCCTATAATTATCGGGAGGTTGACTCAGAAGCAGTCGTGAAAAAATTATATCCCCCAAAAAGGCCCGTATCATCAAAAAGTGGTACGGGCTAGCTGCATTTGCAGAGTATTTTATTTGCTCAGTTGTCTGCTCTGCTGCGGACTGTAATTTTGCGATTAATATTGTAAGAATGCGGTTACATTCAACAACGCCGATACCAATAGTATTGACCAACCAATAAGTATAATTGCTGTTACAAACGGCATTGGTTTGAATGCCTGCCGAAGGCTAAAATAAGGGATTTATACAGTAGGCATGACAATTGCAATATGATCTTACATAACTTGGTTAATGGATAAGCTGAGGTACAGTGCTGAGGTACCTAAATTCAAAAGGATCTCTACATAAGTAAGGAAGGGAGGAAAATGAGTATAGTCTGGGAACTTATCTGCAGTTGGAATCAGATTATATGGCTATTGGTCTTAGGAAGCTGCCATGGCGTCTAGGGAACAACGGAAGCCTGTATTTACAGGGAATATAATAATTGAAGGGAGCAGTTTTAATGAAATTAGATAATAAAGTTGCTATCGTTACCGGTTCCGGTGGAGGTATTGGAAGGGCCATTGCTCTTGCATATGCCAGTGAGGGGGCTCGGGTAGTTGTCTCTGATTATATTCAGGAAGGCGGTATCGAGACTGCTGATATGATAAAAAAGGCTGGCGGAGAAGCTATCTTTGTACTGGCTGACGTATCCAACCGGGCAGATGTTGATAATCTGGTGAGCAAAACAGTAGAAGCTTTTGGACGGCTTGATATTTTGGTCAACAATGCAGGTGTTAGCAGTGGTCTGATGGGAATTGACGAGATTAGCGAAGATGATTGGGACCGGGTAGTTGATATTAACCTGAAGGGGCCATTTCTGGCCAGCCAAAGAGCTATCCCGGAAATGCTGAAAAATGGTTCAGGCAATATTATCAACATGGCTTCAATGGCTTCTTTGAACTCAGGCAGAGGCGGACTCACCTATACGGTTACCAAGCACGGACTGCTTGGCTTTACCAAATCACTGTCCTTAATGGTTGGTCGCCTGGGTATTAGAGTAAATGCAATACTGCCTGGGCCAATCAGAACTCCGATGATTGAAAAACATCTGGCCATTCCCGAACATCCGGTCAATCTGAAGATAATGTACTCCCCGGCAGGAAGACCTGGTGAACCGGAAGAGATTGCTAAACTAGCAGTTTTCTTGGCTTCTGATGATTCCTCATTCATCCATGGAGCAGGTTATCTAATTGATGGCGGGTATACACTTTCCTAGTTCAATTATTGAGCGGAAGGAGTCGGGCCTTCGGCCCGGCTAGTCCCCAATTTAGTCTTTTTAAATAGCAAGGAAACTTTGGGATTACTAATGATAGCCTGGTTTACTGAAGAAGAAAAAATCATCTTTCTCTCTGCTCAGGGTTGGCAGACCAAGCAATCTTTCCGGTCGCCATGTTCTGGACATCCAGAGCCAGGGCCAGGGTACCGCTTTTCTTAGAAGAGTTCCTTAGGTTCGGGTTAATACCTCACAAGTATAGTTTTCAAATAGCAAAAGGAGGATTAGTTAATGTCCAAGATCATAGCCTGCTACAAATGGGTAGCAGATGAAGCCGATATCAAGATTAATCCAGATTTATCTGTTGATACCACCAAGGCCAAAGGCAAAATAAGTGACTATGACAAGAATGCCATCGAAGCAGCTGTAGAAGCTGCCAGTAAACTAGGCGGCAAAGCCGTGACCTTGACCTTCGGAAATGCCGGGGCTAAAACTTCATTAAAAGATGCCCTGTCGCGTGGGCCGGAAGAAGCTTATTGGGTGAATACCGATGAAGCTTCCAATGCTGATGGATCAGTAACTGCCAGAGCCCTGGTCGCTGCTATAAAAAAGATGGATGATTACAGTGTAATCGTCTGCGCCGAAGGAGCCAGCGATACCTATGCTCGCCAGACAGCACCTCGAATTGGTGCAGCGCTCAACCTGCCTGTAATTACATCAGTAGTAAAAATGGAATTCAACGGGAACAGTTTAACCGCGGTTAGAAAACTGGAAGATAGTCTGGAGACCGTAAAGGTAGAACTCCCAGCGATCGTAGCTGTGTTGCCGGAAGCCAATAACCCTGCCATTCCAGGCCTCAAAGCTGTTATGGCGGCTGGCAAAAAACCAGTCACCGAGTACAAAGCTGCTGATCTGGGAATAGACTTTAAGCCTAAAAATCAGGTAATTGCAATCAAAGGCTACGCCATGGATCGAAAGAACATCATCTTCAATGATGGCGAAACCGCTGACAAAGTAAAAGAACTTGCAGCAGCGCTAAGAAAGGAAGGTGTTCTATAATGGCTGGCATTTATGTATACAGTGATAAATTAGATATCGCCGCAGAACTTATCGCCTTTGCCAAAGAAAGTGCTAAAGAAGCCAATGCAGTATGTTTTAGCCAGGCAGATGCCGATCAACTAGCCCAAATGGGAGCCGATAAAGTCTTTTACTTAAAAGGAGACAGCCCCTTAGTAGAAAGCTATGGTCAGGCCATAGCTGACTTTTTGCAAAGCCAGGCAGCCGATCTGTTCGTAGTTGGAGCCAGCGCCCGCGGAAGAGATGTCGCTGCCCGGGTAGCGGGATATCTGGATTGCGGAATGGTAAGTGATGTATCCAGCTTAAGCTATAGCGATGGCAAACTCAGTACCGAAAGAATGATGTACGGAGGAGCTGTAGTCCAGAGCGAAACAATTTCCGGTTTAAGTGTAGTAACCGTAGCCGCGGGTAAATTCGAGCCCATAAAAGGCGGTGCCGTAATAGTAACCCTAGCCGTAGAGTCAGACGATAGAGTCAGTCTCATTGAGTCCGCCCCCATAGTAAAAGAAGGCGTTGATCTCAGACAAGCAGTTAACGTAGTTTGTGTTGGTTTGGGATTAGAAAAAGAAGCAGACATGCAGCTGGCCAAAGATTTAGCAGCCGTCTTAAATGCTGAACTTGGCTGCACACGGGGAATCGCCGAAGAAAGACACTGGCTGCCCGTAGAAAGTTATATAGGTATATCCGGAGCCGTAATTAAACCCCAGCTCTATATATCGATGGGCGTATCCGGACAGGTTCAACATGTATTCGGAGTACGCGATGCCAAAATCATAGTGGCCATTGACAGCAATGAAAAAGCACCCATTTTCAGATCCGCCGACTATGGTATTGTCGGTGATATGTATGAAATAATCCCCCTCTTGACCCAGGCTCTGAAATAAACATTAGGGGGACAAACCTGTCAGTATCACCAGGTGAAACATGCAGTACCCAAAGGGACAAGCATGGAAGCAAGGGGACGGTTCTCCTGCTTCCTTCACCAGGGAACTAAACAAGGAAGCAGGAGAACCGTCCCCTTGCTTCCAAATGGGGTGGTGAGAAGATGAGTGAAGCCGAAAAAATGGATGTAATCATAATCGGAGCCGGACCAGCTGGAATAGCCTGTGCGTATACTCTGGCCAAAGCCGGCAAAGAAGTACTGGTTATAGAAAGAGCTGAAACCACAGGAGCCAAAAACGTAACCGGCGGCAGATTATATAGCTATGCCCTGGAGCTGGTAGAAGCAGGACTGACTGAAGAAGCCGCTCTGGAAAGAAAAATAACTCATGAACAGATTATAATGCTGGGCGGAGATAAAGCCATCAACATAGATTACCATGACCCGGCCTTTAACCAGCCAGGCCAGGTACCGCAATCATACAGCCTACAAAGAGCCAAATTTGATGAGTGGTTTGCGGGTAAAGCCGAAGAAATGGGAGCTATGGTAGTCTGTGGCATTAAAGTGGACGAGCTGATCGAAAAAGACGGCAAAATTGTCGGTGTGATTGCTGGTGAAGACGAGATGTATGCCGACGTAGTCGTAGCTGCTGACGGAGTGAACTCCCTCATTGCTCAGAAGGCCGGACTAATCAAAGACATCACTGCCCACTCCGTAGGTGTAGGGGTAAAAGAAGTAATCGAACTTCCGGTCCAAACCATCCAGCAGCGTTTCAACCTGGCAGACGATGAAGGAGCTGCCCGTATGATTCTGGGCTGCACCGAAGGGATTCATGGGGGTGGTTTCCTTTATACCAATCAGGATAGTATTTCTCTGGGCTGTGTCTTTTCGCCTGAGGAAGTTGCAGTCCACGGTAAATCCGTTCATGAAATATTTCAGGATTTAAAAATGCATCCTGCCATCTATCCCTTAATAGCCGATGGGAAAACAGTTGAATATGGAGCCCATTTAGTCAGTGAAGAAGGCTATCGGGGCATACCGAAAAAACTGTACCGGGAAGGCTTCCTGATGGTCGGAGACGCGGCCGGGTTTGTCATCAATACTGGTTATTCCATCCGAGGAATTGATTTAGCGATGGTCAGCGGTGTAGCTGCAGCGCGGGCTATTCTGAATACTTCAGAACCAGCCCAGGCAGGGCCAGCCTATATGAAAGAACTGCAGGCCACAGCCTTGCTGCCCACGATGAAGTCAGTTGACGGTTATGCTGATTTATTGGCTATCCCCCGTATATATACCACTTATCCCCAGGCAGCCACCGGGGTATTTGAACGCCTTTTCACGGTGAATGGTAAAAAACCGGACAGCATCATCAAACAAATCAAGCAGGTAATCAAAGCCAATGGCTTATCCATGTGGCAATTACTCAAAGATGGCTTAAGGGGGTATAAGTCGGTATGAGCATTGAAAGAAAGACGGCACCGGAACTCTTGAGCCTGAACAAATTTAACGTAGATGAAGAAGAACCCCATATCGTGCTGGACAAGGCTATATGTGCCAAATGCCAAGAAAAGCCCTGTCTGGTAATATGCCCGGCGGTACTCTACAAGCTGGACAAAAATGGAGAAATCAGTTTTGATTATGCCGGCTGTCTGGAATGTGGTACCTGCCGAGTAATGTGTAAAAACAAAGGCATTGTGAAATGGGTATATCCTCGCGGTACCTTTGGCGTAAGCTTTCGGTGCAGTTAATATCGGGTTTTTGATCTTAACCAGTTTCTATTAGAAGCTGGCAAGATCTAATTAATAAAAGGAGGGTTTAGGTAAATGTTTTATATGACCGAAGAAAGAGAACTGATGCGTAACGTAGCCAGGGAATTTGTGGAAAAAGAGTGCAAACCGGTAGCGATGGAAATTGACCGGACCGATGAGTTTCCCCTCAAATTATTCAAGAGAGCCGGGGAATTAGGATTCTTAGGAATTACTGTACCGGAGGAGTTCGGTGGACTGGGCGGAGACCATACCACCCTGGCCTTAGTTCACGAAGAAATTGCCAAGAGCATGCCGGTATTAGGGGTCGCTATGGGAGCTCATAGCTTGCTGGCCGGAGGCATGCTGGAGCTAATGGGAACCCCCGAACAGAAGATAAAATACCTGGTACCTGCATCCACTGGAGAATTCATTATGGCCTGTGCCACCACTGAGGCAGCGGGCGGATTCAATCAGGTTGAATTCAGCACCCGTGCAGTTCTGGATGGTGACGAATGGGTATTAAATGGAACCAAGGTCTTGATCAGTAATATTGGTGTGGCTGATGTATACATTGTTACGGCTGTAACAGCTGACAAGGTAGATATGGTTAGCAGAACTGGTATGAGTGCCTTTATCGTCCCGAAAGATACTCCTGGCCTATTAGTTGGTAAACCAGAACATAAACTGGGCTGGCATGGATCAGCAACCGGCAGCGTCTCATTCAAAAATCTTCGTATCCCCAAAGAAAACCTGCTGGGACCTTTGGACGGTTGTCTGCCGGCCATGGTTGTGAGTGCTACTGCAGAATTCATGTGCTGTGGCCCGGCAGGCTTGGGTATGGCAGAAGCTGTTTATGAAATGGCTCTAAACTATAGTATGGAGAGGGTACAACAGGGTCAATGCATGTATGATAGATTGCAGGTCACCAGACATAAACTGGTTAAAATGTGGGGCGAGATTGAATCCCTGCGGGCTCTGGTCTATAGTACTTATGCCTTGAGAGATAGTGGCAGCCTGGAGTTGGCCAGAGGACGTTTGCTAAAAGTCAAAGCCGCTGAAGTATCTGAGTATGTTGCTAGAGAAGCCATTCAGCTGTATGGCGGACTGGGTTGCGTAGTTGATACCGGCGTGGAACGGTTCTGGCGTGATGCCAAGGTTTTGGCCATCGGTGGTGCTTCGGTGGAAGCCCTGAATGAGCAGATCTCCATGATGATTAAGAACAAGATGGTTTAAACGGGTAAGGGAAATATATGCTTCCTGGTGCCATCTGTACTAGTGATGTTCATTGCGTATATGGCGAAATGCCTGGGTTATCTTGTGACCCCATATCACTATGTGGTATTAATTTATTATGAAGGAGTGATTTGTAGTGTATCCTTATGAAAAACTGTATGACCATGTATTGACCATTGAGAAAGCTGACCATATTGCAACCATAACCCTCGATTGCCCGCAGAACAATAATAAATTGTGTGATCAACTGGTAGATGAACTGGATAATGCCCTTAACGATTGCATGTGGGATCAAGATGTACGTGTGATTATTATGAAGGGTAATGGAGACGTATCCTTTGGCCAGGGTGATATTACCCAAATTATACCCACAATAGTCAACCTCCCCGCTGGCCGGAAGGCTATGTTTGAAATAGCCAATCTGATTAAAAAGATTTATACCATGTCAAAACCTATTATAGGAATAGCTGATGGCGGATGTATCGGTGGAGGCTGTAATTTACTGCTTTCCTGTGATGCTGTAATCGCTTCAGAAAAAGCCTACTTCCATCAGGTATTTACCAATTTCTGTTTGGTACCCGATACTGGCGGACTGTGGGCTCTGCAAAGACTGGTGGGCCCAATGAAAGCCAAAATGATAGCGATGACTGCAGAACCAGTACTTGCTAAAGAAGCATATGAATTGGGAATGGTTTATAAAGTGGTAGAACCAGGCAAAACTTATGAAGAAGCCTTAGTGTTAGCTAATAAGATTGCTGTCAAATCACCAGTCGGCATCGCCCATACCAAGATGATTTCTAATCGTTTACATGACCTGACCATGGAGAACTATTTCGCTATGGAGGCTGATTACCTCACTCTGGGCGTACTCAGTGATGACTTTAAAGAAACCTTAGCCGCTTTAGGACAAAATCGGGCTCCAGAGTATAAAGGGTACTAGTGCTCTTCAATAATTCAACAACTTCAACATAATAAAACTACAATAAGAGGAGGATCTGAATTTTCAGGTCCTCCTCTTGCAAAAGGCATTATGGAATTGCAAGGGATAGAAAGTTCTACAGGTAGTTATCCTGTTCCGCCTGGTTTGCTTCGCAGATAAACTTAATGATTTTCTGATAATCTTTTTTTTGGTTGGTTTCAACCCCAGAATTCACATCTACAGCAAAGGGATGTACTTTTTTGACTGCCTGATAAACGTTTTCTGGATTTAGTCCTCCGGCAAGAATAACGGGTATTCTGCTGTTTTGAACAATTAAACTACTAAGATCCCAATCATGAGTAAGGCCGGTTCCCCCCAAACGGTTTGCGGTTCTTGAATCCAAAAGCAGGGCATCGACAACTGGTTCAAAACTACGAGCCAGGTCGAGAGATTCCGGACCTGTTACATGAATCGCTTTGATAATCTTAATGCCGGGTAAGGCTTCTCTAACTTGCCTTACCTCCTCAGGTGGCATATAATCATGGATTTGTACAGTTGTGGGCATAATGTAGCTTACCAATTCGCTAATATCTTCTGCATTTGTGAGGTGGGTGACGGCTACACTAGTGGTGAATGGGGGCATAATACTTATTAAGTGTCTGGCTGTATCAAGGTCAACCTTATCTTCGGCAACGTGCGTAATTCCGACCAAAAAACCTAAAGCGGAAGCTCCTGCACTAAGGGCCCGTGCCATATCATCCTTATCGTTAATTCCACATATTTTAGTTCTCATACTAATGACTGCCTTTCATCAATTTTATAATTCCAAATATGCTTAATATCAATGAATTTATTGTGCCAACTAATTCAGGTTATTGATGTTATCCGTCTTAGCGTGAATATCTCAAGTGAAATACCCAAGGGATTCCAAGGGAGCATACTGTTCGGATTATCAGTAGGTTTAGCAGTTGGTTTACAGTGTAGTCAGAACTAAGCCTTAAAATCTATTTCCAAGTAATTTGGACTTTTTTAACAGCCTATTCGAAATTACCGGCTTTTTCTTGGTTCCTGGTTTTACAATCTTACCCAGAAGCCTATATCCTCCATAATGTAATACTTCATTAACTGCTCTTATTGCTCCTCTGCTTTCGGCGGCGATGAAGTTAAATGGCCATGCAGTGCTGCAAGCAGTTACTATAACCGCTGGCTTTCCCTTTTGGCGTGGTGAGGGAATTCCATTTGGCTTTTCACCCATAAACACTGGCACATTCCGATCAAATAGAAGTTTGAGCTGGGCACTCATATTTCCCCAGTGGGTTGGCGTACCTACGATAAGGCCATCAGCATCTCTTATTTTACGTCCAACTATATGGGAATCGTCTTGTGGCAAGATACATTCTTGGCCTGACCGGCACTTCATGCATCCAATACAAGGCTGCATTTTAAGTTCATATACGTTAATCCATTCCACTTCATGCCTGTCAGAAGTACCTTCAACAACCGTTTTAAGGAGATCAGCAACTGTTCCATTTTCACGGGGACTACCATTTAAAACTAATATACGCATAATTAATTCTCCTGTCAGAATAGTTATCTTACCAACGAACTACAATAATGAGTTAATTATATGTAATTTAACATTCTTTTGAATAACACCGCTCTTTTGAAGAAATATATGAGTATTACTAACATTTTTCAAAATATTTAACAATATATATAATGGGCAGTTTGATATTATTTATAATATACCATTGCTTAATGGGTTTGAAGGTCGATATTGTTGAGCAGATTAAACCAGTCTATAATTTCAAGGCGGCGGAGTAGGCAAATGGCTGCGGCAGCAGGCCCATTATTTTGTAAGAAAAGCCAGGTTTGATGTGTCTTAGTGGATGCAAATATTTTTATGTTATTATATTGAACAGGATTAAAGAATCATTTAAGGAGGAGCTGTTTTGAGTTTTTTGGAAGCCTTTGTACTAGGGCTGGTTCAGGGCTTGGGGGAATTCCTGCCGATATCCAGTTCGGCTCATCTGGTTTTAGTTCCCTGGATTTTTAGCTGGACCGACCCTGGCTTGACATTTGATGTGGCGCTGCATGTTGGTACTCTAATAGCAGTAATTATTTATTTCTGGAGAGATTGGTGGAACCTGCTGACTGCTGGATTGAGAGGATGGTCAACCCAGGACGGCAGACTATTTTGGTACCTGGTTATAGCTAGTGTACCCGGAGCGGCTATCGGTTTCATGCTGGAAGATATCGCTGAGACCTTATTTCGAACCCCTCTGTTGATTGCCATAATGTTAATTCTAATGGGCTTAATTTTAAATTGGGCTGATCGTAAGGGCAGAAAAGAAATTGAGCTGCAGCGAATTGATTTAAAAACCAGTTTCTTGATAGGTTTATCCCAGGCTCTGGCTATCATTCCCGGCGTATCTCGTTCCGGTATAACTATGACCACCGGACTTTTACTGGGATTAACCCGCGAAGATACAGCTCGGTTTTCCTTTTTACTCTCTACCCCTATTATTTTGGGAGCAGCTTTAGTAAAAGCCCCTCAAATAATAGCCAATCCGGCCTTAATCGATGCCAAATTTCTGTTGGGAATGTTGATATCGGCCGTGGTCGGACTGGTGAGTATCGGCTTCCTGCTCCGCTACGTTCAAACCAAAGATTTTCGACCTTTTGCCTGGTATCGCTTTGTTCTGGGAGCCCTGGTCATTGGACTGGTATTTATACGTAGCTAGAAATATGTGGGAATAAAGAGAAAACGTAGACTGAGGAAGTAGGCATCAGCATCAGGAAAGCAATGCTCGCCTAAAGAACTAAGGGGTACCTCAGATATAAAAATGAAGAGATTGCGGGCCAGCCACATGCTTAGCTGATAAGTAGTGGCTGGCCCGTCTTTATCTAAACAGTAGTGAACAACAGTTCAACCTTGAATAAGTCACCATCGATTTTGACCTCAAACTTACCTCCGCATAGCTGGGTAAAGCTTTCGGCGATGGAGAGACCTAATCCTGAGCCCTCGGTGGTTCTGGAGCTATCTCCGCGAACAAAGCGCTGCAGGATTTCCTCTTCTTCGAAGTTCATCTCATAATTAGCGGTATTTTTGATGGCAGCTCGAGCACCTTTATCATCCACAGTCAATTCCACGAAAACCCGTGAACCAGGAAGAGAATATTTCAGGGTGTTGGTAATCAGATTCTCCCAAACCCGGTAGAGCTTTTTACCATCACTTAGAATATTGACGGGCTCATCAGGAATATTAAGCCGGAAAGTCAGGCCGGATTTGCTAATGGGTTCCTCCATGTCGGCCAGGGTTTGTTTGATCAACCGTGCTAAATCAAGCTGCTCTGTATCCAGTGAGACGTTGCCGCTGCTCGCTTTGGACAGGTCGAACAGGTCTTGAATCAGATTCTTAAGACGCTCTGATTTTTGAGCCAGGATTTTTATATAGTCGTTAACCTTTTCGGACAAGTTTTCTTCTTTTCCCAGCAGGTCCACATAGCTGATAATAGAGGTGAGCGGGGTCTTCAGGTCATGTGATACATTGGTGATCAGCTCTATTTTCATTCGCTCTGATTTCATTTTCTCAGTGACAGCCATGTTCATCCCTTCCTGTAATGCGTTCAGATTCTGGGCGGCAGGATACATATCGGCATCTGTTGGCAGCTCCAGCCGGCTTTCCATATTTCCGGCTTTGATCATTTCAATATGATCAATCAACTTGCCCAGGTCATTGATAGTCACGTTATAACGGTGCAGGTATCGGTAAAGTAGATATATGCCAGTCCCGGCGGTTAGCAGGGCTATTAAGAATGGAACGAAATCTCCGGTAGAAGCAGATATTACTACAAACAAGACTGATGTTAAGGCCAGTACGGTTTCAGCTGCGACCAGCATATAGGCACGCTTTAGCATTGATTGCTGCCAGGAATACTTGCTTTCGTACTTCTGGTACCATTTAATCATGGAATTTATTGAGTTGTTGCGGAAAAAGCCACCGCAATTGGTGAATAGATCAACGGCCATTACATAGAACCACCATAAGCCCAGAAGTATAGCAATGCTAGTTAGAGCTGTTACCGTGATCATAGTAAAATAGTTGTAATTGCCACCATACTGAACCGCCACTCCACACATTAAGGCCAAAACCAGAATGGACAGCAGTATTTTGACCTCCACCCAGATAGCCCCTGACCAGGAGGCAATTTTTCGGACAAAATCGCGTTTGTCCCGGCGCCTGATTAATGCATAGACTAAAAATGCAATTCCCAGTACTCCTAGTGCAGCATAGCTCCAGCCGATAATGCGCAATAGTTGTTGTTCCGAGTAGTACATGGAATGCGAGTAGGGGTTCTTTACCAGCGTGTCCTTTACTGCCAGCAGCACCCGGCTGTTCGTAGCGGGTGTATCAGTGTACATGCTAAGATTAGGAAAAAGGCCTCGATAGCCGCTGTCTAATCGTTCGGTATCGACCAGCTTGCCATGGTCCATTACCCACATCTTTTGGCCGTCTAGATACCAGAAGTAGTTATATCCGGCAGGTGTGGCCGGCATTCCTCCCGGTACAGGAAACGTAATGCTGCCCTCCATATTCGTTACCATCTGACTGGTCTTAAGGTTCACGGCACAATACTTGACGTTTTCCCCTTCATCATTCAACATGCTTTTAACCATTTCCAGGTAGCTGTTATCATGATTGGAATTATCCTCTACCAGGGAGAACAAGCTGTTAAAATACTGAGAGCTACGCTCTTTAAATGCCATACTGTTTTTGTAGTCACTATTAAAATGGGTTTTCAAAACATCCATGTTGCCGCTGGATTTTGCTGCGATGCCCAGTCCGGTCAAAAGAAGCACTCCAATTATGCTAACGCCCAGAAAAAAGCAGAGCCAGGCTGCGAACGGTCTAGATTTTCTCGATTTTGTATCCAATTCCCCATACCACCTTTAAGTATTTTGGCTCTTTCGGGTTTATCTCGATTTTTTCCCGGATGCGTCGAATATGTACCATAACGGTATTTTCTACCCCATAGGCAGGGGATTCCCAGACCCGCTCATAAATCTCCTCGGCCGGGAAGATGCGTCCCGGAGTTCTCATTAATAACTCCACAATCTTGGTCTCTGTTGCGGTCAGTTTTACCGGGTCGCCATCCATTGTTAGCGTATGATTTTCCAGGTCAAAACATAGTCCGCCTGATTGTAAGATATTCAGTTTCGCCTGTCCATTGACATCCCCCAGATTCAGATAGCGCCGCAGCTGGGACTTTACCCGGGCCATGAGTTCCATGCTATTGAACGGCTTGGTGACATAATCATCGGCCCCCATCGAAAGACCCAGGACTTTGTCCGTATCTTCTGACTTGGCAGACAAGATGATGATGGGTATGTTTTTCTCCTCCCGAATCTTCAGGGTGGTTGATAGCCCGTCCAAGCGCGGCATCATTATATCGAGGATAATAAGCTGCACACTCTGACTGCTGATCATGTCGAGCGCCTGCAAACCATCATAAGCCATCAGGACATCATAACCCTCATGCTGAAGATTGATGGCAATGGCTTTCACTATCTCCTGGTCATCATCGACTACCAGGATGCGCTGCTTTTCTATCCTAATCACCCCCTTCATAATTTAATTAGTAAACCCGTAAGCCTTGACTATACTTTAGATTGCTAGGCTTACGCAAAACTGGATAGAATTCTTAATAATTTCTTACTTTTTCCATAATAAAGGATGGTATTATCGCTTATTTGGTGACAGTACCTCATCAATTATATAATGTAATAAGAAAAACGTGGGGCTTTTTAGACTTACGATAAAGTGTTGGGGGAGGCAGCAGGAACAAGTAACCACCGGGGTTTGGGTAAACCTCGGTGGTTTGTGGAATTAACGCGCCTTTGGGCAATGGTTATTATTTAATATATTCGTAACTAACCAGAACTCTAGAAATAACCTCGGTCGGAATTACAAATTCCACCACGCCCATACAGCCGGGAGCTACTGCATATTTGTCAAAGGAGATAATCAGCTTCCCATCATTGTTTATATAGAAATTCTGATCCCTGGTTATACTTTCAAAATTATCTGTAGCCATTTCTTGGGGTGATCCAGCAACCCAATACATTTTTTCCGGATCAGCTTTCATCTGTTCCCGCATCTGACCTTTAATGTTTTCGCTGATTACCCTAACATAGCTATCATCCTTAAAAAGACTGGGGAGAGTAATCAGTATTTCTTTTTTCTTGTCAATCGTATCAAATTTTACGGTTGTGGATGAAGAACCAACCGTGTTTACTACCCAGCGGCTGATGGATAATATTTGCTTGTTATCTGTTTTAACTTCATATCCGCTGTCTACTCCCATATGCCCACCACTACCGCTAGCCTTCATGTCTTCCATATCTTTGCTGAATTCCTGGTATAGTTGCTTGTTTTCTTCCAGGTACTTGGAGTTCAGGCTATTTTCCAGAGTTTTGTTGTTCATACCCTTTACAGCGGGTACTTTTATATTGGCGTTATAAGTATCCTCATTAACCTTATATTCTCGGAAAGTAAGTACATTTACAATATTCTTGATGATAGGAACATCTGATAAAGCCCGGGCCGCCGTAGAGCTAATATTAAGGGTGGCTGTAAATATTAGAACCGTAACTGCGGCCACACCTACCCATTTCCTCCAAATATTTTTCCTCATAGCCATTTTCTCTCCTTCTTGCAGTGCTTTCTTTACGGTAAATTGCAACTCGTCTGGAATCTCAATATTCATATAATCATTCTTTAGTTCGAGCAGTTTTTTGTCGTACATGATAATGCCTCCTAACGGTCAATCTTCCAGCTGTAGACGTAGTTTCTTCAGAGCAGCATACAATCTGGTTTTTACGGTGTTAACGTTTTCTCCCAGGATAGCGGCAATATCTTCAATCTTTAAGTCCTCGAAATACCGCAGCACAATTATGCTGCGATAATTCGGGGGGAGGCTATCCAGGGCCTTATGTAAATCCAGGTCATCATAGGTATCCTCTGAAGAACCGGACAACTCCAGGGCTTCTGCATCTACCAGCTCTACTGTTTTGTGCTTTCTTAAAAAATCGAGAGCGGTGTTGACTACAATCCTGTAAAACCAGGGTTTAACATCTTCTGGATTTTTGGGACTATGCCCAGAGTTTATAGCTTTGCATATCGACTCTTGGACAATATCCAGAGCATCATCCTTATTTTTGACGTAACTAAAGGCTAGCCGGTAATAGTTTTCTTTATTGGATAGAATATAGTCTGCTAAAAGCTGTTGCGGATTAGTTTTGTGCACGATTAAGACTCCTTTTGCTGATACGTATCAATAATTGGCCTTATACTAATATAACGTATGAGCAGAGCAAAAAGTTTTAACCTGGCAGCCTTAGATAGCATTTCTTTTATTGTGTTTTATCCCGCCATACACTCCAGTACTTTAATATCAGCTATAGAAATAAAAACGAATAATGACAAATTATGGTAAAGGATTATGGAGGATAATGTCGAATTACTTAGACAGTTTCAATCATGATTACATAATATTCTGGTTATTTTGACAGCCGGAAATTGCAAGGGGGAATTGTATTGTTTAGGAAAATGAAGCTTCAAGGGAGAATAACTTTTACTGTTTTGCTGGCGGTGGTTCTTGTATTCATTGGGATGTTTAGCATGATCTATGTTCGAACGCGGGATACCGTTAGGGAAGATGCCTTGGTGCTGAGCCAGGCAGTAGCGGAAAAAAACAGCAATAATATTAAGGCAGAACTGGACGTGGCGATGGATACTGCACGAGCATTAGGAATGAGCATCGAAGGGCTGCAATCTGACGGACAGGCAAACCGGGCAGTAATCAACGATATGTTAAAAGCAACACTGGAAAAAAGTCCTGAATTTCTAGGTGTTTGGACCTGTTGGGAACCAAATGCGCTGGATGGCAAGGACAGTGCATACGCAGGGAAAGCAGGGTATGACGCAACCGGGCGGTTTATACCTTATTGGGTGCGCAGCGGCGGCATCATTAAACTGGACCCGCTGGTTGATTATGACAAGGCAGGGGCTGGGGATTATTATCTTCTGGCTAAAAACAGTGGACAGGAAATCGTTGTTGAACCTTTTTTATATGAAATAGACAGTAAAAAGGTGTTGCTTACTACGGTTGCCATCCCCATTCGCCAAGGTAACCAGGTTGTAGGTGTTGTAGGTATTGATCTGGCCTTGGATCAACTGCAAAAAATGCTGGCAGGCATTAAATTTTATGATAATGGATATGGTATGACTCTATCCAATCAAGCGCTCTTGGTTACCCATCCCAATGCAGATTTACTTGGCAAATGCGTAGATGAGGCCGAGCAATCAGAAAAAAATGATGCGGCTAAAAAAGCAATTCAAAAGGGCGAGACATACAGCACTGTGGATTATTCATCGGTAACCAAAGGTGATGTATATAAATTCTTTGTACCCATACAGGTGGGCAGAACATCAACTCCCTGGTCGTATGCGGTGGTAGTGCCGGTTGAAGAGGTGCTCGCTAAAGTGGGAAAAACGTTAACCATGCTATTGACGATCGCACTGTTAGCTATGCTAGTCTTAGGCGGGGTGACATGGATTATAGCCAAACGGCTTGCCGAAGATATTACCATTGCAGCTAATCAGGCAGAATTAGAAATGGCAAAAGGCGATTTTACAAGTATTTTAGGAGATAAGTTGACAGGTAGAGGCGATGAAGTCGGGGCGTTAGCGCGTGGTTTTAATGCCATTAATCAGAATGTGGGAAGTATGATTAAAACCATTGTCAATGATGCTAGTGAGATGTCTCGCTTAAGCCGTTCCCTGGCTGAGGAAGGCGAAATTATCGCATCAACTATGGAAGAGGTCTCTGCCTCTACGGAAGAAATTGCTGCCGGGATGCAAGAGGTATCTGCAGCAGCTGAAGAAATCAATGCTTCTGGACAGGAGATCGGAGCAGCATTGGAAAAGGTGCACAAGCTGGCTGACCAAGGGCAGTTGCAAGCGTCAGAGATTGAACAGAGGGCGCGAAAAATCGAGCAGGCTTCGGTAACATCGCAAAATCAGGCAGTTAACGTTAGTGCAGTGATTCAAAGCAAGCTGATACAGGCTATAGAGGAATCAAAAGTGGTTGAGGAGATTTCCGGATTAGCAATGAACATAGCAGGTATCGCTGATCAGACCAACCTGCTGGCATTGAACGCAGCCATTGAAGCTGCCCGGGCTGGAGAACAGGGCAGAGGATTTGCTGTGGTCGCAGATGAAGTGCGAAAATTGGCAGAGGATTCGGCTAAGGCAGTGTCTGGCATTCAGTCACTCACCCAGCAGGTTCAAAAAGCCATCGGCAATCTGGTTAACCAGTGCAGCGACATGTTGACTTTTGTAAATGAAACAGTGGTAAAGGATTACGATTCTCTGGTAAAAGTCGGTCAACAATACCGGGAAGATGCCGATATGGTAGCTGAACTAACCAGCACGGTTTCCAGAGAGATGGGTATCGTTATGCAATCCATGGGACAGATTAACCGCGCCATCGAATCGACGGGGGCTACCATTGAAGAAAGCAGCGCAGGAACCCAGGAAATTGCAAAAGGCAGTGAATCTGCCGCCCAGTCAGCAATGGACATTAATATAGCTGCTGCTAAGGTGGCAGAAAAAGCAACTGAGATTGATGAGCTGCTAAAAAGCTTCAAGATTACCAGCAATTAAATAAAAGGGTGCGACAGCGAGAACCGTCTCGCTGTCGCATTGTCTGTACTTGGAATTACCTTTAATAGATATTAAAATTTAATTTCGTGTTGTATAATAGCGATAGCCAATGGAGCATGCAAAGTTTTAAAGACAAGCAGTTGGGGCAAACTATATTATACGGCATAACCTATTTTAACTGAGGTGTAAGCGATGATAACCGAAGAACTAATTAAGCGTATAAATGAATTAGCTAATAAAAAGAAAACCCAGGGTCTGACCCTCGCGGAAAAAGCCGAACAAAAAAAGCTTTATAAAATTTACCTGGGCTCCATTCGTGAGCAGGTAACCACCCAGCTAGACGGGGCCGGTATTAACCCTAAGGGGCACGACCATCATGAATGCCATGATGCTTGCTGTGAACACCATCATCATGGTCCGGGTTGTAATCACGGCAAACATTAACGAACCTATCTGGCATCACCAGTAAACTGAATCTGCCGAAAGCCTCCGGTTTTTAACTGGCGGCTTTTTTTACCTGTTAAGAATATATAATTAGATTATATTAATGCAAAAGCTCTTTAACGGAGGTGGACGGGAAAAATGCTGGTTAAGGTAAAATTGTTTGCTACTTTTCGCCAGGGACGTTTCCGGGAACAGGACATGGAGCTGGATGAGGCCTGCACTGTGGGTTGGGTAGTAGATCATCTGAAGATTCCACGTAAGGAACTGGGCATTGTTTTTTTAAATGGTCTGGCCACTTCTGCTGAGGGTGTTTTGCAGGCAGGGGATACTTTATCCATTTTTCCGCTGGTGGGAGGTGGGTAAATGAGCGCTGAAGATAATAAGCAGATTGAATGGAAGGATATAATTGCTTCAGCTGCCAAGCGGGGGGATCTCCGCTGGAAATAGAAAAAAGCTGTCTGCAGAAGAGGATTATTCCGCTGCACTATAGCCGCAATCTAAATGCCATCAGTCCAGCTGAAATTTAAAAGCCAGGCCACATTCTTGTCAATTTATTTTGATCTAGCAATCAATAAATTGACAATAATGTGGCCCTCTTTTTCAGATTGATCCAGCCGTATAATTAGGGCGGAAATTCTGCGAAAGAATAAAAAATGCTATTGGCTTAAATCTTGCCGGGACTCCTGGTAAAGAAGTTCGGACAAATGTACGAAGGAATCAATCTCGGTGTTCATGCCACTCACCAATTGACCATGCTGAAGAATTATATCTAAAATATGACGAGTATGATCAGTTAATTCCAGGGACATTTGATGAACCTGTTGAACCATGCCCGAAGAGTGTGCTGTCGAGTCAACGACCTTCTGGATAAAAGTAGTTATCTCCTGCACGGAAAGGTTAATCTGTTCGGATTCTCGACCAATCAAGGCAAAGATCTCCTGGGTATTTTGCATGGACTCTTCCTGCTTCTGAATGGCTTCGGAGGATTGTTGGACTTTGGCAACCATCTGGGCAGTGTTTTGCTGTACTTCCTGAATCATAAAATTAATGGTGCTGGTAGCCCGGGTGGTTTCCTCAGCCAGATTTTTAACCGCTTCTGCTACTACGGAAAAACCCCGCCCTTGTTCGCCGGCTCGTGCCGCCTCGATAGCTGCGTTGAGGGCCAGGAGATTGGTTTGCCTGGCGATGCCGGCGATGGTCTCGATAATACTGTTTATCTCACCAGATTTTTGATCCAAGGTATTAACTGCGCTATGAATCTCGGTATTAATTGAGTTGGCCACATTTAGCTTGCCGCTTTGTTCCTGTAGAGCGTGTTTGCCGTTCTCTAACAGGCTGAGAAAGCCATTGGTTGAGTTACTGATTTTGATAGTACCGGCCCCGGCATTATCTATGGCGCTTAAGATATCCTCGATTACCGACACATTCTCCAAACTGTTTTGAGACTGTTGGTTGGCAATATTGGCTGCCCGCAGGGTAGACTGCTCGATTTTGCTCACACCGTCTACGCTCTGGCTGGCGGTTTCTTTGAGCCGCTTGGAGCTGTTGCTAATGGTGTTAGCCAGTCCATAGACCTGTTCCACAATTTTTTGCAGCCGGACGGAGGAGGTATTGGCCTGGGCTTCCCGCTCGATAGTGGCGGAAAAGAGTTCCTTGATGGTCAGGCCTGAGAAACTTACCACCAGTGCTACCCAGATATAACAAAAATAACGAATTTGGATGCCGTTTTTGATATCTCCAGCTGGCAACAGGGTTGGATAAATCTGCAACAAAAACAAATCGCCGAAGATGGAAATTAGTGTGGCCAGAATTACCAAACGGAAATCGAAAAAGAAAATAGTGATACCGATAGCAAAATATGATAAAGCATGCGTTTCCGGGGCGTCGTAAGTGATCGTTCGCATGTAAATCATTAAGAGTGAGACCACAGTGACCACTACCCATTTAGACCAGATTTGAGTATTGTAATGCTTGAAAACCGCATATATAATGGCCAGGGATGCGGCTATTATTAGTACAGCGAAACCCAGTTTGGGATAGGTAATAGCCGGTGAAGCCAACCCCAATAGCTTCAGCAGCGTAGTTGCACCAACCATCAGTGTGGAGACAACGGCTACCAGTTTGAAAAAGCGGTTATTAGATCGTACAGTAATTAATTGGTAGATGTCCTGTTCTCCTTGCATGCGTATCCTCCATTCAGCAAATTATAGTTCTAACACAAATTATATATAACCATACTTTCTACGCATGTTATAATTTTCCTGCACAAATGGAAAATAATTGAACTACTATTTTGAATAATCAAGTTTGAAATTTATAATCAGCAGGTCAAAGCTTAGCGCAGGGGCGATACCTGGATCAAATAGCGATTATCGACCCAACCATAACGCGGTGCAGTTTGAATTCTCCAGGGAAAAGGGTGAGGAAAAAATGGTGGAATTCTGTGGGGGATTGAAGGGCTTTGCTCAAATATCGTTATTATTTAAATAAACGTGATTGCAGATATTATTATTTAGCTGACGAATAAATTGACCATTGTGATAAAAACAGGGTCGGTTCTGCGCAACTGAACTATTACAAAGATAAAGGCGGGTATCTGTCAGCACATTTAGGAATGCTGATTTTAACCGCCAGTTTCTTCAGCAGGTCTATGAATTCATTAACAATGGTTATATACCGCGCCGGTTTCCCCAGGCCAGAACGTGCATTTGAGGCAACACCCTTACGTTATCATTAATTCCGGTATCATTGATTACCATACTGACCAGGGACCGATATCTGACCATCAGGTTCTCTGCTGTATCACAGCCCAGCTCAGTACATACCTGCAATACCATGGGTATATTAGGATACTGCTGGTGCAGCTGCCGGGCATATTCGTAATCTTCCTGAGTAAGGACTACCACCTTCAACTGCATGTTTGCAGCGTTGGCTATGAATTCCTCCAGGACCAGTTTTTTATGATGCATACCCGAACTCGGAGCTTTAGGTGATAGATTTATCATATCAACCATTTTCAAGCCATCCTGCCAGATCGAACCCTGGGTTTCCACTTGAATTTCATAAGCGGCGGCCCGCAGTTTATCTGTCAGCGGCTGTAAATCGTGAATACAGGGATTACCCCCGGTAAGGGTTACGGTTTTACAATAGGGAGCCATTGACTGCATTTGAGCAACAATATCCTGGGGGCTGAGCTGCTCAGCCCGTGCAGTATCAAAGGCATAAGTGGTGTCACACCACCGGCAGCGAAAATCACAACCGGCCAGCCTGACAAACATAGTTCTGCGGCCCATTTGTATACCTTCCCCCTGAATGGTTGGTCCGAAAATTTCTACTACCGGATACATTAAATTATTACCTCGGCATAAGCGCTTTGATTTTCCCAGAGCCTGATTTTTTGTAATTTAACCGGATTTTCAAAGGCAGGTTCCAGGAGATCTGCAATCCAAACGACCATGTTCTCTACGGAAGGATTAAAGGGGACAATTTCATTAAGATATTGGTGATCTATCGTAGTTAAAACTGTGGCTTCTACGATTTTTTTCATGTCATAGAAATCAATTACCATGTCGGGTGCCAGTGGACCAGAGACGGTTACCTCCAGCTTGTAAGTGTGACCATGAATCCGGGCACAGGGACCATTATAATCATTTAGCTTATGGGCTGAATCAAAGGTAAAAATTTTGGTTATAGAAATCTGTCTCATCTTATTCCTCCCAATCAATAGGTATTTCGTATGCCACCGGATCTTTCAGTCCGGCCTGTTTGAAAGCTTCCACCCGGCTAACACAGGTGGGACATTTGCCGCAGTGTTGCTCCCGCCCGGCATAACAACTATAGGTCAGATGGATAGGGGCGTTCAGATTGTGCGCCAGTTCCGCGACTTCTTTTTTGCTTAACCATTGCAAAGGGGTTATTAGGCGAACCTTATGGTAGGTGCCAACGTAGATAGCATTGGCCATAGCCCCATTAAATTCAGGGGTACAGTCCGGATAGGCAAAGCCCCGAGCATCCTCAGCATGAGCTCCATAGTAAATGAGATCAGCCTCTTCCACCAAAGCCAGGGCCGCCGCGGCTGACAGCATATTGCCGTTTCGGAAAGGAACATAGGTAGGAGAAACCCCGAAGGAATCGGATATCTCCTGGTAGCTTATTTCCGGATGCTCCTTATCAGAGTCAACCAGACTGCAGCCATAACCCTGAAATATATCAGGTAGTGTAAATACCTGGTGTTTACAGCCAAAGTGCGCAGCTACTGCTCGCGCTGCCGCAACTTCGCGGTCGTGTTTCTGTCCATATAATAGTGAAAGGGTACTGACATTGGCGGCGCCAAAGGAATTGACGGCCAGAGACAGGCAAGTAGTGCTATCCAACCCGCCTGATAAGAGAACCAGGGCTTTTTCGTTCATGGTTGTACCTCCAAGAATTAGAATTCCATAATTGAGAGCAAGTTATTAATTCTAATATTACGCTTCTAGTCTATATGAAAAGAAGCAGTGATGCCAACGGTAGAATGGTTTTTTTGCTGACCTGGTCATGGTATCCGTAAAAAATAAGCCGCTGGCTACCTGTCCGGCTTCATTTATAGACATTCAACTACGGGGTAAGTGCTGGTCTGGGCTGCATCCTCATATGTTTCCTGAGTAACTTCTATGGTAACGTGAATATTACTACTCAAAAAAAGCCTGGAAATGCAAACAATATAATTTAATTTTCATTTATGGTGTTGTAATGAAAATTAAATACATAAAAACATTTTAAATGAAAAATAAATGAAATATAGATTACTTTCGAAAGGGTGGGTCGGGCCATGAATAGGACAATAGCTTTAAGGAATACGAGGAGTGTAGCGTTGGGCCAAGGGAAGGGGGAAATAACTTGAAGTTCTATTCTTCTGCTGGAGGTTCCCTAACGGTTAATGTTTCTGCAAGCGCTTCGTCAGGAAGGTGATTTAAAAAATTTCGACTCAACATCTTCCATGAATACGTCATAATATGATTATTCGTAAACGTTTCTAGTATAAGCCCAGTATTTTCGATAATCGTACCCTCTGCAATTTGGTCATTTCTAAAAAGTTTAGATTTCTGCTTCTTCTTATGTGCAACCTTATAAGAGTTAGTATTGGAATTTTAAACCGGTAAAAGATGAACTTCCTCCTGTTTACGAGCGGGTATGTTCAGTCAAAACCTGTTTGATCATTTCAAAGGATGGGTTCTTAAAGCTGACAGACGTTTCTCGCCAGTGGTAGCGGAGAAGTCCTATACATGCTGTTTGTTTATTCTCCAAATACCAAGCCCAGGTCAATTTCCAGGTCTTCCAATATACCTACTTTAACCTTTTCCGGATACAGGTATAGGCCACTGCGCACATATTTTCCCGCTTCATCTAATTGATATATATCCACAGCCTTTTCACCCGGGAGCACGATCCAGTACTCTTTTACACCGTTTTGTTCATAGAGCAGAAATTTTTCTTGCAGGTCTTTTTTGGCGGTAGATGGTGAGATTATTTCTATAACCAGAGCAGGTGCACCTTTTAAACCACGGTTATCCAGTTTACCTTTGTCACATACTATTACTAAATCCGGTTGAACTACGGTATCAATATCCTCATCTTCTTCATTGTCCCTGGGCAATCTTACATCAAAAGGTGCTGCAAATACCTGACAGCTGCGGTCTTTTAAATAGCTCCAGAACTGCCCTAATAACTCTGTCGAGATCCTCTGGTGTTCTGTAGATGGTGCCGGACTCATGTTATAGGGAATTCCATTGATTAATTCCCATCGCTCATCATCGGCCCAGAGCAAATATTCCCGGTAGGTATATTTATTATCTGTTTTCCTGGCTGGCATTTCCATATAAATAACCTCCCATCAAAATTAGCATGGTTCGAACCGCACCTTTACTAGAGTCCCATTATGATAGTATTATACCAGAAAAATGGTGTCCTTAGACCGCTGTTATAATAGCCTCTTTTTTTCGACGGGGGATGGCTTCCATTTAACATATTATTACTGCTAGCGGGGGGATATGTACCAAAAAAGAAGCTGCCTCAGGGGCTTAAGAGCAGAGGGAAGCGGTGCTTAACAAATCCAGTTGCAAAATATGTCTGCCCAAATCCTGAAGTCATCCAGTCTATTCAACATCCAGCTTGTAGTCACCGAAGGCCTCTCCGCGGGTGGCTATATCTCTTACTCCCTGGACGGCCATTTCGACCAGTATTTCTTGCTTCTGCTTACGTGCGTAGTCCTTGCGGGGGAGGTTGGTGAAGTTGGCTAGAACTCCTTTCAGTTCATCGACTCCCATAAGGTTTAACTGGTTATAAAGGCCGGGGCTGCCAAGATCGTAGAAAACCTTGTAGGGGTCAAAACCTTCGGGAACCGGGTATTTTTTCTGCTTGCTATCGCTTTTCCCCGATTTACTTTTAGCCTTGCTTCCAGAGTTAACCAGGACTTCGGTTAGCATTGCCTGGAAGGGCTCGGCCAGCCGACGGGCCATAGCTTTGTTATTCTCTAGTTCCTGAGCAAGATTGCGCAGGAATTCTGCCATCAAGGGGGTGAAATTATTCTCCGACATATCGCAGCACCTCCTCGGTCAATTCTTTATATTCCTGATAAGGACGTCCAGACCCGTATTTATCCCGCAGGGTTCCTGCCGGGCGCCGAAAGTCTACCGCGTTAGCGGCGATGGCTGATTCATGAATTATCGTATCAAATACCCGCGTATAGTCCTTTTTTTGTGCTCCTGCCCGGAGGACTCTAAGATTGAGTGCGTGGTCACTATTCTGCTCACGATATCTGGTGGTTACCAGGCCCAAAGTTTGAACCTGAAAACCGTTCTGGCGGTTAAAACGATTAATGCGGGCAACGATCTGGGGTATACCATGGGTGGACATGGTTTCAGGAATAACCGGAATTAAGTAATAATCACTGATAGCCAGACCGTTCTGGGTTATGAGGCCCAGACTGGGAGGGCAGTCGATCAGCACTATATCATAGTTTGGCATCATATCCTCCAGGGCGTCGCGCAAAAGATAGATGGGAGCTTGATTGCCTTCATTAGTGCAGACCGACAGTAAGGAATCCTGCAGATCCATGAGTTCAACACCTGAAGGAATTAGATCCAGTCCTTCCACTCCGTCGCCTATGTTGGAGGCTTTTTTTACCAGTGTTTCCGCTGGAGAGAAAACCTTCAAATCTTCAAATGTATCCAGGAACAAACGCATGATAGTCTGGCCCCGCATGTTGGCGCGTTTCCATTTTTGCAGATCCATAAGGCAGGCGCTGGCGTTGGACTGTGGGTCCAAATCGATAACCAAAACCCGCAGCTTGTGCTCAATAGCCATGAACTCAGCTAGAGCAACGGTGAGGGAGGTCTTGCCCACTCCGCCCTTCATATTTATGAGGCTAATCGTCACTGCCATTATGTATCCCCTTACATTCGCGCATTTCGGCATCTTAATGTAATGTTACTACAAAAATTCATCTCGTTCTATAATTGGTTTTTGTAGTCCATCCCCACCTAATTACTGGTCACAATTATCCCGCCCTTGCCATCTCCAGATATAGATTTAATTCTATTGCTAAGATATAAAAAACTCAGCAGATCATCAGAATTAGTTGAATTAAAATAATAAACTTTATAGGTGTATCCTTGATAGTCAGAGAATGGCAGCATCCTCTCATGGCTGACATAATCCAGATATTCCTCCAAACAGAGGCCTGATTTATACATGATCTCAGCATGTGGAACACCTACATATCTTAAATGCCAGGGTTCAGAAATTATTCCGGTAATGTTCATTTTGTCCATCGCATATCGAACCACAAAACCATATCTCCAGGAATTATTATTTAGCCATTGACCTTCCTTGGTATTTGCAAAAGATTGTGATAGATCCGTATTGCTGGAAAAATCAATTGCCAATCCTATTTGATGTTCACTACTCCCTGGTATAGCCGTAGAAGTTGCCACCTTTTTTTGGGCGTTTTCCAATCCCATGGATGACTTTAATCCGTTTACACGGTTCTGGAATAGCATATTTTGAGTTTGATAAGAACGATAAGCGCTTATTAGTACTAATTTATTAGCTCCGTCATTGTAAATGTCGTTTAACATTGATTGCAGAGGGTTAAAGACCGCTTCATCAATATACATATTATTTCCAGATACCCTTAAGTATTTAGAGGTATATGCTGCCGTGTTTAACATTTTGTTCGATTTGTACTCATTAGCAACCGGGTAATTGTGATTAATCAAAAATAGATTACCTTGGCTGGTACTCCCAGTAAAGTCTATTTCTCTATTGAAATTAGACCAGAGCAATCTTTTATTTTTTTGATCAATCAAATATGTATTGGCAAACTGTCTGCCATTTTGTTTTGCTAAGGAAATATCTGCAAAGGAATTGATGTATGTCTTGCCCTGAAATAAAGCATATCTCCCATTAGAGTTTAGCTCTGAATTAACTGGTAAGTCCTTGGAACTATATAATACTCCTGTTCCTATTTTTCCGTCACTGAGATCTGACTGTATTCCATTGAAAGCCACCTGGCTTTTATGATATACGGCATCTAATAAAGCGGTGGCTTCTGCTCTGGTGAGCATTTCGAAGGCTCCATAGCTTTCGAAGTCCTTTTTTTCGTCCCTACCTTTAGAGAGGTCATTTTCATACATGAAGCTAACAGCCTCTACGACATTTAAGTCGAAGCCATATAGCCGAGCAATTATTTTGGCTGTTCGTCCTCTGCTTAGAGGGCTATTTTTATATTGGGTATCCTGGTAGCCTAGGAAGGGTAGTTCATATTTGCCTAATTCGTCATAAAAAGGCTGTGCCCAATGAATATCCGAAGGTTTTGTATTAAAAGCATCAATATGAGTTACAGATTTAGCTATCATTACTGCAAACTCTGCTTCGGTTACTTTTTGATTTGGTTTAAATGTTCCGTCTTCATACCCTGCAACTATTCCTCTATCAACAGCCGAATAAATTGTTTTCTTCTGCCATTCATCGGTTAGATCAGAAAATGCAATATTATTGTCTGCTGAAAATACCCGGTATGGTAATAATAAGTAACCTAGTACAAATGACATAACAAATACATAAATCAATAGTTCTGATAAATTACTCTTAATGCGTCTAATTCTTCTCATCTTATATTATCTCCTTATCCTACTTCATCTTGTTCAGCGAAAAAACTCTCCCCAGCATCCTGTGTGAATATTTATGAATAAATAAAAGCAACTTTTTACTATACCCATTCGACATTATAATCTAAAAAATATGTTTAAAAAGCATCATTTGCATGGAATGTTGTATTTTAGTTATAAAATGCAGTTTACTTACGCAGCCGAAAAGTCTTTGCAGAGCGCAGCTGGCTCCCGCAGGGGACCTGTTCTTCTTGGAATAGAATCAGCGGTATGACCTAAATGTCTGTGGCCTTGATCGTTACATTCTGATTCTAGAAATTGGTTCTTGTAGTAAGCGGGATGTATTTTGTTTAACGGGATATTGGCGGGCGAGTAATATTAAGACCAATGGTTAGGTGGACATTGTATGATTCGTGTTACATCTTCCCGTGGCCTTAGATAGGGATCAGAGGGGTTTTGTATGATCTATGCATTTTTTTGATTACATAAACATATAGGATAAACCCGGATATATAGAGGTTTTAGCTCTGGCATGCTTTGTGCATTGTTATCACAATTGAAGCAGTGTTTTAAGATACAGCTGACTATGCTGCTTGACCTAGAAAAAAAGGGGGGTGCAAGCAGGAAGCAGAAAAAATCACTGAATTGCAGGATTAAACGTTAAGGGAGAGGTAAAAATGAAACAAGAGACCATGAAAGCCCTGGTTTATCACGGACCTGAGCAGTTTAGCCTGGATGATGTAGCGGTGCCTAAGATACTTGAACCCACCGATGCAATAGGCCGGGTAACCCTATCAACTATTTGTAGCAGTGATGTCCATCTGGTGCATGGCCATATGCCTAATGTTAAAGGGCCGAAAATTGTTGGCCATGAATTCTGCGCAGAGATCGTGGAAGTCGGTTCCAAGGTCACCGATTTAAAACCAGGAGATCTTGTTCACGTTATGGTAGGTCCATTTTGTGGTGAATGTAAATTCTGTAAAATGGGTGTGCCGGTCATGTGCGAACATCCTGATGCCGGTTGTTTCGGAGCCAATGGACCTGACGGATGTCAGGCAGAGTATATCCGCATCCCCTCGGCATCAAAAATGTGCATTAAGATACCTGAAGGAATGCAGGAAGAAGAAATTCTTCTGTTGGGAGATATGCTGGCAACTGCCAGATATGGGCTTGAAAATGCCAGATTCAAATCAGGTCAATCCCTAGCCGTAATCGGGGTTGGTCCAGTAGGCTTATGTACATGTCTGCTAGCCAAAAAGGTATACGGGGCCAGACAGGTTATTGCGATTGATATTCAGCAGTACAGGGTGGATCTAGCATTACAGGAAGGGATTGCTGACTGTGGCATTAACCCTGCCAGCGAAGATCTTATGCAAAAATTCACAGTTGCTACCGGTGGGGGAGTTGATGCGGTAATAGAAACAGCTGGCACAGCTACAACACTTAATATGGCCTTTGCTATGGCCAGGCCAGGTGGAGTAGTATCCAATTTGGCTATTTTTGCTGGGCCAGTTGAACTGCCCATACCGCAAATAACTGTTAAGAATGTAGAATTCAGATCAGGAATTCAATTTTATGAAGGTGTAGAAGAAATGCTGCAGATGATTCAAAAGGGCATAATAGACACCAGGTTCATACAGACCCATCGGGCTCCCCTGAATGATATCCTGAAAGGCTATGATGTTTTTGGCAATCAGAAAGACGGTTGCGTAAAATGGCTGGTTACTCCGTACGTTAAATAGGTGTAAGCATAGCTGGTAACCTGGGTTTAAATACAGAGGTATTGGTTATTGAAGGAACAATCAGGTAAATGTTATAAAAGGCAGCCCCAATAAACCGTTTATTAGTTGTTTAGCTTGTTATCGTTTTTATAGACGAGGACAAGCTTTTTTTACCTTACCAGAAAGTGTCTGAATGTTGCACCCTTCGGGTATTACATATGCTCCCTGTGGTCGCAATTAAGG
>CAZEDT010000022.1:0-57767 GCA_964510795.1 uncultured Syntrophomonas sp.
CATATGTAATACCCGAAGGGTGCAACATTCAGAAATGTTATACTTTCTGATACGGTAAAAAAAGATGTGGAGGTTATTACAACCGACCACATCTTATAGGTCTTTTTTATTAAATTGGCCCTACATAATAATCTGTTTGCGTAACATCTCGTAAATTACCGGTACCACTTGCTTTTTACGCGAGAGGACTCCTTTAAGAAAAATTCCCCCGTTCATATGATCGTGCTGGAACTCTTCTTCTACCAGTCCACTCCTTTCGCCGGCAACAATCAGCTCAGTACCTTCTTCATAAATGTCAGTTACCATAAGACACATAAACGCATAGCCTTTTTTAGCACATAGTTCTTCCATAGTGGATATTAATTTTTTTCTTCTCTCTTCAAATTTGGTCAGGTCAATGGTTTCCACTTGAGAGATAGCAAACATGGTTGAGCCGCTGACATACTCCTTGAGGTCTTCGGAAACCAGTTCCAAATCACTTTGTTTATCCACCCGGCTGCTTTCTGCAAACAGCTTCTTACCCCATTCTACCGGATTAAGCCCACAGATACGTTCAAGTTCCTGCGCTATCATTTTATCCTTGGCAGTGGTAGTAGGCGACTTAAAAATCATGGTATCAGACATTATACCGGACAGTAACAGCGAGGCTATGTTGGTTGCTATAAAGATCCGATTGTTCAGGAACCTCTCCGCTACCAGGGTTGAGGTCGAACCTACGGGTTCATTATGGAAATAAATGGGCCAAATGGTTTGTAAATCACCTACCCGATGATGGTCTATGATTTCAAGAATTTCAGCTTCTTCTACCCCATCAACAGCCTGTTTCTTTTCATTGTGGTCCACCAGTATAATTTGCTTGCGCTTCATCTGCAGCAGATTATAACGAGAAATTAGTCCCAAATAATGATTATCTTCATCCACCACCGGGTAATTACGGAATCGGGTCGAAACCATTTGTTTCCTGGCTTCTTCAACTTTCTCGTCTTTCTCAAATAGGAATAAATTTCTGGACTTCATGATGGAAGATACCTTCTGATCCAGCACTCTTCTCAATATTTCCGGACTATTCTCTATATCTCGACCCGTCCCCAGAGCTTCCAAATAAATCATGGCGACATCACCAATGGTGATCAAACCCAAAAATTTTTGTTTGTCGTCTAGAACCGGTACGGTTTTCACTTTATTATTGCGCATGATATTGCCGAGCTCTACCAAAGTAGTATCCGCCCCGACGTAAAGAGATACCTCGTCATCCAACAGATCTTCCACGGTAGTACCGACGTTGGAAACAATCATCGGATGTTCAAACTCCAGATAGTCCAACAGCTTCTTCAGTTCACTATTTAATTCACCGGCAGCAGCAGCAATATATACACCTTTTTCTGTACTTTGTTTATAGACTTTGTAACTTATGGCCGCGGCAATGGAATCAATATCCGGATTTTTGTGACCAATAACATAAACAGGTTTCAACTAATCCCCTCCAGAGATAACTAATTTTGTTCCTGTAACAACAGGTTTGCAATAAATTGAGCAGCTAAAACATCCTCCATGGAATTGCGGCTGGCAGCTATGATCGCCACGCCCTGGTCTCCTTCTTCTATCGTCTCCAGAACCCGGCGAACCGCAGTCAGAGCTGGCTGCATGCCTTTTTGACTTAGGCTCCGGGCAATAGTTCCAGTAATAACACGTGGATTCTCAACAAAAGCAGCATCATAGGCAACGCCCCCGGTATCCGAAACAGCTACCACTACGCGTTGATTCATGGTGGCTAATTTAGGTGTTTCCGCTCCAATATTAGGTAGGACCGCCTCCACGAAGCCTCTTTCCTTTTCAATGCCTTTAATAACCTTTTGACAACGAGCGATTCTTTCTTCATCCGAGCCCACCCGGGGCTCAGAAATCAAAATAATTCCATTACCAGTTTCCCGTGCCAAACGGGCGGCATGCTTTCCTATCTCCTCTGGTAATACTCTTACCGGGGCGCGGGTAAAGTCAGGACTGGCACCCAGGACAGCATAAGCTCCAGCATCAAGAGCACTTTCCAGTGAGGTTGACATATCTATAACATCCACGATCATAACCAGCATACCAGCCTTAGCTGCCTCTTGAGCTCCACTGGCATCACTGCTTACTATTATTCTTTTTAACTTTTCCATATTTTCCACCCCCTCCGGCGGTAATGCTCAGCCTGCCTAGCCTCATATTCTGAATGCCAGTGGCAATATCTTGCCCGGCAATGTTGGCCAAATCCTCAAACGGCACCTTCTCCATAATCTCTATTTCATGCTTAAATGCATTCAGCAATTTGGTATAGGTTTTGGGACCAACACCTGGTATTTGTCGCAATGGCACCCGATAATGATAGGCTGGGCGGTAGTCAGTAGACAGCGGTTGATCATAATCCTTGATCTCCATTATTCTATCATAAACGCCCATTATTATGTGACTATTCCCACAAATATTACACGACCTGACCGGTGGAGGATTGTCGCTGATGTGGTCACAGTTCGGGCAATAACTGCGATGATATTTTCCCAAACGGGGATCAAGTCCATAATTGGCGATAATCTTGCGGCCAGCATGCCCTTCCAGACACAATCTAAGTTCCGCAAAGTTTCTCTCCTGCATCTGCAGTAAATTATATTCGCGTCCAATATTGGGCAAGGAATGTGCATCCGAGTTTGACAGCAAGCTAAACTGTGCGGTCTCTTGCAGCAATTCCGCCATTTTAGTATCTGCACTCAAACCCAGTTCCATTACCTTAATAAGATTAAAATCTGCTCCTAAGCGGGATTCCAGCTTATCAGTCCAGGCCCCATAAACACCTTTGTGTGGGGTATAGGCATGAGCAGGGCAAAATACCCCGTTTAAATCCGTGCACAAATGAATAATATCCTTTATGCCCATATCTACTCTTTGCGTAGACAGCATCATATTATGAACCCTGCTGCGCAGGTATTTCTGCCAGGCTTTGATACTCTGAAGGTCAGGCAGGTAGCTTATTAGATGTACCCCTTCGCGGCTTTCGCTCTCACAGGCGCTGATTAATACCACTCCATTGGTGGATAAAAAACCACCCTCTCTAAGTTCGGTTAGCTTTCCGCTGTCAAGCATAGCTTCTATTTCAGCAGATACAGCCAAACTGCCGGCATCCACTACACCTACCATGTCCAACCCTTTGCGAGGAGCTTCGTTAAAAATAATATTTTCCAGGGTCAATTGCGGAGAAGCAGTAATCTTAACCGCCTGTCTCCCAGCTCTGCCAATATGGATATGTAAATCAGCTAATACATCCTGCAAACTATTTTCTCCCTGCTTTACTCATAGCATACTGTATGCCTATAATACTCTTACCATCCTTGATCTGTCCCTCCAATATCATTTGATGAGCTTGCTCAAGAGGTAAGGAAACCGTTTCAATAAACTCATCTTCGTCAGGTTCAACTTCACCATTACTTAATTCCTTAGCTAAGAATACATGTAATTCTTCATCAGTAAAACCTGGGGCACTATAAAAAGATAGTATATGTTCCCATTTCCCTGCTGAATAACCCGTTTCCTCTCTCAATTCCCGCTGGGCACAAATGAGCGGTTCTTCACCCACTTCAATTATACCAGCAGGTATCTCCAGCAATACCTGTTCAATGGGCTTGCGATATTGCTGAACCATTATTATATTATCATTGGCATCCAGAGCGATTATGGCTACTGCTGCTACATGTTCAACCACTTCCCGGGTACTCTGTCCTCCATCGGGCAATAGAACCGTGTCCACCCGAAGTTTTACTATTCTACCCGCAAATATTTCCTGGCTGCTAATAGTCTTCTCTTCAAAATCCATTTTCGTTAACCCTCCCGGTATATTTTTCCACAATCTGCATATGCTGATTTTGAGGTGATTATAATGGAAATGATCGTACAAAGAAAATCTGTTTATTTCTGTGGTAAGATTAAAGATCTGCCCGTCATGCTGGCCGCCTATCCCCCGGAAACCACCCTGCTGGAGTTTATCCAATTACAGCTTAAATAAAGTTGCGCAGTTGAACAGGGGGACGGTTCCCTTGTTCATCCAGTTAAATTGTTAGGGGATGAACAAGGGAACCGTCCCCCTGTTCAACTGCGCAACATCCCCAGACTTGATACTTAAGTTATTCTTAAATAATGAGGTGGCTGTCCATCTGCCAGGCGGATGGCGGTAAGTGCAGCGGCTCCCAGGGCCTGGTAAAACTCTGTTTCTGCTTCTATCCCGCGTCCCATGGTGGTCATTTTTAGCCCACAGTTTTGCATAATCGCCAGGCAAGCTGATGCTTCCTCCATACAAAAGTGATGGCTTGAAAAAAGTCCTTCTGTTCTGAGCTGCTCAAGTATATACTCGTTCTGCCCTTCCTCAAGCAATGGCAAGGGTACCGTGACCGGTACTTTGCAGATGCGGCTCAGGACTGTTATAGTATGGTGGCTTATACCTTGATGTCGTGGTCTGGCATCGGCAAAACTAATGCGGGGAACAGCCAAAGGTGTTCCCTGCAGGGTATCAACTGCATTTAGTATTTCTCCTTGTTCAGTACCGGTAAATCCCCATTTGGTTCCGGTACCTACGATACCTGGCCCCATGCTTACGATAATCACATCAGCTCCCATAACATGACGAGCTGCCAACAGACCCGAATACACGTTAACTGCCTCCAGGTCACCCCCGAAGGCATGTCCAACCGTTATGCTCCCACTTAAGAACCCCTGTTTTTTCAACCAGTCTACCGTCTGACTGAAGGCGATGGGCAAAGCGGCCCCATCGGTCATGACATAGACTACCTTAAGGCCTTGGGCAGCCAATAATATACACATTGGTGCCAGCATGGAATGCAGGGTAGCTACCAGCACAGGTATCCCCTCCAGACTATCAGCCTGGAGCATAACCTCATGAAAGGGGCTATCCTCTTCCTCCACACTTAGCACCTTACACTGCAAAGGAGTATAACGCAGTTTCATGATATGCCCGCCCGGAAGCAGATCACTATCATCAGGTAATAGCTTGCTGATCACATAATGAAAACCGCCAGTACCCAGCTGCAAAGCCATAGCTGTGGTATTAAGCAATACTCCATCTCCGGGATTAATATCTCCCACCAGGGAGGCATATACTATACATTTTTCTTCCCGTCCTTCTACTAATACTGAAAAGCCTTTTATCCCCGGGCGGGAAAAAAGCTCGTTAACAATTTTACCCTTTCTGGTCTGAATCACGACTTACCTCCTGAATAGGATGTTTAACTCAACTTTCACAGTAAAGTGAACAGGGGGACGGTTCCCTTGTTCATCCAGTTAAAGTGTTAGGGGATGAACAAGGGAACCGTCCCCCTGTTCACTTTTACTTACGCAATAGACTGTTGAATTATGGCCAGTACCAGTTTTGCATCGTTGACCAGGTCTTCCGCCCGGATAAATTCTTCAGTGGTGTGGACTGAGGTCATACCTATTCCCAGATTTGCACAGGGAATATTATTACCGTTGACGATCGAGGCATCACTGCCGCCTCCCGTACTAACCAGCTCTACATCCAGGCCAATGCTCTCAGCAGCTTGAACTGCCAGACTTACTACTTTTTGCTGAGCATCCAGTGTTATTTCCGGGTACAGGAATTTGATTTCAACCTCCGGGTGACCTCCGTTTTTCTCCACTTCATTTGTAAAAGTGTCTACCAGTTCCTGCGTTAGCCGATCCAGTTCCGAACGTTTCAAGCTGCGGGCTTCACCTCTGACCGAGCAGCTTTCGGCTACTATATTGCGTGCTGTACCACCCTCGATGATTCCGAAATTGCAGGTTGTGGCTGCATCTATGCGTCCACAGGGCATCACCGCCAGGGCACGGCTCATTATCTGGATGGCATTTATTCCATCTTCCGGACTGATTCCGGCATGAGCGGCCTTGCCAATTACCCGATATTCAATTTCATTTTGACAGGGAGATTGAGTAACAATGGTTCCCGGAGCTCCCCCACTGTCAAGTACATAAGCGATAGGGGATTTCAGGCGGGAAAAATCAAAATGCTTAGCCCCCTGCAGGCCCTGTTCCTCACCTACCGTAAACAGCAACTCCAAGGGTGGATAACTCATACCTTGCTCAATCAATACATCGTAGGCTTCAAGGATAGCAGCCACCCCGGCCTTATCATCTGCACCCAGAATGGTAGTCCCATCACTGCGGATGATTCCATCATCACCCAATGCAGCTTTAATACCCACGCCGGGAACTACCGTATCCATATGGGTTAGAAATAGGATGGGCTCTGCATCTATAGTACCAGCTATCCGAAATAAAATATTACCTGAGTCTCCCCCCAGGCAAGCTGCTGAATCATCTTCCTCACCCTGTATACCCCGGGCCGCAAATTGGCTCCGCAAATAATCCCGGAATGCTCCCTCTTGACCGGATACAGAGGATGTTGCAACCATTTCGATGAACAACTTAATCAATCGATCAGAATTAACCATTAGCTTTACTCCTTCCGAGTTGATCTATGGCTCTTAGTAAGGCATTTTTTTCAATAGTTACGGTTAAAGAGAATTTTTCAGTATATATATGTATGGCTATCAGGAAGACCAGGAATCCAAGCCGGGCGGTCAGAGATAAAGATGTGACAACCAAAAATCCCAGTGCAAAACCCAAAACATTGGAACCGGCATCCCCCATCATTACTTTCGCTTGTAAGTCAGCATGGAAATAATAGAGGACCGCCCCCAGCAGGGGTGCTAACAAAAAATAGTCCATTCTGCCCATCGCCACAATCACAATGACCAGCAGAAATACCAGATAACCTTTCACAGCTCGCCCCGGTCTGAGATCCAGCAGGTTCATCATATTGGTAAACAGGGCTATTATCAGGGTATTTAAAATAATATCCCACCAGGCACCAGATATATAAACCGCTGCAAAAAAGGCAATCAGTCCTCCCCCCACCGCTTTCAAACCTCCAGTGGTAAGGCGTCCTTTGAATAGGGCACCAAAGTGACCTTTGAACCCGAGCGTATCTCTTTGTCCCAGCATATCATCAATAAAACCTAAAAAAGAAATTGACATCAGGCCCAATAACAACAACTGGTAGGTGGACTGATATTTTCCCAGCAGGGCGTATACCAGTACTACTATCATAAACGCCATAGGGAAACTAAATCCTGCACTTACCGGGATGTCTTTACCCAGATAATTTTTGCGCACTGCTCCTACTTCCTGCAGCATAGGCAAAAGGAAAAAGAGAAGCAACCCTTCAATGATCGCCCCTCCCAGTAAAGCCAGACTGATTCCCAGCCAGTAATTCATAGTTATATCCCCCTCGTTTGCCGCATGATAACTCGTACCACATCATAAAATTGCTTTCCCCGGTGCAGGAAGCCTTTCATGTCTCGTCCAGTTTCATTATGGCTCATAGTGGTAGGCACTTCCATCAATCTAAATCCCTTGCGCAGGGCTGTTATACTCATTCCGAGTTCCACTCCGTAGGCTTCCTGAAAGGGAGTCACCGCCGCTAAAACCTCGCGGGTCATGGCCCGTTGGCCGCTCAAGGGAGCAGTAACCTCAATATTACCCGCCTTCCTGATGGCCGATGCCGCGGTGCCCTTCACCAGGCCAAAACCACCTTTTTTGGATGGTGGAGGAAAGGCAGCAATACATAAATCAGTTTGGCCTTTAAGTACCGGCTCAATAATCTTGCCCGCTTCAGCCGCCGAAACACCCAAATCAGCATCTAAAAAAGCCACCACATCAGTTTCGATCATGGGCACTACAGCATTCATGGCCCCACCTTTGCCACAGTTCTTTTCCAAATCCAGAACTGTAACTCCCTGGGCTCGAGCCCACTCCGAGGTCCGGTCAGTTGAACCATCATTAACCACTATAATCCGGTCAATCCCACTAATAGTCTGGACCGCTTGCAGGGTATCTACGATGCGAGCTTCTTCATTATATGCAGGTATAACTACCGTTATGGTCTTCATCTTATTGTCTCCTTAAACTTTACGGGCAGCACAGGCATAAACCTGGTCGCTGTAGGTTTAATCCCATAATCTCCAGGATCGCCGGCCATGGCCAGTACCAGAGATATTTGTCCCAAGCTCATATCAATATTGTCAACTGTGGTCATACTATACTTTTGATAGGGCTCCATATATGATATTTTGGCCTTCGAACTTTCCACTCCTACTACCTGCTTGCCAAGCGGCGACAAGGTGTTAATCAGACTAATATCAACAGTTTCAGCGAAAGAACTGCCCTGGTTATTAGTCCCGCCAATTAGAATCACTGTATCTACTGGCTTGGTATAATCTCCGTTAGGTTTGACCAGTTTATTGTCTTCCAGAAACTTTTTGGCCGCAGGGTCCAATTGATTAGTTACCAGCAGCCCCACCGAAGCAGCTACTCTTTGCCGGAGGAGGTCTGATGTCACATCATTCTGATCTCCGTAAAACTTGATAAGTCTCTTGCGCAAAGCTGCATCTTTCATATTTATATTGTTGAGCACCACTGTCTGAGTATTAACGTTGGCCCCAGCAATACTCAATGTATTGAGCAGGCTAACCGGTATCTCCTGACCACCAGTCACCACGATAGATAAATTGGCCCCTTTAAGATGGTCTTTCGCTATAGGCGTCAACATACCCTGACTGAAATTTTCATAATTGTTAATAGTTCTTTTATTGGCTTCATTCTCGGCCAGGAGCGTACTCTCTTGTTGTCTCAAGGAAGAAAACTGTTGTTCCAGACGATCAATAATTTTTTGTTGTTGCGCCACCATAAGATCATCACTGACAATAGAACTACCAATCAATATCCCCAAACCCAGGGCTAGAAATACTGCAACTATTGAAACTATATGATATCTAAAATCGATCATTTCTTACACCACCGTTTATAAGGTTTAAAATATTAGCTAAAAATATCCGTTCATGTTTACATGCTTAATAGAAGCTTTAATTGAAGCCATATTAAACGAAAAAAGGGCTGGGTAGCGGGTGAAACCCATAATAAAATGGTGATAGGAATCAATGCCGCCATAAATATCTGTGCTAGATCCTTACTCTGTAAACTTTGCTTGTATAACTGGCTTACTCCACGGGCATCCACTAGTATGGAACCGACTTTCAATCTTATCAGGAAGGTACTGGCCATCCCCTTACGTCCCTTTTCCAGGAAGTCCACCATATTAGAATGAGTCCCTACCGCTACAATTAAGTTAGCACCGTATTCCCAAGCCAGAATCATGGCAATATCCTCACTGGTTCCTGGTACTGGGAAAACCAGCGGATTAACCCCCATTGATGTTACTCTTTCCAACCCTGGAGCCTTGCCGTTGGCATAAGCATGCACCACTATTTCCGCTCCGGATTGCAGGGCTGTGTCGGATACACTATCCATGTCTCCAACAATGATATCCGGTTTCAAGTTGAATTCCAGCAGGGCATCGGCCCCACCATCTACTCCGATGAGAACCGGTTTTTGTTCCTGAATATATGAGCTTATAGTGCGCAGATCCTCTTTGTAACTGCTTCCTCGCACGACAATTAGTACATGCCTATTTAACATATTGGTATGCAAAGCTGGTACTTCCAGATTTCCCAGCAATACATCTTTTTCTTTTTTAGCATATTCCAGAGTATTGTCAACAAAATCGTCCAATTCTTGTTTAAAGTTTTCATTAGCTTCATTTAGTTTGGTACGTACATCATCAACTGTTAATAGCTTGCCCTCAGCTATCAGCTGTTTACCGAGCAAAATCTGATTATCTCTAATCTCCAGCAGGCTGCCTTCCTTAATATTATCAAAAACTTGATCGGGAACCTCATCGATTATAGGTATTCCAGATTTCAATATTTTATAGGCTCCCCGAGCTGGATATCGGCCGGTAATTGAGGGCTTTGTGTTAATAATAGCCAGGGGTTTGATATCAATCAGGCTGTTGGCTGCTACTTCATCAATATCATCATGACTTATAATGGCTATATCGCCCTTACGTAGTCTGTTGACCAAATTCTTAGTACGTCTATCCAGTTTGGCTTTTCCCTTTAAGTGCATGGTACACCTCAATTGCTGTGAAAGCTATTCATAAAGATTAGGATTTAATTTACAAATCTATATTATCATATCACAGGCAGTAATCAAAAGCTTGTCAGGGTTTATCAGGGTTTTACAATAATGGAGATGTTTTTTGGGTTCCAACCGCCCGTGAAAAGACCACCGGTAAATTAGCATTACAACCAAATTACCTGGTGGTCCATACTGGCATACAATATAGTTTACCATAACACAGATAGTTTTTCAAAAACCTAATTCCCCTTAGCTAGCTAACCTTGTTCTCGAGTCTCAGTTTATCAGCAATGATAGCTATAAACTCTGAATTTGTGGGCTTACCCTTTTCGCCACTAATAGTATAACCAAAAAATTTATTTATCTTATCATAATCGCCCCGATCCCAGGCTAATTCAATAGCATGACGAATAGCTCTTTCAACTCTACTAGGGGTGGTATCGTATTTTTGAGCAATGGTAGGATAGAGCTCCTTGGTAACCGCACCTAGATAATTAATTTCATCAACTACCAGCATAATTGCATCCCGTAAATATTGATAACCTTTAACATGCGCCGGCACACCTATTTCGTGAATTATCTTGGTTACTTCTACCTCGAGATTTTTGGGAGTCGGTGTGGGCATAGCCACCGTTATTTGACTTCCTTTGGGGGTTTTCATCTTAACGTCTCTAACCACTTGCTTTACCCGTTCGCCTAACACTTGTAGATTAAAAGGCTTTAGGATATAGTAATCAGCTCCCAGCTGAACTGCCTTTTGGGTAATATTCTCCTGGCCGAAAGCAGTTAAGATTACGATTTTGGGTCTGGGCTCCAGGTGTAATTCATTAATTTTCTCCAAAACTCCTATACCATCAATATAAGGCATGATAAGGTCGAGAATTAAAACCTCCACCTCTTTCTTCGCCAGCACATCTAATACTTCCATACCATTTGAACATACTTCAACCAATTCGAAATCAGGCTCGTTGGTAAAATAGTCACGGAGAATACCGCAGAACTCTCGATTGTCATCCGCAATGAGGACTTTAATCTGATTGTTTTCAGCAAACATTAATTTTATAACCCCCTCTTCCCTCAATAATACAATCAATGCATTATTTATATTTATTTACTATCGCTTTTCGACGATAGCCTAATTTATTCCTCTTTTTTTATTATACCAAATTAGCTTAATATACAGCATAGCATTCCAGAATGATACAGTTTTAAACATTAGACCTTAGACCCAATAAGTTAGAATTTTATGTCAAATGCCAGGAACCTGAATTTTCCTTTATTGGTTAGCTTAAGCATTTGTCGAAACCTTTTTTTGGTCTAACCCACTTGCGGGCATTTCCGACAACATATTATCCATAAAAGTGCCGTATCCTGAACTAGGATCATTTAAAAATACATGGGTTACAGCTCCAACAATTTTATTCCCCTGAATTATTGGACTACCTGACATTCCCTGCACTATTCCCCCGGACAAACTTAAAAGACGCGGGTCAGTGACACGAATAATCATACCTTTACCATTTTCTCGGCGTGGATATACTTTTTCAATCTCTATATCCCATTTCTCGATATCTGCTCCGTTTACTACGGTCAGCATTTGGGCTTTGCCTACCTGTACCTGGTGGGCATAAGCTACTTCCATGGTATAATCTTGCACTGAGTTAGTAATTTTCCCATCAGTTTGTCCGTAAATCCCGGATGGAGAGTTTTTCAATATTTTACCTGATATACCTCCCTGGTCATCGAAAACTCCGATTTTTTCTCCAGGTCGGCCTGGTTTACCGGGTTTGATGGTCTGAATTGAAGCACTTACCACCCTGCCTTTAAGGACGTCAATTCCCTGTTTGGTATCAGCATCTACAATAACATGCCCTAAAGCCGCGAATTGCTGTGTAACGGGATCCCAAAAGGTCAGGGTACCTACCCCTACAACTCCATCACGAACAAACAAACCTATACGATAACGATTAGTTTCTGTGCAGAGCACTGGTTTAACGGGGATAATAATATTTTTGCCCCGTCTTTGTATACTTAGGTTTAGCATTTTATCTTGTTTACTGTCTATGATACGAGCCAAATCGTTTTCACTGCTCACTGCTTGCCCATCCACCTTAAATACTAAGTCACCAATTTCTACCTTTTGTTCCCGACCCGGATAGCTTTTACTGCCATCGCTGTTAAAGATAGGAGCAAAACCAACCACCATTATCCCACGGGATTGGAGGAGAACACCAATAGAATGACCGCCTACTACCACTCTCCTGGTGGGCAGGGCTTCAATATTGATTGATTTTAGGGGTATGTATCCCAATAAATTCAGGCTGACAGACACTTTTCCAGGTTTTAAGGCGGTTATTTCATAAGCGGAACCCGAGTGGCTTACCGAAATAGCAGGATCCTGCCCGAGAGCAAACACACTGTGGGTTGGTCCCATTATTTTGAGATCAATTTTTTTCTGCAAGCTCTGGGGTAGATCAATATTTATATAATTCGCTTCGCCTACGACCATTTTCTGCTCTTCTGGCAAAAGCAAAACGGTTCTGGCCTGTGGACTAAGACATATAGCCAGAAAAAGACCAGCCATGATAATACCTATAAAAGGACGATATTTTTTCAAAGTCAATCCCTCCCAAAAGTTAATACGCCTTATTTTTTCCGGGAGAAACCTTAAATATACGATCTCAGGTTTGAGTAAATGAGGACGATTCTTTTGACAGCTTTCAAAGTATTCAGAAGATGTCAAAAAGGACCGTCCCCATTGACTCAAAGGACCGTCCCATTGACTCGTGAGGTCGTACAATTTCACCTTATGACATTTCGTAATTTTATTGCGCATTTTTATCACATATGATATATTTTAATTACATATGTAATAAATTACCATTTTTACCTTTTGGAGGTGATTTCGGGGGCGGCGTAATAGAGAATAACTACTATTTTAGGAAGGAATGATACACAATGTTTGACTTTTTAATGACCGCTGAACAACTTCAACTTCGCGATGAAGCCAGAGAAATGGCTAGATGGGTTCCTCGAGAATATATCCTGGATATGGACGCAGATAAAATAAAATATCCTAAGGATTTTATGCGTGAATGTGGTCGCCGCAACCTGATTGGCCTGAGAGTGCCTAAAGAATATGGGGGACGAGGCCTGCAATGGGAAGATGATGTTATCGCTGCCGAAGAAATCTGCGTAAATGGTTATATCTTTGGCTGTACCTGGGGTGTAACTGGCGACGTGGTTACCGAAGCCCTGGTTCATTTTGCTACCGAAGAGCAAAAACAAAAATTCCTGGTGCCTCTGGTAAAAGGAGAAAAATTTGCCGCCGAGTGTCTGACTGAACCCCGCGGTGGTTCTGACTTTTTCGGAGCTACTACGGTTGCCAGACGCGATGGTGATGATTTTATTTTGAACGGTCAAAAACGTTTTATTGTTGGTGGTGAAGGGGCTGATTTCTTCCTGGTCTATGCTAAAACTGATCTGGAAGCCGTCTCCAGCAAATCCATGACCTTGTTTATGGTGGAACGCGAGCAGGGAGTTACCACTGAATACCTTTATGGGCTCATGGGTTGCCGGGGCGGAGGAACTGCCCGGGTAGTCTTTGATAATGTTCGGGTCCCTAAAGAAAACGTAATTGGTACGGTAAATGGAGCAGCTCCTATATTTTATCAAATGATGATTCCAGAGAGATTAGGAACTGCTGCCATGACTATTGGCGCGGCTCGGCCGGCCCTGGAGATTGCCAGTGATTACACCACCCAGCGCAAGGCTTTCGGTACTCCAATAAACAATTTTCAAGCAGTAAGCTTCAAAATTGCCGACTCGGCTTTGAAGTTGGATGCCTGCCGCAGTTTCATTTATGCAGCTGCCCGTGCTGTGGATGCTGGCGTAACTCCTTCCCGTGCCCGGCGTATGGTATCCGAATCCAAGAAATTTGTAACCGAACAGTGCTGGGAGGTAGCCAACCTTTGCATGCAAAGTATGGGAGGCATCGCCTACACAGATGTTTATCCCCTGGAGAAAATTCTGCGTGATCTACGGCTTTCGATGATATGGGTAGGAACGAATGAAATTATGACTTTGATAAGCCAACACGAATGGTATAAAGAACGAGCCCAGGAAAAGCAAGTTTCCACTAAACGTAATAGTGAGCTGGATGCTATAAATGCATTTGTTGAAGGTGAAAAGATATTCGAATAGACATACCCACTATCCGGGGAGATGAAAGGGGGAGCAATGTGAACAGGGATATCCAGAAGATGTATCAAGAAAAGCTATGTACAGCTGCCCAGGCAGCTCAAGAGATTAAGTCCGGTTTTTGGATTGATTATGGCTTTTTTAATGGTAAACCGATTAAGTTTGATGAGGCTCTGGCCGCCAGAAAAGATGAACTTCAGGATATAGTAATCCTGGCAGCAGTTACTTTACCGCCTATACCGGCTGTATTGGCCTGTGATCCCCAGGGGGAGGTATTTACCTATAACGATTTTCATTTCAGTCCGCTCAGTCGGGCATTGCAGGAACACCTGGGGAACGTTTTCTATAACCCTATCCTGTATAGCGATTGTGAACGTTACTATGACGACCAGAAAAATGATCCCCAGGTAGTGGGAACCCCACAACGCAAAGCCTCTGTTGTCCAGACCAGTCCCATGGACGAGCACGGGTATTTTAATTTCGGATTGCATAATTCCTCCACCTATACATCCCTAACCCATGCGGAAGTGGTAATCGTCGAAACCAATAACAATTTACCCGTTTGTTTAGGAGGACAAAAAGAACGCATCCACATATCTCAAGTTAGCCATGTGATAGAAGGGGATAATCCAGACCTGATCGAAATGCCCGGACTGGAGCCCAGCGATATTGACCGACAGATTGCCGGCCATGTTATGCCCTATATCAAGGATGGTTGCTGCGTTCAACTTGGCATAGGAGGTATTCCCAATGCCATCGGGAAGATGATAGCCGATTCTGATCTCAAGGATCTGGGTGGACATACCGAAATGCTAGTTGATGCCTATCTGGATCTCTGGACCTCAGGGAAGTTAAATGGAATCAAGAAAAATATTGATAAGGGCAAGATCAGCTATACCTTCTGTGTAGGCAGCAAGAGATTATACGAATTTGTCCATAAAAACCCGGCTATTGCTTCATATAATGTGGAATACATTAATCAGCCCAATATTATTGCCCGTCTGGACAATTTGGTATCCATTAACCAGGCCCTGCAGATTGATTTGTATTCCCAAATTAATGCTGAAAGCATGGGATTTAAACAGATATCCGGCAACGGGGGCATGTGGGATTTTGTGCTGGGTTCATATTGGTCTAAGGGAGGAAGAAGCCTAATCTGCTTACCTTCCACTCATACCAACAAAAATGGAGAGCTCATATCACGAATTGTTCCTACCTTTGCGCCAGGAACCATCACCACTATTCCCCGACAAATGATCAATATTGTTATTACCGAATACGGGGCCATATCTTTAAAAGGCGATTCAACCTGGGCACGAGCCGAAAAAATAATCTCGATTGCCCATCCCAAGTTTCGTGATGAATTAATAAATGCAGCCCAGATCCAAAAAATCTGGCGCAGAAGCAAGCGCATACCAGATTAGTTTTTAAAGAAAATCAATTATGGAGGTGACATTATCATGTTGTCTAAGTGGCAGGAGATATACAAACATAAGTTAATGACTGCCGATGAAGCTGTCCAACTAATCCCTCAGGGTGCCTTTATATGTGCGCCTTTAACCAATGGCCAACCGCCATTGCTATTAAATGCTATGGCAACCCGAATGGCAGAAGGCAACCTTCGCGGGGTTGAATATTTATGTTCTCTGGCGGTTCGTTTCCTCGATCTTCACAAACCCGAGGTCATCGAGAAAATTAACCAGCACAATACCCTCGACGTCATGTACAACGGCCCTATAGAACGGTATTTTCTCAATCAGGGACTGTACTCGTATGTACCCCATCGTCTGTTTGACGGACCCATGATGATTGAACGGGCTGGCGGCATGCAGGTAGCCATGATTACCGTATCACCAATGGATCGGCACGGTTTCTTCAGTACTGGAATCCACCCGGATTATATATATGGTTTTATACATCACAGTCCCGGCTGCATCATCCTGGCAGAAGTTAATGAAAATATGCCCCGTACCTATGGGATTAATCAATTCCATATTTCAGAAATAAACGCTCTGGTGGAAAACAACATTCCCCTGGTCCCCCTGCCGGAGATTCCTCTTAGCGAAAAGGATGATCTGATCGGTCAACATATAGCTGAACTGGTTCCTGACGGAGCCTGTTTACAACTGGGGATAGGTACCATACCCAATGCAGTCGCACAGCACCTGGGTAATAAAAAAGAACTGGGCATTCATTCGGAGATGTTATGCGACAGTATGGTTGATTTGTATGAACAGGGGGTCATAACCGGTAGTAAAAAGAAGCTCTTGCCGAAAAAATGGGTAGCTTGCTTTGCCTTTGGTTCACAAAGACTTTATGACTTTGTAAACGAAAATCCTATGGTGGAGATGCATAGTGCTGAGTTGGTTAACGATCCCTATAATATTGGCTTAAACGATAATGTAGTTACCATTAATTCCACCCTGGAAATCGATTTAACCGGCCAATGTGCTTCAGAAGCCATAGGCACTCAAATGTATTCAGGTGCCGGCGGGCAGATGGACTTTACCGAAGGCGCCTGGAGATCACGCGGTGGCAAGGCCTTCCTGGCTCTTTATTCCACCTATACCAACAAAGCCGGAGAAAATATATCACGTATTGTACCCAGTCTGGCTCCAGGTTCTATGGTTACGACTACCCGTAATGATGTCCAGTACATTGTTACCGAATACGGTGTGGCTTATTTGAAAGGGGCCAATATGAAAAAGCGGGTGGAAGAACTCATCAGAATAGCCCATCCAGATTTCCGGGATTGGTTACGTTTTGAAGCCAGGCAATTAAAGTATCTGGATTAAATTTGGGCCAATCAATAATTTTCCCTAACCTATTGTATAGCTAAGATCAAATGGTCTTGGTTCCTGCTCACAATCTTAATGATTGTGAGCAGCATACATTAGGTGGTCACTCTCTAGACCAATAATTTCATAACACCAGCGGTTGTTTGTCCGTCTTTTTTGCTTACTATGGCCTAAGGAGGATATTCAGATTGAGTTTAAACCGTCTAATAGGGTATAAAATTCAGATGGTCAGAGAGGAAAAAGGTATCAGTCAGGAACAGTTGGCCAGGGTTTTGGGCTGTTCACAATCGGCCTTATCCAATTATGAAAATGGTAAAAGACGTTTATACCTTTCACAGTTAGAGAAGCTATCAGAAATTCTCGAAAAGCCTCTCGAGTTTTTTGTAGACATTCCCATGTCTGCAAATTTCTCTCCCGCTATTGGCACTTCTAATCAACCAGTTTTTGATTTAATAACTTCCATCTACCATCTGAATCAGGAGCAGCTTGACTCTGTATCTGAATATATAGCGTACTTGAAATGGAAAAGGAGCACGGAGGAATACTAAGGTGCCCATTCAGAGTATTCAGACCTGTTCAAACCATGCTATGATATCCAGAAAACTATTAAATCCCTTAGCGGGCAGGCCGCTGTCATGACAGTATTTAAGTAATTCCTTTTTGGCAAAAATAATATCTGCACATTCTACCACACATTTGTCCGAGGTCCCATCTCCTACGTAAATGGTCTGCGCTTCATCCTCACGGAGTTGCTCTAAAAGGCTTTTTTTACAGGTCCCACATTTTCCACATTCGGGATTATGGTAGGGACTTTGAATATCAAATTTGCCCTCATAGCAGCGCAAATGGTTAGCATAATACGGAAGATAGTCCAAACCGTTTTGTTTTAATATGGTTTCAATATTTAAATCATAGCCATCACTCAAAATATATATTTTATCCCCTTTTTGGGCAACTAAATCAACAAAGTCTTTGAAGCTGGGATCAATAGGCAAATTTTGGAAGAAATGCAGCAGTTCTGCCTCACTTACATCAAATAGTTCAAAGGTACGTCGAGCACATTCAATGGTCCCTAATTCTCCCTGCTCCCATTGATCATTTAGCTCCTGCCAACTAGGACGACAGAAGCGATTTATCATCGAAAAGCAGGTATCTTCCAGGCTGATGGTTCCATCAAAGTCCACGAAGAAGACTCTGTTCATGCGAGGCCCCTCCTCCATAGCTGTAGAAAATCCTGGCTGGCTTGCTTTATATCTGCTTGAGCAAGAATAGCAGAAATGATAGCTATTCCATCTGCTCCTGCAGCCCTGACCTCCTGAATGTTTTCTCTATTAATGCCCCCTATGGCTATAACGGGTAAGCTGACAGCCTTTTTGATAGCCTGTAATCCTTCAGCGCCTATAGGTATGCCGGTATCGTTCTTGCTATTAGTAGGATATACCGTTCCTGCCCCCAGATAATCTGCAAATTCAGAACCGAAGGTGGCTTCTGGAACGCTGGAAACCGAGTAACCAAGCAGTTTATCTGCGCCAATGATCTGCCTGGCCATTGGCAGAGGAATATCCTCCTGGCCGATATGCAAGCCATCTGCATCAACGGCCAGCATTATATCCATTCGATCATTGATAATCAGGGGCACCCGGTATAGCTGGCACAAATCTTTGAGTTTAACTGCCAGGGCAAAAAAATCTCGACTGGACAGGTTCTTCTCCCTGAGTTGCAGGAGACTTACTCCTCCAGCCAAGGCTTCCTCCACACACAACAAAAAATCTCTCCCCTGTAATATATCCTGATCAGTTACCAGGTATAAAGAATAATCTACCGCCTGTTTGCCTAAAGCCATGTCAATTTACCTGCCTTTACTATATCCTGCTCTGAAATTTGATAGATACTATCAATAAGCCGGGTACGGAAGGTGCCGGGCAGGATATCATCCCCCATTCCCACTGCCGCCATTTCTCCTGCAATGCCCATTATGGCAGCTGCAGCGCACGCCGCCAGGAAGCAATCCTTTTCTACTGCTGCCGCAGCCGCTGTAAGGGCTCCCAGCATACACCCGGCACCAGTTATCATAGTGAGAGCGGGATGGCCATTGTAAACCTGCACCACCTGCTTGCCGTCACTGATAGTGTCAATCATTCCAGTAGCCACCACCACTGTATTATATTCTCGAGCTAGCTTTGTACAGGCTTCTATCACGTTTTCACCATCATCAGTTGAGTCCACTCCTCTGACACTGCCGTCAAATCCGGCCAGACTTTTTATCTCCCCGATGTTGCCCTTGATGATGGATATACTGCTCTTTTCCAGAAGCAAGTTAGTAAACTCCGTTTTACGACTGATGGCCCCAACTGCAACCGGGTCCAATACCACCGGCTTGCCCAATCGCGCAGCTGCCTTAGCAGCAATTAGCATAGCCTCCTTTTGCTCAGCTGTCAGGGTACCAAGGTTCAAATAAAGGGCTCCGGCTACTGCAACGAATTCTTCCACCTCGTCGCTGGCCTCACACATAGCCGGAGAAGCACCCAAACTGAGTAAAATGTTGGCACAATCATTGATGGTGACATAATTTGTAATGGCCTGCACCAGCGGCCGTTGCTTTCTAAGCTCGGTTAAAACCATAGCAATTCTCTGATTATTCACGTTCTTCTCCTCCTGTTAAGCCTTCCCGGCTGTAATATTTATAAAAATGATGTACTGGTCCCCAACCCCGGCCGATGGAAAAGGATTGTTCGATAGCTGTGCTAATATAATCTTTGGCCATTTTTATAGCCTGGCAGTAATCCAAACCTTGGGCCAGATACGCTGAGATAGCCGAAGAAAAGGTACATCCGGTGCCATGAGTATTATTGGTTTCAATACGCGGGCTATCAAAATAACTAAAGCTGTCCCCATCATATAGTACATCCAGCGATCGTCCTTCTAAATGACCACCTTTAATCAGAACCCGATGAGCCCCCAGATCATAGACTATCCGAGCAGCTGCCTCCATATCGGCTGGCTTGGTAACGCTTATCCCGCTTATTGCTGCCGCTTCGGGCAGGTTAGGGGTCAAGAGCGTACAGAGAGGCAGCAGCTCAGTTATCAAGGCCTGCTGCGCTTGCGGATGCAGAAGATGGCTTCCGCTCTTGGAGAGCATAACCGGGTCCAGTACAATATGAGCCGGTCTGTACTCTTTCAAACCTGCGGCAATAGCGTGGACTATACTCTCACTGACTGCCATCCCAATCTTAACTGCGTCCACTATTATATCGTCAAATATACTATCTATTTGTGCCTTCACCATGGGTGCCGGAATCTCATGTATATCTGCCACGCCCATAGTATTCTGAGCCGTTACCGCTGTTATTACGCTCATTCCATACGTCCCCAGCGCACTAAAGGTCTTAAGATCCGCCTGAATACCTGCCCCTCCGCAAGAATCCGATCCGGCGATAGTTAATACATGCTTCACTATAAATCACCCCCATTCTATTTCTTATCTATCTTTCTCATCTATCTTTCTCACTGGGTCAAGTAAATCAAGAGGACGGTTTATTTGACTTACTTTTTTGTTAACTAATCTTTCACAGTAGACTAAAGATGCGCAGTAGCGAATATTGAAACTTTAGTATTAACACGATTTATCCCCTAAACCTGTAAGATGGTTTTAGGGGCTTTCTAAAAGTCTGGGTGAAGGACGAATTTAGTGATTATGCCTGCTCCTATCTGCGTAAGCTCGTTCTACCATCTGCTTGCCGGATGAGCGTAAGGGGCTGCCCTGCCAAGCTCCCATCCATGGTTGCTGGCAGGCTCGGAACGTCCTGTTCCTCGGCCCCTTCCGCTCACCCTTCTTCGCAGGGTAGAACGGCTTCCTCCGCCAATGTCGCCAGCATAATCACTAAATTCGTCAGCCAAGTCATTCGTAAAAGGACCCTGGTTGGTAATTTCCGGTAATACTGCAGGTATCTTGTCAACCCACCCAGCTCTCAGAAAACCTGAAAGACCAGCCCCCGGTTAATTCACATCCATCGTGACAGGTACCATCTTCTGAGCCAACTGGAGCCAACTGAGGGACGTTCTTTTTGTTTGGCACTTCAAAAGCACAAGTCAAACAAAAAGAATGTCCTTCTGTTGGCTCCTTTACCCAGCTCCTTGAAAACAACAATACCGGCCCCTTTACGCTAGTAATTGAAGGACATTAGCTAAATCGTATCGTGAACTTGAACCAACAAAGCCAACAAAAAGAACGTCAGACTGTTGGCTCTAGACTAAAGACGCGCAGCAAAAGTGAACAAAGGAACCGTCCCCCTGTTCACTTTCACTTAAATTAGCAGCCTCCGGTATAGGTTCTGCCCAGGTACTCGCTGACAATTTTATAGGCACAGAAATCGCCACACATGGTACAGCAATCCTGTCGCTCATCATTTCTATGCTGACGGATTTTACGGGTTTTTTCTGGATTGATTGATAATTCCATTTGGCGCTGCCAATCCAGGTCTTTTCTGGCCTTAGCCATTTCCCGGTCCCAATCCCAGGCACTCTTTAGCCCCCTGGCCAGGTCGGCTGCATGAGCGGCAATTCGAGCAGCGATTACCCCTTCCCGGACGTCTTCCATATCGGGCAGTCCTAAATGTTCGGCCGGGGTAACATAACAAAGAAAGTCGGCGCCGCTGGTTGCGGCTATAGCTCCACCTATAGCTGAAGTAATATGATCATAACCAGGTGCAATATCAGTAACCAATGGACCGAGAACATAAAAGGGCGCATTGTGACAAAGCGTTTTCGCCATGGTGATGTTAGCCTGTATTTGATTGATTGGGACGTGCCCCGGACCTTCAACCATTACTTGCACTCCGGCCTGCCGAGCTCTTTGTACCAGATTACCCAGAATAATCAACTCCGCTATCTGGGGGCCATCGGAAGCATCTTCGATACATCCTGGCCTTAAGCCATCACCCAGACTCAAGGTAACATCATAACGGTGAGCGATTTCCAATAAGCGATCATAGCTTTCATATAATGGGTTTTCCCTTTCATGGTGCAGCATCCAGGCAGTCGTAAAAGCTCCTCCCCGGGAAACTATATCCATAATGCGGCCACTTTCTTTTAATTGATTGATTACGCTCCGAGTTATGCCGCAATGAACGGTTATGAAATCAGCCCCGTCGGCGCAATGCTTCTCAACTGCCGAAAATAGATCGTCGGCACTCATTTCCACCATGCTGCCACTTTTTTGTTTTGCTTCCACCAGGGCATTATAGATGGGAACTGTTCCAACCATTACGTTGCTGTGCTTAATAATGCTCTTTCGGTTCGTATCCAGATTCCCTCCGGTACTTAAGTCCATGACCGCGTGTGCTCCTGCCTGGAGAGCTGCATCCAATTTAGTCAGTTCATGGTCAAGATCGGGAAAAGCATCAGAAGTACCAATATTGGCATTAACTTTGATGGACAAGCCTTTACCTACCGCGATAGGCAGACAACCTTTGTGATTAATGTTGCCGGGTAAGACTATTTCTCCTCGGGCAATCCCGTCCCGCATCTCTTCTGCAGATACTCCTTCCCTGGCAGCGGCTGCTTGCATCTTGTCAGTAATGATACCTTTTCGAGCATACTCCAACTGGGTCATAATCTACTCCTCCTTTGAAAAATAAAAACCGTAATTCACGTAGTGAATTACGGCCTAACCGACTAACTCATCCCTACGCTGGTATTATCCAGATCAGGTTATAAGGGTCGAAAGTCGCACTTTCCTCTCAGCTGGTTTACCAGCTCCCCTGGAGAATAATATTCATTTGCTATAAGAATAATTATTTTATGTTTCTTTGTAAAGCTTTATTTTTCTAAAAGGAAAAAGCTTACCCCTTTTGGTTTATCATCTCGCAGGCATGTTGCAGGGTCAGATCTGAATAGCTCTCCCCGTCCAGCATGCGAGCCAGTTCTTTAATTCTAGCTTCTCTGTCTAAAAGTTTAACAGAAGTTACGGTGCGGTCATTTTCAACATATTTATCAATCAACAGATGCTGCTGAGCGTAACTGGCCAGTTGAGCTGAATGGGTAACCAGGATTACCTGGTGCGTAGCAGACAACTCGGCTATTTTCTTAGCCATAGAATTCAGCGCAGTTCCTCCCAGACCTACATCAATCTCATCAAAAATGAGGGTAGAAACCCGATAGACCTCTGCCAGGGCAATTTTTAAAGCTAATATTAAGCGGGAAACCTCCCCACCGGAAGCAATCCGGGATACCGGCCGCATTTCTTCTCCGGGATTAGGCGAAAAAAGAAATTCAATCTCATCTATTCCTCTGGGACCGGGTTGCTTTCTTTCCCTTATCTCAATCTCAAAGCGAACGTGAGGCATATTCAGTCCAGCCAGTTCCTGACCTACTTTTTGTTCTAGAAGCAGGGCGGCACCTTTGCGCTGGACACTTAATTGCATTGCTAACTGCAAATACCGTTCCTGGACTCGACTTAGCTCCTCGCGAATCTCATCCTGTCGCTCATCACTGTGCTCCAGCATTTCCAACTCATTCTGGGCCTGGGCCAGAAAACTAATAATATCCTGTATGCTGCCACCATATTTTTTCTTCAATTTGCTAATTAAATATAATCGATCTTCCACCTTATCCAGAAAACCCGGTTCAAAATCCAAGGTGTCTCGGAAAGTAGATATCTGGCGTGATAAATCCTGCAGGGTGTAGCTTATATTCTCCAGACTTTCATGTAATTCAGCAAAAAACGGATCTCCCTTAAGCTCAACAGCAATATCCAGCGCAGCAGATATATTATCATAGGCACTGCTAGCTTGCTCTGCACTATATAATAGTTCCACCATCTTTTGGCTGCCCTGCAGAAACCTCTGGGCATTATGAATCCGCTCTCGTAAGCCTTTAAGCTCCTCTTCTTCTCCATCCTGCAGCTGGCCATCCTCGATTTCCTTAATCTGAAAGCTTAGAAAATCGATCTTCTGAGTTCTTTGCAACTGGCTCACTTGCAGGTCTTCCAGTTGCTTTTCCAGTTCCTTCGCGCGAACGTAAAGCTCATCCACATCGTTTAGCAGGTTACCCATATGACCAGAAAAACCATCGACATAATCCAAATAGCTGGCACTATTCAAGAAATCATAACGCTCATTCTGCATTTGCGTGTCAACCAGCATCGTGCCCAGAGTTTTCAGGGTATTAATATTCACATTACGCCCATTGACTCGGGCAGCATTCCTGCCATTGGGAAAGAATTCCCGGCTGACAACCAGATCTTCATTGGCCTGTATGATAAGATCATGGTTTATTAAGAATGATTGCGCCTCATAATTCTGCTGTATATTGAAAACAGCTTCAATAACTGCCTTCTGGTTTTCATCACGGATATAGTCATTTTTGGTTCTTTCACCCAGGAGCAGGCCCAGCGCATCAATAATAATGGATTTACCCGCTCCGGTCTCCCCGGTAAGGACATTCAATCCAGCGGTAAATTCTAAACGCTGTTCCTCGATGAGAATAAAATTATTGATGTATATTTCCTCTAACATACTATCAAACCTTTTCTTTATTCCTCTATCAACTTGCGAAAATCACCAAGTACACTTTCCACAGCATCTTTGGGTTTAATTAGTACAAATAGAGTATCGTCCCCCGCTACTGTACCAAGAATGTTATGGTTTTCCATGGCATCTATAACGGCAGCAACCGGTTGAGCGGTGCCAGGCAGTGTTCTAATGATAATAATATTTTCGCTGTAATCCAGATAAAACACCGAATCCTGAAAAACCCTTTTTATACGCTCATAGGAACTCCTGGTACCATGGGCATCAGGAAAGGCATATCGATATCCCATTTCGTCAGGAATCTTGGTCAGTCGCAGCTCTTTTATATCCCTGGAAACAGTGGCCTGGGTAACATCGTAGCCACGATTGCTCAGGGCTTCGCATAATTCTTCCTGAGTAGTTATACGCTCATTGGAAAGAATGTCCCGGATCGCAAAATGTCTTCTCGATTTCAATGCCTGGCCTCCCTCCTGATATGCATTATTAACAACCGCTCTCATTTCTCCATAATTTGTGATTAAGGGTATAAAAGAAGGTTGTTTCTTTAAGACGAAGCAATTTAACTTTAGGTTGAGCCTTTTTAATTCTAATCATATAATTCTCATCCAGTTCAGTTTTTACCTGCCCGTCAATAAATATTGTGACCGGATTGGCAGTTTGCGGATAGACGGTAATGTCCTTGGCGCCATCTATCACCAGCGGTCGCCGATATAGATGGTAGGCCGCAATAGGGGTAAGTAAAAATACCTCCAGGTCAGGATCGGTTACTGGACCACCAGCGGATAAAGAATAGGCGGTAGAACCAGTTGGTGTAGCAATAATTATTCCATCCCCGCGAAAAACACTGTGAATCTGACCCGATATTTCTATGCCTAAATTCAGCATGCGGGCATTAGCAGACTTTAACGCCAGCTCATTAAGACTATAATGGGTTTCTAATAATTTATCATCCTGATAAATGTCAATTTCCAATAACATTCTTTCATCCAGAGAATATTCCTGGCTAACCAATTTATCCAGGGATGTTTCGATTTCGTCGGCTTCTATGTTGCTCAAGAAACCTACTGTACCCATATTCACCCCGAGGATAGGAATATTTCGGTCAGCATATTTACGAGCCGCACGAATTAGCGTTCCATCGCCTCCGAGGACAATAATTATATTAACCTTCTCAGCCTGGTCAGGTAGCGAACTGACATCATATATCTCCACCTCTACGTTCATGGTCCGCAGTTTTCCAGCGATATTATCGGCCATTGGCAGACTCTGACTAATGAGATTATTGTTTACCACTAAAATCTTCACTGGATTTGTCCTCCAATATAATATGAGCCTGTTTGACTAGCTTATCCACCCTTGTCTCCATGTCATTAAGGGCTTCACTATCGGTCCGCAAATGAATAAAATACTCAATATTGCCCTTAGGACCGGTAATGGGTGAATAAGTAATTCCAACACAATTCAGACCTTCTCTCTCAGCTGCAGCCATACAGCGCAGCAGCACCTCACGGTGCACAGCGGGATCTCTTACTACCCCTTTTTTCCCTACTTTTTCGCGACCGGCTTCAAACTGAGGTTTGATCAGAGATATAATTTCCCCATCTTCTTTAAGTAAAGTTTTTAAAACTGGAAATATTAAGGTAGTGGAAATAAAGGAAACATCCATAGTAATAATATCTACCTTTTCACCCAGTTCATCCAGGCTAAAATAGCGAATATTGGTCCTTTCCAGAACTACCACCCGGGGATCATTCCGGAGCGACCAATCCAGCTGACCATAACCAACATCTATGGCATAAACCTTGGTCGCCTGGTTCTGCAGCGCGCAATCTGTATAACCGCCGGTGGATGCTCCCACATCCACGACTGTCTTGCCGGAAAAATCGAGCTGGAAGTCTTTGATAGCACCTTCCAGCTTAAATCCTCCCCGGCTAACATATTTCATACGGGAGTATTGAATGTCAATTACAGCGTCGGTGTTCACCTTGGTACCTGTTTTGTCCACCAGTTGGCCATCGACTCTAACTTCTCCAGCCAGAATCATGGCTCGAGCTTTTTCCCGGCTGTTAGCCTGGCCTTTTTCAAATATCAGTGTATCCAGTCTAACTTTCTCCAATTTTTCGTAGCTCCCATATTTTATTCGGCACCAGCTCGGGCCAGTGCTTGATGATTGTTTCAGCCATAGCTTCAGGCTCCAGGTTTAAATAATCAAAAAGGATGTCCACCCGGCCCTGTTCGATAAATTCATCCGGGATACCCATCCGAATAAGCTCAGTATGCATTTTATTATCAGCCAATACTTCCAGCACAGCTGATCCAAAGCCTCCCTGCAGGCAGTTATCCTCTACAGTAACCATACGCTGGAAGCGCTGACCTAAACTAATTATCATTTCTTCATCCAAGGGTTTAACAAAACGTGCATTAACCAATTCTGCCTGAATGCCTTGCTGGTCCATTAGCTCAACTAGATCGCGAGCCATTCCCAGAGCTCGACCAATGGCTAAAATGGCCAGGTCTTTGCCTTCTTGAAGCACACACGCCTGCCCAACTTTCAGTTGCTGACGCTCGGCCAGAATTTCTACCCCTTCACCAATTCCTCGCGGATAACGAATCGCAACCGGCCCAGGAATGGTAAAGGCCGTTTCCAGCATATCTAAGAATTCGTTTTCATCTCCAGGCGCCATGATCGTAAAGTTCGGTATGCTGCGTAAGAATGCCATATCAAAAACCCCATGATGGGTAGGTCCATCTTCACCAACCAGTCCAGCCCGATCTACCGCAAACACCACTGGTAATTGCTGCAAAGCCACATCATGCAGAATTTGATCATAAGCCCGCTGAAGAAAGGTTGAATACATGCAAACCACTGGCTTTAGTCCAGCCTGCGCCATTCCCGCCGCCATGGTTACCGCATGCTGCTCGCAGATTCCCACATCAAAAAATCGCTCCGGGTAAGCCCGAGCAAAACGTTTTAAGCCTGTTCCGCTGGCCATAGCCGCCGTAATCGCCACTACGCTGGAATCTTCGCGAGCCTTGTTCAGTATAAACTCACCAAATATTTCAGTGTAACTGGGTAAAGGTTTCTTGGGCTGTTTGCCGGTGACTATATCAAAAGGCCCGATACCATGGAATAAATCCGGGTCATTCAGGGCCGGCTGATAGCCCCTGCCCTTTTGGGTAATGACGTGAACCAGCACGGGGCCCTTCATTTTACGAGCATTAGCCAGTACTACAGTCAGTTCTTCCAGGTTATGCCCATTTACGGGTCCTATATAGGTAAATCCCAGTTCTTCGAACCAAATGCCAGGTACCATCAGGTATTTTACGGTATCCTTGAATCTTCCCGCAGCCCGGGCAATATTCGGCCCGATACCGGGAATTCTGCTGAGGACACCTTCTATTTCTTCCTTGGTTCGGGAATAAGAGGGATCAGTACGCAGGCGGTTTAAATATGATGACATGGCCCCAACATTTTTGGATATAGACATCTCGTTATCATTAAGGATTACGGTAATATCTCGGCCTTCATTCCCGGCATGATTCAGAGCCTCATAGGTCATCCCGCCAGTCAGAGCACCATCTCCCGTGACTGCTACTACTGAATATTCTTGCTTCTGTATATCCCGGGCGAGAGCCATGCCCAACGCTGCCGAAATGGAAGTACTGCTATGACCGGTGTTAAAGGCATCATGAGGAGATTCTTCGGCTTTGGGAAAACCGCTTATTCCTCCATATTGTCGCAAGGTTGACATTCTATCCTTACGACCAGTAAGGATTTTGTGCACATAGCTCTGGTGGCCAACATCCCAGATAATTTTGTCCGCTGGAGTGCTAAACACATAATGCATGGCAATAGTGAGTTCTACTACACCCAGATTGGATGCCAAATGCCCTCCGCACTGGGCTACGCTTTGGATTAAAACCTGGCGAATATCTCTGGCCAGGTCATTCATTTCCGCTAAGGAAAGTTTTTTTAGATCCTCGGGTGAGTTAACACGATTTAATATTCCAGGCAAAATCTCACCTCTTAGCTTTAAATAATTCAATTCCGCTTATATTCTCCCACCAGGCCATAACAACAGCAGCGCTAAATATAATGCTGTTGGCTTTCTCAATGGCAACACTTTTACCAATGGCTTTTCCGCCCACAGTCAGGGCAGCAATCAAGCTGGTCATAACGGCTCCAATTAGAACAACATTAGTAAAGGAGAATACCTGGGCCAGATTAAATACAATTCCTGCGCCGATGGCCCCACTAAGAGTACCGGCAATATCTCCGATTACATCATTACAGTAATTAGCCACCGCACTGGCGTTTTTGGTTATCTTAACCGCCTGATAGGCTCCAAATACTTTTTTTGCCGCCTTGGCATTAAAAGGCGGCAAAGCTGCGGCTGCGGCCGCAGTTCCAATAATATCAAAAAAAATGCCCAAAGCAATAATGATAAATAAGAGCACTAACGCTACCAATATGTTATTAATGGCTTTCATGAGTGCTTGTGATCCAACGTTTACCAAAAGGGCAATAAAAAATGTAAAAAAAGCCACAATCGATCCAGAAATAAGATTGTTCTTCTTAATATAACTCAACAAAGTAATAGCTATCCTCCGTAAAAAGCGGAATAAGGCAAAAGGTTGTTTATCGAGTAAACGCTGTGACATAGGTCCAGCAGGTTTTCCCCGCAGTACTCCCAACTGTCGCCAGATGGGCGGTTTCCCTTTACGACTGCTACATGCCGTCACCGTACATGGGGCTGGATTACCACTAAGTACACACTTTAATCCTCGATAAACCGTGCAGTAAAGCACACAGTCTAGGAGTTTTCCTCAACAACCCACATCCTTTTCTAGCCTCTTTTGCAGTAGATAATTTCAAAGCAGGTCATAATACTTCGGCCAAAGTATTATCACCCACGAATGCTTATCCGCCATCACCACTCAAGGCAGGCTACACTACACCCAGTATTTCCGGAATGCAGGTTTTCCTGTTATTGTCACGAGGACAATAACAAGCCTCCACGAATGTGGGGTCGTATCCGCATGCCATTGCGGGTTGCCCCAACACCCTTAACTCCCAGCATCGACCCCTGACTGGGCGTCACAAGCCGATACCAGAAGCTTCATCGATGTGCCCTTGACGGATTTTTAGGCCCGTCTTGAAAAAGGATAGGGTTGACTAGAATACTGCAACCTTTTGCCGTACTGTTCCAGTACAACATTATAACACACCAGAACGCTAATTTTCCAGTTTATTAAGTAACGGGGACAGGTACTAACTTATTTATATACCAACTAATTTGCAGTGCAGATGAGTTCACAACAAATAACTTAATAGCTGTCCCCCTAAGCAGTTCTGTACAAGGTAAAACGGGCTAGATCACGTAGAAAATCAGCTTCGTCTGCAAAGCCGGCCAAATTTTCCAGGCAGGTATCTACGCATTGTTGAGCCAGTTGTTGGGCTCCGTTTACTCCAAATAGGCTGGTATAAGTAACTTTCAGGTTCTTTTCATCGCTGCCTACTGGTTTACCGAGCAGCAGTTGGTCACCATTCACATCTAATATATCATCGGTAATCTGAAAGGCTAAGCCAAAATGGTGGGCATATTGGCTTAGGGAGGCCAGCCCGTCGGCACCCAAACCGCCCAAAATTGCCCCTGCTCTCAGAGATGCTTTAAATAGCGCACCCGTCTTTAAACTATGTAACTTTTCCAGCTGTTTATGGTCGAAGGCTTTATTCTCACTATCCAGATCCAGGACCTGTCCCCCGATCATGCCTTCACTGCCGGCTGCCTGCGCTATTTCCTTTATAACCTGCAGAAGCTTGAAGGTATTCGTTTCTGGCAAAATGCCGGCCATCAAGTGAAAAGCCTCAGTAAGCAATGCATCTCCAGTAAGAATAGCATTGGCTTCACCATAAACTCTATGGCAGGTAGGTTTGCCCCGTCGTAAATCATCATCATCCATAGCCGGCAAATCATCATGCACCAAGGAGTAGGAATGGATCATCTCAATAGCGCAGGCGATCGGCAATACTACTTCCGGGTTGCCCCCGGCAATCCGGTTGGCCTCCAACACCATTATGGGACGCAGTCTTTTCCCTCCATTGAATACCGCATAGCGCATGGCCTGGTGAATCAAAGGCGGAAAAGTATCCTCCTTATTTAAGAAACCCTCCAGGCTGCTATCTATATGCTGTTTACGCTGGTCCATTTCCTGAACAAATCGATTAATATCAAAAGCCATAGTGTTCCTTTCCGCATGGAAATGCTGCGAAAAACCTTTCTGCCATGCCATAAACCTCTATCCTATATGATTCTTCAACAAGCCTTCTAAACCTCAAAATCAGCCAGTTCCAAATCACCATTCATCTTCTTTATTAATAAGCTGACTTTGCCATCGGTATTTTTGAGCTCCTCCTGACAGTATAGCGATAATTTAACCCCTTCTTCAAACACAGTCAGGGATTCTTCGAGGCTTAATTGCCCTGATTCCAGTTGCTCAACTATTTGTTCCAGACGTTTTAAAGCCCCATCAAAATTAAGATCCATCATAGCTATATCTTCTCCTTAGCTTTAATCTCCATTTGGAGATGCCCATCAACCAACCGGGCCGTCACTTTTCCACCTATTCCCACATCATCTACAGTTCTTATTATATGCTCCTCTTGACTGATTACAGCATAACCGCGGGCCATCACTTTAAGCGGACTTAAATTATCCAATCCAGCGGCGGCCAGTGCCAAGCCATGTTGGCCAGTGTTCATTCTATCTTGCATAGCCTTTTTCAGGCGCTGCTTTTTTTCGTCCAAGCTAGCAACCCGATTTTCTAACATTAAATGCGGATCGCGCCATATCTTATTCATCATCATCCGGTCCAGCATTTCCGCTCGCTGCTCCATATTCCTGGTCATTGCTTTTAGTAAATTGCGATTCAGTTTTTCCAGGTCACGCAGCAACAGGCTGCGGTCCGGAACAGCTAACTGGGCAGCCTGGGTAGGAGTTGCGGCTCGAATATCAGCTGCCAGGTCAGCCAGGCTGATATCCACCTCATGACCCACTGCTGAAATAACAGGTATCGCTGAATCATAAATAGCTTGAACTACCTCTTCAGTATTAAAGGCCATAAGGTCCTCGAAGGAACCTCCCCCTCGTCCAATGATTATTATGTCCACGTCAGCATATTCGTTTAAAATTTTCAAACCCGCAACCAGCTCACGGGGGGCCTCAATACCCTGAACCGAGCTATGCACAATAACCACCTCGGTTCCAACTTGACGTTCATATATGACTTTCAAAATATCTCGCAGGGCAGCTCCATCCTGAGATGTAACTACCCCCACCCTCTTTACCACGGCCGGAATAGGTCTTTTTCTATCCACAGCAAAGTAACCGCGGGCATCCAAATCCTTTTTTAATCTTTCCAGGTAAAGAAACAGGGTACCGGCGCCAAAGGGCTGCATTTGCTCAGCATAAAGCTGGTACTTGCCCTGCTTGGCAAAAACCGATACTGATCCGAACAACAGGACCTCCATCCCATCTTCGGGTTGAAACTTGAGGGTCTGAGCACGGCTGCGAAACATCACGCAACTGATAGCCGCCTCACCATCCTTAAGGGTAAAGTACATATGTCCGGATTGTTGGTATAACCGGAAGCCGGATATTTCACCCTTTACCCAAACCCCCTGAAGTATAGGATCTCTATCCAGTATCTCTGTAATATATTCATTTAAAGCACTAACCGTTATAAACTCTTGCACAATCTACCTCGTTATCAGATATCTAAGGGTGACAAGCGGACGGTTCTCTTTTCACCCTCATTAATACTTCCCTTTCCGAGCTGCCAGACAGAGATTTTCCAGTAATTTGGCTATCAGGATAGGACCCATTCCACCCGGTACCGGTAAAAGCTGACCATTTATTCCCGTCATGGCTTCTTTATCTACATTACCGTATAACCTGTTTTGATCATAATAGAAGCCTGCGTCAATCAGCAGTGCGCCTTCCTTGATACCAGCAGCGTTTACCAGATTTGGGCCACCATGTTCAACAATAGCTATATCTATACCTTCCATGAGCGCCGGCTTATAACTGGGAGCGACCAGAACCTGGCAGGACTCATGGATAAACATCAAAGCCAGCGGCTGGATGACATCAAACGAATTGCCTACCAGCAGCACTTTCTTCCCTGCCAGTGGAGCCGCATACCTCCGACTTATATCCATACAGGCCAAAGCAGCACAGCTAATAAACCCAGTACTGCCACCCATCAATCGGCCCATGTTGACGGGATGGAAACCATCAACATCCTTGGACGGCTCAATCGCAGCCAAAAATTCATCCTGATAAGGCTGCAATGCCTCCGGTAGGGGTAGTTGAAATAAAATTCCGTCAACTTCCTCATCCTGGTTAAGAGCTGCAATTTGCTGCAAAATATCTTGTTTTTGCGCTTTTGCCGGCAGACTTATAATCCGAGTCTTACCCCCCATAGCATCGACCGCATTTTCTTTAAGACCTATATAGATCAAGTTCTCTTTATCATCGCCCACATTAAGAATGGCAATACAAGGCTGCAATCCATCTCGGACATTGTCTTCCTTTAGTTTGCTGCGTATTTCATTGGAAATATCTTTACCACTGATAATGTTCATAATTTGACAACCTCCTCAAAAGTGAACAGGGGGACGGTTCCCTTGTTCATCCTCTAACACTTTAACTGGATGAACAAGGGAACCGTCCCCCTGTTCACTTTATACCCAGATATGATCTCACGGCTTATCCCTGTTAATTTTGTCCAGAATGGCATTAATAAAAGCAGCTGAATTACTTTCACCATATTTTTTTGATATTTCAATGGCTTCGTCTATGGCCACAGCAGGCTGCGCTCCCTCCAGATACAATATTTCAAAGGCAGCTACCCGCATCAAATTCCGATCTATGGATGACATACGATCCACGCTCCACTCGGTGGAATAGCGAGCTATAGATTTGTCTATTTGCTCCAAATGCTCCAGGCAACCCTCAACTAAGGTCCAGGAAAATTCATTTTCATTCTCCGACAATGAGTTTTCCTCAAGAAGGTATTCAAAAGCCGAACGGGGTTCTGCGTTGACCTGATCCACCTGGAATATCACCTTTAATGCTATTTCCCGTGCTTTTCTTCTGCTCAAATCGATCTCCCTTCTCGCCGGCATGTAGTCTATTTCACCTTATTGGTATGCCGGCAGTGTTTCGATGTTTAATAAGCTAACAATCTTAGTATTTTTCCTTAAATAGATTTTTTACCCAGGTTTCTATATTAGCATCCTCATCCATTTTCTTACCTATAAAATAACCCAGAACAATGCAAGCAATAACAAAAATAGTCCGCCAGAAGCCATAACTGATAAATAATATACTGGCCAGCAAACCCAAGAATATGCCAATTGCCTTACCCCGATGTTCTGTAATAACATACAAAAACAACTTTTCTAACATAGCGGTCTTGCCTCCTTATTTGCCAGCATTAAAATCGTCGACCAGGACCCTAATCTCACCTATTTGCAAGCCTCCAATGTTCTCCAGATATTCCTTAACTTTCTTTTGCGTGGCATTGGTCAGTTCAGGTACACTCAGTTCTGGATTTATCATCATATGCAGAGTAACGGATAGCCCCCCCGGACCTTTTCTTACCTCTGAGCGGGTATCCTTAACCCCGTCGATTTGTCTAACGGCTTTCATTATGATGAGTTTTATAGCGTCGATACTCATGGATACTTCTCCTAACAGTCCTTTCTCCACCAGCACCGCATCCTCGCTGGAGCTTTTTCTTAATCCCAAAAACAAAAGGACCAAAGCCAGGAAAAATACTATAATGCCAATAGTACCACATATTATACGGTTCTCAGGGCTTGAGGCTAGTGTGTTTATGTAATGCAAAGGTTCAGATATACCTATAGATACAGCTACTACAACAGCAGCTACAGCCAGCAAAATCAGATTATATATGGTCAGAATAAGCCGCCAAAAGACTGGCATAAGCAAACTCTCCTTTCAGTACAGCTCTGTACAAGCCCAACATTGGGTTTACACATGAACTATGACGTCTATAATTCAATACAGATAACCCCCTGTACTCACAGGGGGTTACTAAACGCTGGTAAATAACGATTACTCGGCTTCCACTTCGGCAGCCAGTTCACTATCGTCGCCGGTACCTTTTTTCATGGCAACTGAAACAACATGCACATTTACAGAACTCACATTAAGGCCAGTCATAGTTTCGACTGCCATCTTAACTTCTTTCTGTACATTTTCCGCCACTTGGGGAATCGGATAGCCAAATTGAATCGTAATAAATATATCTATAGTGGTCTCATTATCGTTGATCTCTACCTTGATACCCTTGCCAAAATTCTTTTTGCCCAGCTTTTCTACCAGGTCTGTGCCCCATCCGCCACTCATAGATGCAACACCCTCAACTTCAATGGCTGCCAAACCTGCAACCGTAGATACCACCTCATCAGCAATACGAATAACACCAAAATCATTAGGAATCTCTGGTTTCTTCATTTCCAAAACTTTCACCTCCAACTGTATTATGGAGCTATTTTACCACCTAAGATAGATATTACGCAAATCTTTACTGGATATTTCTGCTAATCAAAAGGCCATCTGGCCAATGAGCATATTGCTTGGCTATTCACCCATTCTCCTTTGAATAAAATTGGTATACACCTCTCCTTTTTGAAAAAAGGCATTCTCCAGTACTTTGAGATGAAAAGGAATGGTGGTGTTAATATTGGTGGCCTTAAACTCATGCAAAGCTCTCTTCATACGAGCAATAGCCTCGTCGCGATCTCTTCCCCAGACAATCAATTTGGCGACCATGGAATCATAGTATGGGGTTATGGTATAGCCGCTGTATACACTGGAATCAACCCTTACCCCTGGCCCGCCTGGCAGCAGATATTCCTTAACCGTGCCTGGAGAAGGTCTAAAATCATGATCCGTATCCTCAGCATTTATTCTGCACTCGATCGCCCAACCATTCATATGAACATCTTCCTGGGTAAAGCTAAGTTTTTGACCAGCCGCAATCTTAATCTGCTCTTTGACCACATCAATACCAGTTACCATTTCCGTAACCGGATGTTCAACCTGAATCCTGGTATTCATCTCAATAAAGTAGAAATTCTTATTCTTGTCTACTAAAAATTCTATCGTACCAGCACTATAATAGTTGGCGGCCGTAGCAGCTTTTATGGCAATGGCCCCCATTCGTGCCCGCAGTTCTTCATCTACCAGAGTTGAAGGGCATTCCTCTAAAAGCTTCTGATTGCGCCTTTGCAGGGAACAATCTCTTTCCCCCAGGTGAACAATATTGCCATGTTCATCCCCCAGGATCTGAAATTCAATATGACGGGGCTCTTCTATGTATTTTTCAATATAAACTTCATCGTTGCCGAAGGCGGCCTTGGCCTCCATTTTGGCCATATCCAAAGCTTCTTTAAGAGCCGACTGGCTGTGAGCCAGACGCATACCCTTGCCTCCGCCACCCGCGGAGGCCTTAATCATTACTGGGTAACCTATGGCTTCGGCTATCTCTATAGCTTCAGCCAAGCTTTCCACCGCTCCTTCACTGCCCGGAACGAGCGGCACGCCCACAGTAGTTACCAGTTCGCGGGCCTTTACCTTATCGCCCATAAGGTTGATTACATTTGGCTTGGGGCCAATAAACTTAATGTTGTTGGTTTCACACAGTTCTGCAAAATATGCATTTTCGGCTAAAAATCCATAGCCTGGATGTATGGCTTCAGCTCCGGAGTTTTTAGCTGCAGCAATCACATTGGAAATATTCAAATAGCTCTGACTAGCCGGCGCATTACCAATACATACTGCCTCATCGGCCATCAAGACATGTAGACTTTCCTTGTCAGCCTTGGAGTATACGGCTACGGTAGCTATATTCAGGTCGCGGCAGGCTCTAATAATTCTAACCGCAATCTCGCCCCGGTTGGCTATCAATACCTTGGAAAACACATTCTCACCCCTAGTCTTTCTCAATTATGAATAATACCTGATCAAACTCAATAGGATCTGCGTTTTCCACGGCAATTTCTATTATCTTGCCATCACATTCCGACTTAATTTCATTCATTAACTTCATGGCCTCAACAATGCATAGAGTCTGGCCCTTCTTAACCCGATCTCCTTCACTTACAAAAGCCGGAGCGTCAGGTGAAGGAGACGTATAGAAAGTTCCCACCATAGGGGATAATACTTCCACGATTTTATCATTGGCTTCAATAATCGTAGTTTCCGGCTTTGATGCCTGATGCAGTGGCAGAACCGGACTAACCTGACTTTCGGCAGCAACCGGGGTCTTACGCAGGCTAATCCTAAAATTATCTTTTTGTACTTCCAAATCAGAAATACTGGTTTGATCCAATAAAAGTATCAGCTCTCTGAGTTCATCCAAGTTCATTTCTTCATCTCCCCCGCTAGTAACCTTTTTTCTAATTTTAGGTAAAGGTTTCTTAATAATAATTTCCTCTTTAATTTCCGCTTCACTAACCACTTCATCAGTAGGTAAAATTTGCGGCATTTCATCATTAAACCGCTCCTGGCGATAAGCAAAATATTTTAGCGCCACTTGCGGGAATAAAGCATAGGTCAGAATATCTTCTTCTACCTGCGAAATACTGGCTATTTCCTGCTGAGCTTTATCCCAGCCGGGCTCCAGCAAATCAGCTGGACGTCCGCTTATTACCGCCTCATCACCAATAATTTTCTCTTTAACTATAGAATCAATAGGAGCCGGAGGTTTGCCATATAAGCCACGCACATAATTCTTAACTTCGCCTGGACATAGTTTGTAGCGTTCTCCCATTAGTATATTTAGGACAGCCTGAATACTGATTATTTGACTGGTAGGAGTTACCAGAGGTGGATAACCAAGGTCCTTCCTAACCCGCGGAATCTCTCCCAGAACCTCATCCAGACGATCCAAAGCTTTTTGTTCTTCCAACTGGAAGACCAGGTTGGATATCATCCCTCCAGGAACCTGATGCTCAAACACTTTCATATCAGATATCCTGGTTACTCCACGCTCAAATCCCTTGTGTTTTCTTATCTGTTCAAAATGATTGGCAATATCAAATAGATCATGCAGATCCAATCCGGTATCCAGTGGTGATCCCTGCAGAGCTCTAACAATGGTTTCTACCGGAGGCTGAGAAGATCCAAAAGCCATAGGGACACTTGCAGTGTCTATAATATCGACTCCGGCTTCAGCTGCCTTGATACAGGATACAACCGCCAATCCGCCTATATAGTGGGTATGTAATTGAACAGGTAAGCCAACCTTCTCCTTTAAGGCTTTAACCAGTTCATAAGATACATATGGAGACAGCAGACCAGCCATATCTTTAATACATATAGAGTCGGCCCCCATATCTTTCAACTTCAGGGCCGTATCCACAAAATGCTGCATGGTGTGCACCGGGCTGACTGTGTAAACCACACAGGCTTGAACATGTTTACCGGTTTTTTTCACTGCCTTCATACTGCTTTCCAGGTTGCGAATATCATTCAGAGCATCAAAAATCCGAAAAATATCAATGCCATTTTCAGCTGATTTGTCAATAAAACGATATACCAGATCATCCGGATAATGAGTGTAACCTACCAGCGACTGACCCCGGAGCAGCATCTGCAATTTAGTATTTTGTACATTTTTACGAATTATGCGTAATCTTTCCCAGGGATCCTCGTTCAGATACCGGATGCAGACATCAAAGGTGGCGCCACCCCATACCTCCAGCGAATGATAACCTATTTTGTCCATTTTTTCCAGTACCGGTATCATATCATCAGTTGTCATTCGAGTAGCCCACAAACTTTGGTGACCATCCCTTAGGCTTGTATCAGTTATACTAATTTTATTCATCTTGTTGCACCCCCAGTTAGTTTGCCCTGTCAAAATGGGTCATTTAGACCCCCTTATGAATATAGAAAAATAATATATACAAATGTACTCAGGCCAATGACCTGAGTACAGCATTTTTCTTCACTCTTTCTATTATATGAATTATAGCGCTTTATTTCAATAATTTTAAATTATGTATACAGAAGCAACGGGCCTAACATATGCCAGCAGAGCAGGGCACCATATAAAAAAGCAACTAACCAGGTCCCAACGTAGGCAAGGCGGTAATTGTAGCGTGCTCCATAATGAATCGGTATAACAAAAGATATCACCGCTATCGCCTTAAAGGTTAAGGCATATACAGGATTAATTTCCATAAAATAACCCATCAGCGGATTAAGCTCCACAGCTGGACCATATGCTCTATACCAGACAAATGTTAACAATAAATCAAACAGGTTTAAAACCACTACCAGAGCTAAAAGCTTATCCAGCTGGGACTGTTTCGCATGGATCACTGACGACCTCCTGAAATATTGGCGCTATTTTTTGAGTATGCGCAAAATTTCAGGATTTATTAAGATTGAGACATAAAAGCACATTGGCTGGTTAACACGGAAGCACGGGGACGTCAGGCCGTGTGAAAAGTGTTAATTTTGTCAGTGCTCTAGTTAACATATTCCGATACTACTCACTATTTTCTTGCCGTAACAACACCCGCATATCTTTCTTAACAAATGAAAGGGTTGTGTTGATTGCCGTTATTACTTGTTATTCCAGTGAATACTGACCTGGTCTGGATAATAATTACCGTAGTAACCGGCATTGGCCTGCACATCATCCATAAGTTTGATCATTTGGCCGTTTGTCAAGTTCATCAGGTAAAGGGTTCCCATATCGACAAAGTTCAGCCTCTGTATAACCATGTATTGTCCATCCGGTGATAGGGATAAGGGATAATCCCCCTGCTGTTCGCCCGGTGTGCTCAGGCTCACCGGCTGGTTGCCTTTACGGCAAAATATCTGTTGTCCAGGAACTTGTACTTCTTGATGGCGACCCTTTTCCAGCCAGTCGACACTTTCCTTGCCGCGAGTAAAATATAATGTCTGACCATCTTTGCTCCAGATAGGCCTGCTGTCTACCTGCCCTGTTTCACCCATATTCTGAGCTTTAAAGCCGTTTTTATCTATTTGTACCAGTTGCAAATGCTTGCCCATGCTGGCTGTGCGATCATAGCCGAGAATGGCTGCTAATTTCTGGCTATCCGCGGACCACGTCACCCATTCCGGGTACCCCAGAGCACAACCCACCTCATAGCATGTCTTTTGCTGTAAATCAATTAACTCTAAGTCCATCCCATCGGCATTTATTGAACCAGAGTTCATTCCCAGAAAACAGGCCACATAACGTTCGTCCGGCGACAACTTAAGGCCGCTGATGTCCCGGGTGTACATTCCGTCTTCATAATTTCCGGCAAGTGAAGTTGGTAACACGAACAGGCAACTGTTTTTCCCCTTTAAATCAACCCGATCAATTTCGGGCAGGTTTTTCTTATCATGCACCCAGCTCACTGCCAGGCTCTGACCATCGGGGAACCAGGTCAGGCCAGAGCCCATGGTTCGATCAACTGATTTCAGAAGTTCGCGATTTTGCCACTTTCCTTTTTCTTGATAGGCAATCCGCAGACTCTTGTTATCCAAGTCTGAATGCTCTCTAAGTTGAACGTGGTAAGCAATAGTATTATCCGTTGGTGACCATACCGGGTTATCGTATGCAATTAGTAATTTATCCAGGCATTGTGGTTGTTGCCCATCATATGATACCACCCACAGACTCTGATCCCCGGAGTACTTGTCATCACTCAACCTTTGCGTATAGGCCAGCCATTTGCCATCCTGGGACCAGCCGATTATCTTTTCCATATTGCAGCTGGGTACCAACCAGGGCTGGGATCCCGGCTGGCTGGCATCCATTATCCATAATTGCTCATCCTGGAGGAAAGCCAGGTGCAGCGGCTGATTTGTTGGGCAAAGGTTTTTAGGAGCAGTTGGTGATGGCACTGGAGCAGTGATATACATAGCTCTCTCTTTTGTATCCCAGCGAACGGCAGCCCCCAGGGCCTCCATAAGGTCACGTCCGGGCACGGCTATTCCATATTGCCAGGGTTGCAATCCACAACGCCACAATTTGCTTTGCCCATCCACAGTGTAGGCTGTGCTTCCCATCGTGGTAGTCAACTGCCTGCCATTGAGTGCAAACCAGGCCTGGTTATCACGAACATCCAGGCGCAACCCCGGGAGGGATTCAATTAATGCCAGAGGCACCATGCAAACCCCGCTGGAGGAATCTATATAGGCGGTACTACCCTTTAAATCCCCGTTAAAATATACTTTTATCCCGTTGCCTTCCTGATCTGCGCATAGAGCCGGCATAACCAGGACTAAGACGAGTATTGACACTATCAAAGGGATTATTTGCAGGCCTTTTTGGGTGTCTGGATTGGAATGTGAAATTTCTTTATTCTCTTTTCGTATATAATTAACCAAACCCAACCCTTTTTTTCCGTCCTGCCCAATTTTCATAATCATTTTCCCATTATCCCCTTTGCGATTTCTTGTTTCTTCCCCTAATACGCTGATTAAAACCCACGGCTTACATATGCAGCCTCACGTTTTATAGATATTTACATCATTGCAATGGAAAGAAATCATTGGGTTAATGGTTGGGTCGTCCAACAAAGGATACAAAATTGCCGGATGCACTTTCACCAAGTCGCTACTATTAAAGCACTGATCCCCTTTTTGAATACATTGCATATATTCTTGGCCTCTGTGGCTTCATGGTTATAAAACCTGCCAATGTGATTATCTTAGGATTTGCTTATTCAAATTTAGTTTATGTACAAATTCCAGCTGTTTAATGCTAGTTCTGAAGGGCGCTGTGGCATGGTATCACTGAAGCACTTAGCGAATTATTAAATGGAAAGGGTAGCTTTCAGCAAGGACGTTGGTCTGAAATTTACATTAGCAGTACCGTGGAAAGATACGATTTGGATTGGTACCTTTTGCTTCCATATCTAAGCCCAGTAAGCTGTATATGAAACCCCTCCTCAGGCTCTCTGCCCTTCTATTCTCATAATCTGTTCTACGATCAGAGCCGCACTATAGGTAGCCATTTTTCTTCCCTGCGGGGTCACCTGGCGATAAATTACCACCGGATAAGTCCATTCCAGCATCGCCAGCAGATAGGGGATAATATCATTTTCAAATATAGTTACCGTGTTAGCGTATCTCCTGATCAGACAGATCATTTCATAGGCCTTGCTTACAGTAGGATCAGTTCCCTGATAGACATAGGCTGGCAACTGGTCCAGGAAGTCTATCTGACAAATAACCTGCTCAAAATCCAGCATACTTTTAAGATCTGATTCATCTTGCATACGTGTCATTTCTAATTTAAAAATGGGTTCCAAACGTGCAAAGTCCGAAACTATATTTCTAGATCTGGTTTCAGAAAAATCTATTATATAAACATTATCACGTTCATCCAGCAGGATATTCTGCATATTCAAGTCTCCATGATTAATCCCGGTGTACCATAATTGAGAGTTGGATTGACGAGCTGGATACTCATAATTCAGGAAATAGTAGGGATTGGGCAGAGCTCTGCCCAGCTCAGGGCAATCAATATACTCATCATCAGGCGATATACCCATTGCCTGATGGGCGGCTTCCAGAATGGAAGGAAATTTTATAAGGGGATTATGTTCCTGATAGGGTCTTATCATTTCCCAGACCGGTTGACCATACCAGGGTTTAAGTATAGAGGTAAATATCTTATCAAACAGAGCTTTTAGATCAGCGATATCTCTTTCCCGGTAACGATTGGTTAACCATTCAAGCTTACTTTCTGGCCCACCAATACCCACAAAATTAAACCGCATACCTGTGGCTGTTTTATAATTAGCCTGACCCATAATGGTAGTGGAATTGTTAAGTATGTAGTTGTGCACATATTTCTGATGGTTGACTATCTCCATCTGAATCAAATCATGGGGGCCCAGTTTAAGAACCGTGGGCAACATACGGCGGTTATCCTGGTCGTAGGCCGTCACCCGAAAGGGTTTGCCATCACTGAAGCCCCCGGTCAGCGGCTCCAGTATTACCCTTCCTGCATCAGTATATAGCCTGCGGGTAATAACCTCCCACTCAGCAGGAAAGGGAGCATCCCCGGTTACTTCGATTTGCAGCTGTTTCTCCAGTCCGGAGCGAATTACACCGGGTATATAAATCCACACTCTGGCACTGCTTATGGCGGTATCCTCATCCACGATCAGAAGATCCTGCATTAGATCCAGGCGGCTAAAATAACGCCCGATATCTCCCGGCTCCTTGACCTGACTACTCCAATCCAGTTCTTCAGAGAATACCATACCATGGGCCAGGAAAAACTCATTATCACTCTGGATACCTCGCTGCCCCACCAGCCTGGTTAGATGCTCATCGGCCGGCCAATCTGAACCTCCACTCAGCCCTAGCAGCAACATGGTCTGATGATCGGGTAATTTACGTTGCATCAACTTATGGTCAATGAGATCTTCATACCTGTTAAAATAGCTTCCCTGTCCGGCTTCCAATTGAACCAGAGCCAGCATACCAATTAGCGGGACCTTTTCCTGGCGCAGCTCCTGTAAGCGGGCGAGAATAACTTGCCGTACATCCTTCAATAGTACTGTCGGGCCTTCACCAAGATCAAATCTGGCCCAGGCAGCTCCGCTGAAGCCAGCAGCCCCAGCTAAATATATATGCGTATCTGAAGATGGCTGGTTGATCATATAATCAGGCTGGTTAAAACCGTCTGCCGGCAGTACCCCGATTATTTTCTCCAGGGCCAGGAATGAGCCCAGACCTTCCAGGGCGTTCTGGCTATCACAGCCCAATGCTCCTATACCAAAGGCCAGATTTACTTCTTCACAACTGGCGGCAATCAGCTGACTGGCATCCAGGTTCTTAAGCGAATCGGCTGGTAGTGGATTCCAGATATCCAGCTTGCATTCCTCAGCAGATAGGACCTGCATAGTACATTCCCTGCCCAGAGCAGAAAAGGTCTGCATAGAACTATCCAAATGTCTGGCTTGTCTTAAGCTTTCTCTAGCCCCGGCAATAGCCCCGGCAATATCCCCGGAATGCCCGAACAATTGCAGGACTCCGGTTATTTCCAGCACGTTCCTGACTTCGTTGTTTAAATAGCATAGGATTATTTTCCCGTCCACTTTATTGACTCGCTTGCCGTATTTTATCAGTGAGCGAATCCCGGCGCTGGAAAGATAGCTAACCTCCTGAAAATCAATTAGCCACTGCTTTTCCTCCCCTATCCGGGCATTGACTTGCTGCTCAAATAACTGCGCCCCTAGACCATCAAATCTGCCCCGCAGCTTAAGTATAGCTATGCCTTCTTCTATGTGTACCATAACCTCCAGCATATAGTTTTTCTCCTTTCCGATCATATATGCCATGACAGGCTCTGAGTGTTCTGGGATTATGATAATTAGCAGAATTGATGAGCTCAGGGGCAAGTGAAGCAGAAAAAGATTGCTCGCAAAAATATTACTAGGAGGCAATTCCATGGGCATCTCCGAATTCTTCCACCGCATTGGCCAGTTGCTCAATCTGAATCAAATCATTGCTTATTTAAAAAAATATATTTCTACCCTGCCTGCTTATATTTCAGACTCAATATAGTAATATCATCTGATTGCTGTGCTCCGGCGGCATATTCTTTGACTGCTGCCAGTATCATCCGGGTCTGTTCGCTGGAAGAACAATCACCGAAACGCTGCAGAACCTTCTCCAGACGACTTTCCATGAATAGTTCTCCCTTCTCATTCATAGCCTCGGTTACCCCGTCGGTATACATAAGTAAACTATCACCCGGATAAAGCTGGCAAACATTTTTCCCGTAAGGAATGTCTTCCAGTACCCCCAGAGCCATCCCGGCTGTCTTTTTAAGGGGCTCAATACTACCATCACGACGCACAATATAAGGCAGATTATGCCCACCATTACTGTATATAATCTCCCCGGTCAAAATGTCCATGATGCCTAAAAACTCAGTAACAAACATCCCCGAATCATTGTCCTTGCACAGATCATCATTCACTCGACTGAGGGTATCATTCGGACTTGAGTATTTATCGGCCTTGGCCTTAATTAGGGTCTTGGTAACCGCCATAAATAATGAAGCCGGTACTCCTTTGCCGGAGACATCACCTATAGTGAAGCATAGGCGATTATCATCCAAAAGGAAGAAGTCATACAAATCACCACCCACTTCCTTGGCAGGTTCCAGTACCGCATGGACGTCAAATTCAGGCCGATCCGGAAAAGCCGGAAATATCTTGGGCACTATGCTCATTTGTATTTCTCGGGCTACCATCAGTTCACTTTCGATTAGATCCTTTATAGATTCTGTATGACGTTCTTTAATCAGGTTAGCGACTATAAAAGCAAATATCCCCAGGCCTAGAGCATTACTGATAATCATGGGCAAACTGGCCTGTTTTATGGCCGCCAGCGCCAGATCATAGGGACGACTGATTAACAACGCCAGACCCATATGGAAGCATTCCAAAAGCACGCCAAAAAGAATTGCTCCCCCAACTCCTATGAATTCGCCCTTTCTCATCCGGTAAATAATTCCTCCCGCCAGTCCTGCTACTACTGTGGATATGGAACAGGCCAGGGCCGTAATTCCACCCATCGGGTAGCGGTGAATGGCCCCTATTAATCCTGCTCCCAGCCCCACCAGGGGCCCACCCACCAGGCCGGCAATAGCTGGTCCCAGGTCCCGGATATTAACCCTGACTCCTAAAACTTCCTCACCGATCAAGGTACCGTATATAGAAAAAATACCAAATACCAGAATTAGAATGATCTGGTTTTTCCAATCAAGTCTCTTCTGCAATACTTCGTTATAGGTTTTCGTTCGGGTCAATACATAAGCCAGAACCATGATAACCGACATATTCTTAATTAGACTGATTAGCACCGCAACAATACTATCTACCACAATCCCCCCATTTCATCAAATGATCTGGCATTACTCCATCCTTAATTGCTGTTCAATCTAACGTTTATTTAAGCCTGTTAGGCGATCTAATATTACGGCCGCTTCAGCCCGGCTGATTGGATCTGACGGCGCTATTAGATTTGGGGTTTTGACCCTCATTATCCCGCTGGTCAGAGCAAACTCCAGTCCGTCACACGCCCAGTCAGGAACAGCCTGATAGTCAGGGTAAGATTGGAGCAGGTTGGTTTGCCGTGCTTGCACCTGATCGCCCTGAGTATTCTGGGGCAAACGAGATAATATAACCGCCATCGAGGCGCGGCTTATGGGAACCTGTGGATTAAATCGGGCATCTCTCGGAGCGGTAATTAGCCCAGACTTAAGCAAAGCCCCAACTGCCCCGGCATACCATTGATCTTTTACGTCGCCAAACTGATTGGCTGCCATAACCGGGTCCGGTTCAAGTCTCAGGCAGTTGCTCAGCATCACCGTAAATTCAGCCCTGGTCACGCTTGCATAAGGATCAAATTGAGTCTTGCTCTTGCCCTGAACAATGTACTTATCAGCCATTCTTTCAATGATAAGCCGATCCGGGTGATTGTTTAGATCACTAAAGGAGGATTTCTCTAGTTGTTTGGCCGTCGTAAGCTGCTCCAACCATCGACTGCCATTGGCTCGCTGGATAGATAGATCATTTATTACTACGCTGCGCACTCGCACAGTTTCCAATTTCGGCTGGTCAGGCTGGGGCCGTGCATAAACTCCCAGTGCATTAATTACATAATACCGTCCCCCGTCCTCCCCCAGGTAAAGCATTTCATGCCCGGGGAAATGCAAAGAGGCTCCCGGCAACACTTTTCCCATAAGACTTTCTCGATAAGCTGTACTATGATTTTTGAAACTAATAGTTTTACCGGTGGAAATCTCTTGCGCATCGGAATTACGAGCCAGGCGGAAACCAAAACAGCGGTATAATTCCATGACTAATGAAGAACAGTCGCGGCCACCCAGCATACCGCCCCAGCAATACCGGTCGCCTTGCATTTTAAAGGCCTGGCGGATAATATTGGCCCGAGTGTAAGGCAGATATCCCACCACCACATCATTGGAAACAGGCAATGGGGCAATTTTAAAATCCAGATTACCCACTGCATTCCGGACCGGAAGTTTAAGCAGGTAATTGCCATGTGGTACCCGCATATCCAGCGGGGCGTTTAGCTCACCAGCCTTTACCAGGGGCAGTTTGCATCCCATAGTAAACTCCAGCTCGGTAATTTCAGGAACCAGAGGGTTGGCATCCAACCGGAGGCGATTGGCAGTTACCAGTAAAAAATCCTTTTCCTGCTGATATTTAAGCCAGTCAGCTCTATCACAGATGCCTATATCTGTGGCCGGCAACCAACCGGCGCAATTATACATCTGTACAAAGTACCATTTTCGGTCCGCACTGTGATGCAAAACAATTAAGGGTTCAGCCGGCAGGACTGAGCTATCCTGAAAAAGATCAAACGCGGGATCATCAGGCTCATCTCCGATTATTTCAGTGGCGGGAAATATTTTTAGGTTAGACCGCCTTACTGTAAAGGCATATTCAACCTGCTGCTTATCTTCTATACCAGCTAGATTCATCCGGGTTTCCAGTTCAGTCCAGAAAGCCGGCGCTACTATCTGGCCATCCATATAGGATGGTTCGGCGGGAAAGCTGCGCTTGATTAAAAGGTTTAATTTAACACCCGAGACGTTGCTGGGGTAAGCAGTCAAATCTAAAACCGATCCTGGCATGTCTTGAATTATTTCCTGATTAAAATTTTCAATTTCACACGCTGACATAATCAGCCTATCAGCGTCACTCATTTTGTTTATCCAGTAATCAGCCTTAAGCATCTCCGCTTTAACATTGGGCATCGTACTAAACTCGTAGGCTACTGCCAAGCCAACCGGCCAACTAAGAACGAAAGCTACGCATATTACCAGCAAACTTTTGCTTAGATATTCATTCATATTAACTTCCCCCCCATCCTGCTTCTGCTAATTGACGTTTGGATATAAACCCTCCACTAACTAATATTACTCTGTTTAGCATTTATTTCCTGCCAATGATGATGAAATTCTCATTATGTCGCCTAAAACAAACAAAAAAGTTATTAAAATACACATTAAACAGAAAACCTGCAAAAAATCGCAGGTTTTAACAGGCAATATCACTTACTCTGCCGAGCCTTATACTTTAGATTTACCTGTAGCTCTGGCGGGCAGTGATGGTTATTTTCTCCTTTTTCAAACCGGTAGTAAGGCAGGTAAGCTCGGTTATTTCATTCTGCTGTTCCTCAGCCAGTTGATGGACATCCAATATTATGGTAGCAGCAGCAGGCTCCAATATTACCGCACAATCACGAATGCCCTTGGACTTAATCAAGGTTTCTGTTTGCATCTCCTTCTCTGCCATATCTGATGCCTGGACCAGCTTCATAGAAGCTGCATCCCTAACTTTTTGGGCATTGGACGGATTATTGGCGATCTCGCGCAGCAATTCCAATTGCTTGCCCCGTACCCTCTCCCGCTCCATGCGAAACTCAGCAAAAAATCCCAAGCGGTCATTTTCCTGCTGATCTATTTTTTGATTAATCACCTGGTCGATAGACGAGCCCTTTTCTACAACCCCATTTACCGGCTGGGAGTTCTTGTTCAGGCTCATATTCAAAAGGTTGATGCATACGAACGGTATTATTATAATGGCGGCTATTATTGCGAAACGTTTAAGTTTATAAAAACTTATGAGCATGCCTAATCCTCCTTCCTGGGAACTACGCTAACCTGATGTGGAGATATATTTAGCAGAGTAGCGGTGGCATCAGTCAGTCTTTCCTTGACGGCTGGATTGCGAGCACCATCGGCAACTACCAGTACACCTAAAATATGTGGGGCCTGTTCTTCAACTAAAAGAGCTGACCCGCCGGAAACGGCAATATCACTGCTCAAGTTTTCCTCCCGTATCTTTCGGTCTCCGCCAGTGCGATCCTGTTCGCTGGTTTCTCTAATCTCATTTTCGGTATTGCTGGCATAATTTTTCAGCCCATTGGAACTCAGGCTTATACTTACCCCCACCTCCCCGGCTCCGTCAACCTGGGAAAGTATGGACTCTAACTCTGAACTGAGTTTCTCCTTGGCCTGATCCACACTGCTGGAAGCAGCTTTTACAGCCAGTTTAGATGGCTGACTTTTATTGGCGGGCCATATCAGAGCCAGTAATCCTATACAGACCACTATCGCCAAGAGATATCGACTCCACTTTGTCCAGCCCTTGGTTTGATTCTCACTATCCGGGTCCTGTTTCCCCCTGATCCATTCCTCCAACACTTTTTCAACCTCCCTCAAACTTAATTTTTACATCTTCACTTGGTATCCCATAAAGATTGCTTATAACCTGAATGATTTTGCTTTCAATCTGTTCCCGCTCGATATCAGTCATTTGCGGCTGCGTACCTGAAAAAACATTGATTCCTTCTACCGCCCGAACTTTATTAGGTTGAGTTGGTCTAACGGTTAGCTCCACCTTTTCCAGGCTGCCATTCGCTTCAACCTGAACCTCGGTATGAACATCATTTACTCCCGGGACTAAATTGGTCACGGCACTGATCTGCCCCTGAACCTTATCTCGTATCATCTCTTGCTTACGTTCCATCACCTGCTGATTTAGCTCTTCACCCTTTTCCAGAACCTGCCTTTCCACGCCCTCATCCATTTGGTAGTCCCAGAAGCTTACTTCCAGGTTCTGATTATGAAATAACAGAGTTAGAGCAGGATTTAGAATGGCTATTAAAACAAATAGACCTACCGCAAAACGAACAAACGGTTTAATCCTGCCATCCGGTAATAACAACTCCATAAAACTGGAAATTATGATGATAACCAGCAGATTTTTTACCATGGCATAAAGAACCGTCACCGTAAATCCCCCTTAACGTATGATAAAGGCGCTATTGTACATGCCGGCGACTATGGCAATCATAATGAAAAACATTAATCCCACTGCTGCCGTAGCCGCCAACATCAGGAACAAATGGGTGCTCATGATTTCCAGAATAGCGGCCGTTCTGGCATCTCCTATTGGTTCTACCACCGCTCCAACCAGCTTATAAATAAGTGCCAATACCGCTATTTCCACTAATGGAAACACAATAATCCCAAAAACCATGAGTACCCCAAACACACCCAGGGCTTGTTTCAGCATGACTACATAGCCGGCTACCACTTCCACGGTATCACCCAGCATTTTGCCCACCACCGGAACCGCATTGTCGGTTAAAAAACGGGTGGTCCGCAGAGCAACTTTGTCCAAAACCGAAGCATAGAGTGCTTTCAGGGTAATAATCCCCACAAAAAATGTGAGCAAAAATCCCAGTATAATCTGTGACATCTGTGCGAAAAATTTAGCCAGTCGTTCAACTTTTATCGTATCCGACATTCCATTAACCAGATGCAGAGTGGCTGACATTATAATAAGCGGAAAAACAATATTCTTAATGGCCGTGGCAAAAGCAGTAGCAGTAGTCATCAGCAGCGGGAAGAGCATCACCGAAGCATTAACATTGCCCAGACCAGCTACCAGAACCATCATCTGAGGCAGCATCGCCAACATAAAGGTAACCATATTATCTATGGTGTGCTGTCCAATACCCAACACCACCTTGAATGAACCTATTGCAATGGCGCTAAGGGCCAGGAAGCAAGCCATATGGGCTATCTTGGCCACATCTGAGGAAAAAGACTTCTGCAGATTTATGAGCAGCGCTGCCAGCACCGACAAAATGATTAATTTTGATAAAAGTCCTGAATTCGCCAGAAACTCTTTGCCAAAGAACTTTAAAACATTAGACAATATTTCCTGAGGATTCAGCTGCCAATCACCTTTGGCAAAATCAATCAGCCATTCCTTAACCGATTTTTGCTCCATATAGGAGTCCAACTCGCCGTCAATATTTTCTTTGTATTTTTCCATGGCAGTTATATCAATACTCTGCATGCTATCCTGCAGAGAGTAAGCTTCCTGGCTGGGAGAGGGCTCCGCAGCCGCAAGAGGTGCTGGTATCAGTAACAGACAAAATATATACAGGCATATCAGGCAAGCTCTCTTCACTATCAACAACTCCACGAATTATTATTCCAATCAAAGTGAACAGGGGGACGGTTCCCTTGTTCATCCAGTTAAGGTGCTAGGGGATGAACAAGGGAACCGTCCCCCTGTTCACTTTTGCTGCGCAGATCAATCTTACTATCATCACCCCGGCATTAACTCCAACAGGGACTCGAGAATAGCTACCATTATAGGCAGGGCCAGTACGGCAATAATTATTTTGGAAGCGAACTCAACCTTCTTGGCTACCGCCTGCTCGCCTGCATCCTGACAAATCACGGCCGCAAATTCTCCCAGATAAGCCACTCCCAAAATCTTAAGAATGGTAGTCATGAAGAAATAGTTGATACCTGCCCGTCTGGTCAATTCCTTCATAACATTAATAATTGACGCCATTTTCCCCATCATTAACGTAAAGATTAGAATACTGAAGACAATACTTAGCAAAACCGCCATAACCGGCTTTTCCTGCCGAAGAATTAGAAGGAAAATAGTAACCATCAAGGCCAAACCGACGATTTGTGTTATTTCCAAATGCCTTTGCCCCCCAACTGAGTGAAGTTAGGCCAATACCATTATCTAGCTACATGTTAAAGACTGACCTTACTACCGTAAAAAGCTTATTCATCAACTGAACCACAATAATTAGCACTACCACCACACCCGCCAGGGTCAGCATCTCCGCCTGTTCCTGCTTCTGCGCCTGTTTAAGGACAATGCATAATACTGATATTAGAATTCCAATACCGGCAATTCGAAACAGAATGTCAATATCCACTACTACTCCCCCTTTACTTTCTGAATAATTCTTATATCAAGAGCAGGACCACCGTAGTACCCAATATAAAACCTCCATAGCTCCACAATTTACGCCCGGTTTCCATATTACTGCGGGCGTTTTCTTCCTGTACCATTAATTCCCCCTGAATCAGCTGAAAAAGTTTCTTTTGTTCTTCAATACCTGAGCAACCTAGCTGAGAAGAAAGCGCTGCCAGAATTTCAATGTCATCTTCATTAAGATCAGCAGCAGCACGTAGTTTTTTTAAAGCTATGGCCCAGGCTTCCCCGATGCTAATTCCTTGCCTGTCCTCCAATCGCTGGGAACTTTCCTGAAAAAGCACTCGCACCGGCGGCGCAGTTAACCGGGCAGTTCTTTTTAGCGCAATAGAAAGGGGTGTCTGCAGATAAGTTATCTCTTTTTCCAAAAATCCCATCGCTATTCGGGCAGTCTTTATTTGTTCTACCCGTTTTTCGATACTCCGCGCTCCCATTAAACCGTAACTCCCAAATCCAGCAATAATACAGGCTACCCCCAGTGTTTTTAACCAGATCATCTAATCCCACCTGACTATTTCTTCCACCGTACCAGGTCCCTGGCGCCGGGAAAGAGTAATAATAGTTTGAAATGCTCCTGCAGCTAGTATCTCTTGCAACATAGGTCGTTTCTGGGCCTCCTCCAGATCTCGGGCATGTACCGAAGTGATTACTGCCACCCCCGCATTTATGCATTCCTGCAGAGCAGTTAGATCCTCTCGGCGCCCTATTTCATCGGTAATTATAACCTCAGGCCCCAGTGCTCTGATGGCCATCATCATCCCCATGGCTTTCGGACAAGCATCCAAAACATCGGTTCTGGGTCCCAGGTCCATTTGCACCCGACCCCGGTAACATCCGGCCAACTCTGATCGTTCATCTATTACACTCACGCTGCAGGGTGGTCCCCAGCGGTTTCCCTCCGAGATTTTGCGGGCTAAATCTCGCAAAATAGTAGTTTTACCACAGCGTGGTGCTGATATCAGCAAGGTATTGCCTGGCCCACTCTGCTGCCGATAAATATCGCGCAGGAGGGGCTCAGAACAATCTCGAATCTCCCGAGCTATTCTGAAAGATAAACTAGAAAAGTCTTTAATAGTTTTTACATCCCCGCGCTCCATCACCACCTGCCCAGCCAATCCAACTCGATGACCTCCTGGAATGGTAATAAAACCACGTCGAATTTCTTCTTCAAAGGCATAAAGGGAGTTATCGCTGATGGAAAGAAGGGTACGCAAGATATCCTCCTCGCCAACCAGGTATCCGAGGCTAAGATTTTTTCCCAAGTCTCCGCTTTGATTAACTGCCCATTCTTTATCTCCCATTTTTAACAGCAAAGGCTGTCCACAACGCAAACGGATTTCCTCCAGGTTGTTAAAGTGATTCGGATTTAGTTTCAAAAAAATTTCTCTGATAGTCGGTGCTAGAAAAGGAATAATATCGTTACTAATAATTTCTTGACTCCTAAACCCCATAAAATTCACCACCCTTGCCCTTAATAAATATTGGATTAGGCAGTAAAATATACCATAATATTTAGACTTCGGCAGTTAACTCACTATTTTTCTCCCAGAAATATTAAGAAAACCCGAAGGGTGCAACATTCAGAAATGTTACACTTTCTGCCCTGAAAAAAAGTATTTCATCCATCAGTGGCGGCGCTGCGCGCCATGGGGGTCTGATACGGCAAAAAGAAGCGGCACTCACATAAATGCAAGTACCGCTTCTTTTATTGCTATCTTATATTCTTTAAATCTGACCCCTGGGGGTATCAATATTTACATCCGGGTTCACATGATCATAATCAAAGGAGCTATCATTTACATATACCACCTCATTACAGCGGGGGCATATAACTTCGATGCTATCTTCATCATCAAAAATATCATTTTCAATCAAGAGCTTTTCGCCGCAACTCTCGCAAACAATTTCCATAAACTCGTCTTCCTCAAAGACCGTCTCTTCTAATTCCAGCAGATCATCATCAATACTTTCCATGTATTCTCTAATCTCTTCCATTTCCTCCTGCAGCTTGCTGATTTCATCTGCCATTTCATTTAGTACATTCAGGATACCGGAAATGATTTTCCCCTGCGGACTACCCTCGATGATATTCAGACCCTCACTTAAGCCCTGTAGATAACTGACCTTCTCCGACATGTCTCTTAACATAAAATCCTCCTTAAATAGTACTTCAAAAAAATGCACGATCTTAGATACATTTTTTATTATTTACATATTAAGGAGTAAATAAACCTGTCAATTGCAAAAGTTGAATTAACGACAATAAATAGTGTGACAAGAAAACCATCTCCTGTCACACTATTTATAATATCAAATTTTATTAAATTGATTAAGCTCTTTCCATGTATTGGCCGACACGGGTATCTATTCTCAGGCGGTCTCCTTCGTTTATAAAAAGCGGTACCTGTACTGTAGCTCCACTTTCCAGTTTGGCATTTTTGGTAGCCCCGGTAGCTGTATCACCCTTGATACCCGGTTCGGTTTCAACTACTGTGAGTTCAACAAAGTTAGGTAATTCTATCCCCATAATGGTACCATTGTACATTAGCACCCCTATAGTCATATTATCTATTAACCACTTGACCCCGTCACCGATATCATCTTTGCTCATGCTTAACTGCTCGAAATTTTCATTATCCATAAAGACATAGCCATCACCGTCATTGTACAGATACTGCATTTCCCTTTTATCCAGGTGAGCGCGGGCCAGTTTTTCACCGCCCCGGAAGGTTTTTTCTACCGTACCACCAGTCTTAACATTCTTAAGCTTGGCTCTTACAAAGGCAGCTCCTTTACCAGGTTTAACATGCTGAAATTCAACCACCTGATAAACAACACCTTCAAATTCAACGGTCACACCGGTCTTAAAGTCATTAACTGAGATCATTATATCCCTCCATCATATAATTAATAGTCCTTTATCAGAATGGGTGATAACTTCACATCCCCCGTTCTTTACAATTACGGTATCTTCTATCCTTATTCCTCCCCAACCAGGGATATAAATGCCTGGCTCCACGGTTACCACCATGTCTGCTTCCAGAATTGCCTGGCTGGATGGGGATAAGCGCGGGGCCTCATGCACCTCCAGACCTACTCCGTGTCCAGTCCCGTGCTGGAAATAAATGTCCAGGCCCGGCTTTTTCAGGCAATCCCTTACCTTTTGGTCCAACTCTTTACAATTAGCTCCGGCCCTCACCAGACTGACTCCCAACTGCTGGGCCTCCAGGAGATACATATAGCAATCCCTGAACCGGCTGGTGAGCTTGTCAATAGCTAGAGTCCTGGTCATATCACCAGCATAGCCCTGATAAAAGCCTCCAAAATCAAGGGTTAGCATATCTCCTGCCTGCAGGCAATATGCGCCAGGTTGTCCATGCGGCAAGGCAGCGTTCTCACCCGCCACCGCAATGGTATCAAAGGATTCTTTACTGCAGCCGGCCTCTTTTAACATCCAAACTATCCGGTTGGCAATGTATTGTTCACTGGTGCCCGCCTGCAATTCCTGGCAGATCTGCTGAAAAACCATATCCCCATAATGAGCTGCCGTACGCAGCATTTGCAACTCAGTTTCGTCCTTTACTATGCGCTGCTGTTCCAGCGTGTTGCTTAACGCCACAAGTTGAGCTGATAATTTTTGTTCCATTTGCTGGAACATATCATAACTGATATCATGGCTTTCAAAACCTAGCCTTTTAAACTTATCACAAATACCAGCCAAGCTGTCAAGTCCTATAGTATTTTCCTTCACGAATTCCCAACCAGGTGACTCGCGTGCAATCTGCTCTATATAGCGTCCATCACTAAAAATCCAGGCATTTCCGTCACTTATTAGTAATTTAGCATCTCGTCCACCTGTAAATCCAGACAAATATCGAATATTCTCCGGCCGGGTAACCAAAAATGCATCCACTTTAAGAATCGGCAAGCTGTGGCGCAATTTATCTATACGTGTGCTAATTATCTTCACCTCCGGGCATCAGGCTATAACTACATTACTATTTACAGACATCTTATATTTTACCCCAGCTGAGCTCCACATAAAACAATTTTTATAATAAGTCTATTTAAACCACTGACAGACAGCCTGTAATGCCAGAATGTAGCCGTATGGTCCCAAACCGAAAATACCTCCGCGGGCTATTGGCGACAGCAAGGATTTATGGCGAAAATCTTCTCGAGCATAAATATTGGTTAAATGAACTTCGATAAATGGTATTTGCACCGCCTTCAACGCATCCATCAAGGCTATACTGTAGTGTGTAAAAGCAGCTGCATTAATAATTATGGCATCAATATTACCCATAGCTTGTTGTATCTTATCCACCAATTCCCCTTCATGGTTGGACTGAAAACACTCTAAAACCACATTTTCTTGCTCAGCTCGCAACTTCAATTGCAGGTTTATTTCCTCCAGAGTCTGACTGCCATAGAGCTCTTTTTCTCGGATACCCAGCATATTCAGATTAGGTCCGTTGATAACCAGAATATGCGGCATATTTGGATTGGAACCTACTATCGTAAATGGTATGCTGGCTTCCATACTGTGAGGCATTGATACCCCTCCCTCCTGGTATTGTCATCTTGTTTACATCACTGGGGCAGTCACTTACGTACCTTAAACGGAAACTAATTCTCTAAGTTAACCGCCTGTCGTTTTTAGTGTCCACCGACGCTGATGCTTTCCAGCCGGATGCTGGGAGCAGCTTTGGCTCCATAATAGCGTAAATCTGAGCCCACTGCCTGGATATCCTGCAGCCAGGTACCCAAATTGCCGGCGATAGTAATGCCACGAACTGGTTTGGTTAATTGTCCTGCCTCGATCAATATCCCACTGGCACCCAAGGAAAAATCTCCTGAGATGGGGTTAGCGGTATGCATCCCCATTACTTCAGTTATTAATATCCCCGTTTCTATATTACTAATTAAATCAAAGCAATTTATAGAACCTGGACTAATAACAAGATTGGTTGTGCCCACCGAGGGAAGGCTTCTAAATGAGGCTCGTTGACCATTCCCGGTCGAAGCCAGACCTGCCTTAAGACCTGAATAGTTATCATACAGGAAAGCTTGCAGGCAGCCATTCTTAATCAGATTATTTCTTTGGGCGGGTATACCTTCACCATCAAATGGAAAGGCAGCAATACCACCCGGCAGACTGGCATCGTCTAGCAGGTTAAACAAACCGGAAGCCACTTGCTCACCAATTTTCCCTTCCAGCATAGATTTGCCCTTCAACACGGCATCACCTAGCAGGGAGGCTGCCAATAAACCCATAAAGCGAGTTACTACATAGGGCTCCATAACACAAGGCATATGTGCTGAGGCAATAGTTTGGGCCCGCAAACTTCGCACCGCCCTATTGGCCGCCTCCTGTCCTACTTGCAGGGGGTCCAGATCGGCAATTTTTTTCTTGCCCATCACCGCAAAACCGGTTTGGGAATCACTTTCCTCTTGAGCCACCAGGGATACGTATATGGCACTATGATTCCCTTTAGCGGAAGCCAGAAGTCCCTTGCTGTTCATAATAAGAATCCGGTATTCCCCATCCTCATAGCCAGCTTTTTCTATCAGAGCTATTCTAGGATCATAGGCTCGGGCAGCCCTTTCAGTCTCCCTAGCTAATTCTATTTTATTCTCGAGGGATGCAGCGGTAATCATATCATCGTAAGTATTTAAGGTTGGGTAGGCACTAACCGGTTCGGGCAAGCAATTATATTTGTCAGCAGGAGTATGCTTGGATATATCGATGGCGTCCTGCACCAGCTCTTCAACCGCCCGCGGGGAAAGATCACTGCTATAGGCAAAACCCAACCGCCCCTGGTTAAAAACCCTTACACCCAGACCAATCTCTTCAGCCTCTTTCAGGGTTTCTACCTCAGCCGTGTGAACATCTATACTTAACTCCCGGTTATACAATAAGAAAGCTTCCGCCTCTATGCCTTTTTTCCGGGCTGCCGAAAGGGCGGTTTCACCAGCCTGTTTAAGTAAGTCTTCCATAAATCACACCTACCTCCAAGTTCATTGAAAATCACCTATCACAGTAACTTTTTTCCAAAGTGGCGCAGTTGACTAAAGATACGCAGTAAGAAGAAAACGTATTTAGACGCGGATTAACGCGGATATATTTGTGGAAGCAAGTAGGAACGGTTAGGGGTTGACAAGGGGACGGGGTTGTTGACACCCCCTATGATACCGGTTGGGGTGTCAACAACCCCGTCC
>CAZEDT010000023.1:0-54590 GCA_964510795.1 uncultured Syntrophomonas sp.
AGAGCGTGCTATCATCTATTTTTATATAACCTGAAGAGGGGCTGGTCAAACCAGCTAAACAGTGTAAGATGGTAGTTTTGCCTGCACCCGAAAAAAAGACCCACCGGTTTTTCCAGCGTGTCCCCCTTGTTCAAGTTCTTAGTTTTGCCGCGCGTTACAGGAAGAACGTCAGGCTGTGTGAAAAGTCCATTTCGCTGTATTGTTATACCCATTATTGAATAATATGCATCTAAACAAGCCGATCTACCGGGTGAGTTGCATATATATACGGTCTATAAACATTTTTCACACAGGCTGACGTCCCCGTGTAACCCTATTGGTATAGCCGGTGTCACCTGGGGGAGTGTATCCTGATCCTAGATTTGTAACCGTATATTCCAACTGGTGTACAACCCCGCTGGGCATAATCTGTCGTTAGCATCGTATTCAAACCTGCAGAGGGACAAGGAACCTGTCCCCTTGTCCCTCTTTATACTTTCTATTATCCGAATATCCATTGAATACCAGAATAGATAAATGCTATTCCAACTATACTTAAACCGGCAATCCCTTTCCATTCGGATAAATCGATCCCAATAAAATGCCAATAAGATCGTATTAAGTTTGTAATTCGTCTACAAAAAACTATTAATATAATACCAATTACCACCATAATTAATCCCACAAATTGATAACTACTCATCAATGCGCCTCCCTAGAAAATGTATGTTTCCGAAAGCGTTGCTCCAAGGCCAAAACCTGCTCCCCATGAATAGCTTCTACCATTACTATCGTAGTGATATTTATGTGGATCCCATCCACCTGATGAATCAGTAGCTCCACCAGTCAAGAAAAGTACGGTTAGTTGTTTATTATTATTCCAACCATGAGACACACCGCTATTAGAATAAGTTATAGATGCACCACCACCAAAACCAACAGATGGGCCAATATAGGGATGAATATTACCCTCTGAATCAATTTGTAGTCCGCCTGATAATCCAAACAATGACGAACCTCTAATATTTATATCCACTGTACCACCTGGTCTGTCAGTGTAACGCTGCTTCCATGGATCATTCCACCAGGAATCGCTCTGACACGGAGAACTTGCTTTTAATCCGCTAGGGTCCCTTAACTCAATCGGACTGTTCCCGCAATACACATACAGATTTCCCTGACCTCCCTGGAACAGGATCGGATCGCGGGCTGCCCATCTGCCGGTGTCGGGAGAATAGTCCCGTAGGCCAAACCGTACCAGGCCTGTAGCTTGATCTCCTAATCCTCCGGCAAAGCTTAACGGCAGGTAGAAATCGGGATTGCTGTCACTAATAATTTTACCAAAACTGTCATATTCCAACACTTTAATTATCTGGCCGTTCTGGTCACTGACAGCCTTGGGGGTTCCTACCTGGTCAGTAGCTACGTAGTAACGGCTTCCATCCCGTTCCAAAGCTAGCAATATACCGGCCGGGTCGTAGTAGTAAGTCGTAAGGTTTCCAGCTGGATCTTTGCTTCCCGTAATACGGAAAGGATGGTTGGGATCACCGTACAGGTAATGGCACGCTCCGGCGGCATCTGTTCGGGATATTCTGCGCCTCAAGCCATCATAGCCATATGCTACCTGCTGACCTCCGGCGAGGTTGTTTTTCAATAGCTCACCAGTGGCACTGTACTGAAAGGTATCACTGCCTCTCTGAGTCATGAAGCCATCGGCATCATACTGATAGGTTACGCCGCCTTGCTGCTGCAGTCGGTCCTGCTGGTCATAGGTGAGGTCTTCTGGAGTTTCTCCGTTAAGCTGCTGGCTGAGCCGATTACCGTTGGTATCATAGGCATATGACTCAACCGGGGAACCGTTGAGTGCAACTGTGGTAAGCTGTCCATTGGGATCATAAGTATAATCATAGACCTTGCTTTCTGCTGTACCGGTGGTTTCGGTCTTGCGGGTTATCTTGCCAATATCGTTATATTCCAATTCCATTTTATATATGGGTTGATTATTGACGGTCTTGACCCGTGATTTCAGGCGACCAAAGTTATCATATTGCAGCGTCTCGACCAGCTTGCCATCGGAAATAACGGTGGGAGTACCAACTGGACCACTTCTATCGAAGGTAAAGGTATCAAAACCGGTTAATAGTCCATCAGCATCGTACTGCATACTGGTCTGCATACCGTTCATGGTTATACCAATAAGGTTGAAGTTGTTATCATATTGATACGCATACTGGGCAGATGCGTCTCCGCCAATTGTCATACCGGTTACCAGTTCGCCGTCATAGGTGTAGGATATGCTGTTGGGTAGACTGCCATCTTTGGGATTGCGGGATATTTCGCTTATTCTGGTAGTGTTATCACTATAACCGTAGTTAATGGAAGCTATATCATAGTCAGTGCTGGTTATCCGTCCGGCTGAATCTTGAGCATTATCGATGGTTCTTCCTCCCGGCAGGGTAATACGGGACAACTTGCCATCCAGGTCATAGCTGTTGGTATAGCCGGTTTGACCGGGCGGTGAGTAACCTGCCCCCAGATCAGTTACCGTGTATTCCATCTGGTGTACAGCCCCGCTGGGCATAATTACCTGGGTTCGATTGCCGTTGGCATCGTATTCAAAGCTGCAGAGGGACAAGAAACCTGTCCTCTTGTCCCTCTGCTTCTCCCTGAATAATTAAGTCCTACATAAACGGCTATCTTCGAATCTCTTTACTGTTCTGTTTTCTCTTGGCAGCCTCTACCTTTGCATCATTAATGTCCATATGAGCATCTAATCCAGTTTTTAATAAATAGAATATTATTGGCCATCCAATGACGACGTGCAAGATTAAAGTAGCTATTGATGCCACATCGTGAAGAATCCAGATTCCTAACGCCATATAGTAGGTTGCTGCAGCGGCACTAAGCCATATGTTTCGCTTCTTTGTTGTCCATCCAAACCGCCGCGCCAATAAAAAGCCTATCAAAGTTATTATTATTCCAGGGAATATTATTCCTAGTATAATAATTAGCCAGGCAATAGCAGTTGCACTAAGTTGCATCAGCGTTGTACCTCCAAATCATCATTTAGTAGATTTATCCGATTATAATTATCCAAATAATTATTGTATTAGTTGGAGGTGGCGGACTGCAGCCCTCCTGCAATCCCCGTTTGGCGAGAAAGAAGGAAGCCTATGCTCTCTGCTACTTTCCCATCTCTTGCAGCTATTGCTAAGTTAGTCACCCTGGCACCAGCAACACCGCCGACAACTCCTACTCCGTTCATTATATAAGAAAGCGTTGCATCTTCATCAGAAATTGCACCCAGTGTATGAAGTCTCTCAGTCGCTATAATACCTACTCCCGAACTACCTACACCTACTATAAGCGTTCCCGTAGCAATCACGGCTGCCCCTGGTATGGCTACCGGAGCTATGGCAATTGTCATCGCACCTACTGCCGCTACTCCACCTACTATACTTGCTCCTTTACCAATCTTCTTCCATACAGCCGGATCATTCCACCAGGAATCACTCTGACATGGAGAACTGGCTTTTAACCCGCTAGGATCCCTTAATTCAATCGGACTATTGCCACAATATAAATACAGGTTCCCCTGCCCTCCCTGGAACAGAATCGGATCGCGGGCGGCCCATCTGCCGGTTTCAGGGGAGTAATCCCGTAGCCCAAAGCGGATTAAGCCGGTGCTTTGATCTCCTAATCCTCCAGCAAAGCTTATGGGCAGGTAGAAGTCAGGATTGCTGTCACTAATAATTTTACCAAAACTGTCATATTCCAGCACCTTGATAATTTCACCGTTCTGGTCGCTGACTGCTTTGGGAGTGCCTACCTGGTCGGCCGCTACATAGTAGCGGTTTCCATCCCGTTCCAGGGCCAGCAGTAGACCGGCGGGGTCATAGTAATAGGTGGTAAGATTTCCTGCGGGATCTTTGCTGGCTGTTATACGGAAGGGGTTTACAGGATCACCATACAGGTATTGATACGTTCCGGTCTCATCTGTCCGGGATATTCTCCGTCCCAATCCGTCATAGCCATACGCTGCCTGCTGTCCGTCAGCAAGGTTGGTATTCAGTAGTTCACCAGTGGCGCTGTACTGGAAAGTATCGCTGCCTCTTTGCGTCATAAAACCATCAGCGTCATATTGATAGGTTACACTGCCTTGCTGCTGCAGCCGGTCCTGCTGGTCATAGGTGAGGTTTTCTGGTGCATCTCCATTAAGCTGCCGGCTGAGTCGATTGCCGTTGGCATCGTAGGTATATGTCTCAACCGGAGAACCGTTAAGTGTCACTGAGGTAAGCTGGCCATTCGGATCATAGGTATATTCGTAAACATTGCCCTCTGCTGTACCGGTGGTTTCGGTCTTGCGGGTTATCTTGCCAATATCATTGTATTCCAATTCCATTTTATATATGGCTTGATTATTGACAGTTTTGACTCGTGATTTCAGCCGGCCCAGGCTATCATACTGCAGCGTCTCCATCAGCTTGCCGTCGGTAATACCGACGGGAGCACCCACCGGACCGCTTCTATCAAAGGTAAAGCTATCCACACCGGCTAACAGTCCATCAGCATCATACTGTATGTTGGTCTGCAGAGTACCATTCATGGTTATACCGATAAGATTGAAGTTGTTATCATATTGATACGCATACTGGGCAGATGCGTCTCCGCTAATTGTCATACCGGTTACCAGTTCGCCGTCATAGGTGTAGGATATGCTGTTGGGTAGACTGCCATCTTTGGGATTGCGGGATATTTCGCTTATTCTGGTAGTGTTATCACTATAACCGTAGTTAATGGAAGCTATATCATAGTCAGTGCTGGTTATCCGTCCGGCTGAATCTTGAGCATTATCGATGGTTCTTCCTCCCGGCAGGGTAATACGGGACAACTTGCCATCCAGGTCATAGCTGTTGGTATAGCCGGTTTGACCGGGCGGTGAGTAACCTGCCCCCAGATCAGTTACCGTGTATTCCATCTGGTGTACAGCCCCGCTGGGCATAATTACCTGGGTTCGATTGCCGTTGGCGTCGTATTGGAAGCTATAGGTTTGTCCGCCCGGCAGGGTCATGGAAGCAATACGATCACTGTCATTGTAGGTGTAACTCACCACATTACCCGAACTGTCGCTAATAGTAGTTAACCTTCGTTTTTCATCATACGTAAAGGTACTGGTAACAGTGCCCTGCTTTGCTTCGGTCAGCAGTCCCACAGTATTATAGGTATAACTGACGGGATCAATTCCGTCAACTGAAGATTGAACGATCCGGCCCTTATCGTCCAGATTTGAAACAGTCTGACGTCCTACTGCAGTCTTGCTGGTAATGGTCTTTTGTTCAGCATTGTAGCTGCTGGTGTGTTCATTGCCGTTGATATTAAGAGTATCCACCAGCATTTCCAGACTAAGAGGATTGTCCTTGTCTGTAAGGGTTACTGTCCGGGTTTGCTGAATGGATTTTGTCAGTCCCGCAGGTGTCTTGATAGACTGTTGGGATTGAATGGGTGCCAGCATTCCCCACCGTTTATCAGGATCATCCAGGGTACTAACCTCTGTACCGTCAGGATAGTTCTGTACCAGAGTCCTGTCAGATTTCTGTACGGCTGTCTTTTGGGCTCCGGTTTCTATTACTTTGGTATACCTGGTTTCTCCTCCGGACATGTTCTCAATGGTATAATTTCTGGTCCTGCCCATGGCGGTAGCCGAGGTAACGGTCCATCCGTTATCAACAAAGTTAGAATTCAAACTGGTAAAGCCTCCGGCCGGGTCTTCATCCTTCATAAGACGGCCAGATTCATCATAGGCAAACTTGTGTTGATTGCCTCTGGCATCTGCATACTGGGTTAAATAACCGTCAGTATCACAACTCAGAAGCAGCTTACCGCCGGATGGATCAGCAATTTGATTTAAATAGCCGTTTACATCCAGGGATAAATTAGTTTCCTGTCCTCCGGGTGCTGTGATGCTTAAAGGATGACCGGATTCATCTCTTTTAATAATGGTAAGATTACCATCTACATCTTTAATCGATACCACACGTCCATCGTTGTCATAGGAAAATTCATACAGCAAGATCCCGGTAAGGGCGTTAATGGTTCGCAGATGTCGTCCCTGTTCATTGAAAATATAAAGCTGATTTCCATCTTCAGAGGGAATAAATACTTCGCCATTATTCAGCCAGGGGGTAGGCGTTTCTAAGATGTAGATACGATGTTCATCAGGCCGCGCCATATATATCTGCATATCTTGCCCCACAGCTATAACATTGGTGCACTTGGCAATGGCTGATGCCTGGCTTATTTCTCCGATTCTGGGGTCTTTACTGTATTCACTTGAAACATTTGATATAATGCCATCATTGCCGATACAGCGAATACCTGCATTATTTATATCAAGAATATAAATGTTTCCGTCCTGGCTTATACCAACTCCTCCTGGATGGTCCAATTGGGCCTGGAAGGCCGGTCCATTATTGCCTGCATTTCCAGCAACTCCGGTTCCGGCAATAGTCTGGATAATTCCATCCGGTCCCACCCGCCGGATACGGTTGCTAAATGTATCTGCAATATAAATGCTGCCGTCCGTTCCTACTGCTACTCCACACGGTCCGTACAGACTGGCTTCAGTAGCGGGTTTGCCATCACCAATATCAGCATTAGGATCAGGCGGAGAAAGTTGCTGAAGAATGTAATCAATAAAGTCACCTTCGATCTGACTGGGGTCGGTCGGTAAGGTAATCTCAACACCTGGTCCTTGACCGGCTACAGTACTGATTATTCCATTCGGACTCACCTTGCGAATCCGGTTGTTAAGCATATCGGCAATATAGAGGCTGCCGTCCGCTCCTTCCGCTACCGAAATTGGAGCTTTTAAGGTAGCCAGTTTGGCTGTAAGGCCATCCCCACTAAAACCGGGCAGCCCTATCCCGGCAAATGTGCTGATGTTTCCTTGAGAATCTATCTTGCGAATGCGGCTGCTTAACACTTCAGCTATATACAAACTTCCATCGGCTCCTACTGTAAGACCCATAGGCATGGCCAGTTTAGCATCCAGAGCTTTTCCTCCATCACCGGTTATACCCAGCTCTCCATTACCGGCTATTACCTTTAGTTGAGAGAGATTAATCGCTTTGGCATCACGATAAGTACCATCACCCAGGTAAAGCACTTTTTTTTGCGTGTCATATCCATGACATGCATTTAAAGTCCAGCCGCCTAAAGACTGAGTATGAATCAAGAAATCAGTGGCACGCATTGTTCCTGACCAGGTAAAGGTGGATTTATAATCGGGCCCACGCACAGGGGTAGGCAGTCCTGAAGAATTCCCAAAAGCTCTATTTCCCACCGGAACTTGATAGTATGCAGGATAGGTATATATAATAGCAACATTAACGGTTTGTTCACCGAAAGTTAAACGACCATATGCATCCCTTCCATCCCAAATGAACTGGTAATCTTGATTGGGCTGGGGGGGGAATTCCTCAGTAAAGGTCCGTCCGGCAATAGTAATTTTTAATAATATGCTTATAAGTTCCGGATAGTCGCTGTCGTCGCTTATTTGAATATTCAGGATGGGTTGTTTAACCATTCTGCTGCTTCGGTAATCTAAGGTAAAAGGTGTACCCTGGATATCGTAGTTTTCACCCAGAGCTTGGTTCTGGTACTCAATGATGGAACCCTTGCCTGTGCAAGGCTTGTCTGTATTGTTTGAAGTTGGTTTTTTTAATTTTGGAGGTTTAGGACTAGGGCCAACCGGCCAATTGTAATCAAATGGTGAAAAGTGGTTAATACGTGATCGCCATAGGGTTTTACCAACCTGATATAATGTCCCCAACCGCTGGCGTTCTATACCCGTTATGCCTAACGCATTCATGATATCCTGACTCGCCGGTTGATTGTTGCCGTCAATATCAATTTGAGCCAAACCATTTTCGATTCCAAGTATTTTTATAATCCGGCCATTTTCTGAAGGAATCCAGGCGTTTTTTTCCCGGTCATAATAACCAACCGGAACAACTCCGCCTACGGGAAAATTAAGGAAATTGTCTACATAACTGACTACCGGTTGGCTAAACTTTACACTGGTAGCTTCCGCCTCAACTGCCTGGTCGACACTGAACTCGGCGCAATACGTATAACCTACATTGGCTGGTAATTGAGACGGCATGGATTCCATCCCGGTTTCTCCTACGGTATACTCAGTTGCTCGCACATCCAGGTCAGTAAGGGTCTGCGAAGTTCCGTTCGGCAGGATTGCCTGGGCAGTTGTTCCGGCCGCGAACAATATGGTTGCCTGTCGGGTTCCTCGTTCATCGGCTATGACGCTGCCTTGAGCTACCTGATCAGTAGTACCTGAACCCAAAGTTATTTTAGTAACCTTGCTGTCATAAGGAATCATGACGGTGTTGGGAATAACGACATAGTCCTGCCAAGGTATCGCAATTTGCCGCTGAGCGGCTATATAACCATACTTTTTATAATCGACGACTACACTGCCGCCTCCATTGACCGCCATGTCAAACCAGCCGTCCGTTCGGCTGGTAGTTGTCCCGTATTTCGGCTGACCGGATATACTCACCCTTACATTAGCTATTGGATTGCCAGTTTGGTCAAGTATTCTGCCCCTGATTACAGCTGCTCTTTTTGAATCAATGGTATTGGCAGATACCCCCATTTGAACCGGATCGGAACCTGCATATAAGAAAGCAGTCGATTCGGCCAGCGTTGTGGGTTTATTAGAGGCTACCTGCGGTGCTGACAAACTGCCCATAGGTGTTATATTATTCAGCTTCAGGTTTTCAAATCCAGCCGCTTGGGCCCCATTGCTATCCTGAACAGGGTGCTGGCCAGGAACGTATTTAAGTATAACTTTGTCAGTAGTAATAACTGGTACTGACAACTGAAGTTGAACTGTGCATTCATCTATTAGTATATTTATAAGATTGGCCTGAGCCTCGTTCGTTAATACACTATAATCCGTAATATCCGGAACAGAGTGGGAATCAAGATACTTGTTGTAGGTAAGGATGATTTGCGCTCCGTTTACCGTCGCTGTTTGCAACCGGGGAGCCCCTGCCTGAGGGGTAAGATTGGATACCTGCTGATTTAAAAAAGGAGCCGCCCAGTTGCCCGAGATATCCTTTATATTTTTGATTAGAACAAGGTAATTAACACTGACCGCGTCGCCCGGACTGACTGCCGATGCGAGAGTCAAATCCACAGTATCCCCTTTAATTGCAACACCGGAAGGATATGCATTTTTATCATTGAATTTTACGATAAAGGATTTGTTGCTGGGAACTGAACCAGGATCGAGCAACTCGTTGTATTTGAGTCTTAAGTGCAGTTCATTAACGGTTGCAGATTGCAGGACTGGTGAGGTTTTGTCGGCTGGTTTAACGGTTAGCTGATAATTACTGAAAGCTGCAGCCAGATTATTGTCAAAGTCTCTAAGCTGATACTTGCCTGGCTGGTAACTGACGATTACATCGTCACCCGGTTTTGTAGCCGTTCCAAGAACCAGATTTACACTCTTCCACCACACAATTACCAGCTTGGGTGTAGTTCGAACCCCATTGACAATTACCGTATAGGCTTCTTTCTCAGGCGTATGTACGGCATTAAGTACTTTATTGTAGTTAAGCGTTAATAAGATTCCACTTGCCGTAGCGCTCTGAAGTCTGGATTGGCATCTGCAGACACTGCTGCCCATGCAAGAGACGGAATACTGCTCAGGAAGACAGCAACCGCCAAGAGAACTACCAGTATTCTCCTTTTCACACCTTTCTCCTCCTTACATATTTCCCCACTCCCTGCAGAACTTGTAGCCCAAAAAAAAAATAAAACAGCACAATTGGCAGTGGCTATATTAGAAAATATATTACCATATTTTTACACTTTACAAAATACAATATAAAATGCTGTCCCAAGTCACAAAATGGATTTTTTGGGGCAGCCATTTTTTCAATAACAGGGATGGCCTTGAAATCAAGAAATCGGTAAAAAAATAAAAAGGGCAGGATAGTTAACCCTGTCCCACCGCTAGTCTCGGAATTATTTTACCCAGGTTGATATTTGAGCTACGAATAAATTCAAGTTTACTTAACCGCCAACCGGCAATTGTTATTAATACTCTATTCAATTCTGCACTCAATCTCAGACCCATCAAGCAAACTAACAACAATTATCTCAGCATCATAAACGGTAATCTTTTCTACCAGTGATGTCACTGCAAAAAGTACAAAAAGCGTAAAATAAGCATATCGCCCAAGCAAGATAAATCTTTGGAGCGAAAACCACCTGAAACCTTATATTGTATTTTAACAAATGCTGGTTTCTTGAATCCTGCCTTGGTCCAGATAGATCATTATATCTCCCAGAGTTTCAGCGTCAGCTTCATCGTGGGTAACTATAAAAAAAGGTATCTGCCATTTGGTTTGTAGGTATTTTATCTGATCTCTCAGACTTGTTTTGGTCTCCTTATCCAGGGCACTAAAAGGTTCGTCCAACAATAAGAGCCGCGGTTGAACGAATAGTGCCCTAGCCAGAGCGGCCCGCTGTTTTTCACCTCCGGATAATTGCCGGGGGTAACGCTTAATAAGATGTTCGATACCGAATAAAGGCAGCAATTCATCTAGGTCCAGGGTCTTATCTTGTGTGTCTGCTTTGGACTTGGATTTGGATTTCAGACCGTAGATGATATTTTCCTTAACCGTCATATGCGGAAAAAGAGCATAGTCCTGAAACAGATAACCTATATTACGATCACGTGTTGCAAGATTAATATTATCGTGAGATGAATAGAGCGTGCTATCATCTATTTTTATATAACCTGAAGAGGGGCTGGTCAAACCAGCCAAACAGTGTAAGATGGTGGTTTTGCCTGCGCCTGAAGCTCCTCGAAGTACCACAATATTATTATTATGAGCTTCAATATTTACGTCCAGGGTAAAATGCCATAATTTTTTAGTAAATTGTGCTTTTAACAAAGTATCACCCTAATTAAAATTTGTGTTCTTGTCTTTTGGTCCAGTTATTCACCCAGAGGATAAGCAGAAAACTAAAGATAGTGACCAGGGCTACCAGAGTTTGGGCGGTAAAGTCGTCCCCGGATTCAACTGCAAAATAGATGGCTAGTGGTATGGTTTGGGTTTGTCCGGGAATGTTTCCAGCCACCATCAGGGTTGCTCCGAACTCTCCCAGGGCTCGGGCAAAAGCTAAGACCAATCCAGCTACCAGGCCTGGCCAGGCTAATGGGAGAGTAATGGTGAAGAATAATCTAAGTTCACTCGCCCCCAGCGTCCGAGCAGCTTTTTCATAATTAGGTTCCACACTGGCGAAAGCAGCTTTAGCACTCTGGTACATCAAAGGGAAGCTTACTACTGTGGAAGCCAGTACCACCGCCCACCAGGTAAATATTATGGGATGACCCAGGCTGGCCAGGATTTTGCCTATAGGTCCTCGGCTGCCGATAAGTATCAACAAACCATAGCCGATGACTGAAGGGGGCAATACCAGTGGCAAAGTAAAAAAAGCTTCCAGAATACTTTTGCCGGAGAACTGTCGGCGCGCCATCAAGCGTGCTACGGGTAAACCGACACAGGTGACTATGACCAGCGCCATAAAAGCCACCTTAAGGGAAAGGAAAACCGGATACCAGTCAAGTGTTCTTAAATCCATAAGACATCCTATTTCTGAATTACGATAAATCCGTATTTTTCAAACACAGCCTTAGCTTCTGCACTACTCAGGAAGTCAATAAAAGCCTGGACCGCCTTTTGATTGGGGCTGTTCTTAATGATAGCCAACGGGTAAACAATGGCTTTGTGTGAGTCAGCCGGTGCTTCAGCCACGATTCTAATACTCTTGCTGCTAATGGCATCTGAATTATATACCAGGCCGGCGTCAACGTTACCGGTTTCAACATAGGTAAGCACCTGACGAACATCCTTGGCCAGCACCATTTTTGGCTGCAGCTCATCCCAGAGTTTAAGATTGCTGAGCGTTTCCTGAGCATATTTACCAGCTGGGACGGTTTCAGGCGTTCCTATACTAATCTTATTAATACTACCATCTTTTAAGCCAGTAAAACTATTTAATGAACTGTCTTTTTTTGCTATTAGAATCAGGGTATTGCCTAATAAGTCTTGCCGGGATGAATCAATTATAAGTCCTTGCGCAGCCAGCTCATCCATTTGTTTTTTGCCAGCGGATATAAACAGGTCAACCGGTGCTCCGGCCTCGATTTGTTTTTGCAGGGTTCCAGAAGAGGCGAAATTATAGGTTATTTTATATTCCGGGTGTTGCTTGGCATAAATGTCCTTTAATTCATTGGCGGCATCTTGCAGACTGGCAGCTGCCCCCACGGTAATTGTGACAGCTTTAATCTGAGGCTGGTTGGATTTAGCTTCCTTCTTATCCATGCAACCAGTTATGCAAGCAATGAATAAGAATAGTGCTAATAATAATACTCCCTTAGTTGTCGTTTTTTTCATGATTATTCCTCCATAATAAGTTATCACGATACTGGCGGTGAGATCTATATTTAGATTATTTGAACTGCAATATGGGTGGCTATCACCACTAGACAGAAAATAGTCCGGTAATTAGATAATACATCTCCCCTCATCACCTTACTTTCTCAATCTATGCAGGGGGGGGGGGCCTTCGCCAGTTGGCTAGTATAAATAATGAATTTGCAAATCATAATTTAATAATAGAATAAACAGATATAAATGCTGAGCTACCTAACTAAACACTAAATATATAACTTAATACTTCGTATGATACACAACATAACATAATATAACACAACAAAAATGACATGGGCAAAAATATTTTACTAAGGGGGATTGTGGTACAATATTTCTCAAGAAAGTATATGAGGTGATAAGGTGCAGGAAAAGGAAGAATTTTCTTTAACTCCGGAAGAAGTTGCCCGTATTCTTAAGATAACCCGGAATACCGTGTATGAACTGGTTAAAAGGGGAGAATTGTCGGCCTTCCGCGTGGGTAGGAAACTGAGGATCGATCGGCGAGACGTTGACACGTACAAAGAGCAGGGAAAAGGCATTGCTGGTAAAATAGCGGCTTATCCAGGTAACCCAACAATTAGCAGCTATGATCAACCCAGGGAAGGTTTAGTAACAGGTGAAATAATTATAATAAGCGGGCAGGATATTGTTTTAGATATTCTGGGCCGTCATTTAGAAAGACATCCCCTGGGTTTTAGGGTTTGGCGCAATCAGGTTGGCAGTTTTGCTGGTCTTTATGCTCTTTACCATGATAAGGCACATATGGCCAGCGTTCATCTCTGGGATGGGGATACTGGTACCTATAATGTTCCTTATGTGCGGAGTTTACTGCCTGGAATTCCCGCTATAATTATTAGTCTTGCGGTTCGAATGCAAGGTTTTTATGTATTACAAGGCAACCCCAAGAAAATAAACAACTGGTCTGATTTAAGCCGCTCAGATATTCGCCTGATTAATCGCGAAAAAGGTTGTGGCACCAGGGTTTTACTGGATGAACAGGTCCGGCTTCTGGGAATAGACCGTCATGCTATCAACGGGTATGAAAATGAAGAGCATAGCCATCTGGCTGTTGCCAGTAAGGTGGCCCGCGGCGAAGCCGATGTGGCGCTCGGTAACCAGAAGGGCTCCATGCAGGTGCGAGGTATTGATTTTATTCCCCTGCAAGCAGAAAAATATGAACTGGTAATAAAAAAAGAAGATTTTCAAAAACCCTGGTTCAAAGCAACCCTGGAAGTAATTAGTTCTGAATCATTCAAGGGTGAATTGCAGGGATTAGGAGATTATAATCTGGATGAAACCGGTCAGATGAAGGAAGTATAGTTAATTGATATTAAGGGCAACAACGGAACAGTTTTCCTGTTCACATTGAATTGAAAATTGCAGGTGAGATAATGTCAGAACAGTTCAAGGTTAAGGTGCTGCAGGCAGATGGCAGTGAAAAAATATTCTGGACCTTACCTGGTAAAAAAGTCTATCAGATTTTGGAAATGATGGGTTCGAGTACAGGCGGTTCCTGCTCGGGTAAAGGAACCTGTGGAAAATGTAAGGTTCGTATTAAGGGTGCAGTAAGTGAAATGGAACCTGGCGAACAGGAATACCTGATGCAAGAAGAGATTAGGCAGGGTATACGTCTGGCCTGTTGCTGTACAGTTATGGGAGAATTGACTATCGAATTGGATATATTTCTACCTGACTATGCGGCCAAGCAAAGAGTGCTAAAATATAGAGCCGGTTTGCCTGGCCAGAGTGGGGTCGAATATAAAAAATTCTTTATTCCCGGTAGACAGAATGACCTGATTATACCTCTTTATGACCGCATTCAAGAAGCTTTGCCGGGATATGAACTGGAAATAAGCCAAGACAATCTTAATATTTTAAATAGAATTGATAGGCCTGGAAGGCCGACCATGGAACTAAATGCCGTTATTTTCGATAATAAAAAGGTGCAATTGGTTGAAAGAGATAAGGAGGGCCTTTATGGGTTGGCTTTAGATTTAGGAACTACCAGCCTTTTTGCAGCACTACTGAATTTGGAGACCGGAGAGTTATTAGCTATGGCCTCCCATACCAATATGCAACGAATTTATGGTGAGGATATCATATCACGCTTGACTTATGCCCTGGAAAATATTGATGGGTTCCAGGCTTTGCACAAAGTTCTAATCAACAATATTAATGCTATGATCGAAGACATGTCCAAAGAGACTGGTCTGGCAATGGAAAGAATTTTTAAGCTTTGTGTGGTTGCCAATCCTGTAATGTTACATCTATTTTTGGGATTAGATGCTTCAGGATTTGGCGCATCTCCCTATCTGGGCCTATTCTCTGATCAATTTCAGATAAGTAGCCGTGATATGGGGCTAAATGTGAGTTCTCTGGGGAAGATTATTATTCTACCTCAACTGGGGGGATTTGTCGGTGCTGATACTACGGCCTGCCTTTTAACTCTGACCAACTCTTTCCAAAGCACTTTTCTTCTAATAGACATTGGTACCAACGGAGAATTAGTTTTGTGCCATAAAGGCAAGATGTGGGCTAGCTCAGCTGCAGCCGGTCCAGCCTTTGAGGGAGGGGCAATAACCAGTGGTATGAGAGCTGGACCGGGCGCCATCGAACGCTTTATCTTAAAGAATGGAAATCTGGAGTATGATGTAATTGGAGCGGGGCCAGCGCGAGGAATTTGTGGTTCTGGACTAGTTGATTTATTGGCTGTCTTTCTGGAAGCTGATTTATTAACTAAGGAAGGTTTTTTTGCTCCTTCAATAGATGAAAAATTTCAGCTTCGAGAAGGCAACAGAGGACAGGAACTTATATTAGTGCCAGTTGAAGATACCAGTGGTGCAACTCCTATAGTATTAAACCAGGAAGATATCCGCCAGGTGCAACTAGCCAAAGGAGCTATAAGGACAGCGCTTGATTTATTGTTGCTTAAGGCTCATCTTAAGCCCTCTGATTTGGAACACGTTTATCTGGCCGGAGCCTTCGGAACATATTTAAAAGCTGAAAGCTTAATCAGGATAGATATGTTGCCGCCTATCGACCCGTCCCGGGTCGAAAATATTGGCAATGCTGCCGGAGATGGTGCAATTATGGCATTAATGTCCAGCGATCGTTTACAGGAGGCAAGTAAAATCAAGAAAATGGTTACTTATGTTGAGCTAGCCAATCAGTCTGATTTTCAGGAACGCTTTCTCCGCAATTTAAACTTCTAAAAGTAAGTATAAAATCATAAAAATATATACTGGGTAGCTTTCCGGATTTCAAAGAGTAATAAACAATGAATATCACCCTAAGTATAGCAGGAGCTTGTTCAGTTTTATCGAAATCTAAACCAAAGCAGATTGAGACCAATACTGTACTTTTATCAAGTGCACAATTACCTTTATCTAAGGCAGAAATAATAAAACCTGGGGAGGTATACTGGAATGAGACTTATTGGTAAGGTAGCTATGGTAACCGGTGGAGGTACCGGAATAGGACAGGGAGCAGCTATTGCTCTAGCATCTGAAGGAGCTAAGGTTATGGTTTTAGGACGCCGTCCTGAACCTTTAAATGAAACCGTAGCTCAAATAGAAAAAGCTGGCGGTGAGGCGCTTGCCTGTCCTACTGATGTTACTGATGTAGAACAGATCAACCAGGCAGTTCAACTGCTGAAGGGACGCTGGGGAAGGCTGGATATACTGGTTAATAATGCTGGTTCAGCTATGCGCAAGCCCTTTATGAAAACCACCTTGGAAGACCTGGATGAATTATATAGGGTCGACCTGCGCAGTGTATTTGCTGTGTCCCAGGCTGTGGTACCCATGCTAAAAGAGGATGGTGGCGGAAGTATCATTAATATTTCCTCTATACTGGGGGTTCTGGGAAGTGCCAATTCAACTGCCTATTGTGCTGTAAAAGGCGGTGTAGTTCAACTTACCCGGGCTATGGCGGCTGAATTAGGTCCTGAAATCAGGGTGAATTGCCTGTGCCCTTCCCATATTGTTACGGCCATGATGCAGGGAGACATTGATCGCCTGGAGGCTGCTGGTAAGATGGATAGACTTAACCGTCTTTTCCCTATGAAGAGAGTAGGCTATCCCGATGATATGAGTGGTACAATACTCTTTTTTGCGTCCGAGGATTCAGCATGGTTAACTGGTAATATTTTTATGGTAGATGGCGGGCTATCCTGTTATGTATAAATAAGCTACGATATTTAATTGCTAAACTTTCCTCCTTTATAGATTATGCGCAGTAAAAGTGAACAGGGGGACGGTTCCCTTGTTCATCCAGTTAAGGTGCTAGGGGATGAACAAGGGAACCGTCCCCCTGTTCACTTTTACTGCGCATCCTGGGTCAAATGGTAAATAGTTATTAAAAAGTCTCTGGTTTTTACCAGAGACTTTTGCCTATAAATCCTTGATTTATTGATTTTCCAATGCCTAAAATGAAACAATAATTATAAGTAGTGTGAGGAGAAATAGATATATGTTAGTAGACTATCATGTGCATTCCTTGGCTCATGGCGAATATGAGTTCAGCAGAGCCTGGTTGAATTCTTTTATTGATCAAGCTTGTGCCCGGGGGATTAAGGAAATGGGGTTTAGCGAACACGACGAATTTATGTCGAGTGTAGATCTGGATATCTATGAATCAGTAAAAAATGAGCGTCTGTGTGATATTAACCTTCGGCTGGGCATAGAAGTAGATTATATACCTGGCAGGGAAAATGAATTGAAAACTATAGTATGCAGGCCAGAATATGATTATATTATAGGTTCGGTACATTTCCTAGACGGTTGGGCCTTTGATCATCCTGATTATAAGCATGGATTTGCCCAACGTGATATAGATGCAGTTTATGCTCGCTATGCAGAAGTACTTATTAATATGGTTCAGACCAAGTTATTTGATATTGTAGGGCATCTGGATTTAGTTAAGGTATGGGGAGACCGTCCGCACCAAAACAAGACTTCAATTTATATGGAGCCGGTTTTGAACGCTATCCGCAAAGCAGATATGGTGGTGGAAATTAATAGTGCTGGTTTGAGGAAACCAGTTGCTGAGTTATATCCGGCAGAAGATTTGGTGAAAATGATGTTTGAAAAGAATATCCCCATTACTTTTGGTTCGGATGCTCATCATCCGGAGCAGATGGGGGAAGATTTGCAGGATGCATATTCGTCTGCCTGGCGAGCAGGGTATAGATACTTGACTACTTTTAATAAGCATTATAGGACCAATGCTATTATAGAATTATAAAATAGCCCTATGTGGATAATATAATAGGGACTGGGATTACTAGACTGCAATCAGAACGCTGAACTAGTTATTAATACCGCAAGTAACCGTGTGAGATATATTGATTCTAAGTTGTTTTATGAAAAATGTTATTGTTTGGGCAATAGCATTTTTGGCATGAAATAAAAAATTTAAAAGGGAGACTACTATTATATGAGTGCGGTTGCTTTTCTTTTTATAAGCTTGGGAATTATTCTTCTGGCAGCGGATCTGTTTGTTAATGGAGTCGAATGGTTAGGAAAAACCTACAATCTTTCTGAGGGTGCAGTTGGCAGTGTACTGGCAGCGGTAGGTACAGCTTTACCGGAAACTATTATCCCCATTATTGCACTTCTTTTTAATCGTGAGCCTCAGAGCAATGCCATCGGCATAGGGGCTATCCTCGGAGCTCCATTGATGTTGGCTACTCTAGCCATGTTTGTTATTGGAGTAGCCGTTATTGCTTTTAGCAAGAAAAGGATCAATGGCACCATAATAATGGCTGACTATTCCACTATGTCTAGGGATTTAGGCTTCTTTATCATCGTTTTTACTGCTGCTGTATTAGCTGGTACGCTACCGCCGCAATTAAGGCACTGGCAATTGGCCATAGCAGGTCTAATGGTGTTTTCATATGTTTGTTATGTGTATGAAATGCTAAGCCAGGAACGGGACCTGGTGGATGAGTACGATATGCCCGCTTGTTATTTTGCCAGGAAGCATGCTAATCCTCCCGTATACAGAATAATTGCCCAGGTCTTTTTAGCCCTGGGATTGATAATATTCGGTGCTAACTTATTTGTGGATTCAGTTAATGAAGTGGCTACCCTGTATGGAATACATGCTTTCGTTTTATCCATAATCATAACGCCTATTGCAACTGAGTTACCAGAAAAATTCAATAGTGTAATATGGATGTCACGTAGCAAAGACACCCTCGCACTCGGAAATATAACCGGAGCAATGGTTTTTCAGAGCTCAGTGATCCCCGCCTTGGGAATTTTTATGACTGACTGGCAGTTGACCGGGTCAGCGCTGGTATCGGCTTCCCTGGCTGTAGCAGCTTCAGCTCTTCTATATATAGAATTAAAAAGTAAAAAACATATTAGTGCCGCCATGTTAATGATAAGCGGAGTCTTTTATATTGTTTTTTTGATTGCAGTATCCCAGGGAATCATAGTTTAGGAAGATCGATTTTTTATATCGTTCCAAACCGTGTCCTGCACAATCTTCATTAATATCCAATAAAAGAATAGCAAAAAAAAGCCGGAACTGTGTTCCGGCTTTAAACTGCCTGGCTTAAAGTTTGTGCGGCGTCAGTACGGCGACGTTTATTGTAAAGATCATATGCAACTTTCCATCTTTCCTGCTCCGAGCTTCTCTGTCTAGCTATCAACAATTTGCATTTGGCGTGCTTAATGCGGGCCTGCCTTTCGAGCATTATCAAGACCACATAGAATCCCAAAAACAATGCCCCTTTAATTACGAAGTACAGACAGGTGTAGAGTAGAAATACTTTTTGTATTTCTGTCATAAATAAACACCTCCTTACAATTTTGCTTGAAAACATCTGGCAAGTATTTGCGAAAACGAGTTTCAATCCATCCGATTTAGGTTTCTAACCAAATTCTCTTAAATACATAAAGTGTGCTTATTGTGCCAGTAATAAGAGTGATAACTATAGCTAGAGCAACCAGGATGCCGATCATAAGCAACTACCTCCTCTCTCGGACTAGTCAGACTGCTAGTAAAAAAAGCAAGGTGTTAACCTAATATGTTGTGATGATATAATCATAACAGCATGTAATGTAAATTGCAAAACGTAATAAAAGAAGGATAGCAATGTTTGCCAAAGGATAATAACTAAAAATAGTCCATATGGTCCAAAATGGCAAAAAGCAAGAAACCGGATGAATCTTTCATCCGGTTTCTTGCTTTTCCGCTCAAATAATAATTTATATATTTAGTTCTGGTTATTCAGTTTCTGTGGTGAGATCCTTTTCATTGAGCAATTCTATATTGCCGTCAAAATGAGAACGCCATTCTCCTAAGTATTCTTCAATCAATTTCCTGACCAAACGAGATTTGGTTACAGCTTGATCTGCGCATGCAAACCGCAACTCCCGATCTATCTCTTCGGGAACAACTACAGATATATACTTTAACAACGCACATTCCTCCTTCCCGTACATACAACCGCATATCTTATTCTTATTGTATTAAATGTTGCTAGCTCTATACAATCGCCTAAACCTACTCGGCAGTATATATCGGGCACTTCGTATAGTATAAGGCATAAGCGTCCTAATATGCACTAGTTATCACAAGCGCAAATAGTATTTTCAAAAATCGCATGTTAATAGCCTTATAGAATAGCCGGCTAATAGGGTGTTAGCATAATACTTCGAGGAAGTATCAGTGTTCCACAGATTCATTATACCAAATAAACACCAAAATAGTATAATCACACAAGGAAAATATCCAACAAGGAGAAATATGTTAAGATAACAACTTAACAGCATATGATATTGTGATTTATCACAATATCGACAGTAAACGTAATAAGTATTTAATAGAGACTTTTACATATTAGCATAGTCCGAAAAAAAGACAGTTTTAATGTATATAAAAAGGACTCAATTCCCGTTTTTGTCGTTTTAATAGGTAACCAAACAAATAACTGGGAGGAGGAGAAGTACAGTATTTTGGCACGAAGTCTTTTTCCTTTAGGAGATATAATAAATTTACAAGCAATAACTTGCGGCATATATTTAGAGCCTGCTTACGGAACATAGCACGTATATTTTATCCAAAGAGGCAGCAGTTTGCCTATAAGGCTGAAGAGCAGTTTATCCTGGTCTTTGCTCAAGTCACGATTCCATAATTGCTCCAGCAAGCTGATCCGGTAGCGGATGGTATTGGGATGGGCATACATCTCCTCGGCTGTCTTTGAATAGTTGAAATTGTTTTTGACTAAACAGGTCAAAGTAGAGGTGAGTATTTGCCTCTTTTCAGGGTCGAATGTATAGAGCTGCTCGGTCATTTCATTAAGCATCTGATTGATCGTCCAGCCATTGTCTGGATAATTGAATAACCGATAAATCCCCAGATCATGAAAATGGTATATATCATTTTCGCCTTCCAACAGTTGACCAATGCCAACCGCATGTTTGGCTTCAGCGAAAGCCAGAGCCAACTTTTCTCTGGGATATAGTCCACTAATTCCAAAAACAAAATGGCGCTTGTTCTCCTTCAGTAAATGCTTGAGCTGATCAACAAAACTATTGATATTGGCGGCGGCGCTGTATATCAGTAAATCAGCGTTTTCCAGAAAACAGTAATAAATCTCTTTATCAAAAGAGTTGTGGATCAAGTAACCGAGAAAACTATTGTTAAGGTCCTGACTCAGCGTTTTTTTGTGCTCACGCAGAACCAGAGCATACCCTTGTTTCGAAATCAACGCCAGTTCGTCTTCCGGCAGGATCTCATTATTATAAGCCAGTTCAAGCAGATCATGAATGCGTTGTGATTTGATGTAATTATGGTTCAATCCGGCACAAAGGATACTGCTGTAATCAAGGAGCAGGCAGGCATTCTCATCAAAATCCTCATCCTTGCGGCTGATGATGATGTTACCTTGAGGATATCCTTCGTAGGTGATATTACAACGAAGAATGTATTCCTGATGCTGCGGTACATAGAAATGTTCTACCCAGGGAAGAAAAGCGAATGGTGAGCGGCTTTCCCAATACTGGGTATTCATATATGTTTCATCATATAACGTGATGGGGGGGTAGGCATGAACATCATGCTTGATCATCGCGATGGCCTGACAATCCAGCCAGCGATGCAGTTCTTTCAGCAGTCCTTTAATTCGTTCTTCCTCAACTGTTTGACGCAGCTGATGTAAAACTTGCGTTTTATATACTGCTTCTCCGGCTTCACTGACTGTGAATAAACTGGTTAGCTGTGTAATCAACTGTGCTAAATCGATATTTTCTGCCAGTTCAAGTACTGGCAGGTCAGTTTGAGTGAGAACATCGTTCCAAGACTCCAGCATATTTTCGCTGAAGCTGCCCTTTTTATATGCCAAGACGGTAACGCCCGTTTGGATCATTTTTGTGGTTAATGACTGCCATTCAATTTGAATTTGTCCCTTATTGATGAGTGCGGGGATAATTACCATATCAGCCTGCTTGAAGCTAAACCGGTTGGGATCGTCTAACAAACAGATACCCCTGATAACAGCGTCTTCAGATATGATTCCGGTTCTAAGCAAGACCGGTGCGAGTGATTCCAGTTGAAGAAAATGCTTAAGCTTAATTTTCATAAAACATCTGCCTTTTCTCTTAAACAGTAAAATCTTACAATAACATAATTCTCCAGACAAAATTATACCATATGTGGACGGCAAAAAAATTCAATAATGCATTATAAACAGTGCTCTGGCCTCCAAAAACTCAAGGTTTTTTTTGGAGGCTGTTTTTTATCCAGTTACGCTACTATTGGTTTATGGCAATAGATTTCGACATTTGTTCAAAAATTAATAAGTTGATCGAAAGGGGGACAACAAGATTGTGAAAGGTTACTATCTAGCAAAAAATGAGGAGGAAGTCCTGGACTTGCTGAAAAAGCATGCGGGTAAAGCACGTATCATGGCCGGTGGTACCGATATGCTGCTCGATATGCAAAGCGGCAAAATCAGCAGTGATTATGTTGTGGATATTTCCCAAATCGCCTCATTGGGTGAAATAGCGGAGCAAGGTAATAACATAATCATCGGCGCGGCCGTCACTCATAATCAGCTGGCAGAATCGGGATTGATCCAAAGTCAAGCCAAAGCGCTGGCCGAAGCTTCCGGTTTGGTAGGATCGTATCAGATCCGCAATTCCAGCACGGTGGCCGGCAATGTGGTCAATGCTCAGCCAGCGGCCGATAGCGCCGTGGCATTGGTGGCTCTGGATGCGTCAGCGGAGTTGATCGACAAAGACGGCTGCCGCGAAATCGCGGTCAAGGATATGTATGCCGGTGTAGGCAAAAGCATGGTCGATAGCTCGAAAACTCTCGTAACACGCTTCTTTATCAAGAAGAAAGCCAGTGGAGAAGGCAGTTGCTTTGTCAGGCTCCAGCAACGCAAGGCTTTAGCTTTACCAATGCTCAATGTAGCAGCTTTCATCGCGGTTGCCGACAATAAGATCAAAGAAGTACGCATAGTCATGGCACCGGTAGGTCAGGGACCGGTAAGGGCTGAAACAGCCGAGCAGTTTCTGTTGGGCAAAGCGGCCTATGCGACTAATCTCGAGGAAGCGGCACAATTGGCGCTCAAAGACGCTAATCCTCGCGACAGTATCGTGCGGGGTTCCAAGGAATATCGTTTGGCGGTTTTGCCGGGTTTGATTGTCAAGGCCTTGACCGGCGCGCTCGCTGACAGCAAATTATCTTAAGTGGGGTAGATGATAATGAGTGATATGTTATTGAAATTCGAGCTCAACGATGAACCTGTGGAGGTAAAAATCGCACCCGATGATATCCTTGTAGACGTGCTGCGGGATAAATTGGGCTTACTCGGCACGAAAAAGGGCTGCTCTCAAGGCGAATGCGGTGCTTGCACGGTCATCATCAACGGAGCAGCTATTAATTCCTGTTTGGTAGCAGCTGCCAAGGTGATGGGCGCCAGGGTAGAGACCATTGAAGGTCTCTGCAAAGGCGAGGTCCTGCATCCGCTGCAAGCCGCCTTCATCACTGAAGGAGCCGTCCAATGCGGCTTTTGCACGCCAGGAATGATCATGTCAGCCAAGGCATTACTGGACAAAAAACCACAGCCGACCAAGGAAGAAATTAAAAAGGCTCTCGCAGGCAATATGTGCCGTTGCACCGGCTATGTGAAGATCGAGCAGGCTGTGGAACAGGCATCGCAAGTAATATTTGAGATGGGGAGGGGATAAAAATGCCGAAAAATCAAGTGGTAGGTAAATCCGTGGTCAAGATCGATGCTGCGGAAAAGGTTTGCGGCAGAGCGATATTCACCGTAGATATGCAATTGCCGAATATGCTCTATGCCAAGGTTTTACGCAGCCCTCATCCTCATGCAAAAATCACAGCTATCGACACCAGCAGAGCGGAAGCTTTGCCCGGAGTCAAAGCTGTTGCTACATATCTGAATACACCGCAGGTGGCCTATAATGGTTCGCTCAGTGAAGCCAATCCGCCTGCGGTGCCGGTCAATGACGAGGTTATTTTCAGTCAAGTGATGCGTTATGTGGGCGATGAAGTTGCGGCAGTGGCAGCAACCAGTGAAAAGATCGCGATTGAAGCCCTGAAGCTGATCAATGTGGAATATGAGATTCTGCCGGCCGTTTTTGATCCTATGCAAGCTCTGGATCCGACCTCTCCAGCCATCCATCCCTGCTTTTTGGCCAATAATGTTTGCGGCATGGCAAAACTGCCGCTTGGAGATATCGGTCAGGGCCTTGCGGAGAGCGATATCGTGATCGAAGAGCATTATAAGCTGCCGGTGGTCAAACATGCCCAATTGGAAACGCAGGCTGCTTTGGCAAACTATACCCCGGGCGGCAGGATAGAGGTTTATTCGACTACCCAGAGCCCTCATCCTTTAAAGAATGCGCTGGCCCAGATCTTTGGTGTCCCGGCCAGTAAGGTCAGAGTACAAAATCCGCCTTATGTCGGCGGGGCTTTCGGTTCTCATGTTGGAATGAGCGCCAAAGCCGAGGTGATCGCGGTTGCGTTGTCCAAGCTGGCCGGTCAGCCCGTCAAATTTGTATATGACCGTAAAGAGGACTTTATAGCATCGATCACCCGTCATGGCGGCTATATCACAGTCAAGCTGGGGGCCAAGGCTGACGGTACATTCAATGCTCTTTATGTTAACGCCGTCCTTAATACCGGTGCATATGCCAACGCAGGTCCCGATGTGACGGCGGTGCTGGGCGTGACCAGTACCTCGATTTACCGTGTGCCCAATATCCTCTACGATGGTATCTGCGTTTATACCAATACCACCATGGCAGGCCCAATGCGCGGTTTCGGCAGTCCTCAGGGCAATTTCGCGGTGGAATCTACCGTGGAAAAAATGGCGGAAGCCTTGAGTATGGATAGTATGGATCTGCGGATGAAAAACATCATCCGGCCCTATGATACATGGATTCCGCCCTATCCCTGCGCCAGCACCGGATTGGCTGAATGCATAGAAAAGGGCGCGGAAGCCATCGGCTGGCGGCGCCGCTATGATCTGAAAAAGCCGGTCAACAATAAGGTGCGCGGTATCGGTATGGCAGCGGGTACGCATTTGAGCAATTCCTGGCCCTTTGCTGTGGAATTCGATAATGCTTCTCTGGCGATGCAGGAAGACGGCTCGCTCAATTTATCGGTGGGAGTACCTGAAATTGGCCAGGGCATCAGTACTACCCTGTGCCAATTAGCCGCGGAAGGCGTGGGCGCAAAGTTCGAAGATATCTCTATCCATTTCGGCGATACCGCGAGCAGCGCTTATGATATCGGCAGTCATGCCAGCCGCACCCTCTACAGCGCCGGTACAGCGGTTTGTGCGGCTGCCGGTGATCTAAAAAAACAAATCCTTGAATATGCGGGTATGATGATGGCTTGTCCTCCGGAAAACATCACCATACGCCAGGGGTTGCTCAGCCATCCCGGCGGCAGGATGACTCTAGCTGAGCTGGCTCATACAGCGCATCGCGCCAATAAGCAATTCGTTGCCTTAGGTCAAACTGTACCCTTCAATGCCCCACCCTTTGAGGCGCATTTTGTGGAGGTAGAAGTTGATCTCAGCACAGGTCAGACAGAAGTTATAAATTACGTGGCTGCGCATGATGTGGGTACGGCGATTAATCCTCAAATTGTTGAAGGGCAGATCGAAGGTTCAGTGATGCAGGGCATCGGCTATGCCTTGAGCGAGGAGATCCGTTACGACGAAAAAGGCAAGCAGGCTCAGGATAGCTACCATAAATACTACCTGCCAACCATAGAGGAAATGCCACCTATCAAGGTTATCCTGGTAGAGAGCTATGAACCGAGCGGACCTTTCGGTGCCAAGGGAGTTGGTGAATGCGGTCTTATCCCCAGCGCCGCAGCCATAGCCAATGCAGTCTATAATGCAACCGGCTGCCGCTTCAATGAAATCCCCATGAGTGAAGAAAGAGTGTTTGCAGCTTTGCAGGCAAAGAATAAAGGAGGTTTATAAAGCATGGTTGATCTGAAAGAAAAAATCACCCTGACAGTTAATGGCGACAGCTATTGTTACTCTGTTGGCAGGGAGATGGGGCAGGTACGTCCTTCGGATACTCTGGCTCAGGTATTAAGGGATAAGATGGGACTGTTGGGCACCAAGGTTTCCTGTGATGATGGCGCTTGCGGTTGCTGCACCGTAATCATCGGCGACGAAGCCGTACCTTCTTGCACTCTTTTGGCTATTGAATGCGAGGGTAACAATATAATCACCATTGAAGGTTTGGAAAATCGTGCTACTGGTGAACTAGATTCGCTGCAGCAGGCTTTTATTGATAATTCTGCTTTCCAATGTGGTTTCTGCACGCCGGGGATTATTATGACTTCAAAGGCCTTGCTCGATCATAATCCTCATCCTTCCGATGAAGAGATCAAAGATGCGCTAGCCGGCAATTATTGCCGCTGTATCAGCCACTATCAAGTATTAAAGGCTGTCAAGCAGGCTGCCGAAGGGAGAGGATAAGATGAGTCAGGAATATCGTTATATCGGCAAAGCCACACCGCGTCTTGATGCTCGCGATATCGTAAGCGGCCGTGCCAGATTCGCCGATGATTATACTCTGCCGGATATGCTTCACGGCAAGGTATTGCACAGCCCTTATGCGCATGCCGACATTATAAGCATTGATATCAGCGCGGCCAAGGCTCTGCCCGGAGTAAAATCCATTTTGACTTATGAGACCTGCCCTGATTGGGTTACCGGTATGCCAGCCCAAAAAAGGATGATGGCCAAAAGGCTGACCTTTATCGGCGACGCAGTGGCGCTGGTTGCTGCATTGACTCCGGAAATCGCCGAAGCAGCACTGGAACTGATCAATGTCGAATATGAGGTATTGCCCCATGTGCTTGACGTAGCCGATGCCATGGCCGATGGTGCACCGCAGCTCTATCCTCAATTCTCTAATAATATCGTGGATCGCGGCTGTGCTCCTTTCGGTCCCAATGCTTTGCAGCAAATCGTCATGGGCGATATCGAGGATGGGCTTGCAGAAGCCGATTTTGTGGTCGAAGACACCGTAAGCTATGAAACTATCGCCAATCCGTTACCGCCAGAAAATCCGGCTATTATCGCTTGGTGGGACGGTCCGCATGCTTTAAATATACAGGGCTGCTGCCAAAGCCCTAATGTCCAGAGGATGATTGCTCAGTTTGCTATACCCGATACCACAGTGCACGTGGTCGCCTCCGCGGTGGGTGGAAGCTACGGCAGTAAGAATACTGTGCCGATGGAAATGCTCTTTTCTGCCGCGCTTGCCAAGGATAGCGGTCGCCCGGTGAAGGTGTCCGCCACTAAGGATGAGCATCTTACTACTTTCCTGTTGCGTTTAGGCAGCCGGGTACATGCCAAGGTCGGCTTTAAAAATGATGGTACCGTCACCGCGGTAGATGCCGAATGGCTAGTCGGTTCCGGCTCCCATTCCGATTTTGGCAACGGGCAAATAGCTAACGGTCTGGGCCGTTCCATGCTGCTGATGAATAAATGCAAAAACTGGAATTTCCAGCCCCATCTGGTGGTTTCCAACCGTTGCCGTTCTGGTGGTATCCGCGGTTTCGGCGGACAGGAAGTATATGCGGCCATGATCCCTATCCTTTGTCAGGGTATGCAAAAACTAGACATGGATCCGGTCGATTTCTTCAGACGCAATTTCAATGAACTCGGAGACGGCTATTACTGGGTTGAAGGTAAATGGTGGACCAACCAGGCACTCGATTATAAGCATGTGATTGACGATGCCGCGGTTCGCTTTGGCTGGAAGGATAAATGGCGCGGTTGGCTGCGTCCTACCTCGGTTGAAGGTAATAAGGCTCGCGGCGTGGGCATGAGTGTCCACGGCAGTGCCGACTCGGGTTTGCATCATGGTGAAGCCCTGGTCAAGCTAGAAGGATGGGGCACCGCCACCATTCATTCCTGCATAGCTGAATCCGGGATGGCGCAGCGCACTGCAGCGGTCAAATTCGTGGCCGAGTCCCTCAATTTGCCGCTGGAAAAGGTTAATATAACTGCGCCCGATACTCAAACCAATCCGTATGACTGGGGTCTGGCTGGTTCCCGCGGCACCTATGTCATGGGAAAAACACTGGGGGACGCTTGCGAACAAGCCATGGCACAATTGTTGGCCGGCGCGGCCGAAATATTCAAAGTCCCCGTGGAAATGCTGGAAACAGCTGATGGCATGATTTCCATAAAAGGTCATCCCGAAGCTTGCATGCCCTGGATCGCGGTTTTAGGTCCGCTCGGTACCATCACTGGTCATGGCGAATTCCATGAAGATCACTCCAAGCCTTGTTTCATGGCCGCTTTTGTCGAAGTTGAGGTAGATCTGGATAACGGCCAGGTCAAGCTGGTGGAGGTTCTGGAAGCAAGTGACGTCGGACAGATAATCGATCCGATTGCCTGTGCCATGCAGCTGCATGGGGGTCTGGGCGGTGCAGGTATCGATAGCGCGCTCAATGAGGAAACCGTTATTGATAAAAAGACCGGAAAAATACTTACCAGTAATCTCGTCGATTTTAAATGGCGTACTTTCCCTGATTTGCCGGTATATGATACGTTGCTTGAAGAGACCCCGATAAACACCAGCCGTTTTAAGGCAATCGGCGTCGGCGAGATCTCCGGCGCTCCCCTGCCTAGTGCGGTGATGATGGCGGTAAACAATGCCATCGGTGCAAGAGTGCCTAATTATCCTCTTACTCCGGCCAATGTGCTAAAAGCCATGGGGAAAGTATAAACCAAAATCGGGAAAGGAGATACAGTATATGAAATACTTTGATCATATCAATGCGAAAACAGTGGCGGAAGCGGTGAAGCTGCTCCAAGAAGCGGAAGGGAAGGCCAGGGTGATTGCCGGCGGTACAGATCTGCTCAGTACCTTGAAAAGAGAATTAGTGGCAGAATACCCGGAACAGATTATCAATATAAAGACTATCGAAGGCCTTAATTATATAAAGGAAGATGAAAAGGGACTGAAAATTGGTGCGGCAGCCAAGTTGACAGATATCAGCAACCATCCGGCAGTAAAGGATAAGTTCCCGTCGCTGGCCGATGCAGCTAAATCGGTGGCTACTCCACTGGTACGCAATATTGCCACTATCGGCGGAAACCTTTGTCAGGAGGTGCGTTGCTGGTATTACCGTTATCCCAATACCGTGGGCGGCAGAGTCGAATGTGTACGCAAAGGCGGCGAGATCTGCAATGCTATGACCGGTGAAAACCGCTACCATTCGATTTTCGGCGGAGCAAAAGTGCATGCAGGCGCCTGCACCGTTGCCTGTCCAGCCGGTACAGATATTCCTGGTTACGTAGAAAAACTGCGTGCCGGTGATATTGTGGGTGCGGCTCATATCCTTATGGATGTTAATCCGATTCCGGCGATTAGCGCGCGCGTGTGCAGCCATTTCTGTCAGGAAAAGTGTGTCCGCATCCAATATGACCAGGGCGTCAATATCGGCAGTTTGGAGCGCTTTGTCGGCGATTATATTCTTGATCATCCCGAGCTCTTCTATCTGGTTCCGGAGAAGCAAAGCGGCAAGAAGATTGCTATCATCGGCTCTGGTCCTGCCGGTCTGACCGCTGCCTATTTCCTGCGTCGTGAAGGACATGATGTCAAGGTCTTTGATAAGATGGCTGAGGCCGGCGGTCTGCTTCGTTACGCTATTCCTAATTATCGTCTGCCCAAGGAATTTGTTCGCCGTACTATTCAGGCTTATGAAAGGATGGGCGTGGAGTTCGTGCTCAATACCGAGGTTGGTAAAGATATCGCCTTAAAGCAGCTGATTGCCGATTATGACAGCGTCTTCCTTAATACCGGTGCCTGGAAACGGCCGCTGATCGGCCTTGAAGGTGAGGAATTGACCGCCTTCGGTCTGGATTTTCTGATTGAAGTTAATGAATGGCTCAAGGACAAGACGGAAAAGGATGTAATCGTGGTGGGCGGCGGTAATGTAGCAGTCGATGTAGCAATCACGGCCAAGAGAATGGGGGCGGCTCATGTCAAAATGGCTTGTCTTGAAAGCCTGGATGCGATGCCGGCTTCCAAAGAGGAAATTGAACGTGCTATCGAGGAAGGCATCGAGATCATGCCCTCCTGGGGTACGGCCAAGGTGGTCAAGGATGGGGAAAACATCAAGGGCCTGTTACTCAAACGTTGTGTGCAGGTATTCGATGAAAAAGGCCATTTCTCTCCGCTCTATGATGAGAAGACAACCGAAGAAATTTACGGCAGCTCTATTCTTATGGCGGTAGGACAGACTACCGATTTGAGCTTTCTTGATAAAAAAATGCAGCTTGAAGTAAATAACGGTTTGATCAAGGTAGATGAGATTACCAAGGCAACCAGTATTCCCAAGGTTTTTGCCGTGGGTGACGTCATTACCGGTCCTAAAACCGTCGTATCAGCGCTGGCCGATGGAAAAAAAGCAGCATTAGCGGTGGAAAAATACCTTACCGGCCAAGAAGTGCTGTCCGCTCCTTTAAAGAAGGATTTTCTCAAGTTCGATCCAGCCTGTCAGGAACACAGCAATGCTGTTCGTTTGGTTGAACGTATCAAGGATGAACGTTCCCTGAATGCTGAGGATTCTTTCAGTGCACCCTGGGAAAAAATCGCTGCCGAAGCCGCTCGTTGCTTCAACTGCGGCTGCATAGCGGTTAATCCTTCTGATATTGCTACGGTGCTAATTGCGCTGGATGCCAGGATCAAAACCAGTAAACGCGAGCTGGCTGCTGAGGAAATGTTCGCAGGTGCTTGCGGTAAATATGTTGATGATGACGAGCTGGTACTGGAGATCTTTGTCCCCGCCAGCCAAGGCACGATGTTCTATGACAAATTCAGAGTCAGAGAATCACATGACTTTGCGGTGGTCAGCGTGGCTGCAGTCTATATATTGGAAGGCAAAAAAATCAAATCCGCCAAAATAGTGATGGGTGCAGTTGCTCCGAGTCCTTTGCGTGCTTATTCCACCGAAAAGTATCTCGAAGGTAAGGAAGTCAGTCCTGCCGTGGCCAAAGAAGCTGCTGAGCTGGCATTAGCAGGAGCTATCCCGCTGGACAGCAATAAGTATAAGGTACAAATCGCTCAGAGTATGATCGAACAATCCGTTCTGAAAACTGCTAATTAATTAATTTGGAGGTGTATATAAATGAAGCAACAATTTCCTAATCTTTTCACGCCATTTAAAATCGGTAATCTGACGATCAAAAACAGGATCGTCAAATCACCAACAACGACTGGTCTAAGCAACCTTGATGGAACGGTAACACAGCGATTGGTGCGCCATTACGCCGAATTGGCCAAGGGCGGCACTGGTCTGGTGATTGTAGAATACGCTTATGTAGATAATATCGCCAGCAAATCCTGTCATTGCCAGCTAGGTATCACCAGCCATGAGCATATTGCGGGCTTGGGCTGGCTGGCCGATACAATCAAGAATAACGGAGCCAAAGCCTGTATTCAGATCGAGCATTGTGGCCGTCAGCGCTTTCTCGGACCACCCATGAAATCAGCTTCCCGGCAGCCATGGCCGATGCTGGCTGACCAATTTGATTATATCCCCGAAGAATTAACCATTGAGGAAATTAAAAAGCTGGTCAGTGATTTTGGAGACGCGGCCTTAAGAGGCAAGGAAGCCGGATTTGATCTGGTGGAAATCCACGGGGCGCACGGTTACCTGATCACCAATTTCCTTTCGCCGCATAGCAATCATCGTACCGACTGGTATGGCGGCAGCCGAGAAAACCGTTTCCGGTTCCTTGCGGAAATCGTTGCTGATTGCCGTCGCAAGGTAGGTCCTGATTATCCGCTTGGTGTACGTCTAAGCGGTACCGATTATGAACCGGAAGGCATGACTATTGAAGACAGCATCTACTATGCTCAGCAGCTTGAGCGTCTTGGTATTAATGTACTGCATATTTCCGGCGGTGATCATCATACCATGATCCATCAAGTGACGCCGATGCAATTGCCTGTTTGCTACAATACCTGGGCGGCTGAGGCAATCAAGAAAGCCGTGCATATTCCTGTTATTGCTTCCGGTTCGATCACACTGCCTCAATATGCTGAGGATATCATTGCAAGCGGAAAAGCTGACTTTGTCGGCCTGGGTCGTCCTCTCTGGGCTGACCCGGAATGGGCGAAAAAGGCTATGGAAGACCGCCCCGAGGACATCCGTCCCTGCATTCGCTGTAATGAAGGTTGTCTGCAGCGCAGCTCCTTCGTAGGCCGCACGCTGATGTGCGCCGTCAACCCCATCCTGGGTTTTGAGGATGATTTGGCGATCAAGCCAGCGGAAAAAGCCAAAAAAGTTGCGATCATAGGCGGTGGACCTACAGGTATGGAGGCAGCCAGGGTATGCGCTTTGCGTGGTCATGACGTCACCCTATATGAAAAGCGCAAGCTGGGTGGTTATTTACATGAAGCGGCAGCTGCGGAATTCAAAGCGGATATCCGCCACCTAACCGCATATTTAATTAAGCAAATCGAAAAGCTGGGCGTCAAAGTTGTTGTCCAAGAAGCCTCTGCGGCGGAAATCCTGACGGGTGGTTATGATGCCTGTTTGGTTGCTACCGGAGCCAGGCCAGTCAATCTGAAAATTGCCGGAGATGCACCTGAAAAGATGGTCAATGCCCTCGAAGTATTAAACGGTGCGGAAGTAGGCAATCGGGTAGTAGTGGTCGGGGGCGGCTTGATCGGCACTGAGACTGCGGTTGACCTGGCTAAAAATGGACATCAAGTCACCATTGTTGAAATGCTTGACAATATCATGAACAACTGTGCAGTCACCGATATCATAGCCTATTGGGAGATGATCGGAATGAACAGAGTGGATGTGCTTACCGGCAAGCGCCTGGAAGAAGTCAATGCGAACGGAGTTTTAGTAAGCGATCGTACCGGCAGGACTCAGCAAATTCCTTGCGACAGCGTGGTTATGGCTGTCGGATTACGTTCCGATCATAGTTTGTTTGAAGAATTGGCTAAGAGCAATCTGCCAGTTATTGAGATCGGCGACGCCGAACAGGTGGGCAAGATACTCGATGCCTTCCACAGCGGCTATAAAGCTGCTTTGAATGTATAGTATTTTAGCTTACTCAAACATCGGCAGCCAGGTTTGCTAGCTATTCCCGTTGGTTATTGCGGTTTTGAATAAAAAAGACTTTAGAGCTCAAATAGTTTTGATACTTCTGTTATAACCTTTTCAGACGGACCGATTTTTGTAGCATTAACTTGTGCATCCTCTCCGTTTGGAGTGTTTAGTTTGGTCATTTAACATTTTACCAAACGCGGATGCACTTTTTTTATCAACCAACACTATTTAATAGGATAATAAACTACATTTGAATAGGGATTTCTACGGCTTTATGAGTATAAAATTTGAGTTAAACAAAGATCGGATAAAAAACACTTACAATAGTTTTTGCCATATTTCTAGAATGACGTTTACAAGAAACTTTGTTTAAAAAGGGGTGACAGCATGTTTTTCAATTACATATTAATTAAAGGGGCCGGCGATCTGGCCAGCGGGGTGGCATGTTCCTTACACAGGGTCGGGTACCGGGTGGTGATGACGGAGATCGCAGAGCCTACCTGTGTCAGGCGCAAGGTTTCTTTTGCAGAAGCGGTTCACACCAATGAAATGTGTATTGAAGGAACCTGGGGAAAGCTGGCCCAGAACTTTGAAGAGGCAATGGAAATAACTGCGAACGGCAAGGTGGCTGTATTAGTTGATCCACAAGGAGAGATCTTGCAGAAATACCGTCCCCTGGTTTTTATTGATGGGGCTATGATGAAAAAAAACTACGGGACAACTTTAAGCGCCGCTGAAATTGTAATTGCTCTCGGTCCCGGATTTGAGGCTGGAAAAGATGTTCATGCGGTCATTGAAACTCAAAGAGGAAACACTTTGGGACAAGCCATTTTTCAAGGAACTGCTGCACCTAACACCGGAATTCCTGCAAATGTTCTGGGTTATACGAGTGAAAGAATCCTGCGGTCTCCTGCTGCCGGTAATTTTTCTGCTGTTCTTGCCATCGGAGATTTAGTGACTCAAGGAGAGACTGTAGGATTTGTAGACGGAGTTCCGGTGGAAGCAAATCTCTCGGGAACAATCAGAGGTCTATTAAGTGACGGGATCAAAGTAACAGAGGGTTTTAAGATGGGTGACATTCATCCGGAAACCAACTGGGAAATTTGCTGCCGGGTTACTGATAAAGCCTGGGCAGTGGGCAAAAGTACACTCCAAACTATTAAAGTATTAGAAGCAGCCAAACAGTATGACTTCATGGAAAATAACCGGAGCATTTTTCACAGTCTCGGGGAACTAAATGAAGCAGGAAAAACCGCTATAGTCTATACATTAGTAGAAGCTCCATCCCTTTTATCCCTTACGTTGGGAGCCAGGCTTTTAGTACTGCCCGGGGGACAAGCCCTAGGTACTTTGGGCAGAATGAGCATTGATAATCAGATGATTTTGCTGGCAAACCGGTTTTTTTCGAGAAATCTCCGGGAAGCAGGAATTATTGAAGTGCACATGGATACGGCGGAGGATCAAAAAACCGAACCAATAATGCCGGCGATAGAAGGAGAACAAAACACAACCTCGTCAGGCAGCTGGCAGGTGAAAATTTTTGCCGATCCGGTTTTTCCGGAAAAAAAGCTGCTTGTTTTCGGGGGTGGCCACGTTTCCGTACCTTTAGTAGAGATGGCAGCAGTATTGGGTTATCGGATTGTGGTGGTGGATGACAGGCCGGAGTTTGCCAACCGGGAGAGGTTTCCTCAAGCCTTAAAGGTTTTGTGTATTTCTTTTCAGGAAATGATTCAAAATCAGATGCTTCAGGAAGAAATTGATCGGTTTACCAGTGTTGTCATTGTTACCAGAGGGCATGGATATGACCAGGAGTGTTTGGAATATGTACTTCGTTACGAGCCCTGCTACATCGGTATGATTGGAAGTAAGGGAAAGGTCAAGGCATGTTTCAGCACTCTTTTGCAACAAGGAATTAGCCCGACAGTCCTGGAAAAGGTTTCATCCCCAGTTGGTTTGGATCTGGGTGGGCAGACACCTGCGGAAATTGCTTTGAGCATTCTGGCAGAAATGGTAGCCAGGGAAAATAGCGGAACAGGTAAAATGCTAAAAGATATTAAAGGAGGGATTCCTTATGGAGCGTGTATATAAAACAACGGCCAGTGTTCTCAACCAGGGAGAAGAGACTGTTTTGGTTACCCTTTGTGCCACCGGTGGTTCAACCCCCCGCAAGGCAGGGGCAAAAATGCTGGTTTTTTCCAATGGCACTATTGACGGTACTGTTGGCGGGGGTGTTTTAGAACATGAGGCCATTAATAAAGCACTGGAACTCTTTAAGACGAAAGAGCCCCTCCTTTGGGAGACTTGTCTTTTTGATCTGGGGATGACCTGCGGGGGGAAAGGAACCCTCTTTTTGGAATATTTAAGCGGCGGGGGCGAGAATCAGTCTGTCTGAGTTTGGAATTATAAAAATTTAGCATTGTTTTTACCACTTTTCATTGTAGAGGAGAATTGAATATGAAAACTGTTCCTGTTGAAGAATCCATTGGAATGGTATTGTGTCAGGATATTACGAAAATTGTACCCGGAGAATTTAAGGGACGGGCCTTTAAAAAAGGGCATGTGATTCAGAAAGAAGATGTGGCAGAGCTTTTAAAGATTGGAAAAGAAAATATTTATATCTGGGAACCCGAACCGGATCAAATTCATGAAGATGAAGCTGCCTTAAGAATTGCCCGGGCTGCTGCTGGATCGAATGTGGAATTTTCCGAACCCTACGAAGGAAAATCTACTTTTCATGCTTCTATCAAGGGTTTATTTAAGGTGAACTCATCTTTGTTATACGAGCTTAATGCCATTGATCAGATTTCTGTGGCCTGCCTGCCTAACAATTTTCCGGTAGAAAAGGGAAGAAAGCTGGTTGGAGCCCGGGTGATTCCTTTGGTTGTTGCAGATGAAAAATTATCTCAGGTAGAAGAATTATGCCGGGAACAGGGCCAGGTATTTGAGGTCAAACCATACTGCAGCCTGAAAGTGGGTATTGTGACAACCGGGAGTGAAGTTTTCAAAGGACGTATTAAAGATAGGTTCGGACCGGTGATCAGAGAGAAGGTCAAGAAATTTGAAGGTGAAGTGCTGGGCCAGATTTATTGCCCTGATAATATCGAGGAGATTATCAGGGCCGTCCGAGAGTTTAAGGTCCAAAATGCTGATCTGATCATCCTTACCGGCGGAATGTCGGTAGATCCTGATGACCTGACCCCGGGGGCTATTAAACAGACAGGAGCCCGGGTGGTAACTTATGGGGTTCCAATACAACCAGGCAATATGTTTATGATGGCCTATTTAGAGAATACGGCTATAATTGGGGTTCCCGGATGCGTTATGTTTTGTAAGACCACCGTTATGGACATGGTCCTGCCGCGTATTTTTGCCGGCGAAGAACTGACCAGAGATGATTTTATCCGGATGGGTGAAGGGGGCTTTTGTTCCGAATGCGAGGAATGCCGTTATCCGGGTTGCTACTTTTGCCGATAAACTGAAAGCCTTGGAGCAGGTTGCGCATTTATTTTTTAAAATGATCGTCTTTTTCAAATCTGGTTTGAATGGAGCGGAAAAATGATCAGCAAAATGTTAAACATGGAAAACGGGGACATGGCAGTGATGGTTGGGGGCGGGGGTAAGACCAGTATTATAAACCGCCTGGCAGAAGAAATGCTGGCAGATGGAAAAAGAGTGATCTTGACTACCTCTACGAAAATTTTTCCTCCGTCTGTTTCTCCCGGGACGGTACTTTTAAAGGAGCAATATGATGATTTTTATCCTGCCGTGAGTAGTTTAATCCAATCTCGAAAATTTGCCGTATTGGGCAGCCGGATCAATCACTTAGGAAAAATTGTTGGAATATCTCCGGAAGAAATAGATTTTCTGAAAAGTGGATATTTTGCTGATATTATTTTGGTGGAAGGTGACGGAGCGAGGAATAAGCCATTTAAGGCCCCCAGAATGTTGGAGCCGGTGATTCCGGAAACGGCTACTTTGGTGGTACCGGTAATCGGAATTGATTGTCTGGGAAAACCTCTTACCGAAAAGCACTTTTTTGCTGTCAACGAAATGTGTCATCTAACTGGATTATCTCCAGGAGAAAAAGTAATGGCAGAAGATGTGGTCCGGGTCATGTTAAGTCCAGAGGGGTTTTGGAAAAATGTACCTCCCAAGGCCCGTTGGATTCCATATATTAATAAAGTGGAGAATGCCCAAGAACGGGAACAGGCTTTATTGTTGGCGTGGTTATTAAAACAAAAAAACGTCGAAAAAGTTGTGATTGGGTCTGCGGCAAAAAATGTTTACCAGTTGATATAGATCAATTCATATGCTTTGCCATTTGGAAGGGAAGGTTAGACGGGTGAAAAAAGTTGAAGCATTAGTGCTGGCGGCTGGACTTTCCAGCAGGATGCATCAAAATAAACTATTATTGCCCCTTTATGATAAAACGGTGATTGAAAATACAATTCTAAATTTATTACAGGTACCGGTTGACGGGATTTCTGTGGTTTTGGGAAATGAAAAAGAAAGGGTCCGCCGGCAGTTGGAGTCTTACCCGGTTAAATTCATTGAAAATCCCTGTTATGCCCGGGGGATGAGTACTTCGGTGCGGGAAGGGGTCAAAGAGGTTAGTCGGGGGGAGGCGGATGCTGTATTAATCCTCCCTGGGGACATGCCTTTTGTGCAGCCAGAAACGGTTAAAAGGTTGATTAGGGTTTTTTACGACGGAGAAGGGAGTATCGTCTTTCCCTTATTTAATGGCAAGAGAGGGCATCCGGTATTGTTCGGAAAAGAAATTTACCCACAGTTTATGGATATTTCCGGTGATATGGGCGGTAGAGAAATATTGAAACGAAATGCTGATAGAATATGCCCGGTCCTGGTTGATGACCCTGGAGTATTTATTGATATTGACTGCCGGGATGATTATGATAGAGTTCTTTCCCGGATTGACAGCATAGATTAATGGTTATCTTTTTCAGGATTTTTATTTGTTTCTTTATTGGGATATATTTAATGGGTTAATCCTGAAGCTGTATATCTGAATTTATAAATTTTTAGATGAAAAAGTGTTAAAAGAAAGTCCATCTTTTTATGGCTCGGGACTTAATCAGTATGCAAAGTCTCAGTATTATAAGTTTAAATATCTTTACAATTTAATAATATGGTTACATAATTGAAAATGAGTGTATTAAAATGAGTATAGTTTAAACTTTTATAAGAAAGGGGTGTTCTCCATGACCTGCTCCTGTCAGGCTGAAAACAAGATGGAGAAACAATTTGTACAAGCCGATGTTGACTTGCATCTACTCGATGATATTCTCGAGTTCTATAGCAAGGAAGCCGGCAACCTAATAACTGTGCTGCAAAAAGCCCAGGATATCTACGGATATCTGCCCTTATCGGTATTGCAGCATATTGCTGATGGGATGGGAGTTAAGCGAGCCCAGGTCTATGGAGTAGCTACCTTTTATACACAGTTTCGTTTAACTGCTATGGGTAAGTATATTATTCTGTTGTGCGAAGGGACGGCGTGCCATGTAAATGGATCAGAGCGGATAGCTGTCGCCTTGGCTGAGGAACTGAAAGTATCTATGGGTGAAACAACCGAGGACGGCTTATTCACCTTATCTGATGCAGCGTGTTTAGGTTGTTGCAGTCTGGCCCCAGTTATGATGATAAATGGACGCGCCTATGGACCTTTAACTCCGGATAAAGCTTGTAGTATTATTCGTGAGATATATGCCAGTGAAAGACAGTTGGCGGAGGGAGGGGTTACCGCATGATCATTAAAATAGGAATAGGCAGCTGTGGCATTGCTGCCGGAGCACTGCCGGTCTGGGATGTAGTGAAGGAAGAGATTGAAGCTCAGGGATTGCCCATAAAATTAGAACAAACCGGCTGTATAGGCATGTGTCATCATGAACCCCTGCTGGAACTAATATATGACGATGGTCGAGCCTATACCTACGGGCATGTAACTCCGGAGATAGCAAGGGAGATAATTAAAGCTGAGCAGCCCGAGACTTTAGAAAAATACCTGGTATCCACTCCCGATAATCAAAATGATTTTTTGGCCAAACAGTTGCGGGTAGCCTTACGTAATTGCGGAATTATAGATCCCGAATCTATAAATGATTATATTAATTTAGGTGGATATAAATCTCTAGAAAAAGTTATCAATAGTAATGATCCTGAAGCACTTATTGAAGAAATAAAGATATCCGGACTGCGTGGACGTGGTGGAGCTGGTTTTCCCACCTGGTTTAAATGGAATGCCACCCGCCAGGAAAAGAATCCTGATAAATACGTAGTATGCAACGCCGACGAAGGCGATCCTGGTGCCTTTATGGACCGCAGTGTTCTGGAAGGTGATCCCCATTCATTGTTGGAGGGGATGGCTATAGCTGGTTATGCCATTGGAGCTCGCAGCGGAATTATTTATGCGCGGGCCGAGTATCCCCTGGCGGTAAAGCGGGTAGAAATAGCGATTCAACAAGCTCGCGAGAAGCAAATACTGGGCAACAACATTTTCGGCAGCGATTTTTCTTTTGATATTATAGTAAAACAGGGAGCCGGGGCATTTGTCTGCGGTGAAGAAACTGCACTGATTGCTTCGCTGGAAGGTGAACGAGGTATGCCGCGGCTTAAGCCTCCCTATCCATCCCAGCGAGGTTACTGGCTAAAACCGACCAATATCAATAACGTAGAGACCTTCGCCAATGTACCCTGGATCATACAGGAAGGCGGGAAAGCCTTTGCAGCCATGGGTACCGAAGACAGCAAGGGAACCAAAGTCTTTGCCCTGGCCGGCAAAATCAAACGGGGCGGACTGGTAGAAGTACCTATGGGGATAAGCCTGCGTGAGGTTATTTTTGACCTGGGCGGAGGCATAAAAGATGACAAAGAATTTAAAGCCGTCCAATTAGGCGGTCCATCCGGGGGCTGTATACCGGCTAGCCTTTTAGATACCCCGGTTGATTATCAATCCATCAACAATACCGGAGCCATTATGGGTTCGGGCGGTATGGTAGTCATGGATGAGAGTACCTGCATGGTAGATCTGGCCAGATACTTTTTGAATTTTACCCAGAAAGAATCCTGTGGCAAGTGTGTACAATGCCGCATCGGCACCAAACGCATGCTGGAAATTCTGGAACGCATTTGTGAAGGAGAAGGCAGGACCGGAGATATTGAATTACTCGAAGACTTAGGCAGGCAGATTATAGATGGCGCACTGTGCGGCCTAGGAACAAGTGCTCCCAACCCGGTTCTAACCACTCTGCGTTATTTTAGGGAAGAATATGAAGCTCATATTAATGATAAAAAGTGCCCGGCCCATCAATGCAAAGCACTGATTACTTATAGGATTGATCCAGAGCTTTGTAAGGGTTGTGGTCTTTGCGCCAAAAAATGTCCGGTTAACTGTATCAGTGGGGAGAAAAAACAGCCTTACCTGATTGATGATAGCAAATGTATTAAGTGCGGCAGCTGTTGGGAAGCTTGTCCTTCCAAATGGAGCGCCGTAATAGTTGAGTAAGGGAGGGATGAATATGACTATGCTAAATGTAAATATTGATGGCAAAGAAATAAAGGCTTTTGCGGGCCAAACTATACTGGAAGTAGCACGGGAAAATGGCATTGAAATCCCTACTTTATGCCACGATGAACGCTTAAAAACCTATGGCGCCTGCGGACTCTGTGTAGTTGAAACAGAGGGCAATAACCGCCTCTTAAGAGCCTGCGCTACGGAGATTAGTCCAGGCATGGTAGTAATAACTGATTCAGAAAGAATACAGGCTTCACGTAAAATGACACTGGAATTATTACTTTCCGATCATACTGGTGACTGCCGTCCTCCCTGTGTTAAGGCCTGCCCGGCCCAAACTGATTGCCAGGGCTATGTGGGACTGATTGCCAATGGTCAGTATCGTGAAGCTTTAAAACTTATTAAGGAGCAGTTACCCTTACCTGCCAGCATAGGTCTGGTTTGCCCACATCCCTGTGAGGAAGCCTGCCGTCGCCAGTTGGTAGAAGAACCGATAGCTATTGCAGCCTTAAAGACCTTTGCAGCTGAGCAGGATATCTACGATAATAATGCATTTGTACCTGACAAAAAGGATCCTTCCGGTAAGCGGGCAGCCATTATTGGAGCAGGCCCAGCTGGATTAACCGCAGCCCATTTCCTGGCCCTAGAGGGACATGAGGTTACTATCTATGAAGCCATGCCCCAGGCTGGTGGTATGTTGCGCTATGGAATTCCTCAATATCGCTTGCCCAAGGAAATATTGGATCAAGAAATTAAGTTAATTGAAGCTCTGGGAGTTAAGATAATATGTAATACCAAGATAAATCAGGATATCAGTTTTGATTATATAAGACAGAACTATGATTCAGTTTTCATTGGCATTGGAGCCTGGAAATATACTCGTATCGGCTGCCCCGGGGAAGATGTACCGGGTGTAGTGGGAGGGATTGATTTCCTGCGTGATGCAGCCTTGAACGGATCCGTGCAAATCGGAGAAAGGGTAGCAGTTATCGGGGGAGGAAATACTGCCATGGATGCGGCCCGTACCGCAGTACGTCTGGGAGCCAAAGAGGTTATGGTTCTGTATAGAAGAACCCGCGAGGAAATGCCGGCTGAGGATATTGAGATCGAGGAAGCGGAAGAAGAAGGTGTGGAATTCAAATTCCTGCTGGCTCCTGAAGAGATCATTGCTGAAGCAGGTCGGGCTACTGCTATCCGCTGTCAACAAATGTGTTTGGGTGAACCGGATAGCTCCGGAAGACGTAAACCGATGCCGATTGAAGGAGCTCAGGAAGTCATTCCGGTAGACACTATTATTGCTGCTATAGGGCAACAGGTTGATGCTTCTGATCTGCCGGGACTGCAATTGGATAAATGGAAATGTATTGATACCAACCCGGATAGCCTGCAAACCAACTTGGAGGGAGTGTTTGCCGGTGGTGATGCCGTTACCGGCCCAGGCATTGCCATTGAAGCCATAGCTCAGGGGAAAAGAGCAGCTCTGGCCATGATTAGTTATCTAAATGGTGAACCCCAAGCCAAGACCGGCTCATTTACCGTTGAGCGAACCGGGCTTACTGCCGAAGACTTTGTTGGTGTTGAAAATGAAGCCAGGATTAAGCTGGTCCACCGTGAGCCTGCTCAGCGACGCAATGATTTTCTCGAAATTGCTGGACGCATGACTCCAGAACAGGCACGTAAAGAAGCCAGCCGTTGTTTGGAATGTGGCTGTCAGGATTATTTTGAATGTAAATTAATAAAATATGCCAGTGACTACAAGGTTAACCCCCGTGATTTGGCAGGAGACAAACATACTATTTTGGAGCAGGATGAACATCCGTTTATCGAAAGAGATGCAGCCAAATGTATTCTCTGTGGTTTATGCGTCCGAATTTGTGATGAATTGATGGGAGTGGGAGCGCTGGGGCTGGTCCACCGGGGATTTGATACCCTGGTTAAACCGGAATTTGGCAGAGCGCTTCTGGATTCGGCTTGCATTAGTTGTGGTCAGTGTGTGAGTGTTTGTCCTACCGGAGCGTTGATAGAGCGTACCCCGCACCGTAAAAATGTGCCGCTGCAGTTAGATGAAAACAGCAGCCATTGTTCTTTCTGTGGTATGGGATGTGGTCAGATAGTTAGCAGTCGTGGCGATTCCGTAATCAAGATTGTCCCTGATCAGGGTGAGACCCTGTGTTCCAAAGGAAGATTTGGCTTTGCTGCTGGCAATGCTGAACGTATTACCAGGCCGTTGCTGCGGATAGCCGGCGAGCTAAAGGAAAGTTCCTGGGAGGAAGCTCTTCAGTTCATTGCTAAAAAGAGCCTGGCGGTTAAGGCGAAATCCGAGGCCGGTTCGATAGCCATCTTTGCATCTCCTTCGCTGACAGTTGAAGAAGCACAGCTGGCAGCCTCATGGGAATATATACTGGACTCTGGTAAACTAGCCAGCTTTAGCTCTGATTGTGGACGAGGTTTAGTCAGAGTCTTTGGAGACAACCATTCAACCAACAGTCTGGCTGAAATGGATGGTACCAATTTAATCCTGATGCTGGGGTCTTTTAATGAAAATCAGGTTCTTCCCGCCCGTATAAGAAAAGCCGCTGGAAAAGGAGCCGAAGTAATTGTTATTAGTCCGGAAACCACCCTCGTGGACGACATTGCTAAGCAAAGGGTTTGTCCTCCTAATAGTACTGCCTTTATTAAAGAAATCCTGGCGGTAGTTTTAGCTCAGAATTTAATAAACGAAGCATTTATTAAAGAAAAGGCTGAAGGTTATGAAGAACTGAGCTCAGCTTTGAAAGCTATCAATCCGGGCAAAGAGGCTCAACAAATTGCCAGTGCCTATGCTAAAGCCCCCAAGGCCATGATCCTGGTAGATGGTTATAGTGTATCCGCTGCTGCAGTGGAGCTTTTGGCAGATCTTACTGTTTTGACCGGAAAAATTGCTTCGCCCCGTAACGGAATCATTGTCATAAGTCCGGGTGTTAATGCCACCGGTATTTGGCAGGCAGGTTTCCAATGTGATGGCGCTGAATTGATTCAGGGAATACAAAATAAAGCTATCAAAGCAGCCTATGTATTAGGTGAAGATCCAATTGGAGCAGGTATCATGAACGAGTCAGAACTTTCAAAATTGGAATTCCTGATGGTAGCCAGCCCATTCCTGACAGCTACTGCTCAGGTATCTGATGTAGTTTTACCATTTTCAACTCCATTGGAGAGTTCAGGCAGTTATATTACTGCTGATGGAAGTATTATTGCTATCCAAGCTGTGAAAGATGTTCCATCAAGCAAGAATAATATGGAGATTTGGTCTGACTTGACTAGAGTTCTAGACCCCAGCGGTACCAGCCCGGTTTATAATCTAAACTTGGTTAGATCCAAGCCATTTAGATATGCTCAGGAATTTGCCGGGGATAATGGTAAGGCCCAATTGATAATTGGGGATGATAGCTCCCTATTTGAGCCGGTCAAGATAACTGATCCCACCCTGATCAAGTTCAGAGGATAAGCATTTCTGGATAAGAACGAGCTAACAATATTAATAAATACAGTGAATTAAAGTGCCGGGTCAGAGACCCGGCCTTTTTTTTCGTATCAGAAAGTATAACATTTCTAAATGTTGATAGGTAAGAAAACTCAGGCATCCGCTGTCGCCTAAAGGCTCACCCTTCGGGTACTACTGATGCTCTCTGGCGTTCGCTATTAAGGTAGCGGCGTAAGCCGAGTTTTCTTAGTACCGTTTCAGGGCAGAAAGTATAACATTTCTAAATGTTGCACCCTTCGGGCATTACATATGCTCCCTGTGGTCGCAATTTAAGGAAATTTGAAATAGTAATATTATGGACATCGTTATGTATAAAAAAGATCATTGAAGTAGATGGTATGAATGTAACGTGTCCATATTCATGCAAAAAAGCACACAATTTTCGAAGGATTTATAATGCATGCAATACAAATCTTGGGATGGAAGTCATGAATACAATATATTTGATCAAAACCTATTTAATTTTGGATAAATAGAAACTATAATCACTCATATGCAATTGCAATGAGATGATTAAGTGAATATAAAATTCCGAAGGAGGAATACAAGAATGTCAAATGTAAACGAAATACTTAATAAGGTTATGCAGAGAAATCCTAATGAACCCGAATTCCACCAGGCGGTAAAAGAAGTACTGGAATCATTGGAACCAGTTCTGGCAAGACATCCTGAATATGTAGAATACGCTGTAGCCGAAAGAATGGTAGAGCCGGAAAGACAGATTATTTTCCGGGTACCTTGGGTAGATGACAGTGGAAAAGTACAGGTAAACCGCGGCTTTAGATTTGAGTTTAACAGTGCTATTGGACCCTATAAAGGTGGCTTGAGACTTCATCCTTCAGTAAATGCATCTATTATAAAGTTCTTGGGTTTCGAACAGATTTTCAAAAATTCTTTAACCGGACTGCCTATTGGCGGCGGAAAAGGTGGCAGTGATTTCGATCCTAAAGGCAAATCTGATGCTGAAATCATGAGATTTTGCCAGAGCTTCATGACCGAGCTTTTCAGGCACATTGGTCCTGATACTGACGTTCCGGCAGGAGATATTGGGGTAGGAGGTCGTGAAATCGGCTTCATGTATGGACAATACAAGCGCATTAAGAATGCCTATGAAGGCGTTTTAACTGGTAAAGGTTTAAGCTGGGGCGGTAGCTTAGCGAGAACCGAGGCAACTGGGTATGGTCTGGTTTATTTCACCGAAGAAATGTTGAAAGAAAAGAATGCCAGCTTCCAGGGCAAAAACGTTGTTATTTCAGGTTCCGGTAATGTAGCCATCTACGCTGCCCAAAAGGTAATGGAGCTGGGTGGCAAAGTATTAGCTATGAGTGATTCAAATGGTTATATAGTAGATGATAACGGAATTAACCTCGACAGCGTTAAGCAGATCAAAGAAGTGGAAAGAAAGAGAATTAAGGATTATGTAGCAGTTAATCCTTCAGCCAAGTATTTTGAAGGCTGTGATGGAATATGGACTGTTCCCTGTGATATAGCTCTGCCTTCTGCTACTCAGAACGAGCTGGATGAACAAGCGGCTAAAACGCTGGTGGCCAATGGCTGTATTGCCGTAGCCGAAGGTGCTAATATGCCATCAACTCCCGAAGCAGTTCAAGTATTACAAGCAAATGGCGTGCTTTTCGGACCTGCTAAAGCAGCTAATGCTGGTGGAGTGGCTGTATCGGCTCTGGAAATGTCCCAGAACAGCATGAGATACTCCTGGACCTTTGAAGAAGTGGATGCCAAATTAAAAGACATCATGATCAACATCTATAAGAAATCCAGTGCAGCTGCCAAGGAATATGGCTTTGAGGGTAATCTGGTAGCTGGTGCTAATATCGCCGGTTTCGTTAAGGTTGCCGATGCTATGGTTGCTCAAGGTGTAGTCTAAATCTTAAATTAGAATACAATCTGCAATATAGAGGCTGTCCCAAAATTCCAGAGTGGATATGGGACAGTCTCTTTTACCGTATCATAAAGTATTTGACCTGAAGGTCAATATTAAGGTTGATAGTTAAGAACAATCAGGCATTCGCTAGCTATCTCCTAACTACCAACCGAACTTTCAATAGCAGCCGAGGTTTAATAATATTGCCAAAACATACATGCAAAAAAGCAATAAAGCTATGCTGTGAAGAAAACGTATAATTATGCTATAATTTATTCCAGCGTTTATAACATAAGGGAGGTTAAGTTGTGAAAAGAAAACTATTAATGGTGTTAGTTCTGTGCCTGGCTGTATTTTTGGCTGGATGTAATACAGATAAGGCCAGTAAACCTATTGCAGAAGTCAATGGCGAGCAGATCACTCAGGCAGATTTTGATAAACTTTATGAGGTAGTTAAAGCTGATTATGAGTCTTCGCAAACCGTAAAACTTGATAAGACTAAAGATAAGGAAATTATCAAGAATCTGCAGAATAAAACCTATGATAATTTGGTTTTACAGAAGCTAATTCGTCAGGATGCTGCTAAAAAAGGTATTAAGGTTGACCAAAAAGAAGTGGATGAAACCATAAAGTATATTAAGGATAGTAAAAATCAGAACAGCAAAGATGGATATAAACTTTTCCTGGCTGAAACCAAATTCACAGAAGAAAGTCTCAAGGAGTATTTGGAGACTCAGCAGTCGAACACCAAGATTAAGGATCAAGTTACTGTTGACGTCAAGGTAAGCGATGCAGATGTACGCAAATATTTCGATGATAACCGCAGTCAGTTCGAGGATCAGGGAGGCATTCACATATATCACATTCTGGTCGCGGCCACTGATGAAAAAAAGGCCGAAGAAATAATCGGCAAAATCAAACAGGGAGCTGATTTTGGAGCCCTAGCCAAAGAATACTCTACCGACCCTGGTAGTAAAGATAAGGGTGGGGATGTGGGCTATGTAAATGCTACCACCAATTTTGTACCGGAATTTAAAAAAGCTGCCTTGGCTCTGGAACCAGGACAGTATACCCAGAAACCGGTTAAGTCACAGTTTGGCTATCATGTAATTAAGGCCGGGGAACGGAAGGCACCTGGGTTAATGTCCTTTGAGCAGGTTAAAGGACAGCTTAAGGACCAGCTGGAAACTGAACAAAAAAATAAAGTCTTTAACGATTATTTAGAAAAGCTCAAAAAAGAAGCAAAAATTAAGGATCTGCGTAAGAAATAGTTATAAGCGGATCGAAGGGTATACTGTTTTACGAGAATATGTTATTAATGGCAGATTTACTGCAGATAGAAGCTCAAGCTTTAGTTGCAAAGGGGGTACCATCGATGCCGAAAGGATACCTGGTTTTAGAAAATGGGGATGTATTTGCAGGGCAATTATTAGGTAACAAGTTTCCTATAGCTGGTGAAGCAGTATTCAATACCAGCATGAATGGCTATCAGGAGATTATTACCGATCCCTCTTATGCAGGACAAATATTAACCCTGACTTATCCGACTATTGGTAATTATGGGTGCGGAGAATACGGGTTTGAAGCTGATGCTCCGGCCCTGCGGGGATTAGTAGTAAAAGAAATATCTGAGCTAAACGGCCATTATGAGAGCAAATGGAGCTTTAATGAATTTATTGAAAAATATGGCGTTACCTGCTTAACCGGGGTAGATACGCGGGCCTTAACCAGAGTATTACGATTAAATGGAAGTATGGGAGCTATCATAACTGCCAATCTGGATCAAAAAGAGCGGCTGATTGAGGCAGCCCAAAAAGGTAAAGAGCTTTTAGATACCGACTTAGTTAAACAGGTAAGCTGTAAAAGTCCTAAGGTATATGGAGAAGGAGACAAAACGGTAGTTCTTTTTGATTTCGGTTCGAAACGTAACATTATTCGTTCTTTGGTAGCCAGGGGTATTAAGGTCATTGCTGTTCCTGCCGAAAGCACAGCCGAAGAAATAATGGCTTATCATCCTGATGGTCTAGTTCTCTCCAATGGACCTGGTAATCCCGAATCCTGCGATTATGCAGTTAGAGAGATAGAAAAGATGCTAGAACTGGTACCCATGTTGGGAATTTGTCTGGGACATCAGTTGCTGGGCATGGCCCTGGGAGCAGAGACTTACAAACTAACCTTCGGCCATCGGGGAGGCAATCATACGGTCAGAGATATGCGTAGTGGAAAATGCTTTGTTACATCGCAGAATCATGGTTATGCGGTGGATGATAATACACTAAGCTCTGATGAGGTTCAAGTGAGCTTTCGCAATCTGAATGATGATACTGTTGAGGGATTATATCACAAAAACTTGCCCTTGCTATCTGTCCAGTTCCATCCTGAGGCTGCACCTGGACCACAAGACTCAGCCTATCTATTCGATGAGTTTCTAGGGATGATCTAATAGCTCAATAAGAAAACTCGGCGTACGCCGCTACCTTAATAGCGAACGCCAGAGAGCATCAGTAGTACCCGAAGGGTGAGCCTTTAGGCGACAGCGGTCGCTCCTTGCCATACTTGGCACCGCGACACTAGTCCATCCTTGGACGTCGGCTGCCTGAGTTTTCTTACCTATCAACCTTAATATTGACCTTCAGGTCAAATCTGTAGTACCCGAAGGGTGCAACATCCAGAAATGTTATACTTTCTGATACGGTAAAAATACTTAGTCCAATATTCCTCAAAATAAATTAAAATATCTAAGCAATAGCGAAAATTATTGTAGTATACTTAAACAGGGATAGATCAAATCTATCCCTGTCTGTATTTTCGGTGGATTGTTATAAGATGTTGGTTTGATAATCATTATAGTGGGTAAAGATTATCACTGTGGAGGTAGCAATGACTCGCCTGACCATTAACGAGCAGTTGGAATCGGCAAATTATAGGTTAACCCAGCAGAGAAAAGCGGTCTTGGATGTCATGTTCGAGAATACTGGCCGACATCTTACCGCTGAGGAAGTGCTAGCTGCGGCTCGCATTAAAGTACCCAATATTGGTATAGCAACTGTATACAGAACTTTGGAACGCCTGGCGGCTCTGCAACTTATCTATAAGACCCATTTTGACGAGGGTAAACATCGCTATGAACTATCTGACCAAGCCGACCATCAACACCACCACATTATCTGTGTATCCTGTGCCAAGATATTTGAAGTGGAGGAAGCTCTTTTGGATAGCTTGGAGCTGCATTTAGAGCAAGAGGGTTTTAAAATAGTTAATCATCAATTAAAGGTTTATGCTTATTGTCCGGAATGTATGCCCAGAAGGGTATAAACTATATCAGAAAAGCGTGTTATTAGACTTATAATGAGACCTTATGTTAAAATATAGGGGTATGCTATATGGAGGATAGAAAGATGCTGAAACTCGAAAATATATGGATGCAGATCCCCAATGGTAATGGAGAAAACAAGGAAATATTGAGAGGGATTAACCTCGAATTTGACCAGGGCAAGCTTTATGCCATTACTGGACCTAACGGCGGAGGCAAGACTTCACTGGCGAAGGTAATCATGGGGATATACCAGCATAGCCAGGGTAATATTTACCTGGACGGGGAAGAGATTGGGAATCTTACAGTTACAGAGCGGGCTCGAAAAGGTATTGCTTATGCATTCCAGCAGCCTCCTCGCTTTAAGGGCTTAACCATAAAAGACTTGCTTGGTATTGCTGCCCCGCAGGTCGAGCCTATCCAGTATAGAAAATATCTACGCGACGTTGGACTCTGCCCGGAAGACTATCTGGATCGAGATTTAGGACCAGGTCTAAGTGGAGGCGAGATCAAACGCATCGAGATGGCCCAGTTGTTACTGCGTGATACCGAGATAACCATATTTGATGAACCGGAGGCAGGGGTTGACCTGTGGACGATTCAGAAATTAATTGGCTTGATAGTCTCTAACTACAGAAATAATCCTAACAAGACAGCTATTGTTATTACCCATAATGAGAAGATACTGCCGGTATGTGATGAGATTATTGTGTTGGAAGATGGGCTGGTAGCTGGAAGAGGAACGTCTTCAGAAATATGGCATCTCATTAAAGATGATATTGAATGTAAAGTGCGCAATCAATGCCAGGGAGACATAACATATGAAATTAAATAATTTGGATATGGACATGCTTAAGTCCATCGCAGATTTACATGGGATACCTAAAGGTGCGGTTAATATAAGGCGGGATGGTGAGGCAGTAATACGCCAATCCTCTCCTAACATTGTTTTAAGTTCCAAGACTGATAATCCTGGGCTGATAGTTGAAATTAAGGCTGGAACCCGTGACGAAACTGTACACGTTCCGGTTATTTTAACGCAGCCGGGATTTCAGGACAAGGTATATAATAGCTTTATTATTGGTGAAGATGCCGATGTCACGATTATTGCTGGTTGTGGAATCCATAATGATAGCCACAGCAGTTCGCGCCATGACGGTATTCATGAAATTATTGTGAGGCGTGGAGCTAGGTTAAAGTATATTGAGAAGCATTATGGTGAAGGTAGCGGCGACGGAAAAAATATCCTGAATCCTACTACGGTTATCACGATTGAAAAAGGCGCCAGTGCTGAGCTGGAAATGGCCCAGATTAAGGGGGTAGACGATACCATCCGGTCGACCGTGGCGCATGTGCATGAAAAAGGCAACCTTAAAATTGTTGAGCGTTTGCTAACCCAGGGGGTTCAGCATGCAGAATCAGATATTGAGATTATTATTGAAGGAAATGGGGGAGCCGCTCAGGTGCTTTCGCGTTCTGTAGCTCAGGGTAATTCGTTTCAGCTATTTCGGGCTGCTCTAATAGGGAAAACAGCCTGTCTGGGGCATGTGGAATGTGACGCTATTATAATGGATAAAGCCCGAATTAAGTCAATACCAGAACTGATGGCTGAAGATGCAGAAGCAGTTCTGACTCATGAGGCTGCTATCGGTAAAATAGCCGGGGAACAGTTGATTAAGCTCATGTCCTTAGGATTAACTGAAAAAGAAGCCGTAGATGCTATACTGGAAGGTTTTTTACGATAAAATGGGCATGTTTATGTGGTTTACCAAGGATACATTACTAAATGCAAATAGGTGATTGGGATTGCTAATAGATTAAGGTCAGAAAGGTGCCATGAGTAAATGAACTTAAACCTTTTTAAGACTTATATTAGAGTCGTAGAAACTCAGAATTTATCTCGAACTGCTGAGGATTTTGGGTTGTCCCAACCAGCGGTCACCAAGCAGATTCAGGCATTAGAGGATATGTACGGGGTTCTTTTATTGGAAAGGTCGGGCCGTAAGTTAAGACCTACTGAAGCTGGTGAGGCTTTATATAACTGTGCTCGAGAGCTTACTAAAAGTATGGATAAACTGGATAAGGCTATGGAAGAAATTGCCGAAAGCCGCAAGGGCAATCTTTATTTAGGGGCCAGTACTATACCGGGGCAATATATACTTCCGGCTATAGTAAAAGGTTTTAAGGAAAAATATTCCCATATCAGCATTAGTTTGGAAATTGCGGATACCGATAAAATATTTAATAAAATATCGGAGCGTGAATTGGACTTAGGCATTGTAGGTGGCTGGAATAATAGCCGCAAGGTAGAAGGTTTTCCATGGTTAGAGGATGAATTGGTAGTAGTTGTGCCTGAAAAACATAAATTGGCAGAGCAAACCAGTATTAGCCTGCGAGATTTACGGAAGGAACGCTGGATATTCCGCGAAAAAGGATCCGGCACCCGTAAAGCAGTAGAAGATTTAATGGCGAATCATAATGTTAACCCACAAGAACTAGATATATCAATGGAAGCCGGCAGTACTGAGACAGTTCTGGCCATGGTTGAAGCAGGGATGGGAATTTCTATCGTGTCCCGCTGGGTTATTCGCCCTCACGGTTCTTCTCTCAAACTCAGATATCTTAATCTGGAGGAAAAAGAAGCTCGCCGGATGTTTTATATAGTTCTGCCCCGCCAAAAGGTACGACGAATATCAGTTAATAATTTTCTAGATTTTTTAAAAAAGTGGGAAGAATAATAAAAGCCTAGCTTAGCTAGGCTTTTATTTTAGGATTAATGATTAATTTGATTTATTTTTATGGGGGCTTTGTATATAATAATGCTATTGTCTAAATAAAAACTAATGTGGGGGTGTTTTTGTAATGTTGCCATTACCGAAAAAATACTTTGTAACAGCGGCATCTTCCGAGGGAGATACTTCACTTACCGCTTTTGACGGGGCTTTATTAAAAGCTCGGGTAGGAAATACAAATTTGCTAAGAGTAAGCAGCATATTGCCTCCGAACTGTGAATATGAACCTGAATTGGAGATTCCACCCGGATCATTGTTGCCAATTGCTTATGGTTCAATCACAAGTTCGGAGCATGGAGCCATTATATCGGCTGCTGTGGGTGTAGGCATAAAACACGGCAGCTTCGGTGTTATAATGGAGTTTTCCGGCAAATGCAGTAAAAAGGAAGCCGAGGAACAGGTGGTTAAAATGGTAGAGGAAGCTTTTGCCATACGTGGTCTTGAGCTGCAAGAAGTAAAGGTAGCCGCCTGTGAACATACTGTGGAAAATATAGGCTGTGCTTTTGCTGCTGTTCCCCTGTGGTACTAGTACTCAATTAGAGTTAAGGAGGAAGTTAATTGGAATTTTGGGTTACCGAATATCAAACCCCGGCTCTGGGGTTTAGTTGTAAGACAACCGAAACTTTAAGGGTGGAAAAAACGCCCTTTCAAGATCTGGCAGTAGTGGTTACTGAGCAATTCGGTAAGATGCTGTTGTTGGATGGAATGGTGATGACTACTGACAGAGACGAATTTGTTTATCATGAGATGATTACTATGGTAGCATTAAATTCTCATCCTGATCCTCGTAAGGTTTTAATTATCGGAGGAGGAGACGGAGGGGCTCTAAGAGAAGTACTTCGTCATCCAAAGGTTGAAAAGGGTGTTCTGGTAGAAATTGATGCCCGGGTAATGGATGCAGCCCGTGATTTTTTCCCGGAATTAGCCTGCTCTTTTAACGATCCGAAGGCTGAGCTCATCGTCGACGATGGGATTAAATATATTCAGGAACATAAAAACGAGTTTGACATAATTATTGTTGACTCGACTGAACCGGTGGGACCGGCGGTAGTATTGTTCTCGCCGGAGTTTTATCAAAGCTGTTTCGAGGCTCTAAAGGAAGACGGTATGCTGGTGGCCCAAAGTGAATCACCATTCTTCAATAGTGAGGTTATTCAAATGGTGTATGGTGGAATTAGCCAGACTTTCCCCATGACTGATTTATACCTGGCCAGTATTCCAACCTACCCCAGTGGCTTGTGGAGCTTTACTATAGGTTCGAAAAAGCATGATCCTCAGGAGGTTAAGACAGTTAATGATTTTTCATTAAAATACTATAATGAAGGCGTACATAAAGCCGCCTTCAACCTGCCTGCTTTTGTGCAAAAGATAATAGGGCAGGGTAAATAAAGATGGATACACTTCAGTGGTTGGATCGTAAAGCTATTTTTATGGGCAGCGCAGACAGCCTGGAAGAGGCTGATCGGGTTCTAATCGGCCTGCCAATGGATTTCACCACCAGTTTTCGGCCTGGTACTCGCCTGGCACCTTACCGCGTGCGGGAGGTATCTGAGGGGGTGGAGGAATATAGTATTTACCAGGATCGATCTCTGGAAGAAATCTCGTATTATGATGCAGGTGATGTTTGCATACCTTTTGGTAACATTCAACAAAGCCTATCTAGAATGGAAGCTACTGCCAGAGATTTGTTAGCCATGCAGAAGAAAATATTCTCCATTGGTGGAGAACACCTGGTTAGTCTGCCGATTATTAAGGCTTATGCCGATTATTATCCTGAACTAGTGGTTATTCAGATGGATGCCCATGCTGATTTAAGGGAGGATTATCTGGGAGAAGTTCTTTCCCATGCTACAGTAATGCGGCATGTTCTGCAGTTGGTGGGGGAGAAGAACCTGTTTCAATTAGGAATACGTTCCGGAACTCGAGAAGAGCTGCAATATGCTAAGAGCGCCAGCAATCTTTACCTGGATGAATTCTTATCGGCACTGGACGAAGTAAAAACCAAGATCGGAACCAGACCGGTCTATATCAGTGTAGATATTGATGTACTTGATCCCGCCTTTGCCCCCGGAACCGGGACCCCTGAAGCGGGAGGAGTATCTTCGCGGGACTTGATTAAAATGTTGGTGGAATTGGGTCAACTAAATGTGGTGGGTTTTGATGTAGTGGAGATTTCACCCCCCAACGATTTCGGTGATAACACCTCTATTTTGGGAGCCAAGATAATTCGGGAAGCCCTGCTGGCTTATTAGGAGACGATTAGACGCGGATTACGCGGATTGTTTAGGATTGATGCGGCATATTTTATATGAAATGGGGCCGCCCGTACATTCAGCAGATGTATAAACATAAAAAAGGCACACCGTATGGTGTGCCTTTTTTACCGGTGCGCCCGGCATGGGCGCAGTCTAAAGGGTGAAAGTCCCTAGTGCGGGTTGA
>CAZEDT010000024.1:0-54084 GCA_964510795.1 uncultured Syntrophomonas sp.
AAATGTTATACTTTCTGCCCTGAAAAAAGATTTTTCATTCATCAGTGGTGCCGCTACGCGGCATGCGGGTCTGATACGGCAAAAAAGCACTCTCAAGAATTCTTGAAAGTGCCAATTCTCTAAATGGTACGCCCGAGAGGAATCGAACCTCCGCACCCGGCTCCGGAGGCCGGTGCTCTATCCACTGAGCTACGGGCGCTCATTGCTTAACTATTATAGCAGATGCTTATTGCCAGGTCAAAGCTTAGTTGGGATTTCGTAGTAATATAATTAAATCCCTCAATAGACAAAGTAACTGCTCCACAGATATCTATTAATCAACCACTGCTGTGTCAGACTTTGACCTTCTAAAGTTGCTGAGCAAGGATAATATGAAAACGGTGAGGGTAACACAGGCTGCTGCTAGATATACTGTAGTAGTTGCCTTAACATATGCACTGATGTAAGGGAGATGCCTTTCGGACATGGCTTGGAGGATGGAAAAAAGGCTGACCGAACCGGCTATACCTACTGCGAAGGCAAGGTTGCGAACTGTGGCAATAAAACCTCCCCCGTAGCCTGCTTTTTCGCGGGGGATGGAACCGAGAATGGAACTGTTATTGGGAGAACCGAACATCCCCATGCCGAGTCCCAGGAGGGTAAGGCCAGCAATTAGCTTAAGCAGATTGACTTGAGAGGTTAGAGTGGAGAAAACAAAATACGAGACAGTGAGTAAGCACAAGGAAAGAGACAAAATCTTTTTGGAGCCAACCTTGTCGGAAAGGTTACCTGCCAGAGGAGCTGTCAAGGCCATAGTAACAGGAGTTATGGTCATCAATAAACCCGAAAAAGACGGAGAAAAAAGAAGTATTCGCTCCATATAGAAGGGGAGCAGAAAAAATACTGAGGTCTGGGTTATATAAACAGCCAGGGCCATAGCGTTACCGTAAACAAAGTTTTTTATCTTAAATAGTTGGAAATCCAACATTGAGTGGTCTGATTTGTTTTCTATATAATAGAAAAGCACCATAAAGGCTACGGTTATAATTAGCAGCAGAATACTAAATTTACGGCCAGTGGAAAGGGCATAGATTAAGAGCCCTATGGAAAGGGCAAAGGTCAGAGTGCCGGGCAGGTCATAGCCTTCCATATCCCGTTTTGGTTCTTGTCCAGTCAGGTAATTGTAAGCCAGATAAAAACCTAACAAACCGATAGGCAAATTAATCAAAAAGATTACTGGCCAAGGGAAATAGGCTACTAATAATCCACCCAGACTAGGTCCCGTCATGTTTCCTATACCTACCACCATGCCGGTTAGACCGAGAGCTTTGCCTCGCTCCTCGGGAGGGAATGCGTTGGAGACAATACCCATGCCGGTAGCCATCAGCATACTGGCACCGATACCCTGGACCAGACGAGCACTGATCAAGAAAGACAGTGAATTAGATATACTGCAAAGAGCAGAGCCTAGAGTAAAAATGAGGAATCCATACCTGTAGATTTTGTAACTCCCAATTTGGTCACCTAATTTTCCCAGAAAGATTAGCGATGCAGTAATAACCAGCATGTAAGCGGTTACTATCCATTGAACTTCTTGCATACTAACCTGAAGAGCTTTGGCAATGGTTGGATTAGCGATATTTAAAATGCTGCCATCCAGGGTAGACATAAAAATTCCTATAGATATGACGAGAAATGCCTGCCATTTAAAGTCCATTTGCAAAAAAAACAATCCTTCCCCTATAACAAAAATCGAATCATACTAACTTATTATAAGTTATGAGTTAGAATGCAAGCAATTTTAAAAAAGAGGCAGGAAAGAAACGGTTCAAGTAAACAAGTATAGCAGACAGTATGTTGCTTAATATTTAGTATGGAGGATACCAAATAGAACAAATAAATTATCTGCTGCTAGCGGACGCCCATTTCTCTTATCAGTACATCACCCAGGCAGCGGGCGGCATTCTCAGCTAAATCAAGAGAAATAGTTTCGGTTCCTATTTCAAATAACATGGCAGTGGGATAGAGTCCCTGATTATAGTCACCATGCCCCATAAATATTCCCCGTACTAAACCAGGATATAGCTGATCAGCTCTAGCTTTAATCCTTTTGGCATAGGCCAAGCTGGTCTGCATATTAGGGTTGGACTTGCCTACCACCATCATTACCCGGGAACTGTCTACACCGTTAATTGATGTATAATAGGCGCTGGCAGGAGCTGAATCGCGATGAATATCGTAGGCAGCATCGGGCTGTTCTTTCAGTAATTGAGCCAGGGTACGCCGCGAGCGGGTATAGGCATTAATGTCATGGGGGTCATGGGCGGCCCGGCTGTGGGTTACACTAATACCAGCATTCTGCAAGGTATCGGCAAGAGCATCACCGACTGTGTAAATATCTCCATTACCAGGTTTACTGGCTGTTCCTGAAGTGGGAACATATGATTCATCAGTATGTGAGTGATATAGAACTATATGTCTGGAATTGGTGGCTTGAACTGGCATAGTCTTATTTTTACTTAGAATATCAGGTGCCAATACAGGAGCATCTGCCGCGGTATTGGATAGTGAGACATCCTTCTGAATAATACTGGCGGTAGCATTTAGTCCGTTGACTTTTATAACAATGTACTCCACATCATTTTCATTGATGTAACGGTCATCTACATGAACAGCCAAACCGGTCTGAAAAATTGTCAATCCGGCAGAGTCTCGCACGGTGTAAAAGGTTCCAGTACCGGTTTCCTCAGTGGAACTGGTTTGCAGGCGATAGGGCTTAAGGCTGGGGGGGCGTATAGTATTCAAGACATAGGCCCCAACCATTATAACGAGAAGAACACCAAAAAATATCCAGATGTATCTTTTGTTAATATTATCCATTAACATCCGCCTTTCATGCTTATCCTATCAATTATATTCTGTGAAAAAGGCGGAGCTAATATGCAGAAAAAAACCCTGCAGCAAATGCCACAGGGTTTTCGAACTAGTTATCCCAACTTTCCAAGTATTCCTTTTGTTCACTGGTTAGTTCATCTATTATGATTCCATCAGCTTTAAGTTTTAGATAGGCTACCCTTCTATCAATTTCTTCTGGGACATTATAAACATGGTTTTCTAATTTATCACGATTCTCAATGACGTAGAGCAGGGAGAGGGCCTGAAGTGAGAAGCTTAAATCCATTACTTCGGCTGGATGTCCGTCACCAGCGGCCAGGTTAACCAGTCGGCCTTCAGCCAGGAGGTATAGTTTGCGGCCATCCTCCAGGATGAATTCTTCGATATTGGGTTTTAATTGGCGCTTGCTAACGGCCAGGGATTCTAAATCGGGTTTTGAAATTTCTACATCAAAATGACCGGCATTGGCCATGATGGCATTGTCCTGCATGACCTGCATATGTTCCTTGCGGATTACGTTAATATTACCGGTTACAGTTACAAATATATCTCCGTGGCGAGCTGCATCCATCATATTCATAACCTGGAAGCCATCCATAATGGCCTCATTGGCTTTAATAGGATCGATTTCAGTAACGATTATTTTGGCGCCCATGCCTTTGGCCCGCATAGCAACACCTTTGCCGCACCAACCATAACCTACGACTACTACATATTTACCAGCTACCACTAGATTAGTGGTACGGTTAATGCCATCCCAGACTGATTGACCAGTGCCATAACGATTATCAAACAGATATTTCATATAGGCATCGTTTACCGCTATCATAGGAAACAGCAGGGCATTATCCTGATCCATGGAGCGCAGACGGACTATCCCGGTAGTAGTTTCTTCGCATCCGCCGATAATACTAGCGGTTTGCTCCAAGCGGCTTTTGTGCAGCAGACTGACTACATCGGCACCATCATCAATAATGGCATCCGGCATGCAATCGAGACCTTTTTCTAAAAATTCATGATATTCTGCAGCACTTTCACCATGAATGGCATAGACTGTGATGCCTGAGTCTGCCAGAGCTGCTACCACATCATCCTGAGTAGATAGGGGATTGGAGGCGATGGCAATAACATCGGCACCAGCTGCCATAAGGGTCTGTAATAGGTAGCCGGTTTTGGCTTCGAGATGCAGACAGCAGAGTATTGTTTTTCCTTGCAGGGGTTTACTTTTTTCCATTTCATCCCTTAACATATTTAGTACAGGCATATTATTTCTAACCCATTCCAATTTGTTATAACCTTGAGGAGCAAGGGCAGGGTCTTTAATAATGGAAGCTCTCCTCGGAGCTTGATTGGCTGATAAATTCATACGATACCTCCTGGCATTATATAGTACTGATAAGATTATAGCATTAAAATATTATAATCAAAAAATAATACTTTAGGAAAGAATTATCTGGTAGAATAAGGTTATTGGGTTAATATATTCTAACCAAGGGTGTATTTGATTAACTAAAACCCAATTTTTATCCCACAAAACATCTGATATAAAGTAACTTAATTGGGTTAATAACTGCTAACAAAGGGGTATGCATGTGAAGATTCTAATGTTTAGCTGGGAATACCCGCCCCATATGGTTGGGGGATTAGGGCAGCATGTCTATGACATTAGCCGTTATCTTGCGCTTAACGGCGTAGAGGTACATATTATCACTCCGCGAGTAAAGTGCGGACCTGATTTTGAGAGCAATCATGATGTTTACATTCACCGGGTGGGCAATCCCATTAACGAAGCTAATATTGATAATTTTAAATCTTGGACTTTTACTTTTAACAGTGAAGCTATCCGTGAAGCTGTGCGACTGAATTCTGAAGTGGGCGGTTTTAATTTAGTGCATGCGCATGATTGGATTGTTGCCTATGCTGGTCGGGCGGTAGCTAAAATATTTGAATTGCCGCTGGTTACTACCATTCATGCTACAGAACATGGTCGTAATCTAGGTTTACATAATCGAGTTCAGTTGGAGATTAATGAGATCGAAAAAAACCTGGCGCTGGAGGCCAATCATATTATTTGCTGCAGTCAATATATGCATAAAGAAATCTGCTCACTTTTTGACATCCATCCGGATGCGGTCACAATTATACCTAACGGGGTGGAGCCCGAACAATTTTATCCTCTGCCTGAAGAACCCAGCCTGGAAATAGATCCGGAAGAAAAAGTAGTTTTTACCCTGGGGAGGTTGGTTCCGGAAAAGGGGCTATGGCATTTAATGAACTGCTTTCCTATGGTATTAGAGAGTATACCGGAAGCTAGATTATATATCGGCGGACGGGGACCGCAGAAAAACCTGCTGGAGCAAACAGCTGAGGAGTTGGGCATAGAGGACCGGGTAGTTTTTACAGGATTTTTAAGAGACAAGCAACGTAATTATATTTACAACAGGGCCAGTGTGGCAGTATTTCCTAGCTTGTATGAACCCTTTGGTATAGTGGCACTTGAGGCCATGGCCACCAGAACTCCGGTTATCGTAAGTGATGTTGGGGGACTGGCCGAAATAGTAGCAGATAAGCAGACGGGTCTTAAGGTAACCAGCGGAACCGAAATAGAATTGGCACAGGCCATAATAAGCATATTTAAGGACCGAAATATGACCGAACAGCTGGTGGAAAACGCAGCCCTATTAGTGGAATCTATATACAACTGGAATGTTATCGCTCAATCAACTAAGAATGTTTATGAAAAGGTATTAGCCAGGACTACCAAGAAAAAAGAAGTAGTATAAGGAAGTGTAGCCGTTGAGTTCAAATATTATGTTGGTGCTGCACAGCCATATTCCTTATGTAAAGAGGCAGGGCAGATGGCCATTTGGTGAAGTGTGGCTGTTTGAGGCTATGGCCGAGACTTATATTCCGTTTCTGCGGACTTGGTTTCGCCTGCAAGAGGAAGGTATTCGTGCACCAATTACTCTAAGTGTTAGTCCTACTTTGCTTGATCAATTAAGCTCTCCATATATTCAGCAGGAGTTTGTAGCCTATCTGCGCGAACGCGAGGAGCAGGCTGCTGAAGATGAAAGATACTATCTCTCTATATCTGATCGTAAAATGGCTTCTTTAGCGGCTTTTTATCATCGCTTTTACCGAGATATACGACGCGATTTTGTAGTTGAATTTAATTGTGATGCCATTGCCGCCTTGAATAAGCTGCAGTGTGACGGGCAGATAGAAATCATTACTACAGCGGCCAGCCATGCCTATTTACCTTTATTAGATCCAAATAGCTTAAAACATCAAATATATTGGGGAAAACGTGCCTATGAAAAATATTTCGGCAGGGAACCAAAAGGCTTCTGGTTACCCGAATGCGGATATTTTCAAGGAATTGAAGATTTACTCATAGAGTACGGTTTCAAGTACTTCTATGTTGACAGCCATGCGGTGGAAGGGGGTCAACCCCTGGGTGATTCCAGTCCAGGATCTCAGGAGTTGGAATGTGCCTGCGAGACCTTCGCTAATACTGGATTAAGCACTTATCGCCCCTATAAAATTCAGGACAAAGATATCATGGTACTGGGCAGAAATGCAATGGTGAGCCATCAAGTCTGGTCAGCTGATTTTGGTTATCCGGGCGATGAAGCTTATCGCGAATTTCATAAGGAATCTCCTCGTTCAGGTTTTAAATACTGGAAGGTTAGCGATCGAAACGGTAGTTTAGAGAAAAAGCTGCCCTATGATCCGCTCAAGGCTTCATTAAGAGTCGTTCAGCATGCCGATCATTTCGTAAAGGGAGTTGCCAGCACCGGGCGTGAAGCCCAAAATTTAGGATTTAGTGAGCCAATGATAGTAGCTTGTTATGATACTGAACTTTTTGGGCACTGGTGGTGGGAAGGAGTTAGTTGGCTGGATGAAGTAGTAAGAGGTATTGCTAAAGACCCTCAGCTTAATTTTATTCTGCCCTCGGATCTTCCTGACGAAATGCCCGAAGCTCAAGTTTTTGAGTCCTCCTGGGGGATGGGCGGCAAGCATTATGTGTGGGATAACAAGGAAACTAACTGGATGTGGGAAATAATCAGGAAAGCCAGCAGCGAGTATGAAGAGATAGATAAAAGCAGTATACGGGGGGGAATTGAGAAGCAGGTGCTTGATCAGGCCTTACGAGAATTAATTCTTATTGAGAGCAGTGACTGGCTATTTATGGTAACTAACAACTTGACCAGGGATTATGCCATGAAACGTTTTTTTGAACATTATGCTAAATTCCTGCGTTTGGTTAATGCCCTGCGGGATGATAATTACAGCCCTAATTTTCAAGCCTGGTTAGAAAAGGTGCAGCTAGAAGATGATTTTCTAGCCTACCTGTAAATGGAGGAATCAGATGAAGGGTTATATTGCCTTCTGTCCGCATTTTCATCAACCCCACTTTCAGCTCTATAAAACCCGGGAAGAGGCCTATTATTATTCTTATCAACCTTGGTTGGAATTATTGCAGCAGGCGGTTAGTCTGGATAAATTCTATATTAATCTGCATTTTTCAGGACCATTTCTTTATTGGTTCAGAGACCAAAAAAAGGAGTATATGACTGAAATTAAAAAGCTATTGGCAAGTAATAAATTGGGAATTGTAGGAGGATTAGCCGATGAGCCGTTTATCCAACTCAGTTCCCGCAGTGATGATTACTTTTACCAACTAATCCAATATGATCAAATCTGTTCTGAATTGACCGGAGTGAAAGCTGGCGATTGGCAGGGGATTCACCTGGTAGAACGGGAGTGCGGGGAGGCGCTGTTGGCGGAAACCAGCCGGGCAGCGCGCTTGATGGGTGCTAAACCGATGTACTATCTGGATGCCGAAACCTTTTACCAGTCACATTATGCTAACCCGGGGGGAGCAGCGGATTATTGCCTGAAGCACTTTGGGTTTAAAGACCCCTTTTCTCTGACTACAATATCTCATATTCCTCAGGAAATGTTGTATTTTGCCCTTCGGGATGAAATTCACGGGCAGGAATTTTTTTCTGTGCCTGTACATACCCAGTATCGTTATCAGTTGTTGAAGAGAAACTCCTTTACGCCAGAAGACAGAACCCGGGTAAAACCCTCCCATTATCTCTTTTATATTAAAGATTCACTGGAAAAGGCTTATCATTTGTCCTCAAAATATGGTCAGGCTATGGACCCGATTGTGCTCATTTTTGAGGATGCTGAAAAGATGGGGCAATGGAGTAAGGACCCGGAGGGAGACAAGCAGTGGCTAATGGAGTTTTTTAAATTAGTAGAGCAGGATGATGAATTGGAATTTACTGGTTTGCGTGATTACATGGAGCAGGTAGGTTTTTTGGATAGTTATCCCGTATCAAGCAGCCACTCTTACCCGGAATGGGAGAATTGGACTGCTAAACGCGGCATACGCGGGGTCTGCTTTGGTGATGAACGGCTGCGACGGGTTATCAGCCGCATTCGGTTGCTGGAAGAAGACCAGGAGAGATTTGAGAAAGCAGTCATAGCCTTAAACTCTTCCGGTCATTTCCCAGCCGAGTTTCAATCCATGCTGGAAAGAGCTGTACTGCAATCCATAGAACGCTTCGAAATGATCAATCAGCTCCTGCAAGAAAACTACCCACCGGAAATATCTGAGAGCTATATTCTGATTAATCGGGTTAGAAACCTTTTATATCAGGAAGACCCTAAGTGGGCGAGTCGTCATCCCTGTTACGGTTCCTCCCCTTATTACGACATGCAGGGACTGGCTTATCTGGAAATCAGCGAACGTCTGCTTAATCACTTATTGGGCAGATTGACCGAGCAATCTATAGAGAGTCCCTCGCTGATGATCAAGGACTGGGATTTTGACGGCCGCGAGGAAATCCTCCTGCGCAATTATCTGCAGACTGTGGTTATAGATATGGACGGTGGCTGTATTAATTATCATCATGTTTTAGCTGAGGATCTGGCTGCGGATTACAGTAAGATGGCCGATATTATAAAAAGAGATTTTGCCGGGATTAAAGCCTATCATTCAGTTTATCGCTATGCCTATCCTCTGGTAATGACGGAAACGGATAGCAGCCTTAAGAACGAACTTTTTTCGGAGGGGGCCCGTAAAGAAAACTGCAGAAATTCCCTGCGCTGTGAGCTAGTGATCTGTAAAGAGGGAGAATACATAACCCTGGGTGATTTGGGACGGATGGTTTTTAGATTGGAAGAAATGTCTGAAGGACAGGATTCCAGCCAAGTATTATTAACCTGCGAAAAGCAGATTCCGTACGAGGAGACCGTTCTTAACATAAAAATATCCAAGCAATTTGTGATATTACCGGATCGGGTTTCGGTTGTAATGACAGCCAAGGTTGATGGGTATGCAGCGGAAAACTTCTTCCTGGCACCGCAAATTGTTACTTCCGCGGCTCCGTCCGATGAAGTAAATTTTCTGCCGGTAGCTTTTCTGGGTTTTCAAAATTCAGAAGGAAAAGTGCCCATCATCATACACGATATAATCGAACTAGGAACCGATGGCCTCAATTATTCTGAACAGCAAATGAGTGTTTCAGAAATCACCAAAGTAGATTATATATATTCCATACAAAGTGGGGACGGTGCTTCATTTAGCAACCTGATTAGCTATAATTTTTCGGGTTCATGCATCGAGATGATGGAGGTACAGCCTGCGGTTCAATATTATTACAAGGATTTAGTTTTTGCCGGGCAGAGCCGCCTGGGTTACCAAAGTTCAGGTATTATGCTCAAGCCCTACATTCCCTTGCAGGAAGGTGTGGCGGAATTTGCTGTTGATATCTCTTGGCAACTGGACTGCCAGATCAAGGCAAATAATTACCAACAGTCGGTGAAACTAATACAGAGTTAGAATGGACTTTTATAAAGAGTATTTATTGAAATGATTTGGGAGGGTAAAACATGATACTGAACGACTTTTTTAATTATTATTTCCAGCAGGTGGACAAAGAAGTTTTAGAGCTTTATCAGGATTTGTTACCTGGTAAAGAAGACCTGGCATCCGCTTATACAGAGATGTTTTCCCGCAACGATGAGGAATCGATAGCCTTTTTATTTAATTTCTACGATGCTACTCGGTACTTGTGTCAAACAAATCCCCAGCAGGCAATACTTTTCAATGTGCACAACAACGTATGTTTCCCCTTTTTTTTCAACTATGTCTGGCAGGTCATTGACGAAGAACAAAGAACTCGGATCTATGAGCATACTGGGAGCCGTAATTGGGAGGAGATTATTAACTGTTTTAAATCGGATGTCCAGCTGCGTAACTGGTTTAGACAGGATATTGGCGGTTCTTTAGGCCAGCAGGACCTTTTCAATCTAAATGAGGTAGTGGCTTTGCAGAATTTCTCCTCGGGAGGGGAATATTCATTTCTCAGATTTGTTTATCCTCATGTGCAGCAGATGCAGGGAAAAGTCTTAGATGCCGGTTGCGGAGCAGGTTTTGCCACTCTGGTTATGAGCCAGTATTTGGAGGTATACTCGGTGGATGCATGTCGCGCTCGTTTAGAAAGAGCCATGGCACTGACCAGTATGATGAATAAAGGCGATAAGGATATATTCCCACGCCTGATTAAACTCATTGAAAATGAGTTGGGGGTTATGGAGGTTTTTTGTCAGTTTCCATCTGCAGAGAGTCTATTGTCTGGATCATCCAGCCAGGTTACCTTTACTGAAGGGAGTATTGACTCCTTGCCGTATGACAAAGATTTCTTTGATATGGTTAACTGCCTGGATGTATTGGAACACACCCATAATCCAGCTAAAATAATTACTGAGTTTTCAAGGGTCTTAAAGCCCGGCGGTCGGGCCTTTGTTACTGCTCCCACCAAATTCGGTGAAGTAGAGCAACGCATTTATGAAAATAATGACGGCTCGATATTCCCTGCTATGCTTCATATGCATCATTTTGATCCGGCTTCTTTGACCGGTATATTTACCGCCAACGGTTTTAGAGAAATTGAACTGCTGCCATTTGATTATATTAAATGGGAAGATTTCACCAAGATTGCCGACCGTTCACCTGACCTAGAACTAGCCAGTGAGCTAATGGGACAACCTACTGACGAAGTAGCCCTGCAAATATTTGCAGTATATGAGAAGATTTAAATACGATTTGAAACATGGGGCACGGTGACGGTTCTTTTGCCTGCACTTCTGATTAGCTTAAGTGTGAGGCAAAGAACTGTCCTCATGCCTCTTTGCAATATATGAAAAAATATAAATTTCTATTTTTCGGGCCAGGGTTCGAACCAGGTGTAATCGATTAGTTTTACGCCGGCATTATTGGCCGATTTTACATTATAGGAATTAGTTTGGCCGAAATATATGTCTACCCAATAAGGATGAGCAGGCCATAGTCCATAATATACATCACCAGTGTCGTTGACCACCAGTGTATCCTTTTTTTGTCCTAATACATCTATAGGTTCAGATAGATAAAGGGTTGTTCCAAAGGGGATTATAGGATTACGGGCCTCACCTCCGGAATTAATTGGGTAGCGGGGATGAACTGCTCCGGAGCCAATGAAGTATTCCTTGCCAGCTGATGATACCGGGGCAGACGCGGCTTCAGTGTATGCCGTTGTTTTCTGATCTTTAACGGAAAACCGGATATACCAATTTGCACTAGCCTGGCTGGTCTTTTCCGTCTGGGGTGGTTTGGGGGCCGGTTTCGGAACCGGATGCTGACTGCTTTGATAAATATAGAAAAATATGAATAGTATTAACATGGCCAGAGGTATCAGCAACAAGCGTTTATCACGAATCATAACAGCACTCCTCGCTACGCTAAAGTTTTTTTTATTTTGTGCGTTTAAAGTGTATTATATAAATATTGAGGCAGGTAAGTACTAACGATGCAGGAATTTGCTTCTAATACAAACTCCAAATAGGTTGGAAAATCATTTAGAATACTTTTTAACCTAAGGGCTTTAATATAGAGAGGAGCTACAGTTACTTGACTACAGTTAATTCGGGACTGGATGAACAGCTTTATTCATATATCCATGATTCCATAAAAAGAACAGCCTTTTACCAACTACTGGAACTGGAGTTGCAGCATATAGGTCCGGGTTATGTAGAGTTAATAGTGAAATCTGATGTAAAACACACCAATCCTCTAGGTTTGATACATGGAGGGTTGATAATGTCATTGGCGGATGCAGCTATGGCCAATGCTATTCGTAGCTTGGGGATAAATGGGCTAACCGTAGATTGTTCGGTGGCTTTATTAAAATCAGTGCATAAGGGAGATATAATTACTGCCCGGGGTAAGGTGATAAAAGCAGGGAAGAACATCATTTTTGCGGAAGCATCAGTTTATGTAGATGACCAACTGATTGCCAATAGCAAGGGCACTTTTTTTAAAAACGGAGATATAGATTATAAGCAACAGGAGAGATAGTATGAACCATGATCTGTTCACAATAAATGAATTTTATCTGTTTACATTCGTAAGCACGTCCCATGCTCTTAAGGCGGAGAAGATACTTAAAAAATCCGAGTCGGAATTTGTCATGATACCTACCCTGAGGGAAATTTCTTCGAGCTGTGGACTGGCTATAAAAATAGCTCCGGATTATCTGGAAGATTACCAATCGGTGTTTGTTAACAACAATGTAGTGATGGAAGGAATCTACCACGTGATTAAGGAGCAGGGTAAAAACCTGATTAATAAATTAGATGCTTAATGAAAAAATAGCCGTTTATCTGGGACCACAAGGCGAAATGGAGCAGGGTTTTCCGGGCTTCACTTTTCGACAGGAACAACTTAAGTTGGCTGAGGGAATCGGTAATGCCTTTGCTGATGAGGCTTTTATGGTGGCCGAAGTGGGCACGGGGGTGGGGAAAACCTTTGCCTATCTGATTCCAGCCGTCTTATGGGCCATAGAGAGCAAGGAAAAGGTAGTGGTTTCGACTCGCACCAAGGCTTTGCAGCAGCAGGTGTTTGATCGTGATTTGCCAGATCTAGCTAAAATAATGGGTACTAAATTGAAATTCGCCGAGGCTAGGGGGCGGGAGAATTATCTGTGCTGGAATAAGTACACGCAGATTTTAGGTGGAAGAAAGCGTCTGGAAAAGCCGGAAGAGGATTTTGTGCAGGCAGTTTTAAGCTGGGCTGAAACCACCCGCAGCGGGGATCGCAAAGAACTGTCCTTGTCCAGCGAACAGATGAAATACTGGCCGGTTTTGGCCGCTGATCGCAACAATTGCCTGAAAAACCAGTGCCGCTACCATGAAAAATGTTTTCGTCTAAAAATGATCCGTAATTTAGAAAAGGCTGATATTATTGTGGTTAATCATGCCCTTCTGTTGTCTGATATAATGGTGGGCAACAGCATTTTACCTGAATACCATAACCTAATAATTGACGAAGCCCATACTTTTATTAAGGAATCTTTTGATAGTTTGTCCTATCGTTTTTCCCTATATGAAACCAGGCACCTGCTGGGGATTCTATATGAGAAGGCCAAGAAGGGTGCTCGGGGGTACCTCCTGCATCTTAAATCTAATTATCCGCATATATCAGAATTAGTTACTGAGGCCAGTTTGTTGACTGATACTGCCATTGCTCTGAACGGTGAATTATTTCAGCAACTGGGCAGGACCAGCGCCTACGGGGATCAGTATAGTTTTCACCATGTAATCACTCCGCGAGACCTGGAAAAAAAAGCTTTTATGGCGGCTATCGATATTTATGGTGATTGGATCAAAACCATGGAACGCTTGCTGAAAAAGCTTAGCAGTATTAAGGAAGAATTGGTTGGGGAAGAAGATTTTCCGGAACTCTCAGGGATAATGAGCTCATTGGGGGAAATTAGTAATACAGCTTATCTGGTTATGGATGAAAATTTGGGCCGGGAAGATGGAATTTGCTGGATTGAATATGATCGGGGCAGGGCCATCGCCATATGTTCTTCACCCATTTATACCGGAGATACCCTAAATGAGAAACTCTATGGGAAACTCAAGACCCTGGTAATGGTTTCGGCTACTCTGACAGTTGATAGTAGTTTTAGTAACTTTATCAGCCGCAGTGGTCTGGACTCTTACGAAAATGACGGGCGCATTAGTACCTTATTGGAAAATTCGCCCTTTGACTATGACCGCCAGGCAGCTCTGTATGTGGTCAAGGACATGCCTGATCCGGCCAGTTCAATATTTGGACAGGAGCTTAACCGGGTGCTGGAGAATGTTCTTCTTCAAGTTGGAGGCAGAACGATGGTGCTTTTCACAGCCCGCAAACAGATGGAGGAGGCGGCTGATTTTTTGCGTCCCCGTCTGGAGGCTAATAATCTGCAGCTATTGGTACAGAATCAGGATGGTGAATTCGGGACTCTCATGGAAGGCTTTACCGGCAGTGAACGTGCTATTCTGATGGGACTGGAGACTTTCTGGGAGGGAATAGACCTTAAAGGTGAACTGCTCAAATGCCTGGTGATTGTTAAGCTTCCTTTCCGTTCCCCCTCTGATCCTTATTGTACTGCCTGGGATAAATACTATCGACTACAGCGCAAGAACGGCTTTGAATTCTTTATGTTGCCGGATGCGGCTATCCGTTTTAAACAGGGGGTAGGACGCTTAATACGCAGTGAAGAGGATCGTGGTGCGGTGGTGGTGCTGGATACCCGGCTGATTAACAAAAAATACGGTCAGCTTATGCGCAATAGCTTACCGATCAAAAATCTAGCCGCTGTGCATAGCAATGATTTGCCCTCGCATATTAAACAGTGGCTATAAGTGAACAGGGGGGACGGTTCCCCTGTTCACTTATAGCGGATATATTTATGGAAGCAAGTAGGAACGGTTAGGGGTTGACAAGGGGACGGGGGTTGTTGACACCCCAACCGGTATCATAGGGGGTGTCAACAACCCCGTCCCCTTGTCAACCCACCCAGCTTTCAGAAAACCCGAAAGACCAGCCCCCGGTTAATTCACATCCATCGCAGCCAACTGAGGGACGTTCTTTTTGTTTGGCACTTCAAAAGCTCAAGTCAAACAAAAAGAATGTCCTTCTGTTGGCTCCTTTACCCAGCTCCCCGAAAATAACAATACCGGTCCCCTTAACGCGAGTAATTGAAAGACATTAGTTAAATCGTGTCGTGAACTTGAACTAACAAAGCCAACAAAAAGAACGTCAGGCTGTGTGAAAAGTCCAATTTGGCGTTTATATATACATTATTGATTATAATATACACTTATCTACGCCATTACTCGGCATACAGTGTATATTTATACGGTGCCGCAACACTTTTCACACACGCTGACGTCCCTCTGTTGGCCTGTGTTCACTTTGCTGCATGTAACTTGATCAGTAAACATTTCTAACAATTTCTCATAGAAAGGGTAACATTTTAATTCATTTCTTCATAGTATACGGCAAAAGCATTTGACCTAAGAAGGGGTGAAAATAGTGCGGGTTTATTACATTCGTATTCCTGGTTTTATGAGAAATTTCCTGCTTAAGATCTGGGGTTAGTACAGGAGTAGACCTGCTGTTTTTTAAAAGGAAGCTGTAATGCAGGTAAAAGAACAATCCCCCTGCTGGTTGGGGGAGCAACAGTTGTTTTGGTGTTTAGCAGAGGAGGATGGAGAAATGCCCAACCCAGGTTTAATTATAGGCGGGTTATTTCTCCTGGTTGGCTTGCTGCTTCTTTACCTAAGCAGGTAGGTGGGTAGCAGAGCCTGGTATTTGTTATTTAATAAGTATTATATAATCAACGAACCGGGGCCCATACTTGGGCTCCGGTTCGTTGCTGTTTTATGCTTAGTTATCACTCAGCCCTATTCCTAAAATACCTCCGATAGCACCTGCGCCCACGCAGATGGTGAGGTTAACAAAGAAACTGGATAGATCGATTGGGCTTACCTGGAAGATAAGTGATGCGATGATAAGTATAATGAAAAATAATACTCCCATAGTAATCCCACGGATCATGCCTTTATTGCCATAGGACTTACTAGCGTAGCATCCTGCATAAAGTACTGTAGTTATAAGGACCAGCTTACCTAAAGGAGCCAGCAAAGTTTCTTTTAAACCGGTATAATAGACCAGCCCTGCGATGGCCGAGCATAGTAATACTCCTACTAACAGTGATTTCATAATTCCTTTAAGTTCCACCGGTATTTTTTCGCCCACTATAAACACCCCCTTATGTGTAAAATATGTAAGGGGAATACAGAATATGCCATAAATCATTTAGGCCGGGCATACGAATATCACAATCGTTACCATCTTAAGAAATAAAAACCTAAAAACACCCCATCCCTCATAAAGATATTATAAATCTTGGAGCGAGGGGGTGTGTATTCTGGATAACTCACTATTATGGAGCCTGGTGGCTGGAGCCTGCACTGCATTGGGGGCGCTGCTCCTCTTTTTCAGAAAGAAGTGGAGCAATCGGAGCCTGGCCTTTTTTTTGGGTCTGGCATCGGGGGTAATGGTGGCAGTTGTGGTATTTGATATGCTGCCCTCAGCTTTAGTCTTTGGAAGTGTAATGAAGGCTATTATTGGGATACTGCTGGGTGTATTGGTTATGGCCCTGGTAAATAGTGCCCTTTTTGAAGCTATAAATTCTGCCCAGACCCTGGTGAGTTTAGGATACATGATCATGGTAGGGATTGCCCTGCATGATTTGCCGGAGGGGATGGCCATCGCCTTTGGAGGGGAAATGAAGGCTAGAACAGGTATGGTCATCGCCATGGGCATAGGTATACATAATATTCCGGAGGGAATGGCTATAGCGGCACCTTTATTAATGAGCGGAATGAAAAAAGGTCGAGTATTGCTGCAGACCATTGCGTTGGGTTTCATTACTCCTCTAGGAACTATACTGGGCAGATATATGGTGAAGGTTTTACCTGATCTTCTGCCTTTAATGCTGGGGTTGGCTTCGGGGGTCATGGTGTATCTGGTTTGTATTCAGCTCTGGCCTCAGGCCGGTCATAAAGATAAAGTCAGTCGCTGGTGGGGATTTGGGTTGGGAACTATGGTAATACTGGTGGCATCGTTTATATAGGGAAAGATTACCTGCCAAAATAAGGGGTTATACTGACGTATACGATTCTAATAATTGAAAAATTTACCATAATTGGCTATAGTAATATATAGCATTAAAATATAAAGGGAAAGGGAGGAAAACATTATGGTGTTATTAAATCCCCAGAACTACGAACGTGAACATCTTGACCCTCGTGCCAAAGATATCATGCTAAAAACCATAGGGTTCTTTGAAAATAAAGGACTCAGCAGTATTAAAGAGGATGATAAAAATTTCACCTGGTATCAAGATTATCTTGATTTTATTGGTCAGGAAGAAATATTTGCTGATCTGCTGACTCCGACTGGTTACGGCAAAAGTGATTCTCGCTGGGATCTGTGGCGAGTGGCTGAGTTTAACGAAGTGTCTGGTTTTTATGCCTTGCATTATCAATACCTCTACCAGGTAACTATTCTCGGTCTGGGTCCAATTTTCTTGGGCAACAATGAAGATGTTAAGATAAAAGCAGCTCAGCTATTGAGAAAAGGAGCAATTTTTGGATTTGGGCTATCCGAACGGGATCATGGTAATGATATATATTCCGATGAGATGACCTTATATCCGAATGGCGATGGAAAATATCTGGCTCGGGGCAATAAATACTACATCGGTAACGGTAATAAGGCGGCGATGCTTTCGATATTTGGGAAGTTTGCTGATACTGGCGAATATGTTTTCTTTGTAGTCGATTCTCAGCATCCTAATTTTGAGCTGGTTAAAAAAATAGATACCCAGGGGGCTCACTGTGCCTATGTATCCGAGTTTAATCTTAATGATTATCCCATAACCGAGGCAGATATTTTATCCCGTGGACCCCAGGCCTGGGATTCAGCCTTAAACACCGTTAATATCGGAAAATGCATGGTTGGCTGGGCTTCCATCGGTGAAGCTACCCATGCGCTCTATGAATGTCTGCATCATACTTGCAACCGGCTATTATACGGAAAACCGGTCTATGCTTTTCCGCATGTCAGAAGGATGTTCACCGAATCATATCTGCGTTTGGTAACTATGAAACTCTACGCTTTGAGATGTATGGATTATTTCCGCTCAGCATCGGATGAAGACCGGCGTTATCTGATGTACAATGCCATACTTAAGATGAAAGTTTGCAGTCAAGGGGATAAGATATCACAGATGCTCCTGGATATCGTTGGTGCCAAGGGTATGGAACAGGATACATTTATGGAGATGTTCATTCGTGATGCAGGGATGATGCCGCGTTTAGAGGGAACCACCCATGTAAACATGGCGCTGGTGAATAAATTTTTCCAGCCCTACTTCTTTAACCCGGTGGAGTTCGCTGAGGTGCCCAAGCGTAACGACATAGCCAATGATGATTATGTTTACAAACAGAAAGCTGGAGGGCTAAAGAGTGTACGTTTTGGGGATTATCGTCTGTGTTATGAAGGCATGAATCAGGTCAACGTGCTGCGTTTCCGTGAACAGGTAGAACTCTTGAAGGAATTCCTGGTTAAAAATACCCCCTCTGCCGAACAAGCCAGCAATGTGGACTATATGATTGCCCTGGGTGAACTACTGGCAGCCACCGCTTATGCCCAGTTAACTCTGGAGAATGCCAAGATTTACAATGTTGAAGATGAAATTATTGAAGAGATATTTGCCTTTATGATTCGTGATTTTGCGGCTTATGCCTTGATGTTCAGGTCCACTTTCGAACAGAGCTCAGAACAAATTGCTGCTCTCAACCAGATGATCATTGATCCAGTTCAGGATTCGGATCGATTTGAAAAAGTTTGGACAGAAAAGGTGCTGAGCATGAAAGACGCGTATATTTATGAATAATTAAATTATAAGCATATATACCCAAATAGAGGGCGGATTCTTGTTAAGATTAAAGAGTTCGTCCTTTCTTTTTGCAGTGGTATAAATATAGTCATAAAGTTAGACAATAAGGTAAAAACGAGGAGATATAAGATGTCAAAATGGATATATCTTGGTATTGCCGCTTTTTCGGGTGCGGCCATGGCAATTCAGGGGACTCTGAATGCAGCGTTGGGTAAAGTACTGGGTGTGTGGGAGTCAACCCTGATAGTTCACCTGGTAGGGACTATTACCTCACTGCTAGTTATTATTGTATTGGGAATTGGATTCAGCAATCTAAGCAAATTAGGCCAGGCACCCTGGTATATATATATGGGAGGCGTGCTAAATGTAGCTATTATTTATGCATTGGTGCGCAGCATTCCCCAGATTGGAGTTGGAAATGCTACCACCGCTATTATTGTTGCCCAGGTATTAACCGCTTTGCTGATTGACTGTACGGGGTGTTTAGGTATGAAGAAGATGGATTTTCATTATATTGATTTGCTGGGAGTCGCCCTGCTGGCTATCGGGGCGAGAATACTGCTGATTGAGTAACCAGCCCTAGAAAGTTTTTATGAGTTAGAATGACCAGGGAAGATTAATTAAAATTATAATAATGCCAACGATTAGTAGAACCAGGCCAATCAACCCGCTCCAAAATGGAACCGGAAGGAGTCTAATAGCCATATCAAGGTAATAACTCACCAGATCTGCCTCCCTTACCAGACAAAGACTGGTGGCCGCTCTACGATAGCTAATCCAAGTAAATAGAATCATCAAAGCTCCCAGAGCAGATATTGTCAAGCCGATTATCATCTAAACCTCTCCTCTAATTACCATATTTAAGTCCAATAATATAATAATCCAGCCAGCAGAAAAAGAAAATAATCTTTATAGAAGTTGTCAATAGATCTATCTCATTGACAACTTCTTCTTTTGAGGTCCTGTTTACGTTATGATAGACACTGGGTAAATCAATTCAGTTGAGTGAGTATGTCTGCAGCAGATGTATTTTTATTGATGGGAAATAATGTATGTGGTACAATTTCAACATAAACGAACACATGTTTGCTAACTGTCCAAGAGCACTGCGCAAGGCTTAAGTTTGATAAGATACCAGAATATTGTTAATAGAATCGTTCCTGTCTAATTGGGGAGCAGGAAGTGAATCGAGGGGTGAGGGAATGATTAGATATATTATGGGCCGGGCGGGAACGGGTAAGAGCCGTCGGGCTATTGAAGAAATTGGTGCGGATTTGGAGCAGGGCGGTGCGCATCGCTTAATATTATTAGTACCGGAACAGTTTACCCTGCAGGCGGAAAGGGATTTAATCAATCAACTTCAGCTGCCGGGCATAATTCGGGTGGAGGTGCTGAGCTTTAATCGCCTGGCTTTTCGGGTTTTAGCTGAGGTAGGTGGCAGGACCAGAGTTTTGATTAATGACCAGGGCAAAAATATGGTCCTCAAAAAGGTTATCAATGAAATCGCCCGCAATTTAACTATTTACCAGAAAGCCATGAAACAGGAGGGTTTCGTGGAGCACTTGGGTAATTTACTATCCGAGTTCAAACAGTATGATCTTGATCCTCCAGCTCTAAAAGCTAGGCAAGAAGAGCTGGAGGAGGGAGCCGCCAGGCAGAAACTACAAGATATTATCCTCATCTATGAGGCCTTTAACAACTATATGGCAGGGCAGTATCTGGACCTGGAAGACCAGCTTAATCTCTTTATTGATAAGCTGGACAGGTCATCTCTAATTAAAGATGCCAGGATCTGGCTGGATGGCTTTACTAGTTTTACACCTCAGCACCGCAGAATGCTTGAAAAAATCATGTGCCAGGCTCGGGATACTACCTTCTGCCTTACTATGGACCCACTGACCGGACGAGATGCCGAAGTTTTTAAACTATCCAGACGTTGCTGCCAGCAGATTCACGAAATAGCTATAAGTAATGGCTTAAAGGAAGAAACAATCCCTTTAGACAGCAGGAACCGTCCCTCTGACCCGCTTTGGCATTTGGAGCGGGAGCTTTATGCTTATCCGAGCCGCAGCTACCCGGATAGAGTGAAGAATATTGAAATTTATGGGGCTGCTAATATTTATTCCGAAGTGGAGCATATTGCGGCTTCCATAGTGGCGTTGGTTAGGGAACAGGACTATCGCTGGCGGGATATTGCGGTTTTAGGCAATCTGGGGACGTATGGAACGGTACTGCGAAGGGTTTTCAATGAATATGAAATTCCTTATTTTATGGATGAGAAACGAGAGATAAGTGATAATCCCATTATTAAATTGATTTTGTCCTCACTGGCGGTTATTAACCGGGGCTATCGCCATGATGATATTTTCCTGTTACTCAAGACTGGCTTTACGGATCTAAATCCGGAGGAGTGCGAAGAACTGGAAAACTATATGCTGGCCTATGGGATACAGGGGCGAATATTTAGAGAAGAGTTTAAGCGTGGGCAAATGGATGTGGGCCTGCCATCCCTGGAGCGCTTGAACGCATATCGGCAGCGCTTGACAGTTCCCTTGCAAAAGTTGGAGAAAAATGTCCAGGGTCGAAAATCAGGGCGGGAAATAAGTCGGGCTATTTACCGATATTTGCAGACTTTGGAGGTGGAAAGCAAACTCCAGGCCTGGACTGAGGAACTTAGGACCCAGGGGCTTTATGAACATGCTCATGAAAACGCTCAAATATGGAATATTGTCATGCAGACATTTGACCAACTGGTAGAGATTCTGGGTGGAAATGAAATCGGTCTGAAGGATTATGCCAGCATACTGGAGACTGGTTATAAATCTTTTGATGTGGGTATTATCCCTACTACTGTAGACCAGGTAATGGTGGGGGATATTCAACGCTCTAAAAACAGAGCTATTAAAGGCCTTTTTGTGATGGGAGTTAATGATGGCATTCTTCCAGCGGGAAAAAGTGGAGCAGGAATTTTTACTGAGGAAGATAAACAGTTTTTTAAAGAACATGGATTAGATTGGGGTTCGGACCTGGAAATGAAGTCTGATGATGAACGCTATGCCATATACCAGGCCTTTAGTAAGCCGAGTGAGTTTTTGGGTCTGTCCTATGCCATTGCTGATCATGAAGGTAAAGCGCTGCGGCCATCCTTGTTGATTAATCGCCTGCATAGCTTGTTTCCCGGTCTTCAACGCCGCAGCGAGCTGACCAAGAGTCAAGAAGCTGAGCAGGATAAAGTGGTTACGGCCAACAGCAGCTTTAAATATATGGTGGAGAACCTTCGCCTCTATTTGGATGGCGAAGCTATTGATGATTTATGGTGGGATGTTTACCAATGGTATTACCAAAGCCCGGCCTGGGATGATAAACGCAATGCCATCCTGGAGGCCTTGTTCTATGAAAATCAGAGCCCCAATCTTAGCCCCCAAACGGCTGTGGATTTATATAAATTACCTTTCCGTTCCAGCGTTTCGCGGTTGGAACAATTTGTGGCCTGTCCTTTTGCTCATTTCGTGCGTTTCGGACTTAGACCGCAGGAAAGAAAGACCTTTGCGATTGGAGCCCCGGATATTGGGGTTGTATTGCATGATGGTCTGGCCAGCTTTGCGGCCAGTCTAGCCGAGAGAGATGTAAAATGGAGAGATCTTCAGCGGGCTGATTGCGATGCTATTATGGAAGAGCTAATGGATCAGAAGTTACCTGAGCATAACAATGGGATACTGCTCAGCAGTTATCGTTATCGTTATCTGGCCAAGCGGCTGAAGCGGATTAGCCAGCGGGCGGTTTGGGTTCTAACCGAACATATTCAGCGCGGCGATTTTGAACCGCTGCTTTACGAGGCGCGCTTCGGCCCGGGCGGGATTTTTCCCGCTTTGCAAGTCGAGTTAAGTGATGGCCACAGCATTTACCTGGAAGGCCGAATCGACCGTATTGATATGATGCCGGGCGATATGGCCAATTATGTGAAGATAATTGATTATAAAACAGGGGACCGGCAGGTAAGCTTGTCAGATCTATACTTCGGTCTCAGTCTCCAATTATTCGTCTACCTGTTGGCAGTTATGAACCAGCCCGAAGATGATCTTAAGCCTTGGAAACCAGCCGGTTTATTTTACTTCAAGATTGATGATCCCTTGATTCAGACTGAGGAGAAGGTCGCAGCAGATATCGAAGATAAGATTCGGAAAGCACTTAAAATGAAGGGTCTGGTTCTTAAAGACCTTGAGATTGCGCGGGCTATGGATAGCGGCTTGCCGGGTAATTCCGATATATTGCCGCTGGGCATTAAACAAAATAATGAATTTATGGCTAATTCCTCGGTTCTCGGCGAACCGGAATTTGAACTGCTTATGTACTACCTGCGTGATTTGCTGCAGGAGCTAGGTAATGAAATGTTACGGGGGAAAACCCTCATTGAACCTGCCAAAACTGAGCAGTGGAAAGCCTGTACTAATTGTATTTATCATTCGGTTTGTCAGTTTGACAAATTGTTTACTGATAATAGCTACAGGAATATACCGCGGCTGCAGGACGAGGAAGTGCTGATGAGGATTAGAAATCGGGAGGCAAAGGGCGATGAATAACTGGACAGAAGAACAGGAACAAGCCATTTGGGCGCGTAACTGCAACCTCCTGGTGGCCGCTGCGGCTGGATCTGGAAAAACTGCTGTTTTGGTGGAAAGAATTGTCCAAATTATCAGCCGGGATGGAATTGATATAGATCGACTGCTGATTGTAACCTTTACTAATGCTGCTGCAGGTGAGATGCGGGAGAGAATAACTGCGGCCATAATTGCCCAACTGGATGCTTCCGGGGAGAATTCTGAGCAACTGCGTCGTCAGCTGCAGTTGCTGAATCGGACTTCAATTAGTACCTTGCATGCTTTCTGTACGGAGGTGGTGCGTGAGCATTTCTATCTGCTGGATATTGACCCCAAATTCAGAATTGGAGATTCAGCCGAATGCGAATTATTGCGGTTAGAGGCAGTTGAAGAAATTCTGGAGGAGGAATATGAGCAAGGAAGCGAAACCTTCCATGGTCTGGTGGAGCGCTTTGCCAACTCCAAATACGATACACCGGTGCAGGACTTAATGCTGCGGGCCTATGAATTTATCCAGAGCCAACCTGATCCCCAGGGGTGGTTGGAAAGAAAGGTTCAGGACTTTAACCTGAGCGAGGACGAACTAGGCCAAAGTCCCTGGGTGCTGACTTTGCTTCAGGAGGTTAAGCTGCAGATAGCAGGGGCCAAGGATTTATTTGTCCAGGCGCTGGACTTGATTGATTTGGATCCAGGGTTGGAAGGTTACCGGCAGGCCATCAGCGATGATCTGCAATTGATAAAAGAATTGGACAGTCGCTGGCAGGAGGGTTTTAACAGCCTTCATGAACGCCTGCAAACTGCCAGTCATACCCGTCTGGGAAGGGTCGCCAAGGACTGCGATCCTAATTTGCAGGCTCAGGTCAAAGAATTAAGGGATGAAGGCAAGAAGCTAGTTCAAGGGATGCAGTCGGCTGGACTTGGTAAGAGTTTGGCAGACTATGCGCAGGACTTGCAGGAGCTCTTTCCATATATGCAGACCCTGGCTGCTCTGGTGGATAAGTTCGCGAACCGTTATCGGGAAAAAAAGACCGACAAAGGAATCGTTGACTTCAGTGATCTGGAGCATTATGCGCTGCGCATTTTAGCTAATCCTGATGTTGCTCAGGTTTATCGAGATAAATATATGTACATTTTTGTGGACGAATACCAGGATAGTAACCTGGTTCAAGAAAATTTGCTGAATTATATTAAACGGGAAAATAATCTTTTCATGGTTGGAGATGTGAAACAGAGTATCTATCGTTTTCGCTTGGCTGATCCCACCCTGTTTATAGGAAAATATTATAGTTTTGGTATTGAGGAGGGAGCCTTGAACCGGCGCATAGACCTGGGCATGAATTTTCGCTCTCGAGCGGAGATTATTTCCGCAACCAATTATATTTTCAAGCAGATTATGTCTCAGCAGCTGGGAGAGATAGATTATGATGAACGGGCCTATCTCTACCAGGGCTGTCAGATGGAAGAGGCCGAAGATGCGAGTATAGAAGTACTTCTGATTGAAAAGGACCAGGATTTGTTGGAGTTGGACGAAGAGGCCGAGGACTTGAGCGAGATTGAGGTGGAGGCTCGCTTTGCCGCCCGCCGGATACAGGAATTGCTGGGTCAACCTATTTATGATCCGCGTCAGCAAACAGTACGTCCTATCGAATATCGAGATATAGTAATTCTCATGCGATCTACCCTGCGGAGAGCCCCAGGCTATCTGGAGGTTTTGGCTGAGTTGGGTATACCGGCTTATGCTGACGTAAATAACGGCTATTTTGAGGCTCTGGAAGTGGAGATGTTTTTAAATCTCCTGCGCATTATTGACAACAAAAGACAGGACATCCCCCTGCTCAGTGTTATGCGTTCGCCTATGGGCAGGTTTGGGGTTGAGGATTTAATATCTATTCGCATGGACAGTCAGGTGTCCACTTTTTATCAGGCCGTTGAGGAATATATTAAGGGTCATGATGATGGGCTCCAGATTAGGTTGGCAGAATTCCTGAGCCGATTGGACCATTGGAAGGATCAATCTCGCTATCTGCCCCTGGATGAATTTATCTGGAAAGTAATGGTGGAGACCGGTTATTACTATTATGTTGGGGCGATGCCGGGGGGAGTTCAGCGCCAGGCCAACCTGCGCATTCTTTTTGAGCGCGCCCGGCAGTTTCAGGGAACGACCCTGAAAGGTTTGTTTAATTTTATTAAGTTTACCGATAAACTGAAAACCAGCAATGGGGATATGGGTATGGCCAGAGTACTGGGTGAAAGTGATAACGTGGTGCGCATTATGAGTATTCACAAGAGCAAGGGGCTAGAATTTCCAGTGACAATCCTGGCCGGTATGGGAAAACAGTTTAATTTCAGTGATACTAATGCCAATGTTTTATTTCACAAAGATCTTGGCATCGGGGCGCGCTACGTTGATCCGGAGGCGCGAATCAGCAGTGAAACCATCGCTCGCATGGCTATGAAGAGCCGGATTAAGGTTGAGAATCTGTCTGAGGAAATGAGGATTCTGTACGTCGCCTGTACCCGCCCCATCAATAAATTGATTTTGCTGGCTTCACTTAAAAACATACCCGGGCTAGCCCAGAAATGGAGCAAATCCATAGGCACGTTTAGCCTGAGCAAGGCTCGCACTTCTCTGGACTGGATAGGACCGGTGCTGATACGTCATCCTGACGGTGAGAACCTGCGTGATTTAGCCGATTTGGGATCAGATTGGGAAGAGATTTTAGCTGATGATTCCCAATGGAAGATAGAAATACTCAGTCCTTCATTATTGGTGCAAGAGGAAAGAGAAACAAGAGCTGATCTATATGCAATACGTGAAAAACTGCATAATTTTTGCCAAGCCGAGTCCTCACCGGTTCGCGATCTAATCACCCGGCGGCTTGACTGGCATTATTCACATCAGGAGGCTGAAAAAATACCTTCCAAACTATCGGTCAGCGGAATCAAAAAACTGGCGGCGAGCAATTGGCAGGGAATCATCCCCGAAGCCCCCTCCCTCTTAGCTGGACCTGAGTTTATCATGCGCGAAGAGGAAAAAGCAGGCACCCAAGCTTTAACCGGTGCTGAACGCGGTACGGTAATGCATTTTGTTATGCAGCACCTGGATATAAGTAGAATAAATACCTCGGAGGAAATTGAGGCCCAATTACAGGAGATGGTATTCCATGAATTATTGCACGAGGAAGAGATAAACTCAGTACAAATATCGAAAATTAAGCGCTTTTTCCTGTCTGAGCTGGGACAGCGGATGCTGCAATCTCCGTCCATTTACCGGGAAGTACCTTTTAATCTGGTTTACAAGGCTAATGAAGTCCTGGAGGGAATGGATACATGTGAAGAAGAGCTTCTGATTCAGGGGGTTATTGACCTATATTTTCAAGAAGGTGATGAACTGGTTTTAGTAGATTATAAAACTGATTATATAAGTCCGCAGAACCGGGAGAGGCTAATCCAGCAGTACAGCATCCAAATACAATTATATCAGACTGCCCTGGAAAGAATCCTGGGACAAAAGGTGAAGGAAAGCTGCTTGTACCTGTTTCATACGGAGGAAATGGTGAGAATATGAGGATTTTACATACGTCTGACTGGCACCTTGGTAAAACTCTGGAGGGATTTAGCCGACTGGAGGAACAGGTACAGTTCTTAGAAGAGTTAATAGATATAGTGGAAAACCGCAAAGTAGATTTAGTCTTGATAGCGGGTGACATTTATGACAGTCATAATCCTCCTGCTGCGGCTGAGAGTTTGTTTTATCAAACCATTAGCAGACTCTCCCATAATGCTGAGCGGGTCATTATAGTTATCGCTGGCAATCATGATAATCCCGATCGATTGATGGCGGCCAGTCCACTGGCTAATGAGCACGGGGTAATCCTGCTGGGCCTGCCCAAAACGTCAGCTGAATGCGGCAAATACGGGGAATTCGAGTTAACTGAAGCCGGAGAGGGGTATCTGAAACTTGAAATCAGAGGTGAAAAGGCAGTTGTTCTTTGCCTGCCTTATCCCAGTGAGAAGCGCTTGAATGAAATCCTGCCTGGACAGGATGACGAAGATATCGCCAAAAAGGCCTATTCTGATCGGGTAGGGGAAATATTTAAGACCTTATCCAACCATTTTCAGACTGACACTATCAATCTCGCAACTTCCCACCTTTATGTTAATGGCGGGCTGGAAAGCGAATCTGAACGCCGCATACAACTGGGTGGTAGCCTGGCAGTTGATGCCTCGATGCTGCCCGCTGCTCAGTATATAGCGCTGGGTCATCTGCACCGACCCCAGAGGGTGGGTGGGGCATCCGTACCTGCCTATTACAGTGGCTCGCCCCTGCAGTATAGCAAGAGTGAGGTGGGTTATAGCAAAGCGGTGTACCTCATTGAAGCCCAACCTGAGCAGGAGGTCCAGATCGAGGAAATCTATTTGCGTAACTATAAGCCTATCGAAGTCTGGGAATGTGATAGTATAGCTGCTGCACTGGAAAGGTGTCAAAAGGAGCAGGACCGCAATATTTGGGTCTATTTGGACGTGACAACCGACCGGGTATTAACTCAGGCGGAGATCAAGGAGATGAAAAGTCTGCGTTCGGATATCGTGCAGATCAGGCCTATATTTATTAGCGCTGATGAGAGCGATGCAGACCAAGCCAATGATTATAGAACTCTCAATATTGAGGAATTATTCAGGAGCTTTTATAGACATCAGAAACAGGGAGCCGAAGCACCCCCTGAGATTATTAATTTATTCTATAAAATCATGGAAGGGGGGGAGCAGGAAGATGAAGCCGCTGCAACTCAAGATCAAGGGACTAAATAGTTTTATAGATGAACAGGTAATTGATTTCAGCCGCTTAACCGATAGAGGATTGTTTGGCATATTCGGTCCGACCGGGAGCGGCAAATCCAGCATCCTGGATGCCATTACCCTGGCCCTCTATGGTAAAGCTCCCCGGGCCGGAGGTCAGCTCAGCGGGATTGTGAATACTCAGACGGATACGGCCAATGTGGTATACGAGTTTGCACTGGGAGCTGGTAACGAGCGGCGTGTTTATAGGGTGCAGAGATTATTCAAACGCAATCAGAACCGTAAATCAGGCAATGAAGGGGCCAGTACCAAATCGGCCAGCCTTTATGATATAAGTGATGAAAATAGTCCTCAAGTCTTGTTTGAAGGGCAAAGAGAGGTGAACACCGGGGTACAGCAATTGATTGGCTTAAGTGCCGAGGATTTTACCCGGTCGGTTGTTTTACCTCAGGGTAGTTTCAGTGAGTTTTTAAAAATGTCCGGGGCTGATCGGGGACAAATGTTGGAGCGCATCTTTGCGCTGGAAGATTACGGCGAGAATATGACTGCCCGTATTAAGCGGTTAAAAGCTGATAAACATATGCAGGTTGTCCAGGTGGAAAGTTTGCTCACTGCTTATGCAGACATAACACCGGAAATCTACGCCAGTCGAGAGGCTGAGCTAGAGCAAATTGAAATGCAAAAACAAAAACAGTCGGAATCATGGCTTAAGGTTGATGAAGATTATCATAAGTTCCAAGAGGTTTGGAACTGGCAGGAAGAATTAAAACTCTATGAACAAATAGCTGCCGACTTAGGATTCCGTCAGATGGAAATGCTTAGCCTGGAGCAGAGCGTGGAGAGGGCTGAGCAAGCTAATCAGATTAAACCTCTTATTGACAAGTTGGAGCAGCGGGAGAGTTTGGTAGGAAAAAAGGTATTAGAGCTGAAGGTGGCGACTGAGCAGTTTGCGACCATCAATACCACACTAGCGCTGACGCAGGGCAAATGGAATACGGCTTGGCAGAGAAAAGAGTTGGAACTGCCAGTATGCCGAGAAAACATTCTTAATTTGGAGAAAGCCATCAAGATTAAAAAGGAAGTTGACGGAATTCAGATAGAATATCAGGCTCTGCGGACGGAATATCTGAATACTACAAATTTGGTGGACCAGAAGAAACAAGCTATACAAGGAAAACAGATTCAGATAGATGCGCTCAAGGAGAGTGTTAGTGGTTATGCCAAGCAGCTGGATGCCCTGAAAATATCGCCCGAATTGCGGGAAAAACTGACCCAGGCCTATGCAGAGGAAAAGCAATATCAACAGGTCCTTAAGTTGCAGCAGGAAATTGAACTCCAGATTAGCCATCTGGAGGTGAGCTTACAGGCCGAAGAAGCTAAGCTCAGCAGCCAGAGAGAGAAATGCCAAACAAAGGAATTAGATTTAAACAGCTTACTGTTGGAAAAACAGAATTTGGCGGACAGCTGCCCCGGCCATAAAGATGATCTGCTCAATTTGCAGCAGGAGATTAATAAAGAGCAGAATGATATCGATCAATTGGCAGAATGGCAAAAGGATGCCAACGATGTCCATAGGCAAATTGTTGAGTTGGAAGAGCAAAAGGATATTTTGACAGCTCAACTGGCTGAGGAACAGAAACAATTACACCAGCAGAATGTTATGCGGGACAATTGCTTAAAGTTGCTGGACCAAAGCAGAAATGAAAACATGGCAGTCATACTGGCCAGTCACCTGGCCAGCGGAGAGGCCTGCCCAGTCTGTGGATCACAGCATCATCCGTTTCCAGCCAGCGCTGCGAGTAAATTGGATATAGGAAGCCTGGAAAAAGAAAAACTATTCCGGGATCAGGAAATAGAACAGCAGCAGAAGAAAGTCAGGGATAGGGAAATAGAAATAAAAAATATACTGAGTAAACAAGAATATAAGGAACGAGATTCTCTTATGTTACAGGATAAGATGATTGGTCGTGACCTGCCCGAACTAAAAAAGCTGGCTGCTAGCAAGCGAGATACCTTTGCCAGGTTGCAGGAATCAATAAGAACCTGGGAAGAAAAAGTCAAGGATAACGATAGCCGGATAGCAAAGCTTAAGGAAGAACTGACCACGCTTAACACCGATCTGGCCGCTCAACAGATGGCATGGCAGAAAGATCGTGCCACCCTGTTTGCTAAAAAAGAGGAAGGCCGGCAAAGCCAGGCCAGCGTGCATTCTTGTCAGCAAATGTACCGGGCCATTTGTTTGGAGTTGGGAATCGATCAAGTCGAAGCAAAATACCGGCAAATGCAGCAAAATGATCGGCAAGCTGAAGGATTAGAAAAAGAAATAAAGACTCGGCAAAGCCTGCAGATTGACTTAGAACGGCAGCAATTCACTTTACAGGAAGAATGCAATAAATTAGAACTTGGCAGAGCTGAAATTGAAACCAGTGGAAAAGAAAAAAGACAGGTGCTGGACCAGAAATGCTCTGAATTGCAGGCAGTTTGTGGTGAACTAAGTCCGGAATCGATGCTGGCCGCGCAGAAAAAGACCATTGCGGATATTGAAGCCAACTATCAGGTATGGAATGAAAGGTATGAACTTGAAAAGAAACATCAGGATGAACTGAAACAGCAGGTCTCCAGCCTCGATGGAGATTTACGCAGTCTGGAAAAGGTCCTGGAGCAGGAACGCATAGAACTCGCCCAAGAGTTATGCCTGCGTGGTTTTCACGAGATAGCTGAAGTGCTGGCATGTTTTCAGGAGGAAAGTAAAATTATTCAATCCAAAGCCAGTTTGAGAGATTATCACGACAGTTGTCAAGTAAATAAAGCCAATATCCAAAGAATTGAACTAAAACTTAACGGATTAAAAATAACTGACACTGACTGGCAGCAACTACAGTTAAACCGACTATCGCTCCATGAAAAACTGGAGAAATTAAGCAAACAATTATTGTTGATGGAAGCTGCTCAGAAGGAGATGGGAGTTAGATTACAAACCCGTCAGGAATTAGAAAAGAAAAAAGCAGCTATCAATCAGGATTATGGCTTGATAGAAGAGTTAGAAACCTTGTTCAAAGGCAAGAAGTTTGTAGACTTCATCGCTCGCACCCAGCTCAGCTATATTGCCAGAGAAGCTTCAATTAAACTAAAAGATATTACCCGGGGACGCTATGCTCTGGAGCTCAGCGCTGAAGGAGACTTTATCATGCGCGATGATTTCAATGGGGGAGTGCGACGAGCTACCCACACCCTGTCCGGCGGAGAAACCTTTCTTACCTCCCTGGCCCTGGCTCTGGCTCTATCCACGCATATCCAATTAGGTCGAGCCTCCCTGGAGTTTTTTTTCCTGGATGAAGGCTTTGGCACCCTGGATGCCGAAACGCTGGAAACAGTCATGGAATCCCTGGAGAGTTTACATTCAGAGCAACTTACTGTAGGTGTGATCAGCCATGTGGAAGAATTGAAGCAGAGGGTTCCCCGCAAACTAATTGTCACCCAGGCCATTCCCGGAATCAGCGGAAGTACTGTGAGTATTGAGTAAAGATAAAAAGGAGGATACGTAGTAATGGAAGTGATAACCTCACTTAGGGAGGATTATAATGAGTGGTTGGTTTTAGCAGCAGAGGTAGAGAAACTATTTGGGCCCATGGTTTCAGAAGCTTCTTTTTGCAGTGCTTTACTAGCTTCTATTGAAGATCTAAATGCCTATTGTATAAAAAATGATAGCGAAATAACCGGGCCTATATTGTGTGGGGGAATAATTCTAAATCGGCTTGATAATGAAATAGCATGGTTAGCGGTGAGCGAAAAGTACCAGGGTAAGGGCATTGGTGATGCTTTGGTCAAGTACGCTATCAACAGCTTGGACAATACCAGGCCCATGATCGTAGTAACATTTAATGAAACGATAAGTGAAGGAAAGCCTGCAAGAAATCTTTATCACCGGTATGGATTTGTGGATATGAAGGACATGGGCTTTAATCCTGCGGGAATACCTATTGTAATGATGGTAAAACCGATTCGATAACTGACCAAGTTTGTGCCTTAAATTGTTTAAGGCCTAATCCTTTTATAAAGTATCAGGCCAGCAGATTTTCACTTACAGGTTCTACCCTGGTAATAATTCACCCTGGCCAGCGAACGTTTCACGGCTCGATGATACTTGACTGCTGGATAACCCAATATGACCATGATACCCTGGGTATTCTTGGCAGGTATTCCGTATTTGTCATTTATTTTAGATCGATGTTTAAGAAAAGGTGCTATGCTGCCAATCATACAGCTTCCCAGACCCAACGATTCAGCTGTCAGCATGGCATAGCTGGCGGCTACCAGTGGGTCAGCCGGATCAGAGGTAGGAGAACAGTGGAAATATAAAGCCAGGGGTGCCCCGTACAACAGCCAGTCTTCTCCTTTGGCGGTAGTCTCAGCAAAGAAGTCAGGCAATGGAGCGGCAAAAGTTTTCATCATTTCGTAGCCATCTTTACCTATAAATGGCCGCATGATGGCGAGGACGGGTGGAGAGAATACCCATTTCTGCTTTTGGAAAACCTCTACCATATCACGAGAAAACTCATTTACTTGCTTAAACCCAGACAGGACCAGGATTTCAACCTCAGAGGGAGGAATACCCATGGGAGCGGTGGATACGGTTTCGATTATTCTTTCTATCAGTTCCAGTTCTACTTCCTGCTGTTTAAAATTCCGAACACTGCGGCGGGCTAACATTAAGTTGTGCAGTTGTTTGTAACTGGCTCTGGATTCTTTGGCTGGAAGTTGGAGCAGATCCTGAGCAGACAATGACCTGCCTTCCACCACGATACATTCCTGCGGACAAACCGCTGCACATTGAGCACAGCCAATGCAGCCAAAGCCCTGAGAATAGTCGGTTTCGATTCTTCCATCCCCCATATATAAAGGAGCCCCTTTGCATACCTTAAGACAGAGTCCGCAAAGATTGCATTTTTCATGGTCAATGATTACGCTGGCATTTTCCTTGGCTCTTCTGGTTTTAATTGGCATTAGAACCATCCCCTTTCTGCCAATAAATAGATTATAATCTTCTTTTAAATTATTTTATATGAATGATTTTGGCCTTAGAACAAAGCATCTTTTACTATGAACTATATTTTACTAGGAATCTAACAAGTCTTGACATTCTTTTTGAGGTGTATTATCTTAAAGGTGTTATCAGATAAAATATTTGCGTAAGGGATGAATGTATGTCCGGGGTAGTTCATAACTAACCATAACTTGATATGGACCTTGATTCGTGATTAGCTGTGCCTGATTTTCAAGCACTGTCTAGTTTTGTACGGATATAAGGAGTATGAACACTGGCGGCATATAAATATAATTGTTACGAAGAGTGCCGTGCTTATGCACGGCATTATTGTACCCTTTTCCAGGGAATATACAATTTGTTTGCCTTTTAGGGCTGTGAAGGAGCCACCGTGTTCTTTCACAGCCCTTATTTTTATGAAAATAGGAGTGAATAAATTGAATCAATATACTATGAATATACTGGAATACAATAAAGTTATCGAGGAGATAAAAAAATATACCCTGAGTGAAAAGGCTATGCAGAAGATAGATAATCTTCAACCAAGTACGGATATTGATATTATAAATATTTGGATGAATGAGACCAGCGAGGCTGTTATGATGTTGGCGGTAAATTCAAGTGTGCCGCTGATTTCAATGGAGGGCATGGAGGCCAGCATTATAAAATCCGAGAAGGAAATGGTTCTTACACCCCAGGAATTAAGCTCCTGTCAAAACTTGCTGGAGTCTGTGAAGCGGATTAGAAAATATATGGACAGCATGCAGTCGATTGGACCTCAAATTGCCTCTTATGCCTGGTCCATGTATGAACTTGAGGAACTGGGAGGGGAAATTAAACGCTGTATTGTTAACGGCCGGGTTGATGACCGAGCTACCAGTGAGCTGGCTAGAATTCGCAGAAGGATGTTGATTGTGGAGGACCGGATTAAACAAAAATTAAACGACATCCTGAGGTCCTCGGCTTATAAGGGTATGCTGCAGGATTCGGTTATCAGCAGCAGAAGTGGTCGCTTTGTCGTACCTGTACGCCGTCAGGAGATGAAAAATTTCCCCGGTCAGGTGCTCGATATGTCCTCCACCGGTTCAACGGTTTTCATGGAACCAGCTGTGATCACCATACTTCAGGAAGAGCTCAATATTCTGCAAATTGAGGAAAGTAATGAAGTATACCGAATATTAGCCAATCTATCAGGGCAGGTAGGGGAACATCGCCAGGAACTTTCTATAAATATGGAGGCCATGGTTCATTATGATTTTGTCTTTGCCAAGGCCAAGTATAGCCGCAGCCTTGATATGAAGCCTGTTCGGCTGAACAGGTTGAATAATACTCAGATACGCCAGGGACGTCATCCGCTGCTGGGCCAGACTGCGGTGCCGCTTGATTTCAGTATAGGCAAAGACTATCGGGCCCTGGTGATTACCGGTCCTAATACGGGCGGAAAAACTGTCGCCTTAAAGACGGTCGGCCTACTTACCTTGATGGTGCAGAGTGGTCTCCATGTTCCGGTCGCGGAAGGCAGCGATATCGCAGTGTTTTCCGATATACTGGCAGATATTGGCGATGGGCAGAGTATTGAACAATCACTGAGTACATTCTCAGCTCATGTGAAAAATATCCAAATGATTGTCAAGACTTGCGACCCTTCTACTCTGGTGATAATGGATGAACTGGGTGCAGGTACCGACCCTGGGGAAGGGCGGGGCTTTGCAATCGCTGTGCTGGAGGAGGTTTACCGCCGCGGTGCTACTATTGTAGCTACCACCCATTTTGGAGAGATAAAGGAATACGCCTTGAATACGCCTGGTTTTGAGAACGGGTGTATGGCTTTTGATCATAAAACTCTCCGCCCGCTATATAAACTGCACATTGGTAATTGGGGAGATAGCAATGCTTTTTTGATTGCGCTGCGGCTGGGGATGGATCGGCAGATCATAGAGAGAGCCCATGAAATAACGTATGGAGAGAGGATTAGCTATGCAGTTGATCACGACCAATATGTAGAGAGCATCGTAGATGAAAATGCTCTTCTGTCGCATACGGAAGATAAACGTAAGACGGAAGAGCGTTACCGAGAAAAGGAGAAAACTGAACGGAGCCAGCGATATGACAAGAAGGATCTTAAAGTAGGGGATAGTGTCTATATTAGTACCATGCAGCGGACAGGCATTGTGTTCGAAGAACAGAATGGGCGGGGGGATCTGGTGGTGTTGGTTATGGGCAAAAAATATGTTATTAACAACAAACGGCTGACTCTCCAAATCGACCGAAAGGACCTGTATCCCGAAAACTATGATATGGATATCCTTTTTGAAACTAAAGAAAACCGCAAGAAACGAAAAATTATGAGCAAGCGGCATGTAGAGGGCCTGGTAATTGAGCAAGATAATGAAAACCAGGACTGATAAGCGGTACCCTGAATGATTCAGGTGTGATAACTGGAGATGTTATGATATACCTCAATAGTTTTTTTTCACAACATCTCTAAAGTGTCACACCGATGCAGTGTACTATATCTGGCATGGACAATTAATTACACCTAATTTACTATATATTTTTCTTGACATCTGTAATTACCGTGGTATTATCATAAACATAGAATTTATTTTGATCATCAAAATAAATGGTGGTGAACTTTAATGGCGGTTAATGATGACTATGAAACAATAGATCGTATTTTCCGACTTCTTATTGACCAATATGACCGTCTGGAAGAGGAACATTACCGTGAGCAGGGTTTAGAGCATCTAAGCTCGGCTGATTTGCGAGCTGTGCAGACGATAGGTACGACCCGACGAGAGCGGATGACTAATCTCGCCAAGCATCTGCGTCTTACTGTAGGTACACTTACCACTACCGTGGACCGCCTGGTATCTAAGGGATATGTCTTAAGAGATCGTCTGGAGGAAGATCGCCGAGTAGTAGAAGTTAGCCTTTCTCACCGGGGAAGAGAGATATTTGAAGACATTGAATCCAGTAAGAGAACCCTGGCAGAACACATATTCGGAAAATTAAACCAGGAGGAGAGGACAGTTCTTAAAGATATACTATTAAAACTGGTTAAATGAGTCCGGTGTTTTTTTCTCCTAATACTTTGATAATCAAACAAATGGGAGATCAAAATAATATTTCGTCCCGATGGGATATAAGGAGATGATAAAAATTAGCAGCGTTTAGAATTAACGAATGAATACTAATCACACTTGATTAGTTGTAAAACTAATAATTTGTAAGATTGGAGAGATGAATAATGAAGGCTTTGGAGTTAAACGCGAAACCATATATGAAACTGATTTTAGTGCTCAGTGTCTTAATGGCGATTATCGTTCTTACTGGAATGACCGAAAGCAAAATCAGTTACGATTTACTGCAAACCTTACCACCAGACATGAATTCCTTGCAGGGTCATGCTATTTTCCAATCGTTATTTTGATGGATAGCTGACTCGACAATGCTACAAATTAAAATTTTTTACAGCAATACTTTGAACTTCAAAATAAAAGGGAATCAAAATAAAAGACAGCAATTAATGAGCTTATCTATTGTTTGTTGTCCGCACAAGCACTATGGTTAGAAGCTTAGTCAAAGAAAATAGCAAGTATTTATGTACAAGGAGTGGTAGGAAATGAAGTCTTTTAGCCGGTGGGTAGTGGAGCATTTCAAATTAATAATTGTTATCTGTGCTCTTTTGCTTATACCGGGTCTTTATGGCATGGCTACAACCAAGATCAACTATGATCTATTAACCTATCTGCCTCAGAACCTGAATTCAGTACAGGGTCAGAATATACTGGAAAAGGATTTTCGGGTAGCAGGTAATGCCTTTTTGCTGGTTGAAGACCAGCAGGATTGGCAGGTTCAGGATCTTAAAAAGCATATTGAAAAAGTCGATGGTGTAGAAAAGGTTATCTGGATAGATAACTGGGCTGATATCACCATCCCCAGAGAATTTGTTCCCGAGAAAGTTCGCAATCAGTTTTACAATAAAGATGCTACCCTAATGCAGATACAATTTAAGCAAGGATCCGGCAATGAGCACACCGTGCAGGCTATTGCAGAAATTAAAGATTTGCTCAACCAGAACATGTATCTCGGTGGAACCTCAGCAGTTATTGCTGATTTACGTACATTAATAAACCACGAAAGAGTGATCTATCTAATATTGGCAGTAGTATTGATATTTTTAATCTTATCACTCACGCTTTCGTCGACAATTGTACCGCTATTGTTCCTGACCTCCATCGGTGCTGCTGTAGTCTATAACCTGGGCAGCAACCTGTTTTTGGGTAAAATATCCTATGTTACCAGTGCCATTGCGGCAGTTCTGCAGTTGGGTGTAACCATGGATTTTTCAATTTTCCTTATGCATCGTTACCTGGAGGAAAAAAAGAAAGTCGGTAATAAGGAAGAGGCTATGGCCGAGGCTATACACAAGACATTTGTGGCTATTGGTGCCAGTGCTTTAACAGCCATGGCAGGATTCCTTTCTCTGGCAGTTATGCAAATCGGATTAGGTAAAGATATGGGTTTTGTTATGGCCAAGGGAGTAGCCCTGGGGGTTATCGTATCACTGACATTACTGCCTGCCCTGATCCTATTGTGTGATGATTTTATCAGCCGTTTCCGGCACCGCGTTTTCTTACCCAGGTTTGAATGGACTGCACGTTTGGTTTCCAAACGTTACTGGGTGCTGTTCGGTTTGTTTGTTTTGTTACTCTTCCCGGCTTATTATGGCAAAGAAAACGTACCGGTTTTTTATAACCTTTCCAATGCTTTGCCGAGGGATATACAGTCCATTAAAAGTACCGACTATATTAAACAAAGATTCGGCTCATCAGATACGCTATACCTAATTACGCCATCTGATCAGGAATGGAAACTGAAGGAATTAAGTTCTCAATTGGAAAAGGTACCCGGGGTAGTTGGGGTAACATCTATTACTGATGTTAAAGATGTAGCGATACCAGACAAATATGTACCCGATGAAATTAAGAACAGTTTTAGTAATGGCGAATATGATTACACTTTAATTCAGTCCAAATATCAGCCGGCGGACAGCCATTCTCACGACTTGATAAAAGAATTAAAGCAGAAATCCGGAAATTATTTCACTAAGAGTTACCTGAGCGGGGAGTCGGTCTTAACTGATGATATGATTAAACTAGCGGATACTGACCAAAAAGCAGTAGATAAATGGTCTATTGGTGCTATTCTGGCTATTCTGGCTCTAACCTTTGCCTCAATATCCCTGCCGGTGATACTGGTGCTGGTGATAGAGTTTGCTATATTCGTTAATTTAGGCATACCATATTATACTAATAACCCCATATCGTTCATTGCGGTTATGACGATTGGAGCTATACAATTAGGGTCCTGTGTAAACTATGCCATCTTGATGGTCAGTCGTTATAAAGAGGAACTGGCGATCCATGACAAGTTTAATGCCATCCGCAATGCAGTACAGGGAACCGCTGGGTCTATTGTAACCAGCGCGCTGGCTTTGGCCTTCGCCACGGTAGGTGTAGGTATGGTATCCAAAGTAGAGATGATAGGGTCCTTGAGCATAATGATTGCCCGAGGAGCGGTCATCAGTATGTTTGCTATATTGTTCTTCCTACCACCTCTGCTGGTAGTTTGTCAGGACCTGATTGAATATACCACCCTACGCTGGAACAAGGGACTCAAAAACGAAGGAGGAGAAATAGTTGAAAAAGCTATCTAATAAAAAAATTGCAATTCTCATAGCAATGGTCTTGATTCTTGGTTTGGCCATATCTACACCCATGCTGGCCAAAACGATCAGTTCTTCCTCAGCAAAACATAAAGTAGCAGCTGCCAGTCAGGACGAAGTTAATAAAGTTAAAGAATCACCAGCAATACCTGTCGGAGATATCAGTAAAAATGAAACGGTATATGCCAAGCTTGATTCTAACGGAACAGTTCAAGATACTACCGTAGTTAGCTGGTTCCACTTTGATGCCGGGGTACCAGCAGGTTTGAACGATCCGGTAAAATTAAGCAATCCCAAGGCCTTGAACGGTTCATTTAAGGTCGAAAATGCAGGTGATGGGATAAAACTTTCCGAACTTGCTCAGGATAAAAAAGATGTCTTTTACTCAGGTCAGACAGATAAGGCACTGCCAGTTAACAGCAAAATTAGTTACTATCTAGATGGCAAAGCTATAAAACCTGAACAATTGATTGGTAAATCCGGAGATGTCAAAATTGTGGTTAGTATTGAGAACCAGTTAAAAAGCCAGGAGAGTATTGCCTATAACAGCTCTGGAAAAGAGCTGAGCAGCTCGAAAGCAATCTATACCCCACTGATGACCATGGTTTCAGTAGATTTGCCTATTGAGAACTTCAGTAATGTTGAAGCTCCGGATGGTATTGTTACTGCCGTAGGAGAAACCATGAAAGTAAACTGGGTACTGTTCCCTTATCCTGATTCTGAGGCTACCCTAACAATGAAGGCAGATAAATTCGAACTGGGAGCCATAAATATGGTGGTTCAACCTAAAATGCCGCCGATTCCCAGCCTGGATATGGAAGGTAAGCTAAATGAATTGAATGATGGTTTAGGTAAACTGGACGAAACTCTGCAGCAGGTAGAAGCAGGCAGTCAGCAGTTAGCTGCTGGACAGAGCAAGCTGGCAGATGGGATAATCAAGGTTAAAGAAGGTACCGGAAAATTGATTCTGCTTAGCAAAGCCGAAGAACAATTAGCCCAGGGAGCCTTACTGATTAACAGCAAACTAATTGAAGCACTGCAGCCCTATGCCGATAGCCCCTCCGCTGCTGCGATGGTTAAACCATTGCTGGCCGGATTGGATAAACAGAAATCGGTGCTTAACACGATGGTTCAAGGCGGAGAAATGAATGGTCAAACGCTGCCGCCTATGTCTGCTGCCAGTGGTTCATTGCAAACAGCCCAGGGTGCTTTAACTCAACTGGCGGATGGGGCTGAAACTTCACGCCAGGCGGCAGAAAAAATGCATAGCGGAATCGGCCAAATAAGGGAGCAGGGCATTACCCCTATTAAATCCGGACTGAGTAAATCACTGGATGATTTGCATATCGGTGAGTGCCAAAAGGCTATCATGGAAAGAAAGGTCAACAATTACGATACTTTTATGGGTAAAGACCGTAACATTACTGGCAGAGTCCAGTTTATTATCCAGACCGAAGAATTAAAGTAGCTTAAAAACCAAAAACGGGATGCTTATTTTTTAAGTAAGCATCCCGTTTTTTCTTTGCCGTATCAGAAAATATAACATTCCTGAATGTTGCACCCTTCGGGTATTACATATGCTCCCTGCGGTCGCAATTAAGGAAACACCCTTCGGGTACTACAGATTTGACCTGAATGTCAATATTAAGGTTGATAGGTAAGAAAACTCAGGCATCCGCAGTCGCCTAAAGGCTCGGCGTACGCCGAGTTTTCTTATTATTAGCGGCTGAAAATAATGGTATAGGTAGAGGCTTGCCAGTCGGTTTTTATACCCAGGGACTCAGCCGCAAAGCGTAATGGAATCATGGTGCGGCTATTTTTGATTTCGGGGGCAACCTCCAGAGTTATTGCTTTACCATTTCGATAAGCCTTCTTGGAGCCAATAGTAAGTTCTATGGTATTTCCTTGCAAGCTGGCGGTAACCTTCTGCTGCTTCTGATTCCAAACTGTTTCCGCCCCCAGTAAATCAAGCAGAGCACGGTAGGGTAAAAGGGTACGGCCATTTTTGATATAAGGAGCTACATCATTAAAAATAACTGGTTTGCCATTAAATGTTACCACTGGTTTACCTGGTTTTCCCGCCTGCGTATTTACTGCGGCAGTACGGAAAGACCAACTGTAGGCGGTCATAGTATTTCCGGAACTGTCCCGAACACCGTTACCAATGAAAACGGTATAGTTTGTGTTAGGGGCCAGGGTTTGGGTGGGAGTCAAGCTTACCCGGTACAGTGATAAATCATAGTTAAGGTTAGCAGGTATGGTCGTGCCGTCGTTGCTAATAATTGAAAAATTACTGCTGGTAATACTGGCCGGGTCTAAATCAGCACTAAAGGTAATTTTTATAATAGGGTTTAGTGAAACATCTGCGGCAAACTGCGACGGTTCCTGGGCTACTATCTTCAGGATATTTACTGGTGTTGACTTAGTTGTAAACTTCCAACTGCTGGAACTAACATAATTCCCATTATAGTCGCGAATACTGCTGTTTAAGTTGACTGTATACTCCGTACCAGCCAGTAGGTTGTTATCCGGGGTAATAGTCACCCAGCGGGTAGAAGAGTCGTATGATACGCGGGCGTAAACAGTTGCTCCTCCTTTGGTTAGGTAGATATTGCTGCTGTTGATAGTAGATGAATTCATATTATTGTCAAAGCGGAACTTAATTACCTTGTCCAGTGAAATTCCTGTAGCGTTGGCATAAGGGTCCCGTTCACTAATGCCCACGCTATATGAACTGGTGGTAAATTTCCAACTGGCAGCAGTAATATAATTACCATTATAATCGCGGATGCTGCTGTTTAAATTCACCGTGTATTCAGTATTGGGCAGCAGGTTGCTGTCCGGGGTGATGGTTACCCGTCGGGTAGACGAGTCATAAGCAACCCGGGAATAGACCGTTGATCCGCCTCGGGTGAGGTAGATATTGCTGCTGTTTATACTGGAGGAGTTCATATTGTTATCAAAGCGGAAGGTTATAACTTTGTCGACTGCCACTCCACTGGCATTGGAATAAGGATCCCGTTCACTGACGCCGGAACTGTAAGCGCTGGAGGTGGTAAAATTCCAGCTGGCAGCAGAGATATAGCTGCCACTGTAGTCATCGCGGATGCTGTTGCTTAAATTCACCGTGTATTCAGTATTGGGCAGCAGATTGCTATTAGGGGTAATGCTTACCCGACGAGTCGAAGCGTCATACGTTACCTGGGAGTAAACTGTTGATCCACCTCGGGTGAGGTAGATATTGCTGCTGTTAATGGTGGAGGCGACCATGTAATTGTCAAAGCGGAAGGTTATCACTTTATCGACAGCCACCCCAGTTGCATTGGCATAAGGGTCCCGCTCACTAATGCCGGTAGAGTAAGAATTACCGGTGGTAAACTTCCATGAGCTGGCGGTGACACTGTTCAAGCTGGAATCCTTCACTGCATTGCTTACATTAACCAGATATTCGGTATAGTAGTTTAGAGAACTGCTGGGGGTAATGCTTACCCGATAATAAGAGGGATCATAGCTTACGGTGGCCGGTATTATAGTTCCAGCCCGGCTTAAATATATTGAGGAATTATTAATACTGGCTGAGTACATGGGCAGATTAAAGCGGAATTTGATCACTTTGTCTACCGGGATGCTGGTAGCATTTGCTATCGGATCGTACTCTATGATCGTACTGCTGCTCAGAGCTGCTGTGATGGTGAAATACCAATTTGGGGCAGTCACACTCAACCCATTAACCGATTTTACGGTCGGGCTTATAGCGACATAGTAAATGACACCACCTTCCAGACGTGCAGAGGGAGTAATCGTCACCAGTCGGTTAGCTGGGTTGTAGCTAACCGCGGCGGGAACATACCCGGTCCCATTTTTTAGCAGATAGACACTGGTATTGGATATGGTGGCATCATTCATGTCCTGATTGAATTGAAAACTAACTGTGCTGGCAGTGCCTACAGAGGTGGCGGCCAGGGCCGGATACTGGTTGATTATTGATGGAGGCTGGGGATTTGACTGGGTAGTAAATACTATCCTATTACTCCCCATAACTCGGCCACTATTGTCCTTTACAGCATTGCTGACAATATTAATCGAATATGTGGTGGAATAAAGCAGCGTTCTGGTGGGGGTAATGGTTATGATTCCCGCCTCATTAACCTTGGTGCAGACCACAGATACTTCAACTGGTACACCACTGGCATTAGTCAAATATACAGTCGATGAATTCACAGTGTCTTTATCCAGTTCGCGATTAAAGCTAAGGGTAAATGGTCCGCTTACGGAAACATTTTGAGCATTAGGGACCGGGTTGGAGGAGACAATGGTCAGGGGAGCAACCAGGTCGCGTTCCGTGGTAAAAGCTAGACTGCCAGACATGCTGTTGCCTGCCAGATCTGTTAAACCAATCAAGCTGATAGTATATTTGGTATTATACTCCAAGCTGTTTTGAGGGGCGATGGTCAGGACAGTTTTGTCTTCTTCAGGTGTGACACTACAAGCTATGGTGCTATTATTGGCATTACTTAAGATTACATGGTTGCTTATGCTATTGGGGTCCAGTTGCTCGCTGAATTTCAAAACGATGTTACCGCTTACCGGAACCGGTGAGGAAAACGAGGTAACCGCCTGGGGGGCGGTTTGATCCAGGATACCGGTATAAAGACTGAATTTAACTTCATTTACTACCTGGCTCTGTTTTTGGTCATTAATTGCAGTCAGCGTATAAGTAATGGAGTAGTTTGTAGACTGATTCAAATTCAGGGTAGCAAAAGATATACTGCTATTGTTTTGAACGGCATTAGTTATTGAAGTAATGGGGTTAGACTGATTATCGAGAACGGACATGGTGATCTGGTAGGTGCCCGTGCCGGTAATGCTCAAGCCTGCCCCGAAGCTAAAGTCCATATTTTTGCGTGTACCATTGGTGATTTGGGCACCGTTAGGGCTATAATTAGGAATCCCGTTAACGCTTATACTGGTAATTTTAGAATCATCCGCCGCCAGCAGTGGAGGCCGTAAACCTGAGAACCCCAGACTAAGGCCTATTACAATCAATAATATGAGGAATAATCTTTTCCCGTTAAGAATGGTAGTTTGGTTTTGCATTCGTTTCATCTCCTTAAAATAGAAATAACAATAAAAACAGCTTAATACGTTAATCCTGGTGCCTGGCGGAGTTGTATGGTATATAACATAAATTAACAGTCTGTACTAATACGCAATTAAAGGCTTAATAATTTCACATATATTCCATAAAATTTATTAATTATCTAAGTTGTAACTTGATTAGACATGTAATTTGTTATAGATGATGATATACATAGTCGAGCGCAAACAGGAAGATGGTTGGTTCAAACAACCATCTTCCTGTTTGCGCTCGACTATCAAATTTATTAAACGTGGCTAGTGATCTAGCTATTTTCTTTGTTTAGTAGCTCCAGCCAACGCGTTTTCAGTTCGGCCTCGTTGGAAAAATTGGTTGGAATTTGGCCGTCCAGGTATTCTTTGCAGGCATCCAGCAGTGACCTTAAAACCTGTTCTTTGGTGACCAGGCTTTTACTGCCGTCGTAGCCGCGGTTAACAATCTGGTTAAGCCAATCAATTTGATCGCGGTACAGATTGCTCATCATCTGCATGGTAGTTCGGGAACGGTTAGTCTGGGCAGGCCTTGGTACTGGACTGGATGCAGCTGTCGCAGCCTTTACTGTCTGGGCTTGCCCCTGATCAGCAAGGCTAACGTTTGTTTTCTGTTCCTTGGAAAACTCGCGTGCTATTTGCCACTGATCACGCGCTTGCTTTTCAACTGCCGGATTCGTCTTAATGTTGCGATGAGTTATGGTTTTATTAAACCAGCTTATGGCTTCACCATAGTTGCCACGTCGTAAATTCAATTCCCCGATTAGATAGGCTACCTGGACATCAGTTAAATTGCCGATATGAGAAGAGGACTTTTCAAAAGCTAGCTGATAATACCTTAATGCTTCGTCCAGGTAATAATTTTCTTGTTCTGCCATTTCAGCTTCTCTGCATATCCAGCCCGCTGCCAGCAGCAGACCGGCTAATTCACCAGGACTGGACTTTTTAAGTTGAGCACTGCGTATGGCCATTTTAAAACTCTCTAAACTGGTATTCAAATCTCTTTCCCTGGTGAAATCATTTGTGCCAGATGAGAACTGTGCTAAGGCCAGACTGAGCTGATTAACTGTAGCGACAGGCAGTTCCTGGGAAAACAAATTATTTGAAGCAGCATATTTACATACCGGACAAACTATAATGGAATAATGGAGGGGATTAATTCCCCGGTAAATGCTGTGAAAGTCAGTTTCACGTTTTTCTACATAGACAGCTGAACTGCGTATAGCCAAGGAGTTGAATTTCATCATGCAAATTGGACAGGTGTAGCTTCGTTCAAAAAATGGATTCAAGCGGTTCAATCTATATCACCTCAATAAATTATTTCGAAGTAATTTTAACAAATCCTCTATTTTACGGCTTTATATTTTAGGATACACCGCCCATTTACATATTATGGTTATATTACATCATAGAGGTACTGTGGTGAAGATATGGGGAAGGGGGAGAACCGGTGCAAGTAAAAAATTTTATGAGCCGAGAACTCTGCACTCTTAAACCAGATAGCTCGGTTTGGGAAGCAGCCGTCTTGTTTTTAGAGAAAAAAATTGATGGTGCCCCGGTTTTTGAAAATGGAAAATTGGTCGGACTTATTACCAAAACCCATCTGATTCGTTCTATTGCCGAACAAATTAACCCGCAAACAGCAGTTAGCGACCTTATGTCAAAAAACGTAATTACTACTTCGCCGGACACTGATATAAGGAACATCGACATTATGTATACGGGCCGTTACCCGGTGCTTGAGAACGGAGAATTGGTTGGCATAATTACCAAATCTGATATAATGGTCGCCCTCAACCAGATTATTGACACCATTTCCGGTCAGATGGAAACGGTAATCAATTCTACCTATAATCCGATTATTGCGATTGATAAACAGGGCAGCATTGTAATGTGGAATCAATCTGCCGAGAAGATGAGCAATCTTAACAGCAAAGATGTGCTGGGCAGGTTTATTAATGATATTATCCCGGAAAGTGATTTGTTTAAAATCGTTAAGACTGGCGAGAGTGAATATGGTATTCGCTTAAGGATCGGCCAGATGGCAACCATCACCAATCGGGCTCCGGTTATAAAAAATGGGGAGATAATCGGGGCAGTGGCCGTACTATACGATGTCTCAGAGCTCGAAAAAGTTTCCCGTGAACTGGAATATGTAAAAGAACTGAATGCTGAAATGGACGCCATAATTGATTCATCCTTTGACGGTCTATACATAACTGATGGTGATGGGATGACTATACGCATAAATAAGGCAATTAAACGCATAACCGATTTAGGTGAAGATGAATTATTGAACAGAAGTATGAATGAATTGGTTGATACCGGTATTTTATCTCGCTCGGCCAGCTTGATGGTGCTGGAGAATAAAATACCGGTTACTACCAGTCTGACCACGATAACCGGCAAATTACTGCTGGTAAGTGCTACCCCGGTATTTGATGAAAATGCCAACATCCGTAGAATCGTTACTAATGTGCGTGATATTAGTGAACTTAATCTGCTGAAACAAAGGATTGAACAATTAGAAGAGTTGAAGAACCATTTTGAATTTCAAATGAATCAGATGAAAGTAAAGCTTTCAGGTAATCTGATCTTTAAAAATCAGCAAATGGAAAAGTTGGTCTATCAGGCAATAAAAGTAGCTGAAGTGGATTCAACTGTTCTTATTACTGGTGAATCAGGAGTGGGCAAAGAGTTAATAGCTGAGATAATTCACCATAATAGCAGCCGTAAGACTGGTCCTTATATAAAACTTAACTGCGCCGCCATACCTGAGAATTTATTGGAATCTGAGCTCTTCGGTTATGAATCCGGGGCCTTTACCGGTGCTCGCAAAGGTGGTAAGCCAGGCATTTTTGAATTAGCCCATGAAGGTACCCTCTTATTGGATGAGATTGGTGATGTGCCTATACATCTACAGGTTAAACTGCTGCGAGCTATACAGGAGAGGGAGATTATTCGCATTGGAGGCACTCGGCCAATTCATGTTGATGTGAGAATCGTTGCGGTGACCAACCAGGATCTGGAGGACATGATTAGGAAAGGTCAATTCCGGGAAGATTTGTTTTATCGATTAAATGTAATTCCTATTCAGGTGCCTTCCTTAAGGGAAAGACGGGAAGATATTCCGCTCTTAGCGCATCACTTTTTAAATAAATACAACCGGCGCTATAAGCTGAATAAAGGCTTGGAAATGGATATAATAGAGAGCCTGATCAAATATGATTGGCCCGGTAATATTCGACAGTTAGAAAATCTGGTAGAAAGGCTGGTGGTAACTACCGGACCTGATTTGATTAGTCTGAAGAACTTACCAACCAGCATACTTATGGACCATGACAGTCGGGATAATAATGAAAAAGCTATCATAGTTAACCATATTCTACCTATGAAGGCAGCCATAGAAACGGTAGAATCTTTATTATTGGAAAAAACCTTTAAAGTAGCCAACTCCTGCCACAAAGCGGCTGAAATCCTGGAGGTCGACCCATCTACCATTTCTCGCAAGGCCCGCAAATATGGGCTGAAATTTACGGAGCGTGATCTGAGCGGAACCCTATAGTAATGCTTATAAACCCGCCGTGACTAGCTGCTTTCAGTTGAAGTCACAGCATAAATTTATGATACAGCAGTACCCCCTGGAAGAATAATATTTTTCCAGGGGGTATATATAGGGCTTAGTGAGTTGCGGCCAGTTTATTGCTCTTAACCCATATCTTCATGGACTCGGCTTCTTTGATTAGCTCATCGCGAAAATCTGGATGAGCTATATTTATTAAGGCTTCAGCCCTTTGCCAGGTGGACTTCGCCTTTAAGCAGGCGATTCCGTATTCGGTAACCACGTAGTAAACGATAGAACGGGGCACAGTAACTATCGTACCGGGGGATAGGGTGGGTTTAATTCTGGAAGCCACGCTGCCATCGGCTTTGGTTTTGGTAGAGCTCATACAGATAAAGCCCTTGCCACCCTTGGACTTAAATGAAGCATGGATGAAATCTAGTTGACCTCCGGTTCCAGATATTTGTCTTATACCAGTTGATTCTGAAGCTACCTGACTGAAAAGGTCAATTTCAATGGCGTTGTTAATCGCAAAGACCTTATCATTGCGGGCTATAATATAGGGATCATTGGTGTAATTCACCGGGTAACTGGCACAAGCGGGGTTGTTATCCAGGAAATTGTAAAGCTTGCTGCTGCCCATAGCAAAAGTGTAAACCATCTTACCTACATCAATTGTTTTACGCTTGCCGGTAATACGTCCAGCTTGATACATATCAACATATGAATCCACCAGCATTTCCGTATGCACTCCTAGATCCTTCAAATCAGATTGAGCAATCATAGCTCCTACTGCATTGGGCATAGCACCAATACCCAATTGGATGCAGGCCCCATCTTCCATCTCGTTCATAATTATGGAAGCAACCTTGCGGTCAACATCATTAATCGGAGCTTCTGGCAGATTCAGCAGCGGGGGGTTAGCTGCACTTTCAACTATATAATCTACATCGGAGATGTGGATTGATTCCCGACTTCCTCCCAAACATACAGGTACCGAATGGTTGACCTCCACTACAACTTTCTTAGCCTTTTGTGCCATGTAAGCAGTGATGGAGTTGGAGGTTCCCAGGTTAAAGAAGCCGTTTTTATCCATGGGAGCAGTCAGAATAAAGGCCACATCACAATCAACATAGCGATCAACCATATCTGGCCCTTCATGGTAGGTGATGGGCACATAGTTACACAGATTATTACCGTGAATAGCACGGGAAAAACCGGAAAAATGCCAGTCGTTAAAAATAAAGTGTTTGCGGCTGGTATCCGCCTTAATTATTTCTGGCACCATGGTTATACACACAGCCCTGACTTTTACGTCTTCCAATTCGTCTTTACGTCTAGCCAGCGCTGCATCACAGTCCTTGGCCTGCATAACGAATTCTCCATATTCCACCCAATCGCCAGATTTGACAATTTTAGCTGCCTCATCAGCACTACAAAGTTTGCTCATATATTCTTCTGAATACCTTGATGAAATATCCATAAGCTTACCTCCTCAATTCTTCACGTATTCTTCACGTTTTTTTGCAATACTTTGAATATGGAAGCTAGCAGCCCAGTGCCTTCACTTGTCCTGGCACCTTCTCAGCCTGAGTAACCAGGGAGCTAGCTTTTGCCAGGCTCTACGTAACCAAGTTGCAAATTATATGCCAGCCAATACGCGATTGTTAGCAGCAGATAATATAGAAGAAAATATATAGCATTGCGGGTTTTAACATATAGGAAAATGGGGAAATTTAGGCTATAGAGAGGTGTGAGCTTAATTGTTTACAAGCCGGGTGCGATAGAGAATATAGGCAGTGGAAAACCATACAATTTGAAAAGCATGCATTCATGCAATATATTGTGTAGCTATACAAATCTAGGTGCTTGCAGTAATGCGAATTTGCAACGTAGCAGGCATCTATGCAATGATGTACGAAGAAGAAGGATATTCTTCTAATAAAACCATGTTTTGAGGATTGGATAATTGCCCGGATATTTAAAAGTTAAGATGTTATTTGTTTGATTGGTACTGGGGGCAGAAGCAAATGTTAGCTTTTATTGCTGCAGGGATTTTTATAACTGCTAATACATGTTAATATTTATCTTATATGGTTTGTTTATCTCCAACACAAATGAAAGCGAGGATAGTTTATGATTAAAACCTTAGTATATAAGGAACCTACTACTTATAACGGGGATCAACTCCAAGCCCATTGGATATATAAAAATTTTGGACTTTTAGGTGATGCAGTGGTAGCATTTCCAGGAGAAGTTAATGTGGGTTTAAATAAGATGGTAGATCTGGTTGATGTTAATGTGCAAGAGGACATATACTCACCCCTTATGCTCAATTTTATGATTGAACATTTTAATACCGACCTGGAATTAGCGGTTTACCGTCAGCGATTGTTTATGGTTGCAATCAAGGAGGAGCTGGAGCAGTATGAAATACCAGTCCAGCGCATGGGTGATGACCTTTATGTTAATCGAGGTAAGCTGTCGGTATCAATAGCTACCATTTCTCTGGTTTCTACTCTTATTCATGTGGGCTTGAATATAGAAACTATCGGAACTCCAGTTAAGACAAGCGGGTTGAAGGAACTGGGTATTAGTGATATATTTGCTTTTGCTGACAAAGTAATACTGAGGTACAAAATGGAGTTAGAGCAGATTTATGAAGCACGGTGTAAGGTCAGGGGAATTCCACAGGAAAATTAAAGAGATGCGTGGATTATTCAAACTTGTAAACAGCATAGCTAAAACTATAAAAACGGAAAGATATGAAAGGAGCATTTTATGTTGGAGGAAGAGGGCAAAAATCAGGGGAAGTTGGAGCTTATTGCCTTTAAAAGCTTCAGTAGCAATGATGAATTGGTATATGTTATTGATTTTCTAAATAAGAACCTGAAAGATAAAAAAATCATGTTTGGTTTAACTAAAGATAAAGAGCATGAGCAAATGACCATTAATATTTACGAATTCTAAGACGAAATTCAGTCAATAACAGTACATCTAACTATGTCCTGAACACAAATAATTTAACGAAATGATAAAATAATATTGGGGTGGACTTATGAGTAAAGAAATCAAGGATTTTTTGAAAGAAACGGTCAGCATCATAGTAATTGCCTTTGTGCTGGCTATGATACTGCGTACCTTTGTAATTGAGGGACGAATTATTCCTTCCGGTTCTATGTTGCCGACCCTGCAGCTTCAGGATCGGGTTATGGTAAACAAATTTATATATTATTTTAAAGAACCTAAGCGCGGGGATGTAATTGTATTTCATCCACCCGATGTACTCAATTCCAAGGATGACTATATAAAAAGGGTCATTGGCTTGCCTGGTGATACGGTGGAAATGAAGGATCAAAAAGTCTATGTAAATAACCGTCCGCTGATAGAACCATATTTAGCTGAACCCGTTAATTATGAATATGGACCGGTAGTGGTGCCTGAAGGTTGCTTGCTGGTTCTGGGCGACAATCGAAATCATAGTTTTGATAGCCATATGTGGAATGCCTGGTTGACTCGTGACCGTATAAAAGGTAAGGCGTTTGTTATTTACTGGCCGATCAAAGAAATTAAACTTATGGACCGGGGGGTTACATTTGGATGAGAATACTGCTTACCAATGATGATGGTATCAATGCCCAAGGTATTCATGCCCTAATTAAAGAATTGAGCTCGGTGGCTGAGCTTTATCTGGCAGCACCAGACCGGGAACGTAGTGGTACGGGTCATTCTATAACAGTATTTGAGCCCATTAAGGTAGTTAAAACTAATCTGCCCGGTGTACGCCAGGGATGGATCGTAGGGGGTACTCCGGTAGACTGCGTGAAGATGGCTATTGCCCGATTGATAGATGAAAAGATTGATCTGGTGGTTTCCGGCATTAATCATGGATCTAATCTGGGAACCGATGTGCTGTATTCCGGTACCGTTTCTGCCGCTGCCGAAGGAGTCATTATGGGGTGTCCATCTCTGGCGGTTTCGCTAAACAGTCGTGATAATTTTGATTTTGAATTTGCAGCCCAATTTACCCGGCGGGTAGTAGGTATGGTAATGAACCAGGGTATCGATAAAAGCACCCTGATCAACATAAACATACCGGCCATACCCCAGGCTGATATTCAAGGAATACGGTTTACTAAACTGGGGCTTAGGAACTATGATAACCTGTTTGAAGAAAGACAAGATCCCCGCGGCAATACTTATTATTGGCTGGGCGGGGGAGTGCTGCAGGAAGAGCAGGACCCGGAGAGTGATGTTTACGCTGTTGAGCATAATTTTATCAGTGTTACCCCTATTCACCTGGATTTGACTGATTACCAGCTTATAAGTGAATACCGCAATATGTCGCCTGCTATTCTGGAAAATCTGTTAAATGATTAGAATGAATACGTTTACGATGCTGCCCTTCTGGGGTCGGATGTATTAATAGATGGAAAAATGTTTTGCTAGTTGCACAAAAGTATAGTACCATTTTTAACAGTTGTAGAAATATATTGAGGAGGTTATGGGATGAAGGTATACCCTACTAGTGGAATTCGTAATATTGCATTCGTAGGACATGGGGGTACTGGGAAAACTTCACTGGCCGAGGCGATGGTTTATTCAACCGGTGTTTTAAAAAGGATGGGAAAAGTAGACGACGGCAATACGGTATCTGACTTTTTACCTGAAGAGATTAAAAAGAAAATTACCATCAGCACTGCGCTGGTTCCATGCGAATACAGGGAGTGTAAAATTAATATACTGGATACGCCAGGATACGCCGATTTCTATTTTGAAGTGACTGGAGCTTTACAAGTAGTGGACAGCATGTTATTGATGTTCTCCGCTACTGCCGGAGTTGAGGTGCAGACGCAAATAGTCTGGGATGATTATCCTGAGGTACCAAAGATTGCTTTTATTAATAAGATGGAACGGGAAAATGCCGATTTTTACAAAGTCCTGACCGCAATGAAAAGTACCTTTGCGGATACCATTGTTCCCCTGCAACTGCCTATTGGAGCCGCGGAAAGCTTCAAGGGTGTGGTTGATCTGATTAAAATGAAAGCCTACATATTTGAGGCTGGCGGCAAGATGAACGAACAAGAAATTCCTGCCGACATGATGGATGATGTTGAAATGTACAAGCTGGAGCTAATTGAAGCAGCAGCTGAGGCGAATGATGAGTTATTAAGTAAATACTTGGATGGAGAGGAACTCACCGATGACGAAATTATAGCTGGAGTCAAAGCTGCTGCCGCTGCTGGTTCAGCCGTATTCGTATTCTGCGGATCAGCCCTCAACAGTATGGGTATTAGTCTATTGATGGACTTTATGGTGGATTGTTCACCCTCACCGGAGTATAACCAATTGGTAAAGGGTAAGGATATTCAGAAGGAAGCTTTCTGTGCACAGGTGTTTAAAACTATTGCTGACCCATACATTGGTCGCTTAACAATGTTCAGGGTATTTACCGGTAAATTAAAAGCTGATAGCGTGATCTACAATTCCACTAAAGAAAAAGAGGAAAAAATCACCCAGCTTCTGGTTATGACCGGAAAAGAACAGTCAGCAGTTCCGGAACTAAATGCCGGTGATATTGCAGCGGTTGCGAAGCTCACAGTTACAGCCACCTCCGATACCTTAACTACCAAGGGTAATGCTGCTGTCATGGACCCCATTAATTTCCCCGAGCCCACGCTTAGTATGGCCATTGAGCCTAAGAGTAAGGGTGATGAAGACAAGCTCAGCGGAGCTTTACAGAGACTCTTGGAAGAGGACCCCACTATCAAGGTCAATAAAGATACTGAAACCCACCAAACCATTCTGAAAACCATGGGCGATACCCATATGGACATTGTTATTGATAAACTGGCTCGTAAATTTGGTGTTGATGTAATCAGTAAGGAAATGAGAATTCCTTATCGTGAAACTATCCGGGCTACAGTTGAGGTCGAAGGCAAACATAAGAAACAGAGTGGAGGTCATGGTCAATACGGTCATGTCTGGATTAAGTTTGAACCCAATGACGAAGGTAATTTTACCTTTGAAGATAATGTCTTCGGTGGATCGGTTCCTAGAAACTTCTTCCCAGCGGTAGAAAAAGGCTTACTGGAGGCTTTGGATGAAGGCGTACTAGCCGGCTATCCGGTTACCAATATTAAAGCAACCCTCTATGATGGTTCTTATCACTCAGTCGATTCCTCAGAAATGGCTTTCAAGATGGCGGCCAAATTAGCCTTTAAAAAAGGTGTAGAGACAGCTAAACCGGTTCTTTTGGAGCCCATTGTTAATGTTGAGATTGAGATTCCGGAAACATATCTAGGAGACATAATCGGTGATTTAAACAGTAAACGCGGACGAGTCATGGGTATGGAACCGGTTGGTAAAAAGCAGCTGGTTAAGGCCCAGGTACCTCTGGGTGAAATGGCCAGATACACCATTGATCTTAAATCAATAACTCAGGGACGGGGTAAGTTCCGGATGGAAGTTGACCACTATGAAGAAGT
>CAZEDT010000025.1:0-53375 GCA_964510795.1 uncultured Syntrophomonas sp.
TTTGTGGCATCTTAAATCATTCAACTCCTTATACTAAAAATGACATCAGCTTATTACGGGTATCAACAGCTGACTGGGCAGCTTGCTCAAACATTTGTTTTACTTGAGCGTCCTGGCATTGCTGAGCATAGAAACGGAGTTTCTTTTCAGCGGTGGCATGGCTCCCAATCAAATGCCTTAGGTTCTGTAGTTCAAGTTGGTTTACAGTCACTATGCGTACTCCTTTCTAAAATTAAAGTAGGTTAATTCTCTTTTAGCTTGAGCAAAAATAAAAATTATTATGCTTAAATTATGGTGAAAATAAAAAAGGAACCCTTGGAAGGATTCCTTTTCATTTAACAATATTTAATTCAATGGACGCTTAAAATAATGCCAGGCCCACCAGGTTGATACTAAATCCCAACCCTCAAGTCCGTACTGGTTCATGATACGGGTGGTAGATTCACCTCCGCCTGAATCAATACGCATTTGTACTCGTATTGCTGCATGGTTTCTACTCCCCCTTTAACCAATCATTATTTTACCTTTGGCATAGCGTATTTCCGGCTGTTTTTCCCGGTAAGCCAAGGCGAAGCCCAGGGTTAGAGGGCCAACCCGGCCCAGGAACATAGTAAGGATGATTAAGACTTTACCAATATCAGTTAACTGGGTGGTTATACCCAGTGAGAGACCAACAGTACCTAAAGCCGAAGCAACCTCGAAGACAATCTTTAGCAAATCGCCTCGATGTGTTAGGGATACCAGGTAAGTCATCAAGATCAGCGTACAGGCTGACAACAAAAACACAGTTAAGGCCTGGAATACATCGGTACTTTCAATCCGCCGCTTGAAAATTTCGGTGTCCTTTTTGCCTCTTAATTGACTGTGTACAGCAGCCCATAGCAAAGCCAGGGTAGAAGTCTTAATACCGCCTCCAGTAGATCCGGGTGAGGCACCAATAAACATTAAGACTATAAGGACGAGCTGGCTGGAGACTAACAGGGAATTTAGATCAATGGTATTAAAGCCTGCTGTACGGGGGCTTACACTCTGGAAATAAGCCGCCAGGAGCTTGGTCCCCAACGGCAGGTCCTTAAGAGCATGGTTATATTCCCCGAAGAAGAGCAGTATAGTACCTACTATAATCAAAGTTGCGGTTGTAAATATTACTACCTTGCTATGCAGAGACAATGATTTTAGCTTGCGATAATTATATAGCTCATAACTCACATAGAAACCTAGTCCGCCAATGATTATTAAAGTACTTATTACCAGATTGACAGTTATATCAGAATTAAAATCCATTAGGCTTTTAAAATTACCAAAAAGATCAATACCGGCATTATTAAAGGCCGAAATGGAGTGGAAAACGCCAAACCACAGGGACTTTTTAAGGCCCATCAAGGGAATCCAACGAATTGCCAGGATCAATGCTCCCAGTGCTTCAACTGCAAAGGTAAAGCCCAGGAGATATCTAAATACCCTTACGACGCCACCAACCGCTGAGATATTAATAGCCTGCTGCATTACCAGGCGTTCCCGGAGGTTGATTTTTCGGCCCAGCAGGAGTGCGAAAAAACCTGCAAAGGCCATTACGCCTAAACCACCAATTTGGATGAGCAACATTATTATGATTTGTCCCCATATGGTCCAGTGAGTTCCAGTATCCACGACTACCAAACCGGTTACACATACCGCGGTGGTTGAGGTGAAAAGGGCATCAATAAAACTGGTGGGGCTGTGAGATGCCCAGGGCATTGCCAGCAGAATGCCGCCTACCGTTATTACTGTAAAAAAACTCAGTGCTAAAAACTGGGGAGCAGTTATTTTATGATCATTCATTTTATAAAACCTCAAATAATAGAGTTTAGTCCAGGTTGTTTATTTCTTCCAGGTCCTCATTGCCCCCTAAAACTACCAGAATATCACCCCGGGTTATGGTTTCATCAGGTCCCGGAGCAACGATAATATTATCTCCCCGCCGAATAGCCAGTATGGTAACCCGCATCTTTTTTCTTAAACCGATGTCTGACAGGCTTTTAGAAATAAAAGCTTTAGGCGCAAACAATTCAATAATGCTGTAAGTAGGAGATAGATTGATTTGTTCCAGGAAGTTATGTGAAACCAGAGAACGGGCTAATTTGATTGCCATATCCCGTTCCGGATAAATGACAACATCTGCCCCAATTTTTTCCAGGACCTTGCCGTGTAGTGCATTCTGGGCCTTGGCAACCACCTTTTTAACCCCTAACTCTTTGAGGATAATGGTGGTGAGAATATTGGATTGGACATTGTTGCCGATCGCCACTATAACCACATCGAAATTGCGAATCCCCAGGGCTTTAAGGGTATCTTCATCCATGGCGTCTGCCTGAACAGCATGGGTGGCAATGTCGACAGCATCATTAACCTTTTCCTCATCGACATCAATAGCCAATACTTCATAACCCATATGGCTTAATTCCTTAACCAGGCTTTCCCCAAACCGGCCAATTCCGATAACAGCAAACTGCTTGTTTTTCATTTATAATTACCTCTGCCTTTCACTTGGAAAAATAACAATTACTATTATAATCCGATGAAAATTATAATGATAGTATTTTCAAATTTTTGTAAAGTGCTTTAAATTAGTTTAAAAAGTATTACAATGTATAACATCTTTATAGGTTGCACCCTTCGGGCATTACATATGCTCCCAGTGGTCGCAATTAAGGAAACACCCTTCGGGCATTACATATGCTCCCAGTGGTCGCAATTAAGGAAACACCCTTTGGGTGCTACAGATTTGACCTGAAGGTCAATACTAAGGTTGATAAGTAAGAAAAACCAGGCAGCCGACGTCCAAGGATGGACTAGTGTCGTGGTGCCAAGGATGGCAAGGAGTGACCGCTGTCGCCAAGGCTCTATACCGAGTTTTAAATAGGTGTGTCAAAGAACCCGTACTAGGACAAATTCCTGATATGCTTAGAGTATAAAAAACTGCCTGTACCAAAGTTGCATAAAACTTTTGCACAGGCAGTTACCTGGAAATATTAAACCTTAAAATAGGCGATAGCGGTTTTCAGTTCCATAATTATTTCCGTCATGTGATCAACTGAAGCAGCTACTTCTTGCAATCCTGCCATTTGTTGGACTGCCAAAGCATTCACATTCTGGGCATCATTGGCACTCTGCTTAGCACTGATATGGGTTTGCTCTATAGAGTGTAATGCACTCTCAGCACTGGCTGCCATCTCTTCACTAGCCGCGGACATTTCTTGAATCTGTTGGTTAACAGTGCCAAATGACTGAATAATCTGCTGAAAAGCAGTGCCGGCACTGGCTACAATCTGAGTGCCATGGCTTACCTCTCTGGTTCCGTCATGCATGGCTGTTACGGCCCGGTTGGCTTCAATTTGCACTTCATTAATCAGGAAGGCAATCCGCTTGGCAGCCTCGCCTGATTCTTCCGCCAGCTTACGGACTTCTTCAGCTACTACAGCAAAACCACGCCCCTGCTCACCGGCTCGGGCTGCCTCAATAGCGGCATTCAAGGCCAGTAAATTGGTTTGGTTAGCTATACTGGTGATAAGATCAACGATTTGGCCTACTTCCTGGGATTTATTGCCCAGATCTTCAACAATGGCGGCTGAATTATTAACTGTGTTACTAATAATTTCTATTTGCTGAATGGCTTTGCCAACCTGCTTCTGTCCGTCCTCGGCTTTAAGCGTGGCTGTTAAGGCGGAGGAGGTAACCTCCTGGGCATTTTGAGCCAACTGCTGAACTGCTGCCGACATTTCATTGATAGCCTGTCGGGACTGGTCGGTAAGGTTAGACTGAGTGCCGGCGTTTTTGCTCATAGTCTGGGAGCGTACGGTCATATCCTGCATTAATGCACTACAATTATTGGAATTGCTTAAAAGATTAGCATTAGATTGACCAATAGTGACTATCAAATGCTGGGTTTTGCCGATTAGTTCGGACATTTTAAGCATCATTTTATTTATACGCCTGGCTAGAATACCTAATTCATCATCAGCTTTATGTGGGATCGATTCACTTAGATCACCTTCACTGGCCCGTTCTATAGCGCCTGTTATTCTTCTCAGGGGAGCATGTACCGTATAAGCAATTAGAAAGGCGGCCAAGAAACCAATGATAATCCCAAAAATAGAATAGAAGATCATACTCGAACGAAAATGATCTACCATCGTATCATAAGTTTCGGAGGGAACACCAACAAACCAGATGCCGATAATATTGCCCGCGGCATCTTTGATCGGCTCATAAGCACTTTCATTCCAGGTGCCAACCACCTCAGCACGTCCTATATAAGTACGTCCTTCCTTAAGTACTGCTTGCTTGACTTGGGCGGATGCCTGCGTGCCGATTTGGCGCTCATTATTTTTCATTACGTTGGTAGCTACTCGGGTGTCATCCCGAAAAATAGTAACTTTATCCCCGGTTCTTTGTCCGATAAGATCGATTAGTTGGTAGCTATCCTCAACTAAAAACCTTCCTTTATAGAGTTTGCCATCAGTTACATGCCAATCCCCTGGGTAAGTCTGGTTTATGATCTCTTTGCCAAGAGCCAGGTCCGATTTTAATTTCTCGTGTGAGGCCTCTAATATTTTCTGGGACATTACTGAAGTGGCATAAATTCCCATTAATCCGGTTACTGCCATCAATACTAAGGTGAAGGTGACTATCAAGCGGTATTTTACGTTAATTCTGCGGGCGAAAGTCTCATATTTATACAACAGATTCAAATACACCAGTCTCCTCTCTTCGATTAGAATACACCTGTGACTTAATGTGTTTTCAATAGGGAAGATCTATTGGACGTAAATGTATTGAAGTGAGACAAGAATCTTACGCCAATATTTATTATATCAAATAATTTAATAACGTAGCAATATTTACCTTATGAAGTAGGAATTTGTCAAAATATTTGCAAAGATAAGGGATATTTGGATAGACTATTGAATAAATAAGGATTAAGGGACAGAAGGGGTATATTTAGCTTGAACTCAAAAAATCTGTGATATCGATTTTAATGAGAGAAAAGAGTGGAAAGCTATAGTGATAGAATTAAGTTTTAGCTTGATAGATTTTGAGGCATAAAAATACCTGTGCAAAAAATTTTACTGTTGCACAGGTTGGTTGTTTAAATGTAATTGTTAAACTGTGAAATAGGCGATGGCAGTCTTTAATTCCTGAATTATTTGCGTCATATGATCAACTGAAGCAGCTACTTCTTGTAGTCCGGCCATTTGTTCAGCAGCTACGGTATTCACAGTCTTAGCATCAGCGGCACTTTGCTCAGCACTGACATGAGTTTGCTCTATAGATTGTAATGCACTTTCAGCACTGGCTGCCATCTCTTCACTGGCCGCGGACATTTCTTGAATCTGTTGGTTAACAGTGCCAAATGACTGAATAATCTGCTGAAAAGCAGTGCCGGCACTGGCTACGATCTGAGTGCCATTGCTTACCTCTCTGGTTCCGTCATGCATGGCCGTTACTGCCCGATTGGCTTCAATTTGCACTTCATTAATCAGGAAGGCAATCCGCTTGGCAGCTTCGCCTGATTCTTCCGCCAGTTTGCGAACTTCCTCGGCTACTACAGCAAAACCACGCCCCTGTTCGCCGGCTCGGGCTGCCTCAATAGCGGCATTCAAGGCCAGTAAATTGGTTTGGTCAGCTATACTGGTAATAAGATCAACGATTTGGCCTACTTCTTGAGATTTATCGCCCAGACCTTCAACAATGGCGGCTGAGTTATTAACTGTGTGACTGATGATTTCTATTTGCTGGATGGCTTTACCAACCTGTTTCTGTCCATCCTCGGCTTTAAGCGTGGCTGTTAAGGCGGAGGCAGTAACCTCCTGGGCATTCTGAGCCAACTGCTGAACTGCTGCCGACATTTCATTAATAGCCTGTCGGGACTGGTCGGTGAGCTCGGCCTGATTACCGGCATTTTTGCTCATGGCCTGAGAGCAAACGGTCATATCCTGCATTAACATATTGCAATTATTGGAATTGCTCAAGAGATTAGCATTAGATTGGCCAATAGTAACTATTAGATTCTGGGTTTTGCCAATTAACTCAGACATTTTAGCCATCATTTTATTTATACGTTTGGCCAGAATACCTAATTCATCATCAGCCTTATGGGGTATCAATGTAGATAGATCACCGTCACTGGCCTGTTCTATACAAGTAGTTATTCTATTGAGCGGAGCATGTACTGTGTAAGCAATTAAAAAGGCGGCCAGAAATCCAATTATTATACCAAAGGCAGAGTAACCAATCATACTCCAACGAAAATGGTCTACCATCGTATCATAAGTGGCGGAGGGAACACCAACAAACCAAATACCGATAATATTACCAGCAGCATCTTTTATCGGTTCATAAGCACTTTCATTCCAGGTACCAACGACCTCAGCGCGTCCTATATAAGTGCGTCCTTCCTTTAAGACTGCTTGCACGACCTGAGTGGAAGCCTGTGTACCGACCTGGCGCTCATTATTCTTCATTACGTTGGTAGCTACTCGGGTGTCATTCCGGAAAATAGTAACTTTATCTCCAGTTCTTTGTCCGATTAGATCAATTAGCTGGTAGTTTCCCTCAATTAAGAAGTTTCCTTTACATAGTTTTCCATCAGTAACATGCCAGTCACCAGGGTAAGTCTGGTTGAGAATTTCTTTGCCCAGAGCCAAGTCTGATTTTAATTTTTCGTGGGAAGCCTCTAAAATTTTCTGAGACATTACAGAAGTAGCATAAATGCCCATCGCACCGGTTACTGCCATTAATACTAAGGTAAAGGCGACTATCAAGCGTATCTTTACGTTAATTCTGCGAGCTAAGAGTTCATATTTGTACAATAAATTCAAATAAACCAAACTCCTCTCCCCTGTTCCCAATATAGTTTTGAGTCACAAGTGGTAAGATTAAGCCCAAATATCCTGATACTTAATAAAATCAATTCAAGTCAAAATAAAAATTGAACTGCTATTAATTATATCAAATACTTTAAATATATAACAGTATTTTACTTTTAAAGAAATAGTTAGAAAAAAGAGCGTATTATCATAAATCGTAAAGAGGAAATAACGGAATGCATAACCGGGTAGATCTAAGAACCAAAATAATCCTAGACCGCTAATTGGTGAGGAGTTATCAAGGGTATATTCGCAGGGCAGTTCGAGGAGAAGACCAAGCTATTACTTCGGCAAAGATCTGCTGGATGGCAGAACTAAGACGAGTATTACTATTTTATTATTTTTTATATATCTGCCTAAAAAAGCAGAAATAACCCTACCGTAGACAAATAGGCCATAACTAACATAGAAATTGAAGCTAGCATCGTTTGAATGAATTCCTTTTTACTGTAACCGGCAAACATCTTTCCACCTACTTAAATATATTTAGAACATAAGTTCTAAGTATATTCTACAACGAGAACAAATGTTCTGTCAAGATTTCTATCAACAGGTATTACTATTTCCTTGAAAAACATAGTAGCCAGTTTACTATAAGGATAGAATGTCAGCAATCATTAAGTGCGGAGGACTTTCCCGTTAAAAGCCTGGTAATTACCAGCAATTCTAATAACTACATCTATAACAACATTAATATAGTCCTCCCCCCCGAAGCCAAGAATGCTCCGGAAGCCAGTTACTAGTATTGGAGTTAGCCAACATCATAGCAAATGCCAAGCAGCCACCCATTATTAAAGGTGGCTGCTTTTTTGAAATTCGGGTAACATTAAGAGTTTGCCTGGAAACTAAATGTAATAGCTAAGCGGCTATAATAAGCTATTAGTGGTGATAAATTGATCCCTGAAGATAATTCTTGATTATTAAACGATACAACATTTGGTCCGTAAAAGTCATTTTATCTAAAAAACCCATCCGATTTAGAAAATTGATAGGTGTGAAACTTAAGCTATTAACAATTTCTCAACATAACGGAATACTTGGGCTGCTTAAACCCTCAAAGCGGGATTTCAGAGCATGAAAGCGGGATTTCACGAAATTTGTGCAGGAGATTGGTTGGAATTGTGAAATTAGATTATCATCGCGCGAAAAACATATAGGATGGAGGGATTGGAGAAGTCGGTTTCAGAACAACCATCTTTTCAAAGAAAGAGTTTAGAGATCTTTAGGACAAAAAACTGAAAATGATTATTAACTCTTGTATTGTATAAAACACATAGAAAATAGTGCACTACTAAAACCCATAGAATAAAGGTGCGATATTGGTAATTGCATTTGACACCTGACATTTCGGATCACAAGAGGATGTTTCAACAGAGAGATCTTCAGTGGTGGAAGCGCTTTCTCAGTCGGGGAAATAGTATTCCCAAGGCCGAGGTCAAGCAAATAAATGAAACATAATAACTTGAGAGGTGAGTAAGAATGATTAATGTTCATAAGATTTATAATTCAAAGAGGAAAATAATACTTTGCAGTATAGTCTTCGTTTTGGTTATGACTTCTGTTGCCCTGGCCACGAACCCTCTACCGGTACCACAGCAACAGCAGTCAGGTAAGTACACTTGCTGGGCGTCTGTTTCATCTATGATATCTGCCTTTTTCAATGGTAATTCCACAAATAATGAACTAAGTATTTTGCTGTTTGTTAAAGGTGGTCCTGTTGATCCAGATAATCCAGCCACAGCTGGAGAACCTAGTGAAGTCGTCACTGCAGTCCAAGAATTTGCCGGAGAAGCAGGATCAATTTATAATTATGCAATGAGCTATAATGGAATTAAGTGGCAAATAAATAATGATGGACCTGTGGCAGGAGGAAATTCATATCATGTTGTGGCATTGAAGGGTTACAATGATTCAACGAACTCGGTAATATATAATGACCCAGCTGATGGACTGGGACATTCTTGTTCTTATAATTATTTTGTAAACACCTGGGGCTTTAGTGCCTGCGTATTTTGGCAATAGTTTGGAAGGTGGTTGAGATTGTGACAAAAAAGTATTTGTTTATGGCAAGTCTATTAGTAATGCTGACTATCGTTATCGGAGGGATACATATTGAGCGATCCTATGCCATCAAAGATAAGGTATCCGCAATCATGCTTGAAGACTCAATTGATAACGAAATTGAAAAAAACAGTATTAGTAATCTAATCAAACCTGGACTGGATTGGGCGGCAGAATGCATTGTGAAAGATAGAAGCATGAGTAATCCGATGCTCAATGGTGACGATTCACCGAATAAAGTTGGAATACCGTATAAAGTTCTCTATGTCAATGTGAATTCACTAAGAAACGTGAGAGAAAACTTCCAGGGAGCGTTGTCAAGCAATTTCTGGGAATACCCTGTATTGAATAAAAACGATGAGATTATTACGACTTGCACGATGGGAAAATACAATGGAAAATGGGAACCTTGCTTAATAAACTCAGGATTATCCGAAGATATAATCAAGATGTCGTCTTCGTTTGACGGCATTGCGAATATTCTGATGAAAAATGATATTAAAGACCCTGTGGGAATTAAACACGTACGTTTTATTGTACCGTTCCAGTTTGATGCTTTTTACGTAAATACGGCAAGCAAGCAAGAGTACATTATTCCAATATCCTTAAGACCTGGTCTGATGCAAATGGAAAACTTTAAAGCCTATGCACTTGCAGATGTCATGGATAAGCTGGTTGAACAGCTTGATATTTTGAAATACACTTTGCCGGTTGATGACAAAAGCGTAACAAAACCGCTCGTGCCGTAACATCAGCTTAAACATTATGGCCTGCTATGCTCCCCTCAAAGCTACAAAAGGGGAGCATTTTTATGGCAAGAAATAAGCGATACCCAGAAGAAAAGTATCCGGCTTCAATAGCAAGTATCTCATGACCACGGGCTTCTATTGCCAGCATCATGAACATTAATGTTCAGCATTTTTCTTAATGGCTTGGTTGGTTTTATAGCCATACTTTAGTAGCCAGTTGTTTATGATTCCTATTGGACAGAACAAGCGGCACCAGAATCTTTCGATAAAAAATGCTCCTATCATTACAACTGCCAGCAGCAACCACTCCAGGGACCCTCCATTAAAGCCGAAAAGGGTAGAAAACGGTTCGTAACTGGTTAAGCCGGGGTTCCCCAGCGCAATACCCGCAATCAAAGCTGCTGCTGCCAGAATGCGCGTTATCCTGCCCAGAATATCACGGACTTTCTTGTTAATCTTAGGATTTTTGCTGCCGGAGGCTCGAAATATAATCTCCTGGGCGGCCCCAAAAGGGCATAGCCAATAGCAATAGAGGTTTTTTCTTAATAATAGGCAGATTAGAACGGTGGTTATTAACAATACAGTGCTGAAAAGGCTTATCCTCATGTAAAGCAGAGGATTCATGAGAAAATTACCTATTACCGCAAGAGACAGCATTCTCTTTTGCCAGATACCCAGAATCAGTATTCCGGCTATCATAGTGCCCCAACGTAATTTTTTCCGGTTATGGGCAGACCCATATACAGCCATTGAAATAAGTATTATCAGGGCAATCAAGGGGTATATATCTTGGCTGTTAAATTCATTTTTCTGTCCCCGGTCATCCCAATTACTAGCTCCGACAAGTTCTGGCTTCTGCACAGCTATACCTTTTATGCCGTCTATTATGGCATTGATTGAGCCCCGAGAAGATACAGTTGCACCAGATACAGCATTAACATCTATATTAAGCTCAAAAGCGTCCTTCTTAATGTCCTTGTGCTGATATTGAGCAAAGTAATCATTCTTAATTAGTTTGGCAAAATAAGCGGGAGTTTCCTTTTGCTCCAAGACTTTAGTGCCCAGTATTTCCCCCTGATCATCGATAGCTACAGCTATGCGGATATTACCCCCATAACCTCTGCCTTCTCCCACTCCACAGTAACCAATAGCAGTACCATTTTTACCGATGGCTGCATATACCTGAGGGTTGGTGCTTAGCTTCTTATAGCTTTGCGCCTGCGGAATTAGACTATCAATCTGGGAGATAAAATCCCTATTTTTTAACCACGAGTTCAAAGACAATGCAGCTGCCAGAAGTAAGATAATTATTAACAAACTGCGCCATTTAGTGTTGGGCTTTTTAACGCCTATAATTTTAGCATGGGTATTATGACTATTACAGCCCTGACAACTTTGGCATTTTTCTTCAACCATGCTCATATCACCTTATTCCAACTAAAATTTGCCCTGCGTATATAAACTTTGGAAGATTAAATACTTTATTTATGATTAGTTGCATGTAACTCTATTGATATGGCATCCATCCACTCACCCTGGATAGATGCAGACCAGGTCTCCTGGCTTGCATTCATTCTACTCCTTCTCCTTCCCAGCTTAATCAGCCAGTGGAATAATGAAGTTTGGTCCTGCTTACAGTAGGGGGAGCTGTAGCGGATTTGCACCGCTTTCCCTGCCTTTTTCGCATTTTACTTAGAGAAGATCATTGAGAAGTTACACTTATAGAGTTGCTTTTTGAATTTTACTTCCCTTGGTCAGCAAGCCCCGTACATATCCGCTTAGCAAGACAGGTACTAGCAGTGCACCTATGCCGCCGACTCCTGCACCTCGAGAGGATTTAATAACTGCAATATTAGTGATTATCCAGGCGGTACCGAATACTAAAAAGAAAAGACAAATTAACACTGCCAGCCATTCGTACCAAACCCAGGTTTTAATATTGGTTTGATACTTTCTAACTAGATTGGCCAGACCCAGCCCCAGAATGATTCCGAATAATATCCACGCCAGTGTCATTATTTTCTCCCCTTCCTGCTGTTTACTACCCAGTCTGGTGATTCATGGTTAACCCACTTGCCATAGACTACCTTTTCCATCTTAGGCAGTAACCGGCGGGCAATCGAAGTGTGGGTTGCGGATTCAACAGCCATAGAATGTATCCATGAAGGTGGTTTGCTCCAGGGACAGTTGACCTGACACAGACCACAGTTGATACCACAATGTTCATTCCAATATGTCAAACAGGTTTCTCGGTTTAATTCCCATTTCTTAATACCCCGTACATCCACCTTTTCCCCCATGGGAATTGAACCTGAAGGACACCATTCAGCACATAATTTACATTGCGAGCAGAAATCCTGTACGCCTAGATCAACCGGTTTGTCCATAACCATGGGCAGATCGGTCAGAACATTGGCTAACCGGAAATTGGTTCCATACTCCTTGGTAACCAGATAGCCGTTTCTCCCCAGCTCTCCCATACCACTATCAATTGCCAAAGGTACACACATGGCCACATAATTTTCAACGTGATTGGCCCGAGCCCGATACCCCATCATACGAATGTACTGAGCAACGGTACTAACAATCAAAGCCATACGAGCATATATCTGTCCGCTTTCGATACCTATACAAACATCTGTACCGGTTGCCATCATGTCATAATCTTGGGGTATAGCAATTGAAACGGCATACTTCCAGGTGTCAGTAATAGGCTCACCGCGGTGTTCGCCAAAACCCCGATGACTGTATATCCACTCATCCCGGCAGGGACCAATGGTAACCAGTTCGGCTCCTAGCTTTTTGCAGAACCCCTTGATCTTCTCAGCAGCAACTTCTGGACTCAATTCAACTTTATCCGGTGAAACCGGTCCATCTACAATGTCATCACTTGTTAGCCATACTCCACCCATAAAGGTGGCATTCCCCATCAGGGTGTTAGCCCAATCGTCCTGATGAATTTTTGCCGCCCATTCCGGGTCCCAGAACTTGGCAATGCCAGGATGGTACTTTTCAAGTTCTGGCTTATTCTTATAGTACTCTTCATATTCGGGGGTACCCTTAACCAATGAAGACCTTGAAAAGAGCTCATCCCTTTGGTCTACGCGCTGAATCTTGCCAACGATATCCTGCGTGTAAGTTGGTTTTTCAACCCGTTTAGCTGGTAAATCAAAACCGGCTGCATGATTGGTAACACCAGTAGTTGCAATTGGTGCTGCAACAGGACTGGCTGCTGCAGTCATGGCTCCAACCCCCAAGACTCCACCTACAGCTGCTGTTCCTCCAATGAAGGCCCTTCTAGTAACCTTACCGAATTCGCTTTGATCTCGTTTTTCTTCCATTGCTAAACCACCTCCATTAATTATAAAAACATTGTGACCTTGGTGACTTCATTATATGTTATCTGGTATCATTAGTCTATGTTATGTTTTCAATTTGGTCATACCAGATACAGGCAAATAAATCCTTATGTAAAGGCATTCAACATCACCCTGAATAAAATGGGATTTGCAGCTCTGCAGATGGTTTATAGATAATCAGAAGGTTTGTAAACTGGTTGGTTTAGTGGTATTAATTATATATGGTTAATTTATGTAGGCACTTGCCTAAACAGCTGCTTGCGAAAGGAGGAATGGGAAATGGACGATACCAGCCATATTTCCCTGACCAATCAAATAGTAGAGTTTATCGTTTCCGGTATTCGGGAAGGTACTTTTGACGCGGGTACTCGCTTACCCTCCCAGCGCGAACTATCGGAATTGTATGGGGTGAGCAGAACCGTAGTAAGAGATGCTCTGAAGATTCTCGAAGGTCGTCAAATAATCAAATTAGCCGAACGAAGCGGGGCTTTTGTTTGTGATGTTCAAGCCAGTAGGAAAAATAACCCCACCACTTCCGATATCAGCTTTGACGTTGTAACTCAAAGAAATATTGATGAATGCATTGTTATGGTAATGTGTGAGTCGGTTCGCCTGATAGCTAAAAAAAGCAGTAACGCCGAAATTGATTCCCTTTACCGGATGGTTCATAACTTTAGTAAAAAATATTCCTCTCGAACCTCAGTCCAGGAACGTTTCATTCATGAAACATCGTTTCACATTAATGTAGTAAGGTATTCTCATAATGCTGTGTTTCAGAAATTGATTATTTCTTCTCTGGAAGTATTATCGGCCTGGATAAAAGAGATGATATCGGATTATTCCGCATATAAGAAGATTTTGGAATTAGACGTGAACATTGTGGAGGCCTTAAAAGCACGAGATGGAGAGCGAGCTTACTGGCTGGTGAGAGAACGAGACCTTCTTATCGACACTGTAGCCAATACATGTACGATTGCAACGGGAACTTATATGGTTAATAGAGACAATTTACTGCTGAAAAATGATTAACCAACTTGAATAATAATATGCTGCCGGCTGATTAAGAATACAGATAAGAATTTATTTTTTACGTATCAGACCCCCATGGCGCGTAGCGCCACCACTGATGAATGAAAAAAATTTTTTCAGGGCTTTTAAGGTAGCGGCGTACGCCGAGTTTCCTTAACCCTTCTCAGTATATCACCGGGTTATAGTCAATAAATTCTGTATGGTCAAAATAACCGGGGAAGTGCTCAATTTTTAAGGATTTATAATTGTTCTCAAAAAAGTTGGCCTGAAAATATTCCGGCCAACTTTTCAAATTTTTTACTAAAACTTCATAATGTGGTTTATGTTTGTTAATCTTCTGTAATTTCTGCTGTTCAAAGTTTACCTGCCTAAGAATAGATTTTTATAATTCTGAATTAACTTTCTGGGACTTTCTTCACCAAATAATCTATATCTTAAGTAATCATCTACATATATAACTAATGGAACGAGCAAAAACCAAAGGAATGCATAAGTAATGCATATCTGGCCATAAATATTTCCCCATATGTTGGAATAATCCCATATACCAAGTTTAAGATATACATTTAAAATCATTCCTGAGGTTAATTCTACAATCAAAACGATAACCGTTCCCAGCAAACATTGTTCCCACATCTTCCTATTATAATAGGACGGTTGCTCATTCAGTCTTCCAATTAAAAAGCCACAAATCCCTCCGATAAATAACATAACTATATTGGTCCATCCACGCCATAGCCCTTCAAGTACCATGTATAGTGCTCCCATAATGAATATTAAAAGCAAATCCTTTTTAATTGTGCTAATCTGCATTGTTTATTTAAACCTTTTCAATCATTAAAATAATAAATCTTAACAGCCAACATTCATTTATTTATATTGTCCTATTGTTAAAACTGTTACTCCTCAGCAAAAGGCTTGGTTGAATAAAGAAATTCCGGTATTTGAGACTATGAAGGCTCATACTGATTGAAATCTTGGAAAGACAACCCAAACCTACTCTAAAGCACATGATAATAATTGTGCTTCTGTCATTAGTTGTCTTTGAAATATAAAATAACTAAAAAAAGGAAAATGACTATATAAAAAGAAAACATACAAATTAAAAACATAACATTTATTGAAAATAGGGGTTGCTAGGGAGAGTGCATTCTGTTGAAGTAAGTTTGTTTATATGCCTAAAACATCAGCAGGCTAAGTACTAACCAGATTTCTAAACTTGGCAATTCTCTCACACCTCAGATATATTTGGAATTCGGGAGTCTAACATGAATAAAAAAATAGAAGAAAATATTACGGGGACAGTGAATTTAGGGGCAAGCTTGGAGCAGATCAATGACTATATGGAAATCTTGGATTTGAGAATTCGTAGGTTGTTAGTTACCGAGCATAAATTTGACAGTGATAGTACCAGCCGTGGATTATTCATTATGCCTTCAGAAATAGGCGAGTATTTTCAAAACGAGCCAAGTTATGACAAGGACACATCTGAAATTACATTGCTAGACCAAGAAATTACTGCACTTGAAGCTGCTGTAGAGAAAAAAAACAAATCGTTAAATGAATCAAATATATATAGCTATTTTGATAAGCTTTGCAGTTCTTTTCAGCTAATGTGGTTAGAAAGGCAAATAGCTCTTATATGTATCTCAAGCGAGATAGATAAGAAATATGAAAGGACCTTTGGCTTTTTAAGAGATGATTTGACGGTGCATCATCCTACTCTTGAGGTAGTCTTAAAACTGCTCAGTTTTTCAAGAGATGAGTACCTTCAATACAGAGTGCAGTGGCTCAAAGGTGGAAACTTGCAGAAATACATGCTGGTGCCATCTCAAGATTTGAATGATCATTTCAGTCTATCCAAGGAGCTTAGACTAAGAACTGGATTCCTGAGTTATATTTTCACTGGGGAAGCCGTAAAACCCATGAATTCGGATGGCATTAAGGTCTTTGCCCCGAATGAAGAATTGGATTCGCTGGTATACGGGGTTACCTATTTGGAAAAGCTTGAGTCTATTGCAGCTTTAAAGGGAACAGAACTCGGCAGCCGGCTGACCATCATTAATATGATCGGTAATTCCGGGTCTGGAAGGCAATTTGTTTTAAGGCATCTGTGCAAAAAAATGCAAACAAACCTACTGGTCATAAATATGGATTTGTTATATAACGAGGACAATTACGAGAATACTGCCCGGCAGATAGTTACAGAAATGCTATTACACCAGGCTGAGCTTTTATTGAAGTTTTCTGGCAGGTTTAATGAAAAGCCGGATGAAATGGAAGTGAAGGCAACTGCAATTGTCAGAGTACTTATAAATTCAATATATGAACTTGATCTTAGTAATAAAAGCATTTTTATTGCCAGTGATAATCTATATAATTACGATTTACGTTCGGAAAAAGCGCATTTAATGAGCTTAAATTTTGATATTCCGAAAGAAAAGGAAAGACAGCATATCTGGGAGACTTTAAGCGCCAACTATTCCTTTGCGGATCGGGTTGATTGGGGAGAGTATGCTTCTAAATTCAGATTTACCCCAGGTCAAATCAAGGATACCCTCGAAAGTGCATTTATAAATGCTGCTGTTGGAGGGGCCACTGACGGCATTAGGACTGCATACCTGACCCAGTCTTGCTACCAACAGAGCAGAAGTCAACTCGGCAGGAAGTCTACCAAGATTGAACCGCAATATGCTTGGGAAGATCTGATCCTTCCGGAAAATCCCAAAGAGCAGTTGAGAAACGCATGCAATCAGATTAAATATAGGCAAAAAGTTTATGGGGATTGGGGGTTTGGTGAAAAGCTGGCGTACGGCAAGGGTTTGTGCATGCTGTTTTCAGGGCCTCCTGGTACTGGAAAAACGATGGCTGCTCAGGTTGTGGCAGGGGAGCTGGAACTTGAGCTGTTTAAAATAGATATTTCACAATTGGTTAGTAAATACATAGGTGAAACTGAAAAAAACATTGCTGAGATATTTAAAGAGGCTCAGCTAAGCAATGCAATTCTGTTCTTTGATGAAGCCGATGCTATGTTTGGAAAACGTTCGGAGGTAAAGGACTCAAACGACAGATACGCAAACATCGAAACCGCGTTTCTTCTTCAGAAGGTGGAAGAGTACGAAGGAGTCAGCATATTGGCTAGCAACTTTCAGAAAAATATCGATGAAGCCTTTTTGAGACGATTCAATTTCATTATTGAGTTCCCATTTCCTGATGCGCAGCATCGCGAAAAAATTTGGCGCCTAATTTTTCCTGGAGAAGCGCCTTTATCTGCCGAATTGGATTTTTCATTGATCGCTGAGAAATTCGCATTAAGTGGTGGCAACATAAAGAATGCTGCTGTATCAGCAGCTTTTTTGGCTGCGGGGCAAAATGAGGCCATAGGAAATGCCCATATTATCGATGCAATTAAAACGGAAATGGCCAAGTCAGGCAAGATCGTTGTTAAGGAGGATATTGAGGAATTTAATATCATACTTAATCATCCATAATCCCCCCTTTATTTATAGCACATCAGAACTTACCGCTGATTACAAAGATTGACATTTTTTGCTGGAAACAATATACTGTTCATTATAAATATATATAAAAATACAAATTAACAAAAAATAAGGGAAATAATCGCAAATGAAAAGTGACACGATATTCTGTGAGTTGGCCGGTTTTGAAAGAATGCCTTGGATTAAACTATGAGGTGCCGATAATGGCTTCATATCAAGCGATTAGAGATGCCGGGAAAACAATCATTAAATTGCTGCGTGACAATCTTTGTCCGGAACCAATCCCTAAACCAGAGCTTATCGAATTGTGTTCTCCATCTGAAGCAAACGACTTTGCACTTACCTTGTATTTGTATGCAATCAGAAAGTTTAGCGATGGAGGGAGCCAATCGGGAAAAGCTATCGCATTGGAACTCCATTACCTGTTAACGGCTTTTTCCAAAGCCGAGGAAAAGACCAGAACTTACGATGAGCAAAGTATTCTTGGCAAAGCGGTTGAGGTTCTGCTGTCTAATTCAATTCTCAGAGGATCGTTACTTCAAGGGACACTTTCTGAGAATAATGAAGAGCTCAGAGTGGTACAAAGTGATCTGACATTGGATGAACAGTCCAAGATATGGGCATTTCCGAACGTTCCGTACAAGCTGTCCGTTGCCTATATAGCAGGACCAATATATATTGATTCGTCAAGTAGAATCGGCAGTATTGGAGCTCGTGTTATTCGCTGAATAAATTTTTCCATACCATTTTGGGGTTGATGAGAAAAACATGTTTTATTTGAATAAGTTAAGTTTAGGCCGCCAGGTGTCATTAGCGATATGCGTGATGGATGACTTCACCGGAGAGCCTGTAAAAGATAAGTCTGTTCAGATATCGATTGCAGATCAGCTTGCCAAACCGGTTTATAAGCCGGATGGATTCTTCGTTTTTACAGGTCTGTCAGCTGGCCAATATACATTATTGGTCGACTCGGATAAATACTTCAATCGAAAGATCAGAGCAGATTTGGAGCAGTTTGATAGACCACTGGTTTCATATATCTCTATGAAACCTTTACCTGCCTACAGTTTCAATAATGGCAATCTTATTCGCTTTTCAGTGGTTGACAGCAATAATAAACCAATCGCTGGTGCTCGTGTAAATGTTTTAATTTTGTCAAAGAAAGGTTATAAAGCTAAACTTGGCAAACAGGGGGTTATTCCCGGTGACAGTCAATTCTTTGCCAACAATTTAACGGGCAAAATATCTGTTCCAGATTGTTTCATTATAACTGATCCGAATGATGAAGCTCGTTTTGAAGAGTTTGAGATAGCAGATAAATTACCCGAAGACAAATGTTTTAAGATAAGAGGCTATTTTCAGAACAAATTCGAAAGAGGTACACCAATATGGCCATTACTGAAAACCTGGACCGATTTCAAAGGTGAAGCAGTGGTGTACTTAAGACAAATGCCAATCAACAAGGTTGATGCTTTAATCACGATTACTTACCAAAACTTTAAGCATTCGGTTGAAGCGTGTTTTGTCGAGGGGGCATCTATGAATCTGGGGAGTTTTAAACTGAATATAAATATCTAGCAAATTTCTAAAGCAACGAGAAATACAAGGGGAGGGGGGCCGGATTCTCCAGTCAAAGACCTTGGCCTGGAGCCCGGAAGAATTATGCCGGAATATTTATCACCAGGAGTATACGTCGAGGAGTTTGAGAGCGGTCCAAGACCTATGGAGGGTGTCAGTACCAGCACCGCAGGCTTCATTGGTCTAGCCGAAAAGGGGGCACTGGAGGGACTGCCCGAGCTTATCACAAGCTCGGCTGACTTTCAAAGGAAGTTCGGAGGTTATTTATCTCAAAACGAGTTTGGGGAGTACCGTTACCTGGCTTACGCGGTCGAGCATTTCTTTATTAATGGCGGCGGCCGCTGCTATGTTATGCGGGTAGCTCCTCCCGATGCCAAGGTTTCTACCAATTTTACCGATGCTTCAGCGGATGCAGTTATCCTTAAGGTATCAGCCAAGAACCCCGGACTCTGGGGAGACAAACTAAGGATAAAACTTTTACCTTCCAGTAAAGCCAAAACCCAGATTAAAAGTATTGAGACAGATGGGACAACTTCGGAGGTTAAGTATCTGGTTAAAAGCAGTGCCGGCTTCAACCCTGGCGATGTTGTTATGTATACCGACGGAAGCACAGATGAATATAACATCGTCAAGACCTCCCAGGATAATATCATTGTATTGGAGCAGCCCCTGGCTGCCGGAGATGGAGCCGTCGACAATACCCTGCTGCCGAAGAAGATCTTGTCAACATGTGAATTTACCATGCAGGTTTCCTTCCAGGATACTGTTGAGCTGTATGAAAATGCGTCGCTAAATGCAGCTGAAGCCAACCATATTGAAAAGATGGTGTCGCGTTCAACCCTGATAAGCATTGCAACCGGCAAGCTGGCTGGCGGAGCAGTGCCGCCTTTTGAAATGATCACCGGTAAGAAAGAAGTGGTGATAGACGAAGCTGACAAGGCCAACAAAAACTCTGATACCATCAGTTTGGCCGGGGGCGGCAACGGTTCCCAGAGCAGCATCACTGCCAGTGATTTTAAGGGAGTTGATCGAGGCCCGGGCAAACGTTCCGGAATCAGTGCATTTATCGACAATGATGTCGTAAGCATTATTGCAGTGCCCGGAGTAACCGATCTGGATGTCCAGCTGTCCCTGGTAGCTCATTGTGAGAACCTGGGTAGCAGGTTTGCAGTCCTTGATATTCCCAGAGAAAAGAAGACTGTGGCTGATGTCCAGACGCACCGGAACATCTTCGATACAAGCTATGCGGCTATGTATAATCCTTGGCTGCAGGTATTTGACCCGCTGGAGAAGCGCAATATCCTGATTCCGCCTTCGGGTTCAGTAATGGGTATCTATGCGAGAGTTGATACCAATCGAGGCGTTCACAAAGCCCCCGCCAACGAAGTTGTTAGAGCATGCACCGGATTGGATTGCCAATACAACAAGGGTGAGCAGGACATATTGAACCCCATTGGCGTTAACCTTATTCGCAGCTTTACCGGTGAAGGCATCCGGGTCTGGGGTGCCAGGACCAGCAGTTCCAACTCCATATGGAAATACATAAACGTCCGCCGCCTCTTCATATTCATCGAGGAGTCGATTAAACGCAATACCAACTGGGTAGTGTTTGAGCCAAATGATGAAAATCTTTGGAGCCGCGTGCAGAGAACCATAGAAAACTTCCTCGAGACAACCTGGCGAAATGGCGCGCTTATGGGAAGCACTTCGGGAGAAGCCTACTTTGTTAAAGTAGACCGCACCACCATGTCGCAGGATGATATCGACAATGGGCGATTGATCTGCGTTATTGGTGTTGCCCCGGTAAAACCAGCGGAATTCGTAATATTTAGAATTACTCAGAAAACAAGCAGCCCGCAATAAATAAAATTGATCGGAGGATTTAACCATGCCGCGTGATAGTGCAGCTGATCCCTACAGGAACTTTATGTTTGAGGTTGGCGGTATAGAAGTAGCTGCCTTTTCCGATGTATCAGGCTTTGATGTTTCAGTAAATATGGCGGAATACCGTGATGGCAATGAAGCGTCCCGTACTACCAGGAAGCTGCCCGGTCTGGCTAAGTATAGCAATATAACTCTTAAAAGAGGCGTTATTAATGATTTGAAAATATACCAATGGATCATCAATATTGCCAAAGACGGCAAAGTGGAGCGCAAAGACGTAACCCTTTCCTTAAAGGATATTGATGGGACAGTGGTGGCTACATGGCAGGTTATCAACGCCTGGCCTGTAAAATACAGCGTTTCCGAATTTAAAGGTCAAGGGAATGAGATCGTAATGGAAACTCTGGAACTTGCCCATGAAGGAATGACCAGAACGAAGTAGCTGAATAAAATCTTGAATATACCGCTCGACAGAGGTGTTGGATTAGTGTGGTGTTTAATTAATGGGAGGATGGTTATATGGCATTTTCTACGGAATATCAGTTTACCCTGCCCAAGGGTTATGTTGATGAAAACGGCACTCTACATAAAACAGGAACCATGAAGTTATCGACTGCAGCAGACGAGATCCTTCCCATGCGGGATCCACGGGTCCAACAGAATCCAGGTTATCTTGCCATAATACTGCTGGCCCGAGTAATAACCAAGCTGGGTGATTTGCCTGCTTTGAATACGCATGTCATTGAAGGCTTATTTTCATCAGATTTTGCATATCTGCAGAATTTCTACAGTGAAATCAATGATATCAGCAAGCCGGTGGTTAGGACGGTATGCCCGGAATGTAATAAAAGCATCGAAGTTGAAGTAAGCCTTCTGGGGGAGTGAAGAATGGCCTTAAAGGATATCCAGTGAAGACTATTATGGAAGAGGCGGCGTTTATTGCCTATCACTTTCATTGGTCTCATGATGAGATCATGGCAATGGAGCATAAGGACCGCCGCGCCTGGTGCCAGGAAATATCCAGAATCAACAAGGAATTGAGCGACCAGCCGGAAAACGTATTCGATGTTTGAGGAGTGTAACGATATATGGCTCGTCGGGAATTAAATGATCCAGTTGGAGTGTTCAGATTTGTTGTCGAGGTAGATGGACTTCAAGTTGGCGGATTCTCTGAGGTTTCCGGATTGGATGTGGAGCTCGAAACGGAAAAGGTTTTAGAAGGTGGTTTAAACAATTACGTACATCATCTTCCTAAAAGAGTCAGCGGTGGAAAACTGATTCTGAAACGGGGCATCGTTCCCACAGATTCAGGTTTATTGAACTGGTTCAATGATTGTATTAATGGGGCAATTACCCGCAAAAGCGGAATTGTTATGCTTTTGAATCTTGAAGGTCTTCCGGTACGGGAGTGGGTCTTTTACGGGGCATATCCTGTAAAGGTCATCGGTCCGCAGTTGAATGCGCAGGGTCAAGGCAGCGTTGCGATTGAAACAATAGAGCTGGTTTACGGCAAAATGCATGTGTATCCTGGGGGATGAGGTTTTTGTGAAAGACATGAGATTTATAAATTCCATTGAAATTGATAAATATTTTGGAAAGCACCAAGGCTTTATAGATCGTATTTATGCAAAATACGGTTTTTCCCCGGAACATTATCTGGGGTATGTTCCCCTGTTTTTTTTGCCCAGCTTAAACCATCAGAAAAATGGCATAAAGAATATGCATTACCATCTTCACCAAAGGATAATACTACAACGCATTATATACCAAAAACAGCTGCTCTGGAAAGCGGCTGTTTCCCCCTTAACCCCACCGATTATTAATGGTTTCAATGTAAAAAATTCAATAGACAACGCTGCAGCTGTTCAAAAAGCTGTTACTATTTTTGATAGCCATTTTGATCAGTGGGTGAGCCGGGGTTATTCTGCCTTTATTCTGAAAAGAGTGATACAGGATTTTAAGAGACAGCTATGGCTTAACAATACAACTCATAATAATGGTTCTGATCAAAGTGTAAGCACAATTCTTAAATATGACTATCAGTTCAATGTAGTTGAACAGTATCCAGTTCAACTGAACCAGAGCAACAGTGTTAAAGATCAATTCACCAACATCATGGCTTTGTACGGCAAATGCTATCAGATTATTGAGCAAAGCCACAAGCTTTATAAAAGCAAATCCCATTTCCTTAACAAACCGTTCCTGCCCCGCATTTTGAATTCGGATATTTCCTTACTCAAGATCCTTTATGAGGCCCCCTATGGAAAGGGCTTAAGTCTCCAAGGGAACAGGCGATTGTATACAGGTTCAGAAATCGTTTACATTGAATCCGCTCAAATTAGTAGCTACCAAATTGCGAAAATCATGGCTGTTCTTGGCGGCTGGCTGCAAGCCGGAGATAAGCATTCGCTACAATCCTGCGAACTGCCATATGAACGCAATTTAAGCTCGCAATTACACGATATTAAGCAGTATCAGGAGATATTCCATTATTATTCCGGCTTCAAAAAGATCATCTCCAATACCAGGGAGGAAAAATCCAGCAGATATCAGGAAACGTATCAGCTTCTGAGGGCTGCAAAGCCTGCCGAGAGAGTGCAATACCTGGAATTTATCAAGCATTTCAATAACTTGGTATTGAGCCAAAAGCATTTTAATACAGATAGCGCTGGCTGGCAGCGCCTTTACACCCTTGAACATCACCCGGAATCAGACGTTAAAGGAAAAAGGTCATCATTTACGAGCATTGAAAACGTTTATTTCAAGAACTCGCAGTTTGCCGGAGAGCAGATAGCCAGGCTCGTCTCCATTATTGACAGCTTTGCGCCAAGAAGGGCTGAAAAGCAGCGGAGTCTGCCAACCTATGTATACGATCGCCATCATCCTGTGCGCAGATATATAATCCCAATCAACGAAATGAAGCAGTATCAGGAGATATTCCATTATTATTCCGGCTTCAAAAAGATCATCTCCAATACCAGGGAGGAAAAATCCAGCAGATATCAGGAAACGTATCAGCTTCTGAGGGCTGCAAAGCCTGCCGAGAGAGTGCAATACCTGGAATTTATCAAGCATTTCAATAACTTGGTATTGAGCCAAAAGCATTTTAATACAGATAGCGCTGGCTACCAGCATTTTTCGATATCCCCGGTAACAACAATTCCGGTCGCTGAAATCAGCACCTATAACAGTATCTCCAACAGTTGGGGGTTAAACCGGAATCGAATTAGTTCGAATGCTGAAACGACCAGGCAGTTCTATCAGTTGAACGGCTTGAGCCACAGCAGGCTGTCAGAAATAAAATCAAAAGAATCTGCCCGGGAGGTATTCCTCCAGGGTATATACAACCGTCAAATTCATAATCAATACTTGAAAGCCGAACCTGTCGACTATATAACGCCAGGAAGCATAATGGCAAATTACCACAAAATGTTTACAAGCAACGATAAGAAGGCTTTAACATTCAGATACAGCCAATATGCTTCCAAGCTTGAGTATAGAACCCCTGCCAATGATGTTTATAAGGAGCAATTCGAAAATCAGATCAATGGCCTTAGTATGGAATTCAAGCGTGAAAACCGGGTCAAGCGAGATGACCATACCAATGAACCAGCCAGCAGCGAAACCCTCAAGATGCAGGGTGATACCCAGAAGGCAACTGCCAGGCTCTCCAATGAGCAGCTTGATAATATCGTCGCAAGTCTATACAAAAAGTTGGAGAAGAAAATAAAATTTGAAAGACAGAGAAGTGGAATTAGATAATGGCAATTGTAAAAGCAAAGTTATGTGGAATGAAAGACGGCCAAACCGTAAGTGAGATGGAAGTGCGCTTCAACCCGGAGAAATATGTCCTGACCTCCAGCAATGATTACAGCAGTAAACAGGAACCCAACCATAATAAAACCAGCAATCAAATGCAGTCTCTGGGAGCATACAGTCAAACCTTTTCGACCGATCTCGTTTTTGATACCTACGATAAAAAGGTTTCTGTAAAAAAATACACATATAAGCTTGATGAGCTGATCAAGCAGGGGGATGGAAGCGGCAGCTCTTTATACAGCTGCAAGTTCATCTGGGGAGAGTTCATTTTTGAAGGTGTAGTAACCAGCTTAACCCAAACCTTCACGATGTTTATGGATGATGGCAAACCAGTTAGAGCCACGGTTGCAATCACCATCAAAGGCAGTAAAAACGCTCCCCAGCATACTGAAACAGTGGATAACAGAGATTTTAACCATGATGATACCAGGTTGTTGGATAGCAAATACGATGAACCTGGACTTTGGAGAATCATAGCCGAAGCCCAAATGACAGACAATCCAAGATTGTAAAAAAGCAGGAGCGGTGTGGTGCCAGGATGTCAGTAAAGATTGATAGATCAGATCATAAGCTTGAAGAGCTGCGGAGTAAATACTCGAATATGCTGTTTCCCCAATTTGACATCAAGATAGATGGCAGGAATATACGGGAACAAAACGCCTTTGTCAGCAGTTTGAATGTGGAGACCAGTACGGAGAGGGCGGATTCATTTGAGTTTTCGGTCTTTAACTCTTTTGACGTGGAGAACAATCAATTCAAGTGGGTCGATGAGTTCTTTAAGATCGGCAAGCCGATCGAGATAGCAATAGGCTATGAAGAAGCCAAGGAAACCGTATTTGAAGGATATATCACAGCTGTTGTTTTTTCTTTTCCGGAAGATGACAGCCCGCTGGTAATCGTAAAAGGAATGGACATATCATTCAAGATGATGAAAGGAATCCGTTCATTTTCCTGGTCAGATAAAAAATATTCAGAAATCGCCTCCGAAATAGCGGCCCAATATACCTCTGAAAAAGTGATCGATGCCACCGACACCATTTACGAGATCATTGAGCAAAGCCGCAGTACTGACTATCAATTTATGGAGTGGATGGCCGACAGATGCAACTATGAATTCTTTATCACCGGCAGGACTTTATTCTTTAGAAAACCTCATAAATCTAAAACACCGGTGATAGAAGTAGACAGAAAAAAGCACATTATCAGCCTCAGCATTGAACAGGATATCGGAGACCAAATAGGGGCCATAACCATCCGAGGCTGGGATCATAAAAAAAAGACTGAATTCACAGAAAAGGTTAAAACCGTAAACAAAATAGGTTCAGGCCAGGATGGGGCGTCAATCATTCGAGAGCTTATCGGCTCTGCCAATACTGAATACATATATTCAAATGAGATGTCGCAGGAGGCTGCCAAAGCCAGAGCAGAAGCTATTTTAAACCGGGAAAACATGAAGCTGGTGTCGGGAAATGGTGAGGTAGTGGGTATCCCGGAAATCATGGCGGGTAAGTATATGCGGATCAGCGGAGCAGGCCCGAAGCTGGACAAGATTTATTATATTACCGCGGCCCGTCATGTGATTGATAAATATGGATATAGAACCAGTTTTGACCTAGGAGGAAACGATATATGAGACTCTATGATCTGGATGCCCGTGACGAGATTAACAAATCAAAGATATTTGGATTAAGCATTGGTATTGTGACCAACAACAAAGATCCGGAAAACCTGGGTCGTATAAAACTCAAGCTCCCCTTAAGGGAATGTGTCAATGAAACAGTTTGGGCCAGGGTTGCTACCTTTATGGCCGGCAAAGACATGGGAGCCTATTTTTTGCCGGAAGTGGGAGATGAAGTTTTAGTAGCGTTTCTGGAAGGAGATGTGAGCAAACCCTTTGTGATAGGTGCTCTGTGGAATTCCGTCGATACTCCGCCATTAAAAAATGATGATGGTAAGAACAACATCAGGAAAATAAAATCAAGAAACGGACACGAGATCATACTTGATGATGAGGAAGGCAAAGAAAGTCTGGAGATAAAGACCAAAGCCGGTCATGTATTGAAAATGGAAGACGGCAGCACCAATAAAATCCAGCTTAAGGATAAAAGCGGAAACAACCTGTTGGAAATAGACGGCCAGAATAATCAGGTAAGCATCAAAGGAAACATGAAAATCAGCTTGGAAGCAGGCTCATGCAAACTTACTATTGACTCGACCCAAAACAGTGTGAGCATCGAAAGCGGCATGCAGATGAAACTGAAAGCCCAAATGATTGATATCGAAGCCGGTGCCAACTTGAACATCAAGTCCAGCGGAATGCTCAATTTAAAAGGTTCCATGGTCAAGATTAATTAGTACATGAGGGATGAAATGAGACAACAATCAGCCAACCGGGGTTGGAAATTCCCGGTCAAGGTAGACAAAAATACGGGAAGAATTCAGATGTCTCAGGATGAAGAGGATATCCATGAAGCCATCATCCTGATTGTCAGGACGGCTTTTAAGGAAAGAGTGATGAGGCCTACCTTTGGATGTAATATCCGTAAATACATCTTTGGCTCAAATGACAGCAGTACACTGGCGCTTATTGAGGAAGAGGTCAGAACCTCTATTGCGACCTGGGAACCAAGAGCCAGGAACGTGGCGGTCACAGCTAGTTATGACGGAGCCAATAATGAAAGGATTCTGGTCGAAATCAGTTATGAAGCTTGGGGCAGATTGCAAACCAGCACTGTACCAATCGGGATGCAGTAAAACGGATTGCGGAAGGGGGGGATTTAACTAGTGATACCAGTACTTGATAAGCGGGACAGCAATATATTATTAAACGAGATAAAAGCATTGGCCTCCAGTTATACCCCTGATTGGTCTTTTGACCTTAACAACCCTGACCCGGGAACAGCTCTGGCCATCGTTTATGCCGATATGATGGCAGAAACCATCAAACGATATAACCTGGTATTGAAGCACAACCAAATGGCATTTATGAATATGCTGAACACCAGAATAACGCCGGCGCAGCCATCCGAAACCTACGCCACCGTGGTACTCAGCACTGGTGCCAAGGAACAGGTACTGATACCATCGGGAACCAAGATCCTGGCTGAAAACCTGGCATCTGAACCCGTGATATTCGAAACCATTAATGAAATGCTGGCCACTCCTGCGGTCCCCAACTGTGCTTTTATCTCTGGAAATAATCCTGATTACATTAATGCTATTGACAAGCAGATTTTTAGCGTGGAAGACCCAGGCCATGCCAGCTTTATGGTATTTGCCGACAACAGCGCCTTCTGCAAAAATCTGCAGGAAAACAGCCTGTACTTGAACGATCCCATACTTTTCAGCTTGACAGAACCCACTGTTATTAGATTGAAATTTGCCAATGCCAAAAAAAGGTTTCATGAGAAAGAGCTGAATTTGTACCTTTCATCTGCTGATAAATGCAATTGGCAGTTTCTGAGTGCCGAAGATCAATGGCATGACTTTGATGAATTTTACCTTGATCACGATGTCATCGTTTTAGCCAAGAAAAACCGCCAGCGGATCGTGGCGAAAGAGTTGAATGGCAGCGCCGGCTGCTGGCTGAGGTGCCGGATGGACGAGAGATTCAAGGAGGAATTCGTTTTACTGGAATTTGACAGCTTAACCGCTTCATGTGCTTACCTGCCATTGCTTAATCAAGGCATTAACCCGGACTGGTTGTTTTTAAATGATATCAACCTCAGGAATGAGAGCTTTTACCCGTTCGGAGAAACCTTTTCCATTTATGACTGCTTCTATATCGCGTGCAATGAAGGTTTTGCCAAAAAGGGTGCCCGAATTACTCTTTTGATCGATATGGAGTTCGAAGTCAAAGCGTTTGGTATCAGGGAAGAAAAGATTAAATGGCGGTTTGTAATGAAAAAGCATGAGCTCCAGGCACCGCCTCCTCCTCCTGAGGTGTTCATAAGCAGCGTTGTCTGGGAGTATTGGAATGGGCAGCAGTGGGTCAGACTAGAGGTGGATTATGAGTGCGAAAGGATCTTTGAAGGACCTAAAAACGAAAGCCTGGAGATGAATTTCATATGTCCTGCAGATATTGAGAAAGCGCCGATAGGGAGCGCGCTTGATTACTTTATTAGGGCCAGGATCGTAAAGGTAGAGAATCATTACATCCCCAGCGGAATTGCCATTGTTCCCTTTATTAAAAGCATTTTGATAGATTATTCATACCTGGGGGAAGCCCAGGAGATCTACAATATTTATTCGTTAAGCAATGCTGAATGGAAGGATTGGTCCCGACCCCGGTTAAAAGGGGATGAACAGCGGGCGACGATCATTCCATTTGAATTGATGGAAAGTCAATTTCCTACCTTGTATTTGGGCTTCGATATACCGCCGCTCAAAGGTCCCATCCATCTTTACTTTTCATTAAGAAAGATCAATGATCAGAGCGTCAGTTTTCAAACGGTATGGGAATACGGCACTGAAAATGATTGGAAGACGCTACGGGTGATCGATAACACCGAAGGTTTTTCTCTAAGTGGCTCAGTTATTTTCAATGGACCAGCTGGCCTGAGCCGGAAAAGCTTGTTTGACCAGGACAAATACTGGATCCGGGCCAGCAGCAGGACCATCCCGTCCAAAGCCTCCAACATAGTGGTGGAGGGGATTTACATCAACACCGTAAATACAGTCCAGCAGGAAAGCATTTTTGGCGAAATACCTAAAATCAAGGTTGCAGGACTTGAAATAGAGTGCCAACTGTCCCGTTTTCCCGTAATTGCAGAGGAGGTTTGGATAAATGAGGCGGATACAATCTCGGAAAGAGAACAAGCCGAGCTGATCCAACAGAACCAATACAATGTAGAGTATTCCAGGGACGAATACGGAAGAATAGAGTACTTTTGGGTGCAATGGACGGGCGTTGCTGATTTTCTGACAACCCATCCTTATGATCGGCATTACATTGCTGATAAATCGACCGGAACCATTCTGCTCAGTGAAAAATACTGCAGCAAAGTTTTCAGCAAGGGCCTGGAACATAGGATCAAAGTTAACTATAAGCTCGGCGGCGGGGCGAGAGGCGTCATCAAGCCCTATGCAGTTAAAGGCCTGCAGGGTTCAATTGCTTTTGTTGACAAGGTATTCAATCACCAAGGATCCTTTGGCGGCTGTGAAATGGAGATGCTTGCAGAAGCAATCAAGCGGTCAAGCAAGGCAATCAAGCACAGAAACCGAGCTGTGGCCGAATCGGATTTTGAAAGTCTGGTGCTGGAAGCTTCCAGAAACGTAGCCAAGGTGAAATGCATTCCCAATATGAATGCGTCACTGGAAAAGGAAACCGGTTGTCTGATGCTGGTGATTATGCCCAAAGGGGAATCCATGCAGGATAACCTTTTCAGCAACCTCGTTGATGATATTAAAAAAAACATTATGGAAAAAGCCTCCGGAATGGTGGCCTTTGCAGATAGAATCAATGTCATTGCTCCGGTGTTTGTGGAGTTTTCTATAAATGCTGAGATTGTTACTGATGATATGGAGGGCGTTATCGCGCTTGAAAAGGAGATCCAAAATAGATTGACCACCTATTTGAATCCGCACCATGGAAACAGCAGCGGTCAGGGTTGGGAAATAGGAGAGCATCCGCATGCTTCGAATTTCTTTGCGCTGTTGAAGCAGGTTAAAACCATCAAATATATTGGGGAACTGACCATTTCAATGCATGAAGTCAGGTTCGGTAAAAGGTTTCAGATCAGCCAGGAGAAATGCGACCTGATGTCATACAGCATGATCAGGAGCGGAGAGCATCAGATCAATATAAATATCGTAGGCGAGGAGATTTAATTGCTGAGTATAAAACAGCTAGATGACCGTTTGTATGAAGAAATCCTGGACAAAGCCAAAAATATGATTCCGAGGATTTTCCCAGCATGGACTGATTTAAGAGCCCATGATCCAGGCGTCACCTTCATAGAGATGCTGGCCTTGTTGACTGAAATGCAGGAATACTACCTGAACAGGGTTACTGACAATAACAAATTAAAATTCCTCAAGCTGTTGAATACCGATCCATTGCTTCCTCAGCCAGCTCAATCAAACATCACTTTTGAGGAAGTGCAAGAAAAGGTCGTTGTCCCAGGAGGAACCAGAGTTTTCGCGGACAACGAACCCTTTGAAACGAAAGCGTCCACCTGCCTGCAGCCGCTTGGCATTGAGGCGGTCATCATAGAGGAGCTTGGAAAAGCCAAACTGGTATATAGACAGGGCGGGCAGGTAAGCATTTCAGGTTTTTCTGCTTTTGGAGATTTTCAAAAGGAAGGCAGCTCATTAAATATTGGACTAAATGGCCTATATGATGGAGGAAGCATTGTTATACGCATAGAAATAGCGGATCTTTGGGCAGGACGAAACCAACTCCCCAACCGGAGTGACACGATCTCTCTAGTTGAGCTTCAATGGGAATTCTTTGACAGTATTAAAAACGTGTGGGAAGCCGTTGAACCGCTTTTTGACGAAACCTTCGGTTTGTTGTTCAGTGGTGAGATTTCATTTGAGCTTCCGGCGGAAACTGCCAAGCATAAACTGGAATGGATTGATGACCAATTATACTGGATTCGCTGTAAGTTGATCAAGCCTGGCTACGAGATTGTGCCCAGGATCAAAACCATGCTTGTCAACTCAATTGGAGTAATCCATGGGAAAACCATGAGCAATGGGGTGATCAGGTCTGGTAACGGGAAAGAGTATCAGAATATTCTTCTCGATGATTATCTGTCCTATTATGGGAGCTGTGAGGTTTACGTCAAAAATGAAGATGGGCTATGGGAAGAATGGCCGGAGGCTTCTTCAAAGAACTTAACGGACAGAGTTTTTATTAAAACCCGGGACGCAGCTGCAAAAACAACCAGAATTGTTTTTGCGGGCGACAGTTCACAGGTGCCGCCCTCCGGCCAGGACAATATCCTGATCGTTTCTTATGACCAGGATTTCGCAGCAGATCGATTGATAGAATTTGCAAGTGCCCTGCCCGGGCAATGCTTCCGGCTGGACTGGGCCATTAATGAATCAATTGTTTCACCCCTGGATTTAGAAATCCTGGTGGGGAATAAAAAACCAGGCGATCATGATTACCGCTGGGAACGATGGTACAGAAAAGATAATCTGCACAGTTCCAAGGGCGGAGACAGACACTACCTTTTTGACTGGCAAAGAAAAGAGCTGGGATTCGGAAACAACGAGCAGGGAGCTGTACCAGGACATGTCGGTAATAATGCCATAAAGATTGTCCGCTGCAAACTGGGTTGCGGTGAAAATGGCAATGTAAAGAAAAACATTATAAGCAGGATGGCTGCTCCCTTTGAAAACGTTTGCGGGGCTGTCAAGAACCGGTCTGCGGTAGGTGGTACCAGGGGTGAGACCATAGAAGAAGCCTTGAATCGAGTGCTGCGAGATATGAAGAAGCAGTATCGCGCGGTTACTGCGCTGGACTATGAACAAGCCGCCCTCCAGACTCCTGGATTAATGGTGGCTAGAGCCAAGGCTTTGCCGTTGTATGTGAAGGGGCAAAAAGGTTATCCGGAAACCAGAGAACCGGCCCAGGTTACAGTGGCAGTAGTTCCGTACAGTACAGACAATCCTCCGCTGGCCAGTGAAGCGTTTTTAAGCAGGGTTAAGCAGCATCTTTATGCGCAAAGGCTCATAACAACTGAATTGCATGTGATTCCAGCCCAGTATGTAAGGATCAAGGTGGTAACGACCCTCGTTGTCCAAGCTCATATAGAATTTGATAACCATAGAGTTATTGAGCTTCTGAATCAGATATTGAACCCGATTGGCGACAGCTCAAAGGGTTGGCCTTTTGGAATGACCGTCAGAAAAGCGGATCTGATCAGCAGAATAAGCTATCTGGAGGGTGTTGAGTACGTTAAAACGATGACCATCGAAGGCGATGGGGAGGACGTTCATAGCGACAAAAGCGGAGACGTAGCCATACCCCCCTATGCACTGGTTTATTCAGGAGAGCATGAGATAGAGGTCATACAGGAGTAGAGTTATCACCCAAACAGGAAAGGAGTGCGGCAAACGTACGGTAAATTTAAGTATTTTTCTATAAACGCACAATGTGGTTGGCACGAAGGCTTTTGCAGCGGTTTTGCTTCCACCGATGCCGGGCTATGCTTCAATCCCCAGCAAGATGGGGTTTCCCGGACGGCGGCTTATTATTCTACCTCCTTTGACAGCCAGATGATGGGCAACCAATGGCATAGGCTGAGAATATGGGCCCATATTCCCGAGGGAATGGATTTTATGGTATCTGTCATGGCGCTGGATCACAAGTATGCGGATGAAGAGTTTCAGGATCTGGACTGGTATATCTGCGATGAAGGTATCAGCCCGGAGCAGAAGGCAGCGTATCTGGAAATGCTGTGGGGAAGATGGGAAGCGAAATCCGGTAATGTGCTCCTCAATCCCCGGGATTGTCTGCTCAATGAAGCCAGGGGAAGGTTTCTATGGTTGAGAATCAAGGTCAGTTTTACCTGTTTACAGGAAGATTGCGATTGTTTCTGTTTGGAAAAGGCCAGGGTGTACTTCCCCAGGATGACCTTTTTGGATTATCTTCCGGCAGTATACCAGGAAGATCCGGAAAGCAAGGAGTTTTTGGAACGATTCCTATCGATCTTTAGTACTTTACATGATGACATGGAAGAACGTATCGATCAAATGGCCCTGCTTTTCGATGTGGATATCGCAGCCGGGGAATATTTAAAGTGGCTTGCCAATTGGCTGGCGATAGCACCGGATGATCGCTGGTCCGATGAAAGCTTGCGCAGGCTCATCAGCCGAGCCATGGAAATATTCAGGGTCAGAGGCACCAAACAAGCGCTGGAGGAAATGATCGAAATCTATACCGGCGAGAAGCCCTGGATCATTGAGCATTTTCAATATAAGAACCTGCTTAATAACAATGAATATCGGGATACTTACATGAATCTATATGGCAATGATCCCTATGCTTTTTCGGTTTTAATTCGAGCTGAACGAGTAAGCGAAGGATATCAAAAGATGGCCGTTAAGAAAATAATCGAGGAAGAAAAGCCGGCCTATACGGAAGCTCGGTTAGTTTTTTTGAAGAACAGCATAGAGCTGGACAATCACACCTATTTAGGTTTGAATTCTGTGATCGCGGGAGCATCGCCACTCATTTTGGATTCAGAAAAGTCAGTGCTTTATAACAATATTTTAAAGAATGATTAATGTTGGGGGTTAGGTTATGAAGGGTGCAATAAAGTTTTCCTTTGAAAGAAATGACTACTTTACAGGCAAGCTGTTGTCGGCCAGGGATTTCATCGTTGAACAGAAATACTTCAATGACAAAAGAAGACAATTGAATCTATTTACTGAAGGCCATGGGATTCTATACGGTTTAGAGGTTTTGAAAACTGGAGACAATCGGCAGGACGAAAGCATTTCGATCAAGCCCGGGATCGCCATCGATCCTTTTGGAAGAGAAATATTGATCCCTCAAATAGACACCCGAGTCCTTTCGGAGCTGGAGGGATTCCCTGCTGATGAATACATAGGAGCTTTATACCTGTGTCTGGAATACGATGAGAACAGGAAAGAGGAGGCATCTTTATCGGAAAGCAGCGTCGAAAACAGCAGTGAGAAGCGTTATAACAGGATTGTTGAGGGCTATAAATTAGTTTTGAAAACACAAGCACCGCCAACTCCTCTATCAATTTTTGCCAGATTTAAATACAATGTCCAACTCCTGTATGCTGACGATAAGATCATAATATGGCATAAATCCCCCCGCTTTGTCAGCCCAAACGAGCTGGCGGAAGCATCGTTTATTTGTGTCAAACTGCAGAAGAACCTGCGGGTAAAATTGGAATACCAGGCTAATCTGAAGGAACTCATAATACACAACCAGCTAAACGAGCATATAAGCTTTGAGTCTTCGGATAGAAGCGATATAACCGAATTCGAACATAAGTATTTCATAAAAGGAGCTAGCCAAGACGGCTCGATTAACTTTAACAATGAAAACTTGAAAATCATGATCGGCGACAGTTTGGTGAATATTGATTCCAAGTCAGCTGTGGTGCAAAGCATCGAAATATCGCTCAGAGAACAGCTTATAAACGATTACTACAAAGAAAACCTGCCGGATTTTTTGAACAGCAAGCTGAAGGAGAATCTATGTCTGGCCAAAGTATTTATAACTCAGGCCAGGAGCATCATGGGTATCCGCTATCACATCAACCACGTGGAGAAATCAATTTTTACAGATTACATACATCCCAAGCAGCTTACGCAGTGCATATATGACGGCAATCCAACGCTCATGAGCAATATTGAGCCAACGGCCCTACCTCAGTTCCAGCCATTACCGAAGCCAAAACCTGATCTTGAGGTAAAAACCGGGGTAATAGAAATGAACCTGGATCTTCCACGGAATCATTGCTGCTACACCGGGGAAATCCAGCACGGATTGGGAGCGGGTCCGGTTTTGATAGCGACCGGTCTGGAAGAAGCTGTGCAAAACCCGTTCACGGAACCAAACGGCAATAATGAGGTTATCTATTCCGGAGATTACGGGGTTTTCAATAAAAGTGATTACGCCTCAGAGCATGCCGGGCTATCCATTGGCGTAATGAGCTATCCCCGGAAGGGCAGCTTCATTATCGGGATAAGCTCGCCTGGAACCCATATTGAGGGAAAAGTGAAAATTAGATGGTGGGCTTTTAAAGCCCAATAAGGTCATCAAGAATGCCGAAAAAATTGAGGTGCACCTGCCCATGAACAACCCGATATCTAAAAACCATGATGTCCATATAGGAAGCGGCAAGGCAATGATTGCCGCCCTGATTCAAGCTCTTGCGGCACTATCTTCCTGTGCCCTGAAGAGGATTAAAGAAGTTAAAAAGAAGCTTTTTGAGCCCCATGATATGCTTGAGCAAGAAGCAACATCGAAAAACGATTATTACAAAATTGCTTGGTTGTATATATACAAACGGCTGTTTATGGTTTTGCTCATCCTGCTGATTGTGGCTGCTACAGTGTTGATATATCTGATCCCCAACTACCTGTTTCGAGAGGAAAAGCTCTATACAAACAGCCAACAACTCAGGAGTGTCACTGGAAAGGCCCAGATATATGTAAAAGAAGACCCGAAAGATCAATTGCTGTATGCGGGAATGGTTGAAGACGGTATTTACAATGGCCGTGGCAAACTGTACAAAAATGGACAACTTCTATATGAGGGTGAATTCAAAGAGGGGGATTATTCGGGGGTCGGTCAATTATTCAAAGGTGGGCAGGTGGTTTATCGCGGAAACTTTGACAACAGCAGGATGAATGGACAGGGAACTCAATTTTATCGCAACGGCAATCCCATGTACATTGGTGAATACAGAAATGGCAAGTTCTCCGGGTCAGGCAAATGCTTTGATAAGGCAGGCTTGCTCCAATACGAGGGAGAGTTTTATATGGGATCAAGACATGGTGAAGGCAAGCTCTTCTCAGCTTCAGGCAGTCTGGTCTATGAGGGCAGTTTTGCCAAGGATCGTTTCAATGGTTTTGGTATTACATATGGAAGCAAGGGGGAGATCACTTATAAAGGCTACTTCAAGGATAATTTGCCCATCTATGAGGAGTTTGTAGGACTCCCGGAATCCAGGCTAAAAGAACTGCTGGGCGAACCTTCCCTGATCGAGCTGCCGCAGGGTGCAGCAAATCCGGGAGCAGTTCCGGATCTCACCCAAGCCTTGAGCAAATACCAGCTGGCAATGCTCTTGACCAGTCCGGGACTGGCCGCAAAGCGCTTTGATTATAATGAGGCCTCATTTTCACTGATACTGGAAACCTCGGAAGAGGAGCCGCTAAAGTATCAGGTTACCCGAATTCTGTTGTGGGGAGGGCAAACCAGCGCCAGCTTTGATTTATCACAGCCAAGTTCCAGGGTTTTTGCCCAAGATCAAGTTGAAAAGATCAGCAACGCAGATTACGGGCTGAAAAACAGCTGTGTATATATGAATGGTTACAAATATATGCTCTATTCTTATCCGGATGAGGAAACAGTATTTTTGGAGATTCAGGGCATATCCATGAAATGATGGTTCATTAACATATTATTTGGTCAGGAGATATATACATGAAAACAGTCAAAACAATTCCCGGCAAAATTATATTTGCCTTGCTGCTGTTATGTGGTTCCGGGTACCTTTGCTATGTTAATTTTGACTACTATACGCAAAGAGATAATCCGCTTGCCACTAAAGTTACCTTTAAATATACGGATTATGCTGTTGTCGATGCAGACTCCAATGTTTATCGCATCGACCGTTCCATGCAGCGGATCTCCAAGACCTCCTCCGACGGCCAAGTGGTATCCTTAATTACCTGCTATGATTCTGTAGGGGAGAGGAGTCTTTTCTTAAATCTGGCAGTTGGAGCAGATGATAAAATATATGTTAAAAGACTCTATGTTGACATTACCGCTACTTATGTGACCAGGGAAGAAATACTGGAATATTCAACCAAAGACTTATGGCCGAAACCCAGGGTGCTGATAGCTGAAGAATACGATCGAGATGATAATGTTTTTAAACCGGGTAAAATTATTGATCTGCAATACCGGGACGGGTCCATAATCTTCTATGAACTGAAAGATCACTCCCTGGTTCTGCGAAGATATATTATCGCAACCGGAAAAGAGGAAAAATTAACCGCCATTATTCCCGGTGATGGTGACATAAGTACGCTTGCCTACGTACCGCCGGAGACGATTTATTTTAATACCAGGCAAGGAGAGCTATTCAAAACCAAAATCAACTCTGCAGAAGCAGGAAAAATCGAACCATACTTCATTGGTGATTATAACGATTGGCGGCGGGGTGCTTTGAGTGAACCGGCAACAGGGACGGGGTCTGCACTCAATTATTCCAATCCAGCCATAATCGCAGTGGACGATGAACGCAATATATATCTGGCTGATAAGAGAGAAAGAAATATAAGAGGTATATCCTATGCACCGGACCTTACTTGGCATGAATCCACTTCGCAAGGAGCTGCAGCTGGTGATAACCGTGCATCCCAAGGGGGGCAGGAGATTGGTGATCCGGTTAAGGCAAACTGGTACGCAGGTACGGTTTTAAGTGAAAGCCAATTTCGGGGTCTGCTTACTCAGAATAAACTGCCAAACAACATAATGGCGATTAAGTCGATGACGGTTGGTCCCAACGGAACCCTGGTCTCTGTCATATCAGACAACGTGGTTATCATCAAAGAAAATAAAAATCATGAGAAGACAGCCTCGCTAGCCTTGACTCAAGCCCCATATGCAAAGAGGATTATCTTGGTAAATATGCTTTTGTGGATGTTTCCGATCATCTTTGGGATTATTTTCATATATTGCCTTATCTACTTCAACATTTACTGCATTCGCCGCAAAATCATCCGCAAACAGATCGTACTCTATATTATTGTAATGCTGCTGTTACAGGTAGCTGTAACCTATATGACTAATTTACAGATTGACTATATTCTTACCCGACAAATAGAAAGGCAACTCGCCTCCAGAGTTGGTGTTGCTGTTGAAGGCTTGAACAGATATCATCGGGTGCAAGGTGGCTTTAGTTCGTATTTGGATGACCTTGCCAGCATTCACGGACCTGAAAATTTCATGGATGGTTCCTACCAGTCACTCCTTCAATACATGCAGCAAAACCAAGACAATGATTTCTCTCCGGATAAAATGAAAGCCGGCATGAATGTAGGCCAAGATGTATGGAATGCATTTGCGGCGTTGTCTACCGGAGCAATCAAGCTTAATATTCCCAGGGATAACTACTACAGTGTTATTTATCTTGTTGAGGACTATGATGCAGGCAAGAACATTTTTAATATCTGGCTCAAGGGTAAGGAGAAGAGCTATTTCTACCCCTACTTTATTCCTAATGAAAAGGATCTAGCCAAATACAATCGAGCGGTAAATGATGAACAGACGGAATTTTTTGAGTATCAAAGGGATACCGAAGGGGAATACATCTTTGTCATCAAACCATTTAGGTATATGACCCCCTCTGGAGAACAAAAGGCTCTTTATGAATTTGGTATGGATAGAACGGTGTTAACCGAGTATGAGAAAATAATTTTTAGAAATACATTTTTTCTGGTGTTGCTAATACTAATTATCTGCACAGGCCTAATATATTTTTTCACCTACAAATTGATGATTCCCCTGCGCAAGCTTAAACAAGGCGTAGAAATACTGGATGGCAAGCATTGGAACTGTGATCTTGAGATTAAAACCGGTGACGAAATGGAAGCCCTGGCCAAGTCCTTCAATAGAATGAATGCCAATCTGAGAGAGCATATCAGTGATATCGAGAACACTAAAAAGGCATATTCGAGATTTGTGCCAGATCAGGTCAACAAATATTTGAATAAAAATAACGTTGTCGACATTGCCCTGCGCGATCAGAATACGGTAACCATGAGTGTTTTGATGGTCAATATCAGAGAGTTTTATAGTCTGTCCAAAATGATGTCCGCTCAAGAAAACTTCGATTTTATTAATAAGTTTCTGGAACGGGTCGGTCCTGCTATTCCCCAAAATAATGGATTTATCAATGAATTCACCGGATTTGGTTTAATATCCCTGTTCCCGGAAAGTGATCAGGCCGAAGGCTGTGTGCAAGCTGCCTTGGAGATGCAGAGAATCACCAGACAGATCAGTGATGAACAGATTTTATCCGGTAAGGAAGCATTTGCGATTGGAATAGCGGCTCATAAATGCCTGGACCTTATCCTGGGAATTGTTGGCTTTCAGGACGGTAAGGAAGAACGATATCAAGCCACGGTCATTCATGAAGGGGTAGTGCTGACCGAGCTGCTGGAAAAGCTTAGCCCCAAGGTTGGCGCGTCAATTATCGTGACTGAGTCCATAATAAAGGACCTTACAGACCCTGACCAATACCAGTTCAGGTATCTGGGGCTGTTTTCCTTCGACAGTATCAATGAACCGGTGAATATTTATGATCTTTATCAAGGTGATTCCATTGAAATCAATAAAGTGAAAGAACGTACCAAAGCCGACTTCGAACGAGGCGTAAAGCTTTATCAAGAGCAGCAGTTCGAAGCAGCCAAGTACATTTTTATTGATATTATCGGGGTAAATAACCGGGACGAAGCAGCCAAGATCTACTTTTACCTGTGTGACGAGTATGCCAGGAACCTGCCCAGAAGCTGGAGCAGGGCGATCAATATTGGATAGAGAGTGGGTGGTGGAGAAATGGGACAGTGTGTCTGTGGAGGAGCATCATTGATGTGCAGTTTTGGTATGGCGCCGGGAACCCTTATGGTGCTGCCGGCGAATAAAGTCATGACCAGCATACCTATCGCCAATATCATGGACAACAAACCGATGGTTAATATCCTGCCCTTTGGGATGTGCCAGTCAATGGCCAATCCTACCGTGGCTGCTGCTACAGCGGCTGCTTTGGGGGTTTTGACTCCCATGCCCTGTATCCCGGTAACAACCGCTCCCTGGGCACCCGGTTCGCCGACGGTTTTGATTGCCAATATGCCGGCCTTGAACAATACATCGAAACTGACCTGCAACTGGGGCGGAATTATACAGATTACCAACCCCGGACAGGCGACGATACAGGTGCCGTGACTTGTTTGAAGATTCAATTATTAATGGAGGTGCTTAGATGGTTGAACGTGAAAGCGTGAATAGGCAAGAGAAAAAGGATAACGTATCAGTCGGTAATCAATTCAATAAAGCTCCGCTGAGTGGATGGCCTCATGCTGCAGCGATAATTCAAAGAGCAAAGCTTTCCCCACAGTCATTGACCCACGCTGATGTCATGCAGCTTCAGAAAACGATGGGGAATCAGGCGGTTTGCCAGCTTATGGCTAGCAAAGGGTTAATCGATAGAGATTTCAGGATCGGACAGAAGATGGAAGAAATGTCTTCATTATTCCCATTACAAAGGGTTGAGCTTCCTGAAGAGGAGGAAGAAGAACTCCTGCAGGGGAAGTTTGAGGTAGCGCAAAGGGAAGCGATTTCACAGGAAGATGAAGAAGCGCCATTGCAGATGAAGCAGGAAAACAATACCGGTTTGCCAGACAATTTAAAGTCTGGTGTGGAGAGCTTGTCAGGGATTGATATAAGCAGTGTGAGAGTGCACTATAATTCGGATAAGCCAGCTCAAATAGGTGCCCTGGCCTATGCGCAGGGGACGGAAATTCATATAGCCCCCGGGCGGGAACAGCATCTGCCCCATGAGGCCTGGCATGTGGTGCAGCAGGCTCAGGGACGGGTTCGGCCAACGATGCAATTAAAAAATGTAGCCGTGAATGATGATGCAGGGTTAGAAAGAGAAGCAGATATAATGGGCGAAAAAGCTGCTGGTATAACTGAACCTGGTACTGCTCAATTCAACACGATAAATTCCAAGGCTCAAATGGTTTCATCAACACCTACCATACAGATGGAAATTGCTTGCTCGAATTTTGACGTAAACCATGCTGATGAAATATGGAATACCATTGATTCAAGTAAGGGGCATACGATAGGAAGACATGGTGATCTGACAGTAGATCAGCTTATTGCAAGAAATATACCTGATGCTACAGCTTGGGTCGAAGCCGATGAAGCTTATGCTAGTCTAAGAGAATTTCTTTCTCCCGATTGGGGAGTGCGCAATATGATTTTGACTTATCCCGCATCAAGACGATTTGTGCTGGAAACAGATGATGCACCGGTTAAAACGGTTAGACTGGTGCAGCAGCAGAAAGGAATAATAGGTTATATCGCCTTACAAGGAAAGGCCAAGGTACAAGTAACTCTCGTAGTGAACGTAAGAGACGTTCATAATCGAGGAGATGACAGTATGGTCGATATCATTACAATGTATCCAAAGGTATTATCTTGGCATGAAAAACCTAAACAATTATAATTTTGTCAAGAGCAGTGTCAAGAGAACCGTCCCCTTGACACTGTCCCCTTGACACTTATAGCCTAAATGGCTTTAATAATTTTTTTATAGTTATGCATAAATTTGTGCAAGTCGTTCACTTTCTTCTGGAGAAAGCGGAGCAGAGCTTATTGACTGCTTCATTGATTCCATAATCTCTCCCATAGTTATGTCAAGCATATCCTTATAATAATGCAGTTCATGTTGACCTTCTTCTATTGCAAGCTCCTCTGCATATTTCAGGTTAATTTTACCCCACAGCTTAGCCAGTTCCTTATAATTAGGTATTACCACGTTCTCTCTTCCGGAGAGGACAGCAAACTGATGGAAAAGTGTTGACATCCACAGTGCTGCAGACCTTGTAATCAGGTAAAAATGTGGTTCTGCAGCAATAACTTCAGGAATGAGAAGCTTGGGCAGAAGCACCTGACAATATTCGAGATTCCCAAGTACAAAGGCAAGATTCCATGTTTCATACAGGCTAACCCATTTTCTGGTTAGATGGAATTTCATTACATTGTCGTTATCATCAGTCAGTGAAACGGTTTCAGGAGGAATTTTGGCAATAACTGCACCGGAAAGTGCATTATCGTAATAACCTGCTTGTTTGTCGGTTATACAAGCTTCCTGAATGTTAAGTCTTAATCCGTTTATTTGAGCCTGTATGGCTTCTTCGGTCATATACCCTCTCCGGCGGTCAAGCGCCCGTGCCTTATAAACCATATCCATACCAATGATCTTGGTCGGCTCAAACATACTGCCTTTATATACCTGTTTTAAAACCTCAAGAGCTCCCATAAAATCGCTTGGTATACCGAACTTTTCACGCTGCTTAAGCAAATGTTCCTGAATGGCAAATGCAAAATCCAGGTTATAAACAATCTCTTTGGTTAGTTCATTTAGTACATATGCATGATGAATTGATCTCTTTAAATCCTGCCTGGCCTTATCTGTGGTAACAGCAGCCATGAGGTTTTGGTCGATGGCGGCACTCATGAATTCATAGACGGCAGGTTGCTTTTCGATAATTCCATGGATGGTTTTTTCAAACATTGGTCTTAAGGAAACCGGCTTTTCAAGTCCCTCTTTCAGCAGTTCAACTGCAGATTCAAATTCGCCCAGCATCATATCATTTCGTAGTACCAGTGCTACCATTTTGGGATCTGTCTGCATGTCCAGATCGATAGATGCAAGTTCCAGGAATTTACCGATATATTCATAGTTTTTTATATTAGCCATTTCTAATGCCCCCTTTAAAGTATCGTAGTAATAATTTATAGATCAGATTAGTTTAGTTTGCCCGTATTAAATATTTGCTTCTCTGATTTTTTTGTAAGTGTTAAGCTCCGTGTAAAGTTCATCTTTAAGAGGATTCTTCTTGTTTTTAATGATTGTGTAGAGCTGGTAAGCAGCAACGCCTATGTTTGAAGCCAGTGCCAGTACACTTACTACATAGTAGGCGGCAGGGCTATGAGTAGATGCAACTGCAAATTGTCCTACTGTAAAGAAATTTGGTACTGTCATAACAACCATCATCCAAATTGCGAGTGTCTGTGCTCTGTGTTGAAGCCATGCACCTTTTTTAATTGTAAATGCCGGTATTGTACATGAAAGCAGAAGTGCAAGTCCACCGTACAGAGCTCTGTCGGTAACACAATTATACAGATAAGCAAAATTCCAAAGGTCGTAGGCTATAATCCAGAACCAGCACATATCAGGCCATATCATATCTTTTTGCTTATCTTTGCTGATGATAATACCAAACCATCCGCAAATCGTTAAAATATTAAGTATCCCTGCAATTGCATTCATATAGTTCCAGGGGCCGCCAATATATGTCATACCATTTATAACGGTATTCATTCCAGAGATCTGAAATTCTCTGACAACAGCTTCCATTATGTTAATGGCAAGTATGGCAGGGGGGAACAGGTAATACCATTTTTTGCCTTGCATTTTTTCGGAATACCTTAATCCCATAAATATCCAGCAGCCTGCCAGAGCTGAATATGTCTTGGCCCATTGGAACCAGTTAGCTGTTGACGCACCGGATTCAGCTCCTGAAGTATGCGGCCAAACAAAGAGTGTAAGTATGAGCGGCAAAACTATAAACATACCGATTCCTGTTGCCTTGTTATAACGCCCAATTTCATTAAAAAGTATGAGTCCGATCAATACAGCGAAAAACACCAGCCATGTTGCACCTGAAATAGGTTCAAAGAAAAACATTATCCATTCCTCCATCTCTTATATTTTCAAAAAACATAGCAATTGTTATGTTTTGTGTTATGATTAGAATAATTCATAGATAAATAGTTGTCAATATAAAGGCCAAAATGCATAAATATCAATAAAAAAGTAGATCGCCAAAATAGGTACGCCCAATTATCTTTACAAAATATGGTCATGTTTTGTAAGATTAATCAAATGTATTTTATTGTGAATAGTTTGTAATATAAAAAGATAGAAGGTTTTATAATGTCATTTGAGAAAACAAATATAAGAAAACAACGTATTATTGATGCAACCATTGAAGTTATAAAAGAAAAGAGTGTGGAAGAGGCAACAGTCCGGGAAATTGCTGCAAAGGCCGGACTCACAACGGGTGCCATATATCACCACTATAAAAATAAGCATGAGCTGTTCTATGATGTGATCAACCAGTCTATACATTTTATCTATAAACTTTCGGAGAGAAATGACACAGTTTCAAAAAAACCTGAGGTCCTTTTAGGTGAGATTCAGGATGAGGTAATTAAACGTCTTAGTAAGATTGACGAACAAAAGATTCATGTGCTGCTTATAAGCGATGTTATATCGAAAGGCGGAGATCTTTCGGACAAGTATCGTAAAAACTATTTGACTATTATAGAAAAGGTTGCGGATATGTATTTTTATACATTCGGTATTGAAAACCCTGAGATGAAAAAGATTATGTCTACTATATTTGTTGCTGCACTTGATGGAATGGCGATACAATATTCACTTGGAGTTATAGACAAAAGCCAAACTGACTTTATAATGGCTTTCAACCAGTTCTTTATCGAAAGTACTCCTGCGTTTTTAAAAAACCACCTTAAATCAAATGAGTAAATTTGTTTAAAATCAAGAAATTTTCTCATGTATATAAGTGGAATTATACAATTATTATTATCTGACCAGTGCATGGTCAAGCAGCCTCAGAGGTTAATAAGGCGACCGATCTACTGTGCGCATTAACAACCATCTGCAAGTTGGGTGGTTGTTTTCTTTTCTTCTGGGGAACATTAATTTTAACCATTTGTATTTAATATAAGAATAACACCAGACAGATTGCTCAGCTATTATTGAATTGCCCCCTTTTTGTTATCTTATTTCAGACGTTTATTAAATTCTTATAATACTTTAGTCACTCAATAGCAGTTTAAGGCATTTCGAGCTCTTAAATACAGTCAAATAAATGACAAGCAACAAAGTGATTGGAAGAAACCTCCTTTAATGCGGGCTCATTAAGTTTGCAAGGACCAAGCTCCTTAAAGCAACGAGAACAGAAGCGGCAACCTGCTGGCGGGTCAATTGGACTGGGTACGTCCCCCTGTAAAATAATACGTTCTTTCTTCTTTTCAGGATTAATGGCCGGAATAGCAGAAAGCAGGGCTTGGGTATAAGGGTGCAGTGGATTGGCGTAAAGCTCTGTTTTTGATGCGATCTCCACCAGCTTGCCGAGATACATCACTCCCACCCGGTCACTTATGTGTTTAACCACGTTTAAACCATGGGCGATAAAGAGATACGTAAGTCCGAACTCCTCTTTCAGATCATCCAATAGATTCAACACTTGAGCCTGAATAGACACATCCAGGGCGGAAACCGGTTCGTCACAAACAATCAGCTTGGGCTCCACTGCCAGTGCGCGGGCAATCCCAACACGTTGGCGCTGGCCGCCAGAGAATTCGTGCGGATAGCGGTTGCGCTGATGGCGGGCCAGCCCCACGCAGTTTAAAAGATAGACAACACGTTCTTCTACTTGATCCATCGGCAACAAATGATTGATAATAATCGGTTCAGCGATGATATCGCCTATTGTCATTTTGGGGTTTAATGAGGCGTAAGGATCCTGAAAGATCATTTGGATATCCTTACAATATGAACGGCGCTGCTTTTCACCGAGAACCGTCAGATCCTTTCCCTCAAATATAATTTTTCCACTCGTTGGGTTGTAAAGATTAACTAGAATCTTGCCCAGCGTTGTTTTACCGCAGCCGGATTCGCCAACCAGACCAAAAGCCTCTCCTTTATTAATGTTAAAAGAGACGTCATCAACTGCTTTTAACACATGAACTGGCTTACCCAGCAAATTGGTATCTGTTACAAAATGTTTAGCCAGATTTTGGATATCCATTAATACTTCACTCATTTTGCAGCCAATCCCCCTTTCCGTGCTTCTTCATATAAAAAGCAGCGTACCTTATGCCCCTCTATCTCTTGCAGTTCCGGCATTTCTTTAGTACATCTCTCCATACAGTGATCGCAGCGATCTGAAAAGGGACAGCCCGGTGGCATATCCAGAGGGTTGGGAACCATACCCTTAATCATATACAAGCGTTTATCACTATCATCATCAATTTGCGGTATGGATTGCAACAAACCTACAGTGTAAGGATGCAGGGGATGGGCAAAAAGTTCCCTGACATAAGCTTCTTCCATAACCTTCCCGCAGTACATGACAATAACACGGTCGGCCGCCTCGGAAACAACACCCAAATCATGGGTTATGAGTAAAATTGCCATATGGAACTTTTCTCGCATCCGGTAGAGAAGTTCGAGGATCTGGGCCTGAATCGTGACATCAAGCGCCGTAGTAGGTTCATCGGCAATAAGCAGGTCGGGCTCACAAGCCAGAGCCATGGCCGTCATTACCCTCTGACGCATGCCGCCGCTCATTTGGTGGGGATAATCGTTGGCCCGCTGCGCCGCAGAAGGTATACCTACCGTATCCAGCATTTCTATCGTACGTTCCAATGCCTTTTTCTTAGAAAGCTGCATATGCGTCATTATGCTCTCCATGATCTGATCTTTAATGTGCATGACCGGATTTAGTGAAGTCATTGGCTCCTGAAAGATCATGGATATCTGGTTACCTCGTATGTTTTGCAGTTCTTTTGGGCTCAACTTACATAAATCCTGGGATTTGAATAATATTTGCCCGCCTGCAATTCTGCCCGGCTTTTGTAAAAGTCCCATAATGGAAAGGGAAGTAACGCTTTTTCCTGAGCCTGATTCACCGACAATGGCTAAAATTTCACCTTTATCTATCGTAAAGCTGATATCATCAACCGCCTTGACAATGCCACGTTTCAGCTTAAATTCCGTACTTAAATGATTAACTTCCAGCAACATCCTGTCTCACCAACCTTACTTTATTTTGGATTTGGGATCAAGCGCATCCCGAAGCCCGTCCCCCAGCAGGTTAAAGGCTAGCACAGTAATAGTGATCGCAATACCAGGGTAAATCAGCGTATAAGGCGCGGTAAAAATAAAGCCTCTTGCCCTACCCAGCATATCTCCCCATTCAGCAAACGGCGGCTGTACACCCAGACCCAAAAAACCAAGTGCTGCCGTATCTAACACCGCGGTAGAGATACCCAGGGTAGCCCTAACGACAATTACGGAAATTACATTGGGCAAAATATGTTTGAAAATAATTCGGCTGGGTCTGTTTCCTATGATTTTGGCTGCTTGAACATAATCATTTTCTTTAACCGAGAGAATACTTCCGCGCACAATGCGGGCATATTCCGGAATGGACACCAGTCCTATAGCAATAACTGCTTTGTCCAACCCTTTACCTAAAGCTGCCATAAAAGCAATAGCCAGCAGAATAGATGGGATCGCCAGCATCATGTCCATAATCCGCATAATAACAGCATCCGTCCTGCCACCGCGATAACCGGCAATTGCACCCAGGATAACACCAATGGTAAGTGAAATAGTAACGGCTGCGAGACCTACAAACAGAGAAATTTTCGTTCCATCCAGAATTCTGCTGAACAGGTCCCGGCCCAATTGATCTGTGCCGAACCAGTGCTGGGCGTTAGGGTGGATAAAACTCTGGGTCATGTCGGAGTAATTAGGGTCATACGGTAAAATTTGTTTTCCCAGCAATTCACTAACCCATACTGAAAGGGCAATTAGCACCAGACATCCGATGATAAACAGGCCGACAACAGCTGCTTTGTTTTGCCTGAGTGTGTCCCACATTACTTTCAGCTGCGATTCCGGCTTTTCCACGTACTCTGCAGCCTGCAACAGATTCTCATTTGAATTTGAACGATGCTCGATTTTCATACAAGCTACACCTCTTTCTTGGAATATTTAATACGCGGATCAAGGAACGCATAAATAATATCTACCCCTAAATTCATCAGTACGAAGATCGTAGCAACCAGCAGGACCACACCCTGGACTACCGGAAAATCAGATTTAAGGATGCAGGCCACGGTATAGGCACCAATTCCCGGCCAGGAGAAAACAGTTTCCGTCAGTACAGCACCGCCCAGCAGACTGCCAAGCTGTAAGCCAATAACGGTTACAATAGGAATCAAGCCGTTGCGTAAGGCATGCTTGTAGACCACCTTGCCTTCTGAAATACCTTTGGCTCTGGCGGTACGAATATAATCCTGCTGAAGGGTTTCCAGCATACTGGAACGGGTCATTCTGGTGATGATAGCCATTGAGTACATAGCCAAGGCACTCGCAGGCAGGATAAGATGCCGTAAAGCGTCTGTAAAAGTATTCATGTCACCTGTCATAAGGCTGTCAAACAAATATAAGCCGGTTATGTGTATAGGCTGCAATAAAGGATCGATTCTGCCATTTGAGGGCAGCCAGTGTAAAGACCCTGAAAATAAAATGATAAGCAAAATACCGAGCCAAAATATGGGCATGGAAACACCGACCAGCGCCAATAACATACCGGCGTTGTCAACTATGGAATTTTTTTTGACCGCTGAAATTACGCCAATGAAAATTCCAAAAATTGATGCAAGAATGATAGCAACAATTGCGAGTTCAATCGTGGCAGGGAAACGGGCTAAAATCTCTTGGGTAACCGGTAACTTGGTATAGTAGGAGGTACCCAGGTTCCAGGTCAGAGCGCCTTTAAGAAAGTGAAAATATTGCAGGTAAAGCGGGTCGTTCAGACCATTGGCCTGACGCCATGCCTCAGCAGCCTGCTGCGTTGCGTGCTGGCCCAAGACAACAGGGGCAGGATCCGGTGAGAAAACGCGCATGATGAGAAAGACAATAATTGAGACCCCTATCAGAACAGGAATTAACATTAAGATACGTTTTAGGATATATTTGAGCATCCGCAACAACCTTTCAATAATTAAGAAAACTCGGCTTATGCCGAGGCTTTAGGCGACTGCGGTCGCTCCTTGCCATCCTTGGCACCGCGACACTAGTCCATCCTTGGACGTCGGCTGCCTGAGTTTTCTTATCTATTTTCCAAAAAATGTTATAATTTCTGATACGGCAAACAAAACCGAGAATCGGTAAGCCGGTTCTCGGTTTTTTAGTTATTAAGAAATAAAACGGATTTATTTCTTTGATACCCCTGCCAGCGGAGTTATCCCGGTCATGTGGAAATAGAAATTCTGGACATTTGATTTATAGGCGCAAAGGGTTTGTGCATGGGAAATTGGGAGCCATACAGCATCTGCAGCCGCAATTTTCTCCAGTTGGGTGTAAATGGCATTGCGTTCAGCACCGGCTGGAGTAGTCAAACCTTTGGCAATTAAGCTTTTGAATTCGGGACTATTATAAAGGGCGATGTTCATGGTCTGGTCATCAGATGACAAGAGATTCATGAAATTGTCCGGATCCCCGTTATCACCGATCCAACCATAAAAAGCAATATCGTAATCACCTGCTTTGATTTTTTCTTTATATGTGGTCCAGTCATAGGAATCAATCGTAACCTTTACACCAACTTTGGAAAGATAACCCTGAACAGATTCGGCCAGAACCTGACCGGTAGCTGCATTATAAGGTCTCGGGTTGGTATAGGTAATCATGTGTACAGAAGTCAGCCCACCATCTTTCAGAGTTTTGGCAGCAGCCGTGGGGTCATAGGCAACCTGGGAGATACTCTTGTCATAACCCTCCATAAATGTAGGGAGAATGGAGGTAGCTGTTTCGGAGTAACCCTGGTACAGGCTCTTTACCATTTCCGGAACATTAATGGATTGCGATATGGCCATCCGGAGTTTTTTATCATTAAAAGGCGCTCTGGAGGTATTGTAAGCCATGTAGTTAATATTCATGCCCGGGGCCTGGAAGATCTTTCCTCCCGCATCAGTAATCTGCTTTACCACAGTGGCATCCATACCATCGATGATATCAGCCTCACCGTTATTTAATGCAACAACACGCGCTGAATTATCTTTTATAAACTTAAAGATAACATTTTTAGTGAGAGCCTTGGTTCCCCAATACTCATCATTACGGGCTAAAACGATGTCCTGGTCTTTATCCCATTTGACAAACTTATAGGGACCTGTACCAACCGGCGCCTGGTTTACATTGTTGTTATTATCTTTTAAAGCCTTGGGGCTGATCATAGGAGCAGCCATGATCATAGCCAAATTATTTAGAAATGGAGTACTGGGAGAAGTCATATTTACTTTTACAGTATTCTTATCAACGACTTCAACATTTTTTACGGAACCAAAAACAAAAGAAGAATATGACATATCTTCCGTTACCTTCGGCGGTAACTGACGGTCAATGTTAACCTTCACAGCATCAGCATTAAAATCGGTACCGTCCTGGAACTTAACTCCTTCTTGAAGATGGAAAGTATATGTAAGTCCGTCAGAACTGACTTCCCAGCTTTTTGCCAGGCAGGGCTCCACCTTGGTGGAATCCTTGTTGTATTTTAAAAGTCCTTCATAGATATTACTCATTACCTTGGCAGATTCTCCGTCATCAACTAGGGCTGGATCCAATCCCCTGGGTTCTGCACCCTGAGCATAAATTAAAGTATCGTTGGCATTTTTGGCATTGTCGCCTGCTTTGCTGCCGCAGCCTGCCAGGGAAGCACCGAGAAGTGCTACAACTAAAGCCAAAGCAAGTATTCTTTTTACGCTTTTCATTTTTTTCCTCCTCTTTTTCTTTTAAAGTCGCCCGAAAAACCGTTTGGATAACTTTTGTCCTCCTATTTTATAACATTTTTTATAATCATTGTACCAAGGCCATGACCCAAGCTAAAAGAGATAAAAAAGAGAATAATTAAATTTTATATTTCTAATTGAAGAAAAAACCTCCAAGAGATTTCTCTTGGAGGTTTTATGATTCGCGCTGAATCCAATGATAACGGTTTTTCGGCCTTCCTTTTTTCTGATAACTCGGTAAAGGCTGTACTTTTCCTTCATTTACAAGATAGGTCATGTATCTGTAAACAGTAGGTGTGGCTAGACCCAACTCTTGTGAAATCTCCTCCACCGTGGAAGGTTGCTCACGAGTTATAAGATATCCCCTAATATAGGAAAGAGTTGTTTTACTGATTCCTTTGGTTACAAATGTTTCGTATTGTAGTTTCGGGGCTGATTTATCAGTTTTGGTCATATCCAACAAACGCTTATGTAACTGAACGCGTGCGATTAAATCCGGTGCTTTGACAGGTTTAAGCGCAAAATCCGTAGCTCCTGCATCAAGAAAACGATCAGCAATTTCTTGCCTTTCGTCAACCGTGAGGACGAGAATAGGTATCTGATTATTTTGTTCTCGAATGAGTCGAACCGTTTCTAATCCATCTATTTCAGGCATATGATAATCAACCAAAATGATATCTGCTCCATCTCGGAAAAAATTCTTAATCCCGTCTCTTCCATTCGAATACGTCACAGGATCCCAGCCGACAAAGGTAAAGATTTCACTTAACATATAACGAAGGGAAGGATCATCATCCATAATTAAAATTCTCATTGTCAATCTCCTGACGGCAGGGTTAACCAAACTTTGGTTCCCTGTCCTATCTCACTTGTTATATTCACAGATCCTCCATGTCCTTCTGCAACCTGGCGTACAAAAGCCAGACCGGCTCCAGGATGATTTTTCGTGCTGTATCCGATCTCCCAGATTTTTGTTAACATATCTGCCAAGATACCGCATCCGTTGTCTTCCACCTCTAATATAACCTCATCTTTTAATATTCTTGCACGTAAAATAACCTCTCCGTTCTCTTGTCCCTTAACCGCATCCAAAGCGTTATCGATCAAATTAATCATTGCCCGCGTCATTCTGATCTTATTAATATAGATACTTGCATGAGGTTCTCCCTGAATATCAATATCAACCGATAAATCCGTGCCGCTGAAATGGCTCGCACGAATATAGTTAATAAGTTCTTTCACCTCATACCAATCCTTGTGATCCTCGTATAAAATTTCAGAAACCATTTGGCTCATCGAATGAACAGAACCATAGATAGAGTTACAGTACTCTTGCATCTTCGGATTAGGCCAGCGCAATTCCATTAAAGAAACCAGCCCTTCAATCGAGGCCAGCGGCGTCTTTAGATCGTGAACAAGATGAAGAACTTCTCTTCCTGAACGCGATTCCTGAGCTTCAAGCTGAGCCCGGTGCAAGTCCTGTGAAATAGACCATTTTTCCGTGTATAAAGTCAAGTAAATCCATAAGGTAATTGCATTGGCTACGAAGATAAAAAACAATACATACGCATAAAGAGCAAGAACATTATCAAATCCCATTTGAATTGCCGCTTCTTTAACTTTAAACGATAAGGAGCCCAGTCCAAAACCATAATGGGTAAAGAACGGGATTTGATTTAGCCAGGTCACACCAAAAATAAGTTGGGAGAGAACCAGTAATTTCATTCCTGAATTCAAGTTTTGTTTACTTAATTTCTGCATGATCACAACTGTGATCCAAATAAAAATATCTGTTGCCCCAAAACTATAATTCAATGGAGTCAACTGGTTGACTATAACATAGGCGAGCGGCACAATCGTTAGGGGGATGATAGTTTTCAATTTGGAACTATTAAAAGCCTCTGCCATACCATCACCCAGCATTACCACACTTAGAAACTGAGGAATGGAAATAATAGTATTAATGGACACAACGAGGAAAGCATTGATCATTATGGAATTACCATCGATCATCGTCTGAAGTGATTGATCCAATGCCAGAAGTTGAGGTTTTATTATATACGGAATGAAGGTTCCGAACATAAATAAGCCGATTCCTATCCATATTTTCCTTGATTTTAGCGCTTTCTCCATTTTGATAACCGCCTTCACTGCTCAAGTGCTAAATAACTCGGGGTAAAAGTAGTTTGACCAACTTAAGGTATTTTAGATATTTTCGACAGTATTTGCTGTTGTGAAATTACCACTTGAGATGAGATATTCATATTGAATAAAAGCAATAATTATGGCGGGAAAAGTATAAATGCATATTCCGCTTTCTTAAGACACCTTGACCGGCGAAGTTGAACAGTGACGCC
>CAZEDT010000026.1:0-34755 GCA_964510795.1 uncultured Syntrophomonas sp.
GTGCGTGATTTACGCTTAGCACTAGATAAGGAAGAGGCCGAACTAAAGCCTATGGCCGCCAGCAAGTTGGGGATATCTGCGGAAGATATTATCTCCCTGCGGCTGGTCAAGAAAGCAGTAGATGCTCGGCGCAGAGCCGTGTATTTTAGTTATACCGTAGACGTGGAGATATCCAGCCAGGTAGAAATATCAGCTGAGCTATTAGAAAAACCTGAAATATCCATAGTAGAAGAGAAAACACCAGAGCCTTTGGCTGCGGGACCAGACCGGCTGGAATCAGCTCCTATTATTGTTGGCTCAGGGCCAGCGGGACTCTTTTGTGCACTTCTCTTAGCCCGCCGCGGGTATAAGCCGGTCGTGATTGAGCAGGGTCAGGACATCGATAACCGGGTAGCGGCGGTGGAAAAGTTCTGGGCGGGTGGCCCTCTGGACGAGTATTCCAATACCCAGTTCGGGGAAGGAGGAGCCGGAACCTTTTCCGACGGCAAACTTACTACTCGCATAGGCGACGAGCGGGTTGACTATGTACTGCAGACTTTTGCCCAGTTTGGAGCTGATCCGGAGATTCTCTATCTGAAAAAGCCGCATGTAGGCACAGATGTAATTCGTCAGATAGTAAAAAGAGTTCGGCAGGAGATTATTGAACTGGGTGGGGAATTTTATTTTTCAGCCCGAATGACAGATATAAATGTTAACCATCAGTCACTAAAAAGCATAATAATAAATAATGAAATAGAGCTGGATTGTTCCATTCTGGTCCTCGCTGTGGGTAATAGTGCCCGAGAGGTCTACAAGCTCCTTGATGCCAAAGGGATTCGTTTGCTGCCCAAGTCCTTTGCTGTGGGACTAAGAATAGAGCATCCCCAGCAGACCATAGACAAGATACAGTACGGCGATTTGGCCGGGCATCCACGTCTTCCCGCAGCTGATTACCACCTTACCTACCAGGACCGCAGCACGGGCAGATCTCTATATACCTTCTGCATGTGTCCGGGCGGTGCAGTTATAGCGGCATCTTCCAGTCCCGGAGAACTAGTTACCAATGGCATGAGTTATTTCAAGCGTGATAGTGGGATTGCCAATAGTGCTCTGGTAGTTACGGTTTCTCCGGCAGATTGGGACAATGAAGTTCTGGGTGGAATAAGAATGCAGCAGGAATTAGAGCAGCGTGCTTTTAAACTGGGGGGAGAAAATTATTCGGCTCCAGCTCAGTATCTTAAAGATTTTCTCCAATACCAGACTTCCAATTCGATGGTGGGCTCATTGGCTAGCTATACTCCAGGAATAAATCCGGCCAACCTTTGGCAGCTGCTGCCTCAGGAAATTGCCGAAGTCATGCGCCGGGGCCTGCTGGTATTTGGGCGTAAAGCGGATGGCTTTGTCTGTGATGAGGCGGTATTAACTGGAGTGGAGACCCGCACCTCAGCTCCGCTGCGAATTGAAAGAGATCAGTCCCTATGTTCAGTAAGTGCAGAGGGTGTTTATCCCTGTGGCGAAGGAGCCGGTTATGCGGGTGGAATTGTAAGTGCGGCGGTGGATGGGCTCAAAGTAGCCGAAAAAATTATTTCCTCCTACCAGAGTCCGCTTGGAGTTCCTGAAATTAACCACAGAAAAGTAATTCGAGGCAGCGAATTAAATAGAATCTGAAATTAACTTATTATGGTTTTTATGGTAACATTATTAATCGGATGATAAGTGGAGGTAATTATAATGGGAGTATTATTTGGTACCGATGGGGTAAGAGGAATAGCTAATGTAGAATTAACGCCTGAAATGGCTTTTGATTTAGGCAGAGCAGGCAGCTATGTACTTAGTCAACAGGACAGCAGTGCGCGGCCACGCATAATGGTAGGTAAAGATACCCGCGTATCCGGTGATATGCTGGAAGCAGCCCTGCTCGCCGGGATTTGTTCCACCGGATCGGATGCGCTGACTTTGGGAGTCATACCTACCCCAGCAGTAGCCTATCTGACCGAGCAGTATCAAGCCTCCTGTGGAATTGTCATATCTGCTTCCCATAATCCAGTTCAGGATAATGGCATTAAGTTTTTTGGTCCTAACGGTTATAAGCTACCCGATGAGATTGAAGCAGAAATCGAGAGAATGGTTTTGGAAGGAACCAAAGACCTGATTCGTCCACAGGGCCCTGAGGTAGGGCGAGTATATGATGTGGCGGAAGCACTGAATCGCTACCTGGAATTTTTAACCGCCTGTTACAGCGAAAAAAGTGATTTAAATAATATCAGTATTGTGATAGATTGTGCTAATGGAGCTGCCTATCAAGCTGCCGCTCAAATGTGGCAAAGACTGGGTGCCCGGGTTATTAGCATAAATGATCAGCCTAATGGAGTAAATATTAATGAACGCTGTGGCTCAACCTATACCGCGAGCCTAAAAAAGGCAGTCCTGCAGTATAAGGCTGACCTGGGAATTGCCTATGACGGGGATGCTGATCGTTGTATTGCGATTGATGAACGAGGCACCGAATTAGATGGAGATCATATTATGGTAATATGCGCCCTGGATATGCAGCGTAGGGGGAAGCTCAAACCTGCTCGGGTAGCGGCCACCGTAATGAGCAATATTGGCCTGGATATAGCCCTGAAACGGGAAGGCATACAGGTGGATAGCTGCGCAGTAGGTGATCGTTATGTACTGGAGAAGATGAAGGAAACCGGAGCCCTTCTGGGAGGAGAGCAGTCGGGGCATATTATTTTCCTGGATCATGCTACCACCGGAGACGGACTCCTGACCTCTCTTAAATTAGTAGAAGTTATGAAAAGGACTGGTTTGTCGTTGTCCGAACTAGCCGCCGACATGGAAAAACAGCCCCAGTTGCTGGTCAATGTCAGGCTGGAGGATAAGGATACCATCCTTAATCATAAACTGGTTACGGCTGCACTTACCCAGGCAGAAAAAAAGCTGGGTGAATGGGGCAAACTGGTAGTAAGACCATCCGGAACTGAGCCCATGGTAAGAATTATGGCTCAGGGTCCCCAGCAACACTTGCTGGAGGAGGTGATAAATGATATCAGTGCGGCCATTGAAAAGGCCCAGCAAGAATAGTAGATTATGAAATTTGCCCAACCGGGCATAAAGCGCCTGACCCGGTAGTATATAGATAAAATGATGCTGTATACAGAATGAACATTACCGGGTGACGAGGAGGGGGTTTATCGAATCTCGGCGGATGCCCCCCGGTTGCCACGATCGTGAGTATGGCTACAAAATCCATAGCAATATGCTGACAAAAAGCCATAGCAGTGGAAAATTTGAATTTATATATTAGCACCTAATTAAGAGCGAAGCCGATATTACGTATATCCGTGGGTACTGGCTACTGTGTTGCCCGCAGGATAATTTATAAATCTTAATCGGAGGTTTGACTATGTGTGGAATTATGGGTTATATCGGTAACGGCGAAGCTGTGCCGGTAATTATAGATGGATTAAGTAAACTCGAATACCGGGGTTATGATTCCGCCGGTATTGCCATGTATCAGGATAATAGTCTGCAAATTAATAAGAAAAAGGGGCGTCTGACCGAAATGGTTCAGAGCCTGGGGGATTTTCCCTCGACTGGTTTAGCTATCGGGCATACCCGCTGGGCTACTCACGGTGTTCCCAGCGATCACAATTCACACCCCCATACCGATTGCAGCGGCAGGATAGCTTTGGTTCATAACGGTATTATTGAAAACTATGCCAGTCTGCGTAAAGAACTAATTTTGGAAGGGCATGATTTTCTTTCGGAAACCGATACCGAAGTAATTGCCCACCTGATTGAAAAATATTATCAAGGATCCCTGGAGGAGGCAGTGCGGGAAACGCTTAAGCACTTACATGGTTCTTTTGCCATTGCCGTAATCAGTGCTGAAGAACCAGACCAAATAATCGCCGCCAAAAAAGATAGCCCGATGGTGGTTGGCCTGGGGGATGGGGAAAACTATCTAGCTTCAGATATCCCCGCTATCCTGGGTAAGACCAATCAGGTATATATCATTGAGGACGGTGAGTTCGTAATTTTGACCAGGGATGCCGTGACCATCACTGATTTTAATGGCCAACCCATCCAAAAAGAACTATTCCCCGTCAGTTGGGACCCGGTATCCGCTGAAAAGGGCGGTTATGACCATTTTATGCTCAAAGAGATTCACGAGCAGCCCGGAGCCTTACGCGAGACCTTGAGAGGAAATATCCGAAATCAGATGGTAGACCTAAGCCACTTGGGCATTGACGAAATCTTTCAAGATGTGGAAAAAGTCTATATCGTAGCTTGTGGTACAGCTTATCATGCCGGTCTGGTAGGACGCTACGCAATAGAGAAGCTGGCCCGTATTCCAGTGGAAACCGATATTGCCTCCGAATTCCGCTACCGGGATGTCCTATGGAATCCCAAATCTGTAATGATAGTTGTCAGCCAGTCGGGTGAAACTGCTGATACCCTGGCGGTTCTCCGCGAAGCCAAACGCAACGGAATTAAGGTTCTGGCAGTAACCAATGTAGTCGGCAGCGCCGTGTCCAGAGAAGCTGATAGGGTAATCTATACCCATGCTGGACCAGAAATAGCCGTGGCATCAACAAAAGCTTATTCAACCCAACTTTTGATTATGTATCTGCTAGCCCTGCATCTGGCGCGGGTTAGAGGTACCATGGCTATAGCCGAAATAGAAAAAATTACGGAAGAAATCAGCCGGATAGATGAGCTGGTAGAACAGGTTTTAGAGCAGCAGGATAAGATAAAAGAACTGGCCGAAAGGCACAAAGATGTACAGAGCACCTTCTTCCTGGGAAGAGGATTCGATTATGCCGTAGCCATGGAAGGCGCCTTGAAGCTCAAGGAAATATCGTATATACACGCCGAAGCCTATGCCGCAGGTGAACTAAAGCATGGACCCCTGGCCCTAATTGACGAGGGCGTACCAGTACTGGCCCTTATTAGTCAGGACCATTTAGTGGAAAAGACCATGTCCAATATTAAAGAAGTCAAAGCCCGTGGAGCTGTGGTAGTAGCTATCTGCAAAGAAAACCTGCAGGAAGCCTGCCAGGAATGCGACGAGCAGATCATCCTGCCGAACGTCAACCCGATCCTGGCCCCCATCGTAGCAGTAATCCCGCTGCAGATCTTCTCCTACTACATGGCCATCTTTAGAGGTGCAGATGTAGATAAACCGAGGAATCTGGCCAAGAGCGTGACGGTGGAGTAAGAGAGATTTTGCAAGATTTTTGTGGTGTAAACTAATAATTAAGTTTGTATTATGATAATAGAGTTTGTATTCTAATAATAAAGATTGTATTTTAACAATAAAGATTGTATCAGATGTTTTGCGAACCCTTCTTAATTTGAATTTAGGAGGGGTTTCTTTTTAGCATTATACGAACAGGTCAAACGATGCTATGACATATTATGGACAGCAAATTGATTTCTAAACATAGTAAATGGAACTGTAATAACCCGAATAAACAAAAAATCTATTTACCCCTGATAAGAAAATATTTAAAGAGGCCGAATATCCAATTGATGCCGTATGAGTTGATGCATAAGACGCTGGATCACATTGAAATCGGACTGGATGGAAACCCGGAAGTCATTTTCCTGGCTTGAACAGAATATAAACAATTGAGAAACCCGCAGGGCTGGCTTGAGTGTGCTGGCTCTGCGGGTTTTATGTCAGTCACAAAGATATAAAACCCAACATATGGATTTTGCCGAGGATTTAAACTTTTACACTAAATATTCCGGTCTACTAATTAGTGGACTTTAGGGTATCTAAATAGATATTGCCTATCTTCCTTCATTAATTCAAATAAACGCGAAGGCGAAATGCTAATTTAAGGGCATGTTTTAACTCCTTGACCATGGCTTCCGTATAAGCGTTTAGAGCATCATTTTCTGAAGAAATTTGGCCTGATGTGATAATTTCATCGGAGAACTTAAAGTAATCCGTGCATATTTTAAGAAATTGGTTAAAACGGTATTTATAACTGAAACCAGCATTATCTGCACGTTTAAAGGCGTTATCGTACAGCAAATTAGCTGCAAAAATATTAGGTCTAAATGTGTTTCTAACAATTTTATTTAACTTAACCAGACCTTCTGGTGTTTCAAAATATCCTTTCGGATAGTCAACCGAATAGGATATTATCTCCTTCAGTAGTTCTGGTGTTATTAGGTTTATTACATTAGCTGGAAAGTCAATGGAAAATGATTCGCAATTTACAAAATAGCCTTCATCGATATTAGAGGTCCATCCATATCCTCTTGGAAGGCGATAATAGCCCAAGGCATTGTAGCCTTGACCATGAGGTTTTTTCCCCAGGTTATCATTAATGTTTTTCAATGCCGGTTGGAGTACCTTTTTAACACTTTTTGCATCGATTAATGCTTCCGCAATACTCTGATTAACCCTTTTTCTGTTTACCCTAAACGGTAATTTACCATCTAGTTCATCTGTAAGATGAAACGGAATCTTCTCACTACTGGTAGCTAATGAATCTGTAAGTGTTTTGAGAATTGTATGCAGCGCTTGCCTTGGTCCGTATGCCTCATATAATATATTGGTCATTTTTGTTGTATTTGGCGGCTTGAGGAAGCAAGGCACCGAAACTAGCACACCACCATTACGTTTTTGTTGTGCTTCTAAAAACTCCTGATATATACTGTTTACTCTCTGGTTTATTTTTAACTCCAGGTCCTCAAAAGGTATTTCCTCGGGTTGTGGGAAAATATTCATAGTGAATAAGTTTACATTGTTGCTTCCCTTATATTGATCATCTATCAACAGATCGACTTTATTAATTAGGAGAATTATAGGCGTTTGTTTGCTATAGTGATTTAATACGGCCTTCACATCTTCCCTCAACTTCGCGTGATTGTTATCACTAAATGCGGGACAAACCAACATTAAAGCATCATAAGAACGATCATATAAAAGCTCTTGAAGATATTCTGTCTCTTTTTTTTGATCAGCGCTTTCGTGATACATACCACGCGTGTCACGAATACCCAAAGAAATTTTACCATCCATTCCCTCAAATATACATGCCATCTCGGAGTTGGAACTAATAAATTGCTTTACCTCGTCATTCATAGGTGCATAAATAATAAGTTCAGTACATAAAACTTCTATGGACAAACGATTCCCATTTACTAAATCATTGTTTGTAAACAATGATTTAATGAAGTCATCACTTTCTTTTAGGTTGTTAAGATCGATAATCCTATAATAGTATTTGTCATCAGATAATTTATCCTCATCAAAGTATTGAAAAAAATAATCTCGCAGGCTCTCGTTTATACTCCTATGGAATTCTCTCAATTCATTTACAAATTCCGGTTCATTGTCGATGGTTTCTTGCAGACGTTGGTTTATGGCTTCATCCATCTTGCGTGAATTGGGCTTTGCTTCGGATTCTCTAAGCTTGTTTTTAGCTTCTTGAAATATTACTTGCAGGTTCTTATGGAAAAAAGGCATTGAACATTCAGCGATTTTATCAGCAATCTCATTCCTCTGCCTCTCGCTGAGAATGCGAGGCTGGGCCTCTATATTTCGATTACTGTTAAGAGCTTCCAACAATTCTCTCACGAGGTTATTTCTTACCTGCCCTTGGTCTGCCATTTGAGAATCTTTATAGTTGGTTTTGACTATCTTAGTGTACACTTTTAACAACATTTCAATTAACTGGGCCCATTTGTAAATCTCCTCATTTTGCTTCGCTGCCACTATTATGTGGTTCTTAAGTTTTTCAGTGTATATCTTTGTTTGATCTTTTAAAGTGCCACTGCCTTCTCCAACTGAATTGGAAAGAACATTAAATGCATCGGGGGTAGTAAACATTAGGTCTGAGTAAGTTTTCCCGGAGCCGGTTGAGCCTACCTTGTGGATAATTCTATAGTCTGGACTCAAAAAGTTGAATTTTAGTTTTTCCAATGGGTTTTTCTCCAACTGTAAATCCTCCTAACAATAAATTTACAAAATAAAAAAGCCCCGCTTCCTACCTAAATAGAAAAGCGCAGGCACACACATACGGCATTCATAAGCCTTGATATATGTTTACTTACAATCATTTCTAGTCAGCGTAGGTCGTTCTGCCCCGGCAAGGGCATACAATAAACTCGCTTTCCCATATTGTACCAATATTATAATGATTCTGTTGGATTTTTGTCAAGACAACTCTGAATCTAATTAAAACCTCATAAGGTTATCCTTTTTGGTTTCTGAACTCCAAAGGTGAGAATCGCAATGATCCACTGTATAGAGTGAAGTTACTAACTTTATTTCTTTATATAATAAGTTATAAGGAATTTAGCAGACTTTTTTAGTTACCAACTTAATTACTTCTTATCACCAAAAGAATAAGGAATTAGCTAAAAAGTATAGTAAAATATAGAAAATATACTTAAAAATTATAAGAATTACGTTATTAGAGGGATTAGAGGGACTAGCCATGAATCAATATACGCCCTATCAGTCGCGTTATTTTCAAGAGCAGCTGACATTAAGGCGTCCAAGCAATAACGGGAGTATAGTAGCTGCCTTAGCTGGAGCCAAGGTTGATTTAAATCCACATCAAGTAGATGCCGCTATTTTTGCATTCCAGTCACCATTATCCAATGGTGCTCTGCTTGCAGATGAGGTAGGGCTGGGAAAGACTATAGAAGCAGGAATATGTATCTCCCAATATTGGGCCGAGCACAAACGTAAGATTATGCTTATCGTTCCTGCATCTTTGAGAAATCAGTGGCTTTCCGAACTGGATGAAAAATTTTACATTAAATCGATTATTCTCGAGAGCAAGAACTTTAATCAGAAGAGAAAACGGGGGACGAATAACCCATTTGAATATAAAGACCGGGTGGTTATTTGTTCATATAATTTTGCTGCGCAAAAACAGATGGAAGTTCAAAACGTCGCCTGGGATCTGGTTATTATTGATGAGGCACACAGATTAAGAAATGTTTATAAATCTAGCAATGTGATAGGCAATAAGATTAAAGCTGCGTTAGATGGAAAGCGAAAATTGCTTTTAACCGCTACCCCTTTGCAAAATAATCTAATGGAGCTTTATGGCTTGGTCAGCATTATAGATGACCGAGTTTTCAGTGATCCGAAGACTTTCCGGCAAAAATACGTTAATGTGGATAACGAAGAAGCCAGAAATGTTTTTTTGAAGGCCCGTATCAAGCAATTCTGCAAACGTACTTTAAGACAACAGGTAACGGAATATGTGCCCTATACGCAGCGAACCGCAATCCTGGAGGAGTATACACCGTCTCCGGAGGAAGAAAAGTTATATAATGATGTATCAGAATATCTCCGGTCTGAGACCTTATATGCCCTGCCCAACAGCCAGCGAAGCTTAATGACAATGATACTGAGAAAGTTACTGGCTTCCTCGTCCTTCGCGATTTCGGGTACATTGGATTCATTAATTCATCGCCTGGAACAATTGCTTCAGGGTGTAGATGAAGAATTAAACCTGGACGATTATGATTCCTTTGATGAGCTATTGGAAGAATTTGAGACTACCCCTGACGATATAAAAAAAGACTTTATTAATGAACGTCAGGGTATCAGCATGGAACTGGAAAAACTGAAACAATACGCCAACCTGGCCAAGGGTATCAAGACCAATGCCAAGGGACAGAATCTGTTGGTTGCATTGAAAAAAGGATTTGATGAAACCGAAAAACGCGGTGGAAGTCGCAAAGCAGTTATATTCACGGAATCAAGGCGTACCCAGGATTACCTTTACAATCTGCTTTCGGCCAATGGCTTTGACGGGGAGATTGTTTTTCTTAATGGATCAAATGCAGATGCTGGGTCCAAGCGTATTTACACCGAATGGCTAAACCGCCACAAAGGAGAAGACAAAGTATCTGGTTCTCGGCAAGCTGATATGAAAGCAGCTGTTGTAGAGGAGTTCAGAGACAGAGCGAGCATTCTTATTGGTACGGAAGCAGCTGCAGAGGGAATCAACCTGCAATTCTGTTCGCTTCTGGTCAATTATGATTTACCATGGAATCCGCAGAGAATAGAGCAAAGAATCGGACGCTGCCACCGCTACGGGCAGAAGAATGATGTTGTGGTGGTCAATTTCCTCAACAATAGAAATGAGGCTGATAGAAGGGTATATGAACTTCTGGATCAAAAGTTTAAGCTTTTTAATGGGTTATTCGGAGCTTCTGATGAGGTGTTAGGCAGCATCGAATCCGGGGTGGATTTTGAAAAAAGGATCGCAGATATTTATCAGAACTGTAAAACTGCCGAGCAAATCAAAGAAGCCTTTGATCAGATGCAAGAGGAATATAAGGATCGTATTGATGCCACGATGTCGCATGCCCGACAAACCTTGCTGGAGAACTTCGACGAAGAAGTCATCAGCAGGCTTAAGACCTGCGATGAGAATACCATTAGAAGTGTTGGTCAGTACGGACAATGGCTGTACCACTTCATGCTGTCTGAGGGGGGTAAAGCTATTAGACCATTGGATGGAACACGTCTTTATTATGAGGAAAACGATCAGTATACAGGTTATTATAATCTAAGCTGGAAAGACAGCGAAGAACGAAAAGAGCAGTTTCTGCGGCGTGAACATCCTTTATGCCAAAAGCTGATTGAAAGATGTCAGGCTCGTCCGGTACCGGTTAGCGAAATATTTTTTGATTATTCCAACTCGGGCAGAAAGATCAGCTTCCTGGAGGTAACAAACTGCAAGACTGGATGGCTGACGATCAACAAACTGTCAAATGAAAGCTTTGAGACCGAGGAGCATTTACTCATTACTACAATTTGTGATGATGATACTGAACTGCCAGAAGATATGGTAAACCGTATTATGGAACTGCCAGCCAATTCTTCGGATAATGAAGATTGGGAAGTACCCTCACGCCTGTATGTTTTATCGGAACATACCAGGGAAGCCAAGCTGAGAGAGATCGAGGAGCAGAACAAGAAATACTTTCTTGAGGAATGCGAAAAGCTGGATGCCTGGAGCGAGGAACGCAAAACTGCTTTACAGCAGGAACTCAAGGATATGGATAGAATGATCAAGGAGAAAAACCGGGAAGTGAGTTTATCCGCCAGCGATTGTTCGCTGGAAGAGCTGGTAGAAAAAAAGGCTGAGGTACAAAGGCTAAAGAAAATGAGGGACCGAAAACGACGTGAACTTTTTGATGAAGAAGATAAGATAGAACTGGAAAATGAACGGTTGCAGGAGGAGATGCGCAGCCGGATGCGCGGCAAAACAAGAGTTGAACACATTTTTACAATACGTTTCGGAATCGTGTAGGAGGATATACACTTATGGACTATAAACAAAAGCTGGAATTAACCTGGATTGGTAAAGGAGAGGAACCCAAGCTTGAACCCCGTATCCTTTTATGGGATAAGGATAAATCCTATGGTGATGAAAATACGGGGAATATGCTAATTCATGGCGATAATTTATTGGCTTTAAAGGCGTTGGAGCAGGAATATACAGGAAAAGTTAAATGTGTCTATATAGATCCTCCGTATAATACGGGTAGTGCTTTTCAGCATTACGACGACAATTTGGAGCATTCCACATGGCTTAGCTTAATGAAACCTAGACTAGATTTGTTACGAAATTTGCTGAGTAATGATGGAAGTATATGGATTAGTATTGATGATGATGAACAGGCTTATATGAGAATTTTGTGTGATGAAGTGTTTGGTCGTCGCAATTTCATTTCTCAAATTGTGTGGCAAAAACGATATTCCAGAGAGAACAGAGAAGCAATAGGTGATGTTCATGAGTATATAATGGTATATGCTAAGAACCCTGATCTTTTCAAGAAAAGCCGCAATCTTGTACCTATGTCTGAGGAGCAAGCAAAGGTTTATAAGAATCCAAACAACGATCCCAGAGGGAGATGGAGAGCCGTTCCTCTAACTGCACAGGCTGGACATGCAACTGCCGAGCAATTTTACGAAATTATTTCACCAGGTGGTAAGGTACATACGCCTCCGCCAGGTCGTTGTTGGGGAATTGCCAAGGCGACATTTGATAAGTATTTAGCTGAAGGAAGAATATACTTTGGGAAGGATAACAATAGTCAGCCGAACTTAATCCGGTTTTTATCGGAAGTCCCGGGTGTTGCTCCATGGACTTGGTGGCCATGCACGGAAGTTGGACATAACGACATGGCTAAAAAAGAAATACTCCTTCTTTTTGAGGAGGGGAATATTTTTGATACACCAAAACCTGAAGCACTTATACAAAGAATAATTCATATTGCTACCAATGAGGATGACTTGGTATTAGATTCTTTCCTTGGTTCAGGCACAACTGCGGCAGTAGCACACAAAATGAATCGCCGTTGGATAGGTATAGAGCTCGGTGATCATTGCTATACCCACTGCAAGCCTCGGTTAGAAAAAGTTGTGGACGGTGAACAGGGCGGAATTTCAAAGGCAGTAGGCTGGCAAGGCGGCGGCGGTTTCAAGTTATATGAACTTGCTTCATCCTTGCTCAAAAAGGATACATATGGAAACTGGGTTATAGATAAAGATCATTATAACGTAGGAATGCTGGCGGAAGCAGTAGCCAAACTAAACGGTTATAGATATGAGCCTGATGAAACCGTATTTTGGAAGCAGGGTAAGAGTCATGAGAATAGTTATATTTTTGTTACGACTCAATATATCACCACAAAATACCTGGATATGTTATCAGCCGACATGCAGTATGGAGAGAACTTGCTTATCTGCTGTCCGGCTTATGATTCTAGTTTAAATAAACGCTACGACAACATCATCATCAAGAAAATACCCCAGGCGGTACTTGATAAATGTGAGTTTGGGGTTAACGACTACAATATTAACCTTAAAGTTACTGCCAGTACGGAAGGGGAGGATGAAGACGATGAATAAACATGCCAGGTATGTTAATAACACGCTTTGCCTGAGAACCCCGCAAAGTGAAAGCCTGGAGGTTTTTGAGAAAATCTGTGATGTATTGTGCCTCGATAAGAATGTTGATCTGAATGAGGACTTGGAAAAAGTACAGGCTCTCTGCCCTACATTATCATCATTCGAGCGGGAGTTTCCCTCTATATGCTTCGCACTTGCCACCGGGATAGGAAAAACGCGGCTCATGGGTGCTTTTGTCGCGTACCTGTATTATGCCAAAGGTATTAAGAACTTTTTTGTGATGGCTCCGAATTTAACCATATACAACAAGCTGAAGGCCGATTTTGGTGATCCTGGTAATCCCAAATATTTGTTTAAGGGATTAGATGCTTTTGTTAATGCACCCCGTATCATTGACGGAGATAATTATGAAGAATTTAAGCAAGGTACTTATGGATATAATGATGTTATCATCAATATATTTAACATTTCCAAGCTAAACTCGGAAAGCAAAACCAAAGACGGAAAACCAGCTAAGATCAAGCGACTCAATGAAGTGCTGGGAGAATCCTACTTTGAGTATCTTAAGAACCTGCCCGACTTATGCATACTGATGGATGAGAGTCATCATTATCATGCTGACCGAAGCTTTGATGTAATTAATGAGCTCAAGCCCATATTAGGTATAGAAGTAACGGCTACCCCCCAAATCCAGAAAAGCTCACGAGCGATTCCTTTTCAGAATGTGGTCTATGAATACTCGCTTGCCCATGCTTTAAAGGACGAAAAGTACATAAAAGTACCAGCTGTATTTACCCGCAAAGATTTTCGCCCTGAGGAATATACCCCGGAAGATCTGGATAAAGAAAAGCTCAAGGATGGCATTAAACTGCATATTGATACCAAGGAAGTTCTTGATACCTATGCACGTACCTATAAGAAGCCACTAGTAAAACCGATTGTGTTGGTTGTAGCCAGAGATACCCAGCACTCGAAACAAATCAAGGAATTCCTCACTTCAGCAGATTTTTACAAAGGCTATTATAAGAACAAAGTGCTGGAGATCAACTCAAATCAAAGAGGGATGGAAAAAGACGAAAATATTGCCCAGTTGCTTACTTTGGAGAGTCCTGAAAATTCAATAGAAATTGTTGTTCATGTCAATATGCTCAAAGAGGGCTGGGATGTTAATAATCTATATACCATTATACCTTTGCGAACCTCTGCATCGGAGACATTGACTGAACAGACTATCGGCCGGGGATTGAGGCTGCCATATGGAGAACGTACTGGCAATGACAAAGTTGACCGGCTCTCTATCGTCAGTCATGACAAGTATGAGGCCATTATTAAACTTGCCGAAGATCCTAATTCTCTTGTGCGTCGTGTATATGTAATTGATCCAAACGAAAGCCAAAATGAGGATCAAAAAGAGACCGTTCCAATGCCATCCAGGTTTGATGAATATGCTTATGATCATTCGTATACTGAACAGTTAGCTTTGTTTGTGGCCGAATCGGTTGATGTGCCGAAAGAGACCAAGACTGAAATTGCCAAGTATGTTGTCGCCATAACCAATAAATCGGTAATGGAAATGAATAAGCAGGTTAAAAGCATCAGAGAGATAAGCAGTCCCGCAATGAAGAAACTTTTACAGTCCTCTGTTACTGCCTTAACCCAAAAGGAGTTTTCTAATCTTGATTTATCTGCAGAGGATATTGCCAAAGTGGTAGAAAAGGCTGTTGAGAATGCCGTACAGGCTCTGACTGATGTTGTGATACCAATACCGCAGGCCATTATTCAGCCTGTTGTGGAAGTGAAACAAGGGTTTAGTGATTTTATACTTAATACCAAAAGCATGAATTGGCATCCATCCAATGATACACTAATTGGGACCGAATTGCAGGAGGATGGGAAAACCTTTGATATAGACGTTGCAGATGCCAACATAAAGGATACTGATACGCCTGAAAATGCTATATTAAAGCATATTCTGGTCCATGAAAATGTAGATTATGAACAATGTGCCGAATTAATATATGGACTCATTGGCCAGCTCAAGGTACATTTTGAATCATATTTAAAAACAGAAGATGATGTAAATAAGGTGCTTGTTCAGCGCAGGAAGAGTATTGCAGATAATATCTATGCCCAGATGAACGAGCATTTTTATAAAGAGGAAGTCAGTTACGCAGCCACAGCCATGCGGCCCTTCAGCAGAATTGAGGTTGGTTTCGGCGGGAAGTATATATCGGATGATTTATATGATTATAAAGCCAATATATCCCCGCAAGATATCAAATCAAAAATATTTAAGGGCTTTAAAAAAAGCTGTCATTCATTATATAAGTTTGATAGTGACACCGAGCGTACCTTTGCTGTGGTTTTAGAAAATGACAGCGCTGTTCGGAAATGGATGTGCCCTAATATAAAACAGTTCAATATATATTATGATCGGGACAGCAATAGCCAATACAAACCGGATTTTGTGGTCGAAACAGAAGATAAGATCTATATGATTGAAATAAAAGACCGTAGAATGTTAGGGGATGAAATCGTTATAAAAAAGGCCAATGCTGCCACTGAATATTGCAGAGCTGCCACTGAATTTAATATAGAGAATGATGGCAAACCATGGGAGTATGCTCTAATTTCACATGATGAGGTTAGGGCGAATTCAAGTTTAGATTATCTAATAAAAAACGCCATTAAGTTTGCGTAGGCAGGGACTCTGATGCTAGAAAAACAAACTTAATTATCAATTTTGTGATCGATTTTAAACCAAGTGATGTTCAAACTAGATAATAAAAAATAGAACCGTAAAATAAATATATCTAAAAAATGAGAATGATTAGCTTTTTAAATTATAAACTAAATATAGAATTTTCATAATAATGTTTGTATTTTGATAATAAAGTTTGTATAAAGTCGCTCCTTTTAGTAAACGATAGATATCTAAAGGAGCGATTTTTATATGGCAAAAAGAAAATATGGCGAGACTCCGGAAAATCAAGAAAAGCGTATTAAAGAAGGTAGAGGCAGCGGTATAGGTTCTCAATATAAGCCATGGTTAACAATACATGATGTTCCGTCCAAGGGTGAGCGCCACAGAATACCTGGTATAAAAATAAATCGGGATCATCATCTATTATCAAACCATGAACGAGATTATTTTTACATATTGGAATTTAGCGATATAGTCGTTGATATTAGAGAACAGTTCCCGTTATTACAACTCGAAGAGACGCTTGGTATTGCAGAGGAATTAGGATTTGTTCATCCAATTGAGCCAAATACACACTTTCCTAAAATGATAACCACGGATTTTCTAATCACCATTGACATGAACGGAGAAGCAATAAATGTTGCAAGAACAGTAAAGCCATGGAAGGACCTCATGGATGAAAGGCAAATGGAGAAGTTTGAGATTGAGAGAATCTACTGGAAAAGAAGAGATATCGACTGGGGAATTGTAACTGAAAAAGAGATCAACAGTATTTTGGCCTTAAATATATCTAATATCCGTGGCTACACAGACATTTCATATCTTGACGGTTATTCGCATTTATCGGCTAAAAATAAGAAACTGGTTCTTAATAAATTAAATCAGGAAATATGTGGAAAAGAAGTAGTGATTAGAGACTTTGCCTTTGATTTTGATGGAAAGATGTCTCTACCTATCGGGACATCTCTTAGTCTTTTTAAACATCTTCTGGCAAATAAGATTATTTATCTGGATTTAGAAAAGCAGTTGGATTTTGATACGCCTCAATATATTAGTTCTTATAAACAAATGGTAAATGGGGTTTCGGTTGGATGATTTATACGAATGCGGTTTTACAAAACATGCCTACTGAAGAAAATGAAGCTATAAAACGTAAGAGAGTTATTTGGATTTCTCCAGATAACGAATATGTTTTTTTAGTTAATCTAGAGGGTGAAGGATCATTTCCATTTGTTACTAGTTTTAATGATATAGAAATTGGTCTGGAAACTGGCAATTTAATATATATAAAAGATCCATATGCCAGAGTACCTAATGAGCAAGATTTATCTAACAAACAAAAGGCAGCCAGAGACAAAGAATGGGAAGTAGTTCAATTTCTCTTGGAAGAAAACCCTGTAGTCATGTTAAGCAGAAAGACGAGATCGCAGCTTATTACGGAAGCATCTGCTAAATTTTCAATGCCCGAATATAAAATTAAGAGAATCTTAAAACGGTTTTGGCAAAGAGGAATGACAAAAAATGCTTTGCTTACAGATTATAGCAACTGTGGGAAAGAACTCGAACGCAACATATCAGAAAAGAAGCGGGGGAGGCCTCACAAATATCGAGAGCCTGGAAAAGAAGGTATAAACATAGATGAACCTATTAAACAGATATTTAGGCAAGTTATCGATAATCACTATCGGAAATCAAAAAAACCTAAATTAATGGCTACATATAGATTTATGTTAAATAAATTTTTCTCAACTCCCTATAAAGATAAGAATGGCGAAACTAAAGTAAAAATATGGAGTAAAGAATTAATTCCCACCGAAACACAATTTCGGTATTGGTATAAAAAGGAATATGATTTTAAAAAAGACTATATTGCTCGTTATGGCGAGACGGCATTCAATCTTCACTATCGTGAATTGTTAGGGGACCGTATGAAAGAGATTTTGGGTCCTGGTTCACTATATGAGATTGATGCTACAATTGCTGATGTATACTTGGTAAGTTCAAAAAATCCCTTAAAAGTTATTGGGAGACCGATTGTCTATATTGCCAAAGATGTATTTTCTCGTATGGTAACAGGGTTATATGTTGGTCTTGAAGGACCTTCTTGGTTGGGTGCAATGATGGTTATGGATAATATAGTAGAAAATAAAGTGGAGTTTTGCCGGAAATATGGGATTGAAATTGAAGAAAATGCGTGGCCTTGTGAATATCTTCCGGAAAAAATCTTGGCGGATAACGGTGAATTTGAAGGATACAATGCAGATAGGCTTATTCATAATCTTAGAGTTGTGGTAGATAACACACCACCATATCGGGGGGATTTAAAAGGTATTGTGGAACGTCATTTTCGAACAGTTAATGATCGAATAAAATATACCTCTCCTGGAGCGGTTCAACGCGAATACCGACAACGCTGTGAAGAGGACCCCCGGTTAAAAGCTATGTATACACCTGATGATTTCATTAAGTTCATGATCATAGACGTACTCTGGCACAATAACCATATTATTGAATCATATCCCTTATCTGATGCCATGATTAAGGAAAATGTCTTACCAAGACCTATAGATATATGGAATTGGGGATGTAAAACCCGGAAAGGACGTTTTAATATTTACCCAAGAGATATCGTAAGACTCAACTTGTTACCTGTTGTCGATGTTCCTATTACCAGATCAGGTATAAGGTTTGAAGATCGTTTTTATAGCCTTGATAGAGCCATTTATGAGGGATGGTTTACAACCAATCAAAAGAAACGAATTCAAATTGCCTATGATCCTCGTAATGTAAATCAAATATATTTACCAAATGTATCTGGAGATAACTTCGAAGTTGCTAATCTTCTGGAAAACAGCTATTTATTCAAAGACCTATCCTGGGAAGAGGCCCGTTTTCTACGCGATTCTATGAGGGAAAGCCTGGAAGAAGCAAAGCAAGATGAACTACAGAATTATGCTGACAGAGATTTAGCTACTGAAGCAATAAACAAAGATGCTAAAAAGAGATTGCAGCAGGCCAAGAAGAATCAGCCTAAACAAAGCAAGAACCAACGAATAAAGGATATTGAGGTAAATAGAGCTGAAGAAAAGAATGAGTTAAGGGAACAACAAAAATTTAAATTGGGAGATACTTTGCCCCAGAATGCTGAGGTTATACCATTTGAATCTATACAGGAAAATGAAATAGAACAGGATTCCTTCTTACAAAAAGTATCGAAATTTGTGGATGGTAAAGCGGGAAAGGACACAAACTAATGGCTATAAAATATGAAGGTGTTAATGGCCGCATAATTGATAAAGTTGATGCAATTTATTCAGAACAAGAGCTATGGGAATATAATAACAATCCATTAATTGAAGCTCTGCCAGATATTTTTGATGAAGATGATTTAATTAGTTATTTCTCCAGTTTCCCAACTGTTGATCCGCATGATCTTCTAAAAAGGCCGGCAGCTCGTTTCCAAATGATCCAGCGGGTCAAACATTATTCAATCCCATGGGGAGTCCATAAAGATTTGGAAAGGAATATCTCCAGTATGATTAGGAGAGGGTATATTGCTAGAAACCCTCTTGATAATCAAGATTTCCAGAAGAGGTTATTCTTAATTAGTCAGCAAGAAGAAGAAGAGGTAGATAAGACATTTTCACTATATTCATTAAAAGATTTACAATCTAGTGCATTAACACTCAGTTTAATTGGTATTAGCGGGGTAGGCAAGACTACTGCAATCAATAAAATATTTAAAATGTATCCTCAGGTTATAAAGCATAAAGAATATAGCGGTGCAAGCTTGGTTAAAGATCAAATAGTATGGATTAAGCTGGAATGTCCCTTTGATGGATCATTGAAAACATTTTGCCAAAGCTTCTTTGAGGAAATAGATAAAATCCTGGGAACAAGATATTACGAAAAATATGGGAATGCAAGGAATTCCAGAGGGAAAATGATGATAGATATGGAACGAGTTGCTACTATTCATTCCATTGGAATTATTGCTATAGATGAAATGCAGCATCTTATAAAGGCTAAGACGGCTCCCGAGGAACTTCTTAATTTCTTAGTTACTCTTGAAAACAGAATTGGAGTTCCACTCGCATTGATAGGTACTTTTAAAGCCCTCGAGGTTCTTACAAAAGAATTAAGAATGGCTCGTCGTGCGACCAGTCAAAAAAGCATCATTTGGGATCGTATGGACCAAGGACAAGAATGGGATTTATTCCTGCGTTTAATGTGGAAATTACAATGGCTAAAAGAACCTACACCGTACAGTGAAAATTTGGCCAATATTATGTATGAAGAATCGCAAGGAATAACTTCCATTGCGGTTTCTCTTTTTGCCTTATCACAAGTCAGGGCTTTGGATGCAGGAGATGAAATAGTAACCGAGAAAATCATTCGAGAAACAGCTAAAAAAGATTTATTTATGGTAAGGAATATTATAAAGGCCTTGAAAAATAATGATAGGGAAAAATTAATTAAATACGAGGATGTAGTAATTGATCTCGATGAAATTCTTAAAGAAAAGGGCGAAACCGTCTTTTTACAAAAGAAACTTAGAGAATATGCAGATGGTATTGCTCAGCTTAAAAAGGTCGAGAGTAGAACCAAGGTTGAAATATTAGCGACTGATATTTCTTCGCTGGATATGTTACCAAATCTATCATTTAAGGATATTGAAGAAGTAGCTACAAATGTCGTTAATAAGATGGGAATAAATGAAGATGAAGGCAAATTAAAGCGGGAAACTTTAAAGATAGCGCTTGACTTGAATGAGCAAAAAGCCGTAAAAAAACAAAAGAATGACCAAATAACCAAAAACAAGGTTGATAAAGAAGGGATGGTATACCTATATAAGAAAGCCGTTTCAGATAAAAAACATATTTACGATTTATTAGATGAAACGGGGTTTATAAAAAAATCAAAGGAGTTTCCTAGTTTTAAATGCTGACTTATTTTCCAAGTCCCTATGAGGACGAATTAATTTACCATGTTATTGCTAGATATCATTATGCCGTTGGTAATCATGATTTCAAAGATACTCTAATGGAGATCTTTGAGACCAGCAATAAAGTGCCTTCAATATATTTTCCCTCGGGAATTGCAGTTCTTTCTGCCCAATTACCTGAAGGAACTGGCTTTGCCATTGAAAACCTGATTAACAAATATACTCTTTTTCCGCTTTACAGGCCGTTTCTTCCAATAGAAAGAGCAAGTAAAATATTCAGCCAAATGGCATATGAGAAGGGAAACGGTGTTTATGCTGCTATAGGCATGATGGCCGGAAGTATCTGCACCCGTGATTCTCTTGCATACTGTCCTCAATGTATAAAAGATGATTTGGAAACATATGGGGAGTGCTATTTTCGAAGAAGCCATAACGTACAAGGCGTTTTTGTTTGCTTCAAACATGGATGCTTACTCAAGGAATATGATGTTTCTTATAAGACTACCAGCAGGCTTGAATTCATCAGACTTGATTACCGAAATGCCTCTACCGAACCAGAGTACTTTCCGGATGATTTTGGTGCAGATTTCGTTAAAGTTGCTTCATCCGCTAACTATTTACTTAATAACCCTGTAATTAACATGAATCAAGGTTTAGTAAGAGCCAAATACTTAAACCTTTTAGATAACAAAGGACTTTTGACATGCAGCAAACGAATTAAACAACAGGAGCTCTTACAAGCTTTTAGAGCTCATTACCGTAATGATTTTCTGTCATATATGCAATCAGGCATAGATGACCATGACGAAGATAGCTGGATCAAGATAATCACCAGAAAACCACGTAGAACAGTACATCCCATTCGTCATATTCTTTTTATAAACTTCCTTTTGGGGAACATTGAGGAATTCTTTTCCTCCGGCCAAACAACCGACTCTGTGTTTGGAAACCCGCCATGGTATTGCCTCAATCCTGCTGCTGACCACTATATGGAACCAGTAGTTAATGGGTGTGTTATTACCCCTGATTATAAAACCCGCGAGCCGGTGGGTACATTTTCTTGCCAATGCGGATTTATTTATTCACGTAAGGGTCCAGATAAGGATGACGAGGATAAATTCAAAATCGGAAGGATAAAACAATTTGGAATAGTATGGGAATCGAAACTTCAATCCCTTATCATTGAAGGGGAGCATACGCTACGCCAATTAGGAAGAGAAATGCAATGTGATCCGAAGACGATTGTTAAATATGCCACTAAGCTTGGTTTGGAAACTTACCTTAATAGCACGATGAAGTTTGAAGATATGGTCACTAAAACAAACGATTATGATAAAAAAGCCTTTGAATACTGTGATGATATTTTGAATTTTATAGATTTGCACCAAGGTTGTAGTAGAACTGATATACGTCAGGCTTTATCAAAGCAGTACAAATGGCTCAACCGCAATATTCCGGAATGGCTTGAAAATAATCTGCCGCCAAAACGGAGAAAGTGTAGCCTGGAAGCACCGAAGGATAGAGTCAATTGGGAAACACGAGATACTACTATTCTTTTTCTGCTTAAATCAGCTTACACAGAGCTTATCCAATTATCAAAGCCTGTCAGGATTACACGTTCTCTTTTGGCAAAATGTATAGACAAGCGTGCCCTCATTGAACGCCACATTGACAAACTGCCCCGAACCAACCAATACTTGAATGAGGTTACTGAGTCTGTTGCAGAGTTTCAAAAGCGAAGAGTAGAGCACGTTACTACGAATTTGTATATTGAAAAAGGTGTATTAACCCCTTGGGAGATAATAAGAAAAGCTGGTATAAGGCCCGAGTTTATAAGTGGTGTTATGCCGAAGATAGAAGAGAATATTGAGCTTTTTACATACTATGGTCAATTACCGATAGATATTAATAATGATATTTGCTTCATTAATTTAGGTGGAGTATAGAAAGGGAATTTTGCATGCTATGGAAATGGCCATTTAAACCGGAAGTCAATGTACAGTTAATGTGGGTAAAGTCGCCTTTCAGGAATGATAATAAGGAGTGGATGGTGCCGTTAATTCTAAGGAATAACAGCGGTGAAATTAAACTAACCGAGATATCATGGGGATTGTTTCCGGGATTTAGGTTGGGTCAGTACTATGCCAACGGTGAACCGGTAGAAGCATATAAAAGCGGAAATATTAGAAGATTCCAGATAGATGAGCCTGAAAAGGGTACCCTATGCAAAGTCAGTGATCTACCTGATGGAATTATTGATAAGAAATTATTATTAACTATTAAAGATGAATACCTTTGGAAATATGATGCTGGTCAAATTATTTTATATTTTCCCTGTCTTGAATTGGTTCGTGCCTTTTTAACTCCTAATGCTACCTTGGCTCACGCATTGCTTCAAATAAATGGTTTGGATCTCATTGCTAGTTGTAAAATGTACCAGTCAAGCTTGCATTTGATCGTAAATCAGACTGTGCCTAAAGGTCTGGTAACGAAGGATTTTATTTTACACTTAGCTTGGCTGTTTAGTGATCCACTGGCCAATAAAACATGGCAATCTATATTTCCGAGTATTAGGCCGAGAGGAGACTTCGAAATTCCTTTAGACCTATTTGAAAATATAGTAGACGATGAAGAACTTAAACCCAAAAAGCTAAAAGCAAAGTTACCATTAACAAATAGTAGCCTCGTTGAGGTACGTGGGATTCAAAAAGGTACGCATTTTTTAGTATATGAAATAATCTCTGTTGGAAATCTGAGCTTATCTTATAAAGATATATCTTACTCCAAGAGTCCGACAATTGAACGAAAAGTAACAGAGAATAATAAACCTGTTACTAAAATTAATCGGATCAGAAAGAAGAACGTACTTAAAAACTTAGGGATAATTGAAAATCCTAATAGTATATCTAAAACAATGATTTCACGGCGCAACAATAATGTTTTTGTATTTGATAGTATTCCTGATATTAGGCGGATGGAGCCTATAATTGAAAAAGCAGAACGGAAACGAAGCAAAGAAAAGCCAAAAAAAGATGAAAAACCTTTAGAATCTAAGCCGGAACAGATTCTTGATGACCCTATTGTGCAGGAGCGGCTCTTTTCTGGATCTGAAGTATTATATACGGGCAATAAGGATATTCATCCGATAGAATTTCAGGCTCCTTCAGTAGTAAACAATTCAATAGGGTATGGGTTGCAACCATTTTTTAACGCTATCGATTACTTAAGCAAGTTATATTTGATAACAGTAGTTGATTATAAAGTTGACGTAGTACCTGCAGGAAAACCTTTTTCATATAACGAAAACGGAGGACCACGAAAATATGCTCTTGTAACTATAAAGGCCGGCAAGGAAACAAGGTACATAGTTGAGATTGAACGCTTTAAAAAAATCTATCTCTCCACGCTAATCATCGAACCCCGATCTAAAAAGGAATTTGAAGATGAGGAGCTATATGAGATTTTGGGGAAATTGCTCGTAGGTCTAATACGAAACCATGGTAGCTGGAATATGGAACAACTGCAAAATCATCCAAAAGCAAAGATACATCAGGTTAAGCATCTAGAAAAATGGTCAGCCCTAGAATGGGCAATTGCGCTCTACAATAGGTTGGGGGTTCCCGAGGAGACTTTAATATCAGATATTAATAGTATCTAGTGGGTAATAAGTTCTCCCTTAGATCATTCAAAGAGACCTTTTTAATACTGCCAATGATTCCTACAGGCACCGACAGGTGCTTGTTTCTTTTCTATTCAATTTTTAGTGGTCTCCAATTCTTTCAGCACAATTGGTAAGAATTAAATTAACCTATTTGCGTTTGATACCACGAAAGAGGTAAATTATGTTAGTATTTATATAATTAAGCAATTATAGGCTTAGTTTGGTTTGGGGGGATATGGTTAATGATTAATAAATATGAGACCTCACTAAATAATTTAGAGCAGCTTATAAAATGGCATGATTCAAACGGAAGCGAGAAAAATGAAGCAACAACGCGACTTCAACTGATTGATAGGTTGTTTTTTGAATGCCTAGATTGGTCGAGAGATGATGTAAAATTAGAAGAATCTTTGGGTAATGAATATACCGATTATTCGTTTTATGCGCCAAGGAGAATACTCATTGTTGAGGCGAAAAGAGAGGGCGAATACTTCGAAGTTCCCATAGGTTTAAATACTCAGCTTCGTTCCATTAAGTCATTGTTTAGAGATAATATAAATCTTAAGAATGCAATGGAACAAGTTGCACAATATTGTCAACATCGAGGAGTAAATATCGGTGCTGTATGTAATGGTAGTCAGTTGGTTACTTTTATTGCTTCTAGGGGTGATGGAAATTCACCATTTGAAGGCAAGGCTTTAGTTTTTTATTCACTACAAGATATGTATGATAATTTTATTCATCTTTGGAATGCCTTATCTAAACCTGCTCTTGAAAGCAAATCTTTAATAAAGCGCCTAATGTATGACATTCAACAAGAACTTCCTTTAAAACTATCGGCTAAAATAATAGGTTATCCTGGAATCAAAAATCGGAATGTTTTTCAAACCGATCTTCAGATAGTAAGCGATCTTGTTTTTGAGGATCTGGCAAAATCTACGGACATCCAAACTATCTTTATTGAAGAGTGTTATTGCAAAAGTGGAGCTTTATCACAGTATTCAAAAACCAGTAAAGCAATACTAAGTACTCGCTATGCTGCGCTATTTGGAAATGATATACCTAGTCCAACAACAGTACCTGCAGTCGGAAAAGGAGGCCAAGTTTCTGCTGAATTGGTTGCGGATAGTTTAAGTAGGCGCCCAATCCTTCTAATAGGCGATGTTGGCGTTGGGAAAAGTACCTTTATTCTTTATTTAACAAAGGTTGATGCAGTTACGTTGTTCGATAATGCAATTCTAATTTATATTGATTTAGGATCCCAAGGAGCAATTGCATTAGATTTAAGAAAATTCATAATTGATGATATAAGCTTACAGCTTCTTAACAATAGCGGGGTTGACATCGAGGAATGGAGTTTTGTTCGCGGTGTTTATAACAAAGAAATTGAACGATTTAGAAAAGGTATTTACCGGGATTTATTTGAGACTGACCCAGATAAATTCAAGCAGAAGGAAATTGAGTTTTTTGAAAATAAGTTGGCAAATAGAGAAGAACATTTGAAAAATTCCCTAGAACATATTAGCAAAGCAAGAAAAAAACAGATAGTTGTTTTCATTGATAATGCTGATCAAAGAAACTACGAAGTACAGCAATTGGCTTTCTTAATATCTCAAGAGTTTGCTGAACATTGGCCGGCTACTGTATTTTTGGCTTTAAGACCTGAAACATTTAATAAATCTCTTAAGACTGGGACCTTAAGTGGGTATCATCCTAAAGCGTATACCATAGCCCCTCCACGGATAGATATGGTCATTAAGAAAAGGCTTCAGTTTGGATTGAAAATAACAAGCGGTCAAATTCCCTTAAGTTCTCTTCCCGAAAGTACGCGAATTCAACTAAGCCGACTCGATACAATTATCCGGGTATTTATTGATTCGCTTGAATATTATGAAGACCTTGTAAGTTTTATTGACAATATTAGTGGAGGAAACGTAAGATTAGCTCTTGAATTAGTTAAAGGCTTCTTTGGTAGTGGGCACGTGGACACCGAAAAGATATTTAGAATTTATAATGACACAGGAACTTATTACGTACCTCTGCATGAATTCTTAAGAGCAGTAATTTATGGGGATAATGAATACTATAATCCAGATTCATCAATTATTTGTAACCTTTTTGATATTTCAAGGAATGATCCAAGAGAACATTTCCTACTCCTGATTATGATAGGTATATTGGTTTCTGCATCAGGAACTGAAGTAAAGGATGGCTTTGTTGAAACCGCTAAAGTCTATGAAAGGTTACAGGGGTTGGGCTTTGTTCCTGAACAAATTGATTTCGCAATCATAAGAGGAGGAAAATATAAGCTCATTCAAAACTCTTCGAGAGAGAATCCCGAAGTGAGTGGCAACTTTCCACAGGCAATTCGTGTTACTACTGTTGGTCAATATTGTATCACAGATTTATGTACTGAATTCCCGTATATTGATGCCATGGTAGTCGATACACCAATACTGGATATAGATACTAAAAATTCTATACATGACGAAACCTATATTAGTAAACGCATTGAAAGAGCAGAACTGTTTAAAGCCTATTTAGATCGCAGTTGGGAACCCCTTAAAATTCAAGGAACAGCATTTGACTGGCAAGAAGTCTCAGTGAAATTACAACGAAACATTGAGTACATTAAAAGCAAAATACCATCACAAGAATAAAATAAATTAGGCGATAATTTTGAGTGGCTTACAGCATACTTAATTACGATGCGCCAAACCCGTTAATTTTTAAATTTTAATATGAAACCTAAGTCAAAAAAATCATTGTACCATTTTAATAATAGCTATAAGATATTTGAACAAACTTTATTATTAGAAAATTTATTACAATAGAATCAAAGGTGGGCAAACTATACAAACTTTATTATTAGAAATTGGTCTGATTTTTCCCGAAAAACGATACAAACTTAATTATTAGTTTACATGTGGGTAGTTTTAATAAAAGATTAAACTTTATAATAAAGCTTGAAATGTAATACTGTTAATAGTTTTAGTATTTCTCCCCTCCTAAACCATATTTAGGAGGGGGGTTGTTTTTTTAATCGTCATTAAGTTTACACAACAGGAACGCTTGTAGGTGTTAATTAATAATTAAGTTTGTTGGTATCACCATATGCAGCAACAGAACATTAACATTTCGTGCTTTAATATATCAAAACGTCAAATCTCTGCAACGATTTCTCCCATGCCGACAGTGTCATATCCAAGGCTGGCAAATTCAGTTTGGAAGGATTTAGAGCGGATGATATTCAGCATGGCCTTAATTTCATAGCTTTGCATAAATTCTTTCTTAACCACCAAATCATAACTCTCCTTTTGGATTGGAATAAAATCAATATTTTCGACCTGTCTGGCAATTTTATCGCTGCCCACAGCTACATCAGCATCACCCCGGCTCACAACGCTGGCCACAGAAAGATGGGATTGTATTTGGTTTTTATAGCCCTTTATGGAACTACCGTAGATTCCAAGCAATCGCAGATGCTCATCCAATAGTACTCGTGAGCCAGCCCCTTCTTCGCGATTAACCATCGTGATATCATCTCGGCCAAAGTCTTCCCAGCAAGTGATACTTTTGGGGTTTCCTTTTGATACATATAGTCCCTGTATTCTATTAGTCATATGGATTAGTACAGTAGGAATTCCAGGCAGGAGACGGCGGACATAGGGAATGTTATATGTATTTGAATCACTGTCCCATAGGTGTGCGGAGGCAACATTAATTTCATTTCGATAAAGTGCGATAAGGCTGTCGTAGCTGCCAATGTAGGCACGCAGAGCGGGGATACCTTGATGCCGCAGATGGTTAGAAAGTACATCTAGAATTAAATCCTGGCCGCAGAGAACAAATCCGCTTGGTTCGGCGTTGGGATTAGAAACCGGCTTTTGTGACAGAGTGTTTACAAGCAGGGATTGGTTTTCCTGCGCTTGTGCGATATAGTCATTCACATCACGTTCTGTAAAACGCATTTTTCGTCCTACCTTGTATGCGCGAAGTTCTCCTGACTTGACCAAATTATAAATGGTACTATTACTGACGTGTAAAATATCTGCTACTTCCTGGGTACTGAGTGCTTTTTTTCCATCCATGGCTTTCCTCCATATACGTGATTTCATGTTATTTCGTTGTGTATTACACACAAATGGTTCTACCCAGTTGACGTGCCAAAATCATTGTGCGATATTGTGTTTGCTGAAACATAAATACTATTGTAAATGCCTTGTCGTATTATATCACACAATTACACGCAACACAAGAAGGGGTAAAATGCTTATGGAACTGATACTGAAACTCTTGATAACCATTCTTATTAGCAGTTGCTTTGGAATTTTAGTAAATAAAATGAAGGTGCCGGGCGGTCTTCTGGTTGGTGCCATTATTGGAGCTGCATTATTAAACATCTTTTTTAGCACTGCGTACATGCCAACACAGACCAAGCTGCTTGTTCAAATTATTGCCGGCGCCTTTATAGGTTGTTCTATGGAAAAAAGCGACGTTAAAAGGCTTCCCCATATTATTAAACCGACCATTATTATGATTACAGGTCTGCTTGTTTTAAACCTGGTTGCTGGCCTACTCATCCATTGGGTAAGCCCTTTGGATTGGGAAACTTCTTTTATGTCTGTAGTTCCAGGAGGAATTAGTGATACGCCAATTATTGCCGCTGTTATGGGAGCAGATGGGCCAAAGGTTGCCGTTATGCAGATCATACGTCAGATTCTAGGAATAGGGGTATTCCCTTCATTGATCTATATCTATGATAACAGGAGAAATAAATCAGAGGCGGACGCTTGCCGAGAAGCTTATAAAGGAACACGGAAAAAATCTAAAACGCAATCTTGGCAGGCTATAGTCTGTGCTTTGATTGTCGCATCGGTATTTGGCCTATTAGGGAATATGACAGGTATTCCTGCCGGCACCTTTGTCTTTGCTATTATCTCGGTACTTATTTTAAAACTTCGATTTGACTTTGCATACCTGCCGAAACCGTTAAAAAAATTCACCCAGATTCTTAGCGGCTGCTATTTAGGCAGCACGATTATTATGTCAGATGTGTTGGAACTACAATATCTTTTGATTCCGATTTTCATCATAATTGTTGGCTATATGGCTAACTGTCTTATAACTGGAATAGTACTCAGTAAAACCTGTGGTTTTACCAGAAAAGAAGCGATGCTTATAACGACCCCGGCAGGGGCTTCAGACATGGCTTTGATTTCTTCGGATATGGGGGTAGAGAATACCGATGTCATTATACTGCAGATTCTTCGTGCAGTTATTGTTATGACATTTTTTCCACAGATCATTAGCTTAATTCTGCATTTTGTTGGCCAATAAAAAATCAGGAGGTTATAAACATGGAAATAAAAGTAGCAATCAACGGATTTGGACGAATCGGTCGGTTAGCCTTCCGGCAAATGTTTGGCAGTGGTGAATTTGAAATCGTCGCCATTAATGATCTAACCAGTTCGGATGTACTGGCATATCTGCTTAAATATGATTCTACCCAAGGTACGTATGAACTGGCAGAAACAGTTGAATACGGTGATGACTATCTTATGGTAGATGGCAAAAAGATAATGGTGTTTAAAGAAACTGATGCATCAAAATTGCCGTGGGGAGAGTTAAATGTTGATGTGGTACTGGAATGCTCTGGTGCGTACCTGTCAAAAGAAAAGTCAAAAGCTCATATTGATGCAGGAGCCAAAAAAGTAGTTATTTCTGCCCCGGCTGGAACGGATATGCCTACCATAGTCTACGGTGTCAATGAGGATGTGCTTACAACGGAAGATAATATTATTTCGGCGGCATCTTGTTCTACTAACGCATTGGCCCCAATGGTTAAGGTACTTCATGAATTGGTGCCAATCCAGAGTGGGATTATGACCGTGGTACATGGCTATACTGCCACACAGATGCTCCAAGACGCTCCCCAACGCAAAGGTAATTTGCGTCGCTCCCGAGCAGCAGCTGTCAATATCGTACCATCTACAGCGGAGGCAGCAAAGGCGGTTGGCAGAGTCATTCCTGAGCTGAATGGTAAGCTGACTGGTTCTGCTGTTCGTGTACCGGTTCCAGTCGGTGTTTTTATCAACTTTGTTGCGGTTATCAAAGGAAAAGATATTACCGAGGAAAGAATTAATACAGCCATGAAGGAAGCCTCTTCTGAAATATTCGCCTATACAGAGGAAGAATATGTTTCTTCTGATATTGTGGGCCTTACCTGCGCTTCCATGTTTGATGCTACTCAGACTTTGGTCAGCAAGGTTGATGATGAAACTTACCAGGTACGCCTTGCAGCTTGGTTTGATAATGAAAGCTCATTTGCCTGCCAAATGATAAGAACGACTCAATACGCTGCCTGGTTAAATTAAATAATGTTGATTAACTAAACAAAGCATCTCTATATGGTATGCAAACTTTATTATTAGAAATTGGTCTTATTTCTGCAGAAAACGATACGTACATTATTATTAGTTTACAATAATAATGTTGCGAACTGTGAATCCAGATAGCCCCTTTTGATAGAAGTATCATAAGAGGCTATTATAATTTTAAGCAACCAAGGTGAGAAAATACCTGAAAACAAAAATGAGGAGATGTTAAGCAATTAAGCAAGCTGTGGGAGCAACGCAGAAAAAATCAGTTGACATATTAATGCAAGAAAAGTTAAATTGAATTCATAAAACAACACCATATAGTGTTAACAATGCAAAAATAAGGGAAATAAGTATGGATGATTATAAAACGGTTATAACCGAGTTAACAGATCCCTTTTTCTTCACTGTCTATGCAAATTCCCGAGAGGCAGAAATATCTTCCTGGGGATGGCCGCAAGAAGAACAAAGGGAATTCTTGCGTATGCAATACCAATGTCAGCAACGTTCCTATCAGATGCAATATCCTCATTTGGAAAGCAGGGTTATTTATGTTGAAGGTATCCAGGCGGGACGTATATTGCTGGCGGAAACAAAAGCAGGTAAAGTTTTGGTTGATATAGGCCTGCTGTCAGAATTTCAGAACCAGGGTATCGGAACTGCTTTATTGCATGAATTGCAAGAGGAAACGGAATCAGGAGAATCGCTGCGGTTGGCAGTACTAAAAACCAACCCTGCCCGCAGGCTTTATGAACGACTAGGATTTCAAATCCTTGAGGTTAGCGAGCCGTACTTAACCATGATATGGCACAAATCTTAGGCTTGGTATTTTGCTGTCAGGGTGTGAAGGGATGTAAATAATGTGAACTTAATCAGCTTCGATCAATTTTCTCAACATGTTGATAGTTATTTTACGATCATAGCGCCATCATATATGCCAATCGTCAATCTTAAATTGCTGCAAGTTAAGCTAATCATTTCTAACCAAATACAGGAACATTTCACCCTTATTTTTCAAGGTCCGTCAGAACCCCTACTTAACCAGCAAGTGTATGAACTGGAACATGAGCAGATGGGTGAATTATCACTTTTTATGGTCCCCATAGCCAGAAAAGCCAATGGTATGCAATACGAAGTGGTTTTTAATCGTTTATTGTAACGGGAGTTATTCCGTTTATATAAAGGATATTAAAAAATAAAAAAGGAGGTATCGAGTATGTCAGATTCTTATACAGGGGAAATACGCATGTTTGCCGGTAGCTTTGCACCTTCGGGATGGGCATTTTGTGATGGACGGTCTTTGCCCGTACCCCAATATCAAGCCTTGTATGCTGTAATTGGCAACATCTATGGGGGGAATACAACAGACTTTAATATACCGGATCTCAGGGGACGTATTCCTGTGGGTCAGGGTACGGGTATTGGTATAAGTAGCAAAACAATAGGCGAAAAGAGCGGAGCTGAGACGGTGGTGCTTACCCAAGCACAATTGCCCCAGCATACCCATGCGATAGTGATAAGTAATGCTGCCGGAACTGCTGCGAGTCCCCAAGATGCTTTATGGGCTGGTAACGTTGATCAGTATTCTGTCATCGATTCGGCGCCTGATGGGCAAATGAATACCGAAGCTATAACCATAACGGGAGGTAATCCGCCCCAGGGGCACTCTAACATGATGCCGTTTCTTAGCGTCAGTTTCATAATTGCTCTTTATGGCGATTATTTCCCCACCCAAAACTAAATGAAAATTGATTAACTTATCAATACGAAAGAGGAGGGATTTAACATGGCTGATCCATATTTAGGCGAAATCAGATTATTTGCATTTCCATTTGCCCCTAGCGGTTGGGCTATTTGCGATGGGTCTATGTTACCGGTTAGTCAAAACCAGGCATTATATACGATAATAGGAAACTATTATGGCGGAAACATTACTAACTTTGCCCTGCCGGATCTACGCGGAAGAACTGCTGTTCATACCGACGGTAATCATTTAAATCCAGGACAAATACAAGGAGAAGAAAACTGTACGCTTACGATTGAAGAGATGCCGTTACATAACCACCAAGCCAGGGCCAGCTCACAACCGTCTAACAGCACGGATCCTGTCGGACATTACTGGGCAAATTCTACAGCCAATCCCTATGGAACCCAATCTCCCCAAGCAAGTGCAGCTCCGTCCCTGGCAGCAAGCGGGGCATCTCAGGGGCATCCCAATATGCAGCCATATACGGTAATAAATTATTGTATTGCCTTGTCGGGGATTTACCCCCCTCGTAATTAAAGGAGGAATGAATTATGGCAGACCCTTTTATTGGTGAAATCCGTATCTTTGCAGGCAACTATGCCCCTGACGGATGGGCCTTCTGTGACGGTCAACAGCTTTCCATACAGCAAAATATGGCCTTGTATTCAATTATTGGCAATACATATGGGGGTGATGGGCGAACCTATTTTAGCCTGCCTGATCTTCGCGGCCGGGCTGCACTTGCCTACGGAACGGGACCTAATCTGACTGCGCATGTATGGGGAGATAGAGGTGGAGCAGCCACTGTTCAATTAACCAGTGCCAATTTGCCTGCCCATACTCATGTACCCAACTGTCAAAGCGAAGCTAACTCAAATGCCCCGGGTGGCGCCATATGGGCGAATACGGGAAGAGGCGGAGCAATGGTTTATAACAGTCTGGCCGGTATAGGCATGAGCCCGGAGGCGCTTAAAGAAACGGGAGGAAGTGATTCGCATAATAATGTGCAGCCTAATTTAGGTTTGACCTTTATTATCGCTTTATATGGAATTTTTCCGTCTCGTGATTAGACTCAAAGTGATTAATTGGAGATAAGGAGGGCTAAATGGTTATCATAAAAAAACCGATCCGATATCTTCTTTTTTTGTTATTTTTTGCTGGTATTCAACTGCTATGGCCCAATGCCGATGCATCTGCAGCTATAGTTGCCAGCGAAGATATTTTTGTAGATGAAAATGCGTCATATGATTTTTACACTAAAACAGTGAGTACTGTTAAGCATTATCTTCAAGAGGTAGGCTTTGAGCAAGCACCTTATGGAATTGTTCAGTCTGCGATTAAGTTTGATTTAAATAGCATTGACAACAGCCGTACAATACAGACAGCCAGACTCAAAGTGTACATTTACGATGCACAGTACAAACCGGCTGACAATATACTCCCATATGTAAACGTCTGGGGATCTGATGATGATACATGGACTGAAGCTGCTGGTTCACGTTTAATTCCTACTAAAGTAAGCTTAGGTACAGTATCATCAGCAAATGATACTGATATAACAGTCAAAACGTGGAAATATTTTGATGTTACTGATTTTGTTAAGGCTCAATATACTGGTGATAAAAAGGCGTCTTTTGTGTTAACTGGTCGTCCAGGGGTGAAAGGAACAAACTATTATACGGTTTTATTCTATGATCATACTCAAACAGGGGATCTGGGACCACAATTGGAAATTACTTATGCTCAGCCGCCCACCGTTAGCACAACTACCCCGGCAGTCAACCTCACACCCACCGGAGCAGATGTAGCCGGCAATGTAAGCGCCGACGGAGGAGAACCGATCACCCAGCGCGGATTCGTATACTCAACCACAGCCAATCCAACCATCAGCGGCAGTAAAGCAGCTGTAGCCGGAACCACCGGCCCCATGTCAGCCACCCTGACAGGTCTGAACCCCAGCACCACCTACCATGTCAGAGCATATGCCACCAACAGTGTAGATACCAGCTATGGAGATGACATAACCTTTACCACCCTGGCCAGGAGTATCAGCATAGCAGCCAGCCCGGGCATGACCGAATTAAATCTAGACGCAGCCAGCATAAGTGTTACCATAGCAGGAGATACCATTGCCGATACTACCCTTGATAAAGCCAATTTCATCTTAAACAATGCACCCGGCGGGTTATCCGTAGAAACCGTAACCCATAATTCAGCGACCACCTGCACCGTAGCCCTGTCCTATAATGGAACCGACTTTGACAGCAATGTAACCAATCTAACCATAACCATCAAAGGAGCCGAACTGACCGGAAATACTGATCTTACATCCAATGCCCTGAGCATAACCGCGACAGTTGAAACTGCCCCCACCGTTAGCACAACTACCCCGGCAGTCAACCTCACACCCACCGGAGCAGATG
>CAZEDT010000026.1:34855-51090 GCA_964510795.1 uncultured Syntrophomonas sp.
CATATGCCACCAACAGTGTAGATACCAGCTATGGAGATGACATAACCTTTACCACATTGATAGTAGCTGCACCAACTAATCTGACGGTTACCCCGGGAAATAACCAGGTAACTTTGAATTGGAACAGCGTTCCGGGTGCAGACGGCTATAAAATATATCAGAGCCTGACAGCCGGTTCCTATGGAGCAGAAATACTTTCAGTTGGTGCCTCGGTGTACACGCAGCACATAGTTGGGTTGAGCAACGGCACAATTTATTACTTTGTGGTCAGGGCTTTCAGCGCCGGACGTGACAGCAGCAGCTCCAACGAAGTAAGCGCAATTCCGTACACAAATGGCAGCTCTGGTTCCGGAGGAGGAACGGACTCTCCTGCCAACAGCAGTAACGGAGAAGCCAATGTTACCCCTTCTCTGGGCGGTAAAATCAGCCTGGATAACAAGGTCGCATTGACCATCCCGACAGGGGCTTTGAACGGCAGCAGCAGTTTATTGGTTAAAATCGGGGAGGCCGACCAGTCCCCGGCTCTGCCCTCCGGATTTATGATTAATGGAAAAGCTTATAGCTTTACCATTAATGAGCAGAATCATTACCAGTTTGGCAAGCCGGTAACAATCACCTTTACCTTTGATCCGGATAAGGTGCCGGAGGGTGAAACCCCTTGTGTGTATTACTATGACTCAGCCACCTCCCAGTGGGTTAAATTGGAGGGTACTATTTCAGGCAATACCATAACCATTAGCGTAGACCATTACACTATCTATGCGATTCTGGTAAAAAAGGCGTTAACACCAACTGCAGCCAGCTTTATTGACCTTGACAACAATTGGGCTAAAGCCGCAATTGAAAAACTGGCAGGTATGGGTGCCATCAGCGCCTATCCGGATGGAACCTTCAGGCCAAATACCCAAATCACCCGGGCGGAATTTATCACTCTGCTGGTCAAGGTTTTAAAACTGAAAGCCAATAGTGACGGATTGGCGTTTAAAGATACTGCCGATCACTGGGCCAAGGGCGGCATCTCTGTCGCTACGTCTTTAGGCATAGCCAGAGGCTATAACGACAACAGCTTCAAGCCCGATAACCCCATCACCCGGGAAGAGATGGCGGTCATGGCCTGTAAAGCAGCCAAGCTGACTCCTGCCTCAGGTGATACCAACTTTAGCGACAATAAACAAATCTCCTCCTGGGCCAAAGGCAGCGTAATGACCGTGGTAAACAGCAGAATCATGAGCGGCTATCTGGGCGGCACCTTTAAACCCCAGGGTAATGCCACCAGGGCGGAAGCAGTAAGCATGTTACTTAATATAATTAAGTAACTGGCTGTACTTAAAAGTCCTCTCATGTTTTTATAAAATATGAGAGGACTTTTATATGAAGCAGGAAAAAGCGGCTAAATGTGTAAAGGTGAATTAATCTGGAAATTCCAGCCGGACAATTGCCGCGCAGGCGGTCGTAACCAGGCTAGGACGGCGATTAAGTTCTATAGGTATCCCTCACTTTAAGGGGGGATGCCTTTGTGCAAAAAAAACCTAAGATTTGAAAGAGTGTGGGGCGGGTAATGATGTAAATGGGGTGTTAGGGTGGAGGATTCCCCCACCCTATATAAGTTCAGTAGCAATAGCTTCTTCAATCCAACTCTTTATCTCATTACGAACCCGTTCGAATTCAGCCAGGATCACTTCGTCGCTTCCAGTAACTGCTGCCGGATCGCTGAAGCTATGGTGGAGCAGAACCTTGGCGCCGGGGAAATAAGGGCAGCTTTCCTGGGCACTGTCGCAGACGGTAACGGCGTAATCAATATCTATCTCCATGAATTCATCAATGCTCTTGGAACGGTGGCCACTGATATCAATGCCTACCTTTTTCATCGCTTCAATGGCAAAAGGATTAACCCGAAACGGATTCGTACCTGCGCTAAACACTTCATAACGACCCCCATACAGAGCCCGCAATAGACCTTCCGCCATCTGGGAACGAGCTGAGTTCTGGGTGCAAACAAATAAAATCCTTTTCATTTCCATGCTAAACCTCCTGCTGATTGCTCTGATTCCAGCTATTACTGTAAATATTCTAGCTTAAAAAGCTTAAGCAGATTAGTGATTGGCCTTAATAGGATGTAAAAAAAGCGTTAATTAACTGTAAAAGACGGTAAGAATGTTAGCACTCTTATTGCGAACCAAACAACAGTTGCCATAAAATTATCCGATCAGTTCGGTTATCATTACCAGGGCCTTTTCTGATTCCGCTTCCACCTGGTCATACTTTTTACCTTTTACTAAATCAGGTAATAAGCCGGAAATGTCAAAGTAACGAAACTCTGATACTCCAACGTGCTCAGCAGCCTTTTTACCACAGGCTACAGGGCAACCATCGATGACTATTAAATCAGCCTCTGAGGCCGATTTAATATACGAATCAACATGAGCACCAAGCGCAGCAAGGCAAGTCATTTGACCAATTCCCCGCTGTTGAATTTTTACTGCAATGGCATTTGAAATTTGTCCTAAATTGGAGGCTCCTGAGCAAGCAACTACCACCATGTCAGATGAATCAGAACAGCAAGTTTTACTCATTAAAATTCCTCTCTTTCAGATAAATTTTATAAAGGAGTTAACTAATAAATCATTTGAAAGTATATAAAAATTATATTAATATATGCTTATATAAGTCAATAATAATCTAATTTTTTTGCAATTAATGTTATATTATCCTATCCTATTTACTGTATTTGCTCTTTGACTCCGTTCTTACATAGAATTAAAAAAGCCCACCAACCGGCAGGCTTTTTATAATCAAGAATAGTATTGGATAAGTAAAAACTCTTTAAGCCGTTGCACGGCTCTTCATAAAATACTTTTTCCTCCAGTATAGTGCCACATTGACCAGGCCGATCATCACTGGCACTTCTACCAGAGGACCCACTACCGCTGCAAAAGCCTGCCCGGAATTAATACCAAAGACCGCTACAGAAACAGCGATGGCCAGTTCGAAATTATTGCTGGCTGCGGTAAATGACAGGGCGGTGGTCTGCTCATAGTTGACGCCTATCTTTTTGGAGATAAAGAAGGACATACTAAACATAACCACAAAATAAATTAAGAGCGGAATAGCAATTCGTACCACATCCATGGGTAAGGTAACGATGTATTCACCTTTTAGAGAGAACATTACTACAATCGTAAACAGCAGCGCATAAAGGGCAATCGGGCCAGATTTAGGAACGAACTTACCATCATACCAATCAGCGCCTTTGGCCGGACGTAAAAAATAGCGGGTTAGAAAGCCAGCTGCAAATGGGATACCGAGATAAATCGCAACGCTTTTGGCCACTTCACCCATGGAGATCTTTACCGCCATACCGTCCATGCCCAACCAGTTCGGCAGTACGGTAACGAATATGTAGGCGTAAATAGAAAAGAAGATCACCTGAAAAATGGAGTTAAAGGCTACCAGGGCGGCTGCATATTCATTATCACCGTCAGCCAGAGTATTCCACACGATCACCATAGCGATGCAACGGGCTAGGCCAATGAGGATGATTCCCACCATGTACTCAGGATATTGGGGCAGCAGCAGGATGGCCAGCAAAAACATGAGAATGGGCCCTAATACCCAGTTCTGCAAGAGCGATAAACCTAATACTTTTCTGTTTTTGAACACCTTGCCCAGTTCTTCGTATTTAACCCGGGCCAGCGGGGGATACATCATGACAATAAGGCCAATAGCGATGGGAATGGAGGTTGTCCCGATCGATAGACTATTTAAAAAATCTGCGAATCCAGGTGAAACAAAACCCAGACCCACGCCGATAAACATCGCCAGGAAAATCCACACGGTTAAATAACGATCCAAGAATGACAATTTTGATAGAGCAGAGCTTTCCAAAATAAACACCTCTTTCCAATTATGTACTTTACGGCATGCTAATCGCAGTGGTTACCATTGATTTTGTGATGGTCAAGTCGTGCCAGGTCTTCCTGGCAAATACTAATTTTACTTACTTCATCATTAATGATCATGATCAGGAAAGGGTATTTAATAAATACGTCTTTATTAAACTGATAATAGACCCACTGGGATTTTTTCTCGGAAACAATAAGTCCAGCCGTCTTAAGCTTATTTAAGTGCCTGGAAGCATTAGATTGCTGAACATCAAGGACAATCTCAATATCACAGACGCATAATTGACCATATCTTAAAAGATTGAGCATCCTTATTCTTGTTTCATCAGCTAATGCTTTAAATATATTAACAATTTCCACGGACCGCACCTCCTGCTAATGAGTATATGCAATTATAATCATATACTATACCAGAGAAAATATTTGTCAAGATGGTTTTAACGAAGACCAATGTGGTGATCACCTTAAGAAAACTCGGCTTATGCCGCTACCTTAATAGCGAACGCCAGAGAGCATCAGTAGTACCCGAAGGGTGTTTCCTTAATTGCGACCACAGGGAGCATATGTTATACCCGAAGGGTGCGACCTTAAAAAACTTATACTTTCTGCCCTGAAAAAGATTTTCATTTATCAGTGGTGCCGCTCCGCGGCATGCGGGTCTGATACGGTAAAAAAGAAAGCCGAAGTCATTGACAACTACCCACAAAAATAATAATATAAGCATATAATTATTTATCTTGCAGCTACTCATTAAGAAAGAAGATGATCGCGATGCTGAAATGGTTTGCAGATATGGTTACTTATCAATGGTTCAGCCTAATTAAAGGAACTCGTTTGGCCGATTCGGTCAATTTTTTCATCTACGATACCCTGAAGATTTTTATTATGCTGTCGGTCATAATCTTTGTGGTGGCAATTATCAGGAGTTTTTTCCCGCCGGAAAAAACTCGTAAGATTCTAAGCTATAAACGGCAATACTTCGGTAATATTATTGCTGCTCTACTGGGCATCGTAACGCCGTTTTGCTCTTGCTCAGCGGTTCCGGTTTTTATAGGTTTTGTTGAAGCAGGTATTCCCCTGGGGGTTACCTTTTCCTTTTTAATTTCTTCGCCCATGGTAAATGAAGTAGCATTGATTTTGCTTTGGGGAATGTTTGGCCCCGGCATTGCGCTAATTTATATTGCCACCGGTTTAATCGTAGCAATTATTTCGGGATTGGTGATCGGCAAGCTGCACCTGGAAAAATATGTGGAAGGTTATGTTTATGAAATTGCCCAGGGCAGCGATGGGATTGCGTTGACTGTTGCAGAACAGACCTGGACCGACCGGCTGATGTATGCGCGGGATTATGTTTTTGACATCCTTAAGCGGGTGTGGCCTTATGTTCTGGTAGGAATCGGCCTGGGCGCAGCCATTCACGGCTACGTGCCAACTGATTTCCTGGCAGCCTACGCCGGAAAAGACAATTTATTTGCAGTGCCGATTGCAGTGCTGATGGGGGTTCCTCTCTATTCAAATGCTGCGGGGGTAATTCCCCTGGTGGCAGCCCTGCAGGAGAAAGGCATGGCCATGGGAACCGTACTGGCATTTATGATGGCAGTAACTGCCCTGTCTTTGCCGGAAATGATTATTTTGCGTAATGTATTGAAGCCGCAGTTAATTGCTGTGTTTATTGGTATTGTCGCCACCTCGATTATAATTGTAGGGTATTTGTTTAACGCCTTGTTAGTCGTATAAGGGACCGTTCATAAAAATCCCTGGAACAGAGTTGAAATAATAAGCCATGCTAATCATTTTATTCTCATAATCACAAAGGAATTGATCAATAATTATATTATAATATGGTTGAAGGATTACTGAGGAGTTGAACAAAGTGTTTGAAATTATGTTTAAAGCTTTGGGAGAGCCCACTCGCTTGAAGATTATTAAATTATTGGCGGCTCGGGACTTATGTGTTTGCGATCTGGAGGAAGTCATGCAGATTAGCCAGCCACGCATATCTCAGCATCTAAAAGTATTGAAACACGCGGGTTTGGTTAATGAACGTAAGGAAGGGCAACGCAGCATATGTAGTTTAAATAGAAGCTTGTTGAAAGACACCCTGGAGGAATTTAGGCAATACATTGATCAGCCATTGGAGACAATGCCGGAGCTGGCCGAGGAACTTTCTCGTATGCCGACGATCGATGGGGAAGCCTGTATGAAAAAATCCTGTAAAAAATAACAAAATATTTTTAGGAACGAATGCTCTGATCAGATTATGATGCAAATAAAATTTCGGGAGGTATTACGATGAAAATTGAAGTATTAGGCACCGGCTGCGCGAAATGCAAACAGCTGGAGAAAGATGTAATTAACGCCCTGGCAGAACTGGACATAGCTGCTGATGTATCCAAAGTGGAAGATATCAAAAAAATCATGAGCTACAAGGTCATGTCCACCCCGGCACTGGTTATCGACGGGCAGGTTAAAATTGCGGGCAGACTGCCTCGTAAAGAGGAACTGGCCGGTTATTTGCAAGAATCCACCCAATAGATTCCTACTAATATATTAAGCTGTTTTTTTCAGCCCTTCCTGGTCAAACACCAAAACGGGTGACATAAAGGTGGCATGAGATTTTTAGTATCTACCAAATTGATGGAATTAAACGATAACGCGTCTTTCTACAATAATCCTTATAACCCGGAAGGTCTCGCAGCAGCAGCTCCTCTTCACCTTTTATCCTGAGCACTAAATACGGTATAAAGAAAAGAATAGAAGGTGTTAATGCCCAATAAGAACCAAGGGCAAGGGGAGTAAACAACGTCATTAATAACATCCCCGTATACATTGGATGACGGACTATGGCGTAGGGACCGGTTGTAATTACCTGTTGCTCTTCCTCGACCTGTATGATAGTGGAAGCATAACTATTTTCCTTAAAAACAAGGATAATCAATATATAGCCCAGGAAAACAATAGCATTAGCAGTAATTACAACCTCAAAAGGCACAGTCGACCAATGAAAACGGAAATCAAGGCCGGGAATAAAGTAACCTAGTAAATTTAACCTGCTTAAGATGGCGGGAGTTTTTTGAGTAGTCTCTTTTTCTTTAGTCTGCCTTCGTCTCGATAAAAGCTCGGGACTCTTCTTCAGAAAATAGGCAGTAATAAAAAGGGTCAGTGCAGATATTTGCAACCAAAAAAGCCATGCCTCCCAAAACTTTAATGACCCTGCGGTAATGAATAAGATAACGCCCAGTACAATTAAAACAACTAGCGGCCCAAGATAAGCTTTTAACTTGGACTTTCTAGTCTTGCCTTCCATAGGAACCACCTCCTGATTTTAAAGCACGTATTTCCGGCAGCAGTACCATTAGTGTGATAACGGCGGCAATCGCGTCGGCAATCGGACTGGCCAGCCAGACACCAGTTAAGCCAAGGCAACGGGGAAGCAAGAGTAAAATAGGAATCTGCATGATGACTTGTCGCAGCAGGGTCAGTAATAAGGCAGGACGAGCTTTGCCAATCGACTGGAGGAAGCTGCTGCTCAGGACCTGAAAGCCAACTATGGGCAGCATGACGATTATCACGCGCATACCGTGGGCCCCTGTATCTATAAGCAAGCGATCGTGTGTAAAAACTCCTAAAATCTGTCTTGGCAACAGTTCCAGCAGTATAAAACCAGTAGTTGTGATCAGCGTTGCCGCCACGACAGCCTTCCGTAAAGCTTCAATCACACGATCATAAAGCTTGGCTCCATAATTGAATGCCATGATGGGCTGCACACCCATACTAATGCCTAAAACCGGAAGAACCAGAAACATTACCACAGCGTAGATAATACCATAAGCACCGATGGCAGCATCACCTCCATAGCGGGCCAGATTCTGATTGTACAAAACATTTATCACACTGCCGGCCATTTGCATGGCAAATGGGGCTGTACCGAGCGCGATGATCCCCCTGGCAAGACCCCGGTTGAGCCGCATATTTTTGAATCGCAGGCGCAGCAAGCTATTCGGACTGTGAAAATGCCGCCATACCAAGCCACAAGCAATCGCCTGGGATAAGACCGTGGCCAGGGCTGCACCTTTAACCCCCCAGGACATCAGATAGATAAAAATAAAATCCAGAAAAATATTGGTTGCTACATTTATCAATAGAATATTCATCGCAATAACCGGGTTGCCTTCGGCACGAATGATAGTTGGCAGACAAAAAAGAAGATATTGGAAAACAGATCCCCATATAATAATACGAATAAATTCCCGGGCATATGACAGGACAGCTGGACCGGCACCGAAAATAATTAAAATTTGATCCAAAAATATAAGCAATAGAAAACACGTAATAAATGAAATAACCAGCATAAGGGTCAGGGCATTACCTGTAATCAGTTCTGCTTCTGCATAGTTTGCTTCTCCCAGACGCATGGAAACCAGTGTGCCGGCGCCTGTTGCAATCAACATACCAAATGCCAGGATAATGAATGAAATAGGCATGGTGATTGACATACCAGCAATGGCTTCAGCACCAACCACCTGCCCTACGAAAATCCGGTCAATAATCATATAGATGGAACTGGCCAGGGTACTTGCTACCGAAGGCAGCGAAAACTGCCAGAGCAATTTGGATATTTTTTCATTTCCTAAGCACAGTGCTTTCTCATTCATACCAATCCCCCTAATGAGCATGGTGGTATGCATAATCATCGCTTCCCCCGGAATCAGACATATACTCTGCCTTCGTCTCCATCAACCGTAACCAGCTGCCCATCTTCAAGTTGACGCATCACCCCGGCTACATTCACAACAGCCGGGACACCGAATTCTCGTGCCACAATAGAACCATGGGACAAAAATCCACCCGTTTCCATAATCAAGGCCGATGCCTTTAAAAACAGCGGCGTCCAACCGGGATCAGTAGAAGGTGCAACCAAAATTTCCCCCGGCTGCAGCCGGCAGCCTTCTGCCGGGTTGTTGATGATGCGGGCTGCACCAGAGGCTGTGCCGGTGGCCGCACCGATACCCTGCCAATACTTTCCGGAAGAATCCAATGATGCCTGGCTGAAGACCGGCTGCTCCTCTATAACCAAGTCGGGTGCTGGAATCTTTTCCTTCTCTTCATATGCGCTGCGGCGATCTGCCACCAAAACCTGCAGTCCCTCACCATTCCAGTCCTGGTTTAATATAGCCGTCAAATCAGGCCAGGAACAGAAAAAGATATCATTTACATCCTGCAAGATACCACGCTGCTGCAAACGTCTGCCTATTTCCAAGGCGATCATACGGTAGCCATTCAAAGCAGCTGCCATTACTGACTTGGTCATTTCCCGCAAAGCAGCACCTTCCTGGGCTTGCCTGATGCCAATCTTGATTTCGTCCAGCTCGCATTCCGGAACCTTTTCGGCCAGCTCCTGCCAGGCCTGCTGATATTTCTCCGCTTGCCCGGCTTTCCACTGATCCAGATTCGCTTCTGCCATCATGCTTTTGATCATCTCAAATAAATAAGAGGGATCTTCCTGCCAGCGGGGGTTGATTATATCCATTTCATAAACAGCCCGGTGGCCAAAATCGTTAATAAATGCTGCCAAGGCAGTTTTAAAAGGCGATCCATCCGGCAATGCTTGTTCCCAGCGCCAGGCGGCATAATCAGCCCCCTGGAGATAATGCCGGGCTGCCTGATCCTTTATTGCAATCCGGGACAATTCCAAAAGCCGGTAGCCGTGATCGGCACTGGTTATACCTGCTTCTCCTCCAACCATTAAGCCATTTGCCATGATCATGGTTCTTTCCCCGAGATACGCAAACAATTTTTGTATCAACGAAATCATGGGCATATTACCCGCTCCAGCCAGGAAGGTGAAGTTTTCACTATAGTGCCTGACAATCTGACTCAATTGCTCTAATTTATCGATCAAGCCTGCATCAGATAATGAAGCAAAGCCCCCTGCCATCATGCTCTCCACAGCGTCAATCACTTCCGCAAATACTTGATGGGCATGGTCACCTTCCTCCGTCATCAAAGCAAAGCTTTTCATCATCCGCTCCAGTCTGTTCCGGCCTTGCTCACCAGCCAGAGGATCTGTATCAGGGATTTGAATCTCCGGTTGGTGCCCGCCCCAGAAGGGGTTGAAATCACTGGGCAGAACACCGGTGTTATCATAGTAGGTCCACTGCAGGGCGGATATATTGCAATACAACCGGCCCTTGATGAGACGCGAAAACTGAAACCCATCCGGAATGGGGTAATCCACTTTTGATAGAGAAGTAAATTGGACGGTATCAATAATGTTTTTCATCACCCGACGATGCAGAGGAGATAAAACCATGGGCGCCGCATCTCGATAATTTCCGTTTGACCAAACTTCCTGCCGACCTTTGAAACCTCCAAAAGTATAGCAGGGCAGGACAGTTACCGGACGTGCTTGCAGCACAAAGAATTCCCGCCCATCAAAAGCCCATTCGATATCCAAATGCTGTTCGCCCTCTCCTAAAGACTCAAATATTCGCAGAATCAACAAACCCAATTTTCCAAGCGATTCCTGCTGCAGGACCTGCCCGGCAGCAGGTTCCTGACTGACAAAAACCGTTCCCCCTTCAGGTTTTAATTTAATAATCCCTTCCTTGCGCCCAATTATGGTTTCTGCCAAGGGTGGGATGGCATACCAGGCCGAGGAATCCAGAGAATAACTGTCCGGCTCAATGCTGCCATTTACCACTGATTCTCCCAGACCATAATTGGCATGTACCACCAGCCGATCCCGGCGCCCGGTCTGGGGATCGCAGCTAAAGGCTACACCGGCAGCCTGCGCATCAACCATTTGCATGATTACAACGGCCATGCGCAGTTGATCACCCAGCTCAAAACGGCGGCGGTAAGCTACCGCCTGCGGCGTCCATAGGGAAGCATAACATCCTTTGATGGCATCCATTATTTGCGCCTGACCGCAGACGTTTAAAGTGCTGGCATGAATCCCCGCAAAAGACATTTGCAATGAATCTTCTGCCGATGCCGAAGACCTTACTGCCAATGCTTTACCCAAGATATCAGTTCGGGAAAGCGCTGTCTTGATTTCAGCCGATTGAAAAGCAGGTATATCAGCAGCCATGATTCTTTCCCGCAGCTCCCTTAAAGCAGTATCATATTGCTCCAAGTTACGAAGCGTGACCACCTGAGATAGCTCATCCAGATAAGCAGTCAAGCCATTATGTTCAATAAATTGCTGATAAAGCTCGGTACTGATAACTATACCGGGCGGAATGTTAAAGCCATATCGGGCCAGGCGTCCCAGGTTCCAGCCCTTTCCGCCCACCTTGTCCACCCCTGCCTGGACTGCTTCGTCCCAGTTAAATATGAAGTCTAACCTCGCTGTCATACAAAACACTCCCTTTCTGATCGAATCGGCTTGCCATAAGCAGCTTATTTTCTCCGGGTACTTACACCATACAGTACCAGGTCCACCAGCTTTTCCATTTCTTCATGCAGCTGATATCTTGAAGTATCTTTTAACCATTCAAAAGTTATGGTCCCGCGCAGCAGGTCAATATACGTTATCATCAAATCAATCGGTAAATCTGCTCTAATGTCACCTGCTTCCTGTCCCTGGCGAAGAATTTCGTACATGGTACTCTGGGTGCCGGTTCTTTCCGCATTATTGCAAGATTGCGGGTCAGAAATCCGCAAACGATATTTGAGAACCACATCTGCCAGCTCCGGATTTTTTTCCACCCAACCATAGGTATTGTTTAATGCCGCCAACATTCGAGATCTGGTATCAGACAGTTTTTCCAGCAATTCCAGGTTCTCCTGGGCAAATCCCAGAGAGACATCTCTTAAATAAGCATCGGCAATGGCTTCTTTAACAGGGAAATAGTTGTACAAGGTTTTACGGGCCACATCGGCAGCTTCCGCGATTTGTTCCATGGTCGTATTGTCATAGCCCTGCTGTTCAAACAATTGGGCCGCGACGGTAATAATTTTTTGTCTGAGCTCTCTTTTTTTTCGCTCCATCCGGCTTTCTTCTGTTAGGTTGATGCTGCTCATATAATTTCCTCCCGATTTTTTATACATAGTTTAATGTTATACAATAAGTAAACTTATACATTGTATAATTATTTTCGCTGGCATCATTAGCTTTGTCAATGATTTTTTTAATAAAATATATCTATAAAAACAACAACAGAAGCTGTCCATTTCGGAACGGCTTATGCTGCCATAGCCAGAGCAGAGTAAAACGTGGCGGGAGTATACAAAAAAAATGACGGTGAGAATTAACTCACCGTCCCGAATAATGTAGAGATATATTTCATTGGTTTATATCTGCAAACACTATCCGTAAAAATAATTTTCTTTTTCCTAAAGAGGCTATAGTTATTAACTACATCAGTGCTGTTAGCGCCAGAAGATGAAACTGATAACTGCAGCAAACACTGACATAGATAAACCCCAAATGAGTAGTTTGCGGAAAAGTACGTTCTTGTCTTCCCATTCAGGAGCTGACGCGATACACAGTGCACCCAGCAGAGACAGGGGGCTGGCATCAACCAAATGCGCTGAAACACAGCTGGTGTAGACCAAATTTTGTGTCATCTGCAGAGCATCAGCGCCAGTTACCCCCATTTTAGCTACTAATCCCGGAATCAGAGGAATAAATGTGGGCATAACTACGGCTGAAGATCCACTGTAAGTCGAAACAAAACCGTTAATAAAACCGAAGACTGCGGAAATTGTTGTTGGAGTTGAAATTGTAGCGATTGCGGTGACGGCATATTCCAGTCCGCCAGTTTTCGCAGCAACTTCTACCAGGACCATGACGCCGACCAGCATGAACATGGTAAACCAGGGCTGACTTTTCATGGTTGCCTGTTCATCCGCTGCATTGAGCATGGACAGGATAACAGCAATGACCATGGCGGTGTAACCAACATCCCATTGGAAAACGAGAACCATGACGATCCAGGTGATAATACCGACCATGGTAATTATCTGATTTTTGTCAAATGCTTCAATTTTTTGGCCGACAATTAACCGAACACGCTCCTGCAGTGCCGGGTCAATTTTACTTCCCCAGAGTTTGAGACCGCCAAAGCCTAGATAAGCTAACAGGGCTGCACAACTGCTACCAAGCACGGAGTTTATCCAGATCTGAGTGCCGATATAGTCGATACCAAGTTTTTCAACCAAACCATTAGCAATAATACCGGTAGGCGCAAGGGGTGAAAGAGCACCAGCGCAAGCCCCGTTTACGATCATTAAAGTCATTAAGAAAGGACTGATCCGGGTTTCTCTGGCTAAAGCCATGCCGATAGGGGCAAGTACAACAACGGTAGCAATATTACCAGGTCCAATGGATGATAAGGTAACAGATAGCAGGAAGAAAATTATGGGTATCATTCCGACCTTCCCACCTGACATTTTAACAGCCCATTGGGCTAATTTTGCGATTGTCCCGTTATTAGTGGCCATACCGAAGAGCAGGGTTGCACCGACTAAAATCATAAAGAGTTTTAGGGGGAAGAACGTGGCTAATTGCTTAACATCCATGGTCCCGCCGCTGAACATAACGATTAGAAAAGCAAAGGCGATACACATGATACCGACGTTTCTTTCTGAAAAGCAGCTGATTACGACGGCGACGATTAGGGCTATAAGGGCAATAATACCAAGACTCATTTTTGTGCCTCCTCGTTGTTAAATAATTTATTGATAACTTGCAACTATATTAGTGGAAGCAAACGATCATATAACACCTCCCGAATAGCATTAAAGACGATGAACATCTGAGGAATTATAAACTATAGTTAATCATTGGCAACCAACTATTAGGTTGTATTGGTAATCTAAATACAACTACGCATGCTCAAAACCTCTGCAAAAGCCTGCAGGGATGTCCGGGCCTGGCCAAAATCTGTCATTTGCTGATCCATACCAATCTTAATGTATGGTATACCAGCTTCATCCAAGCCTTTCTTGAGAGAAGGGAACTCCATTTCTTCAGGGTCACAGAATTGCATCATCATAATAACAACCCCCTGGGCACCACTTTCCTTCACTTTATCAGCTATATATCCCGGACGTTTGTTAATCTCCGGATCATACAATAAAGTATCATAATCATGGGCACTAAATTGAAGAGCGAGAGCCTTTATTAGATCCTCTTCAGTCTCAGATACATCTACACGAATTGCCCGCGACTCATGAGCAACATCATCAGCTACGATAGCCATGTGGTTGTCTTCAATAATCTTAAGCAGGGAGGGGCTGTCAAGAACGATACCGGAAGTAACGATCCTGGTACCTTCCCATTCGACTGCAGGTGCCTCGGCCAGTAAATCATTTAATTCATTTAATAAAACCGTATGCTCTGACTTTAAAGTAAAGTAAGCACTCTTTAATACGGCATTACGCTGGGTAGCAGTAACCAGTTCCGGATGCTCACCGGCCAGCTTAACGAAACTGCGACGTGCAGCCCGGCTTTCGTTATAAACCTTAATAGAACTCTTAAGGCTTTCGTCAGAAATTGGGCTACCTCCGATTTCTTCCAGCTTATTCTTTATTTCTGTGTACTGAGCAATAGTAAAATCAACACCATACCCTGGTCTGCGATTCTGGGGATGAGCTAAAAACATAAAAGGTATTTGTGGACACGCTACTCGGAAGTTCTGGGTAAACGGACGCAAGGTATCACACATGGAAGAAGCTATAACACCTGATAAACTGTCTAAAGTTCCGTTTAATCCCATTTCCAGGTTTAGCTGAGCAATTGTACAATAGAAAGCTGCAAAATACTCTTTGGCCGCATTAATTGTTCCGCCGGTTTGTCCCCATAAGCCAAAAGGCACCATATCTGCAGCATAAACAATTTCTTCCGGCACATAGTAAGGGAAGCAGCCAATAACTTTTTTACCCTGGGCCAAATACTTTTCCAACTGCTTTCTGGGACTAATTGCGATTTCCCCAAACTCACTTAAAAGCTCAGCTATTCTACTCATTGGCAGCTCCTCCCTTCCTGGCAGCATATCCTTCCATAACTTCATAAAGACCCTCCACACGCGTGTTGTACTGTGCTTCTGCGAAGTTTCTGGGGTCCGCCTGGTCACCATCAAATCCCACTACCGGAACCCCCAGGTCCTTATGGAATCTTCTTTGCATCTCTGGCATATAACCGCTCCAAGGTTTACAGCTACGATTATAATGTACCAAAATACCATCAACTTTATTCTCGCGGCAAATGCCTTCGCGCCACTCCACCCCGGTCTCCAGGCATACTGAGTTAGGAGCTTTACAATACGCTCTCATCATTTCATCCATATTGTTATATACAAAACCAAAGGCTGGTGCGTACACAACCGCTGTAGTATTAATACCTTTTTCTTTTAAAGGCTTAAATAATGATTGTAATTGAGGCCAGCAGGGAATACCTTCAAACATAATTCGGTAGTTTTCATCATAACGCCAGGTTGATTTACCCTCTTGTATATTTTGCTCCAGTTCTTCAGCTAATGCTTCAAAACCTTCAGCAGCCTCTACTTTACAGCGGGCCGTAACCACTACCGCCATGTGGTTGAATAAATCAAAACCACTGAAAGGTGATGGTTTATACTGGCAATACGAACATACTTTCAACCATGCTTTAGCAGTGCGATTCGAATTAGCACATACCTGCTCAAATTTTTTCTCATCCCACTTACGGCCGCTAATTTTCTCCAGCTGCTTGATGGCATCATCAAACTGTCCGCGAATATAAGCAACATAATGGTCGTTTACTTCTACCGTGTTATTATAGGGAACATCTATCATGATCAAGGGTATGTTATGGATTCTGGCCAGATTTTCGTACCACTTGGTCATACAATTGCAAATATTATTGCAGCAAAGTACGAAATCAGGTTGCGGCATGGGTTTTTCATCGGCCTCATAGCCTGCAGCATAGGCTATATTGATTCTTGCATATCCACAAATATCATTATCATATCCCATAGATTCAGCATGCTCGCACATTCTTTGTCCGCCGTGTTTGGCTGAAATAGCTGCCGCTTGGTTCTCCGGATAACATACAGCCAAGCCTAAAGTTTCAGCTATTTCGGCAGGGAATTTTGAAGATGACCAACCAATTGGCTCGCCTCTTTTTTTAGCATCCCAGGCATTTTGATAAACCTGATCAACAACTGCCCTGAGTTTTTCTTTTGCGGGTATTTTTTCATTTTCCGACATGTTGTTTACTCCTCACCTCGTTTTTTATACCTTGTCATTACAGCTACATAGCTGTAATGACAAACTCATCTATTAAGCGACGGTTCTAAATAAAGGCATGTCCTGGATCAATTTCTTCACGCATAATACGAATAA
>CAZEDT010000027.1:0-33794 GCA_964510795.1 uncultured Syntrophomonas sp.
GTAAGAAAACTCAGGCATCCGCAGTCGCCTAAAGGCTCGGCGTAAGCCGAGTTTTTTTAGTCCTAATGAAAATTAGATACATTCTATTACAACGTACTCGATCTGACCCTATGATAATAAAGCTTGTGTAGGATCGGGATTTGGGTTATAATCATTATCAAGCAAAGGGGAGTAACTTTTAGACAGAGTCAACATCGTGGCCATATGGCCTGGTTCTGTCGACCGACCCGATTTGGTTTTGTGAGACCTTTGCCTCTATTAATAGAGGCAAAGGTCTTTTTTGTTGGTTGGGCTTTTATGCAGTACTCCAAAATTAGAGAGATTATTACCTTTGTTTCTAAAATGAAAGGGGATGGTAAAGTGGGAATCGGGATTGTAATGACTTTATTGAGTTTAACCGTGATACTCATAGCTTGTTCTATTTTTGTGAATGCGGTTGAATGGTTGGGCAAAAAACTAAATCTGCATCAAGGAGTGGTAGGCAGTGTATTCGCTGCGGTGGGAACTGCTCTGCCAGAAACAATTATACCTGTTATTGCGATTCTTTTTGCTGCCGGGCAAGAGGCTGACGCAATAGGAATTGGAGCCATTGCCGGGGCACCTTTTATGTTAGGAACATTGGCCTTTTTCATTTCAGGTTTAGCGGTAATAGTGTATTCCAGGTTGGGGCGGCGCGAGTTAACTATGGATGTTGATGTGGATATTTTCGCTAAAGACCTGCAGTTTTTTATAGTAATTTATGGTATCGCAATTCTAACCACATTTTTCAATGAAAGTATCATTGTTAAAACTTTTGTTGCGATAATACTCTTGCTGGCATACATCTACTATTTGCGAGTTATAATGGCTCATGACGCCAAAATGGTGGAAGAGTGTGAACCACTATATTTAAGTAGATTTTTAAATATGCCCACTAGTTTGGGATGGATAGTATTTCAACTCCTCCTGGCCCTAACGGGGATCAGTTATGGAGCTTATCTGTTTATTGGTTATGTAGAAGATCTATCCAAAATACTAGGTATTGCCCCGCTGATTCTGTCCATGATCATTACCCCTATTGCCACCGAATTGCCGGAAAAACTGAATTCTGTAATGTGGATTGGCAAGAAAAAAGATACGCTGGCTTTGGGCAATATTAGTGGGGCAATGGTTTTTCAGAGCAGTTTTCCGGTGGTTTTTGGCATACTTTTTACGCCCTGGAATCTCCAAGGAGCTACTATGGTATCTGCCGCGTTGGCATTGAGTTCGGCCCTGTTCAATCTGTTGTGGATTAAGACTAAAAAGACCGTTAATCCATACGTATTGATGTTTAGTGGGATTTTTTATCTAGCCTTTATTATCTATCTTTTCGCCTGATTAGAATAAAAAATAAGAGTAATAGGTGTTTTATAGCAGATGCGCCGTAACACGCCATATTATTATAAGAAGCTGAGGTGTCTAATCTGTTAAAATTCCAGTTTATTAAGCTTAAACTTATGCTAGCCTTATTTGTATTAGTATTAGCTTTGGCCTCTTTCAACGGCATTGAGCCGGTTGTGGACGAGAAAATACCAGCTTGTCTTTTGATCTCGGTTCAAGTAATTAATCTGCATGTAAGGACGAAAGCCAGTAGCAATTCCACTGGTATAGTTAGCAATAAAACAAGCAGTTTAAAGAGCAATCAGACTGGATGTATAGCGGTTCCTCAGCTGCAACAGCCTTATTTGATACCGCGTTTTTATCAGGCCTCCTATCTTAATTATTCGGTATAAAATGCAGAATAATAATAAGGAGGATGTAAGTATGAATAGCTTGAAAGTCGGACTTTTAATGGGTCTTCTATCAGCACTGCTCGTCACGTTGGGAGGTATGGTGGGAGGACAAAGCGGAGCGCTTTTGTTTTTTGTTATTTCTCTGGGTATGAATTTCTTTAGTTATTTCTACAGCGATAGAATGGTAATTAAGATGACAGGTGCACAGCCCATTGAACCTTCTCAAGCACCGGAGCTTTATACATTAGTAAAAAGTTTAAGCGATAAAGCAGGCATCCCTATGCCCAAACTCTACATTATGCCATCCAGCCAACCCAATGCTTTTGCTACAGGACGTAATCCTGCTCATTCGGCGGTAGCCGTTACGCAAGGTTTAGTTCAGCTTATGAATGAACGTGAACTTAAGGGTGTGTTGGCTCATGAAATTGCTCATATTAAAAACCGGGATATATTAATTGGAACAATAGCAGCTACGTTTGCGGGAGCTGTATCAATGATTGCCAATGTTGCGCAATGGGGAGCATTTTTTGGAGGGCTTAGTCGGGATGACGAAGAAGGCGCTGGCAGCTTAGTGGGAACTATGCTTATGGCAATTGTAGCACCTATAGCGGCTATGATTATTCAAATGGCCATATCGCGTTCGCGTGAATACTTGGCTGATGCCACTGGTGCAAACTTGGCTGAAGGCAGCAGTGGATTGACTAGTGCTCTGGAAAAACTAAGATGGGCATCGGGACGGGTACCCATGCAGGTATCGCCGGCTGCTTCGCATATGTTTATAATGAATCCTTTGTCAGGATCAGTTGTTTCCCGTCTATTTAGTACTCATCCACCACTGGAAGAAAGAATTGAGCGGCTTAAAAACATGAATAATTACTAATAAGGGGTTATAATATACTGATTAGAAATTTGAATAATGCGGCACCATTTGTCAGACCTTTCGGTAGGAGAAACAACTTATTTGCAGTGAGTAGTGCTAGCAATTAATTATCGTAGGGTAAACAGGGGGAACAACAATGAAAAAGGGTTTTAAGAAAGGGCTGATCTATGGTCTCGGGTTAGCTTTGTTTCTTTCTTTACTTATTTATTTTGCTATTAATCAGGGGTCAAAAATTAGCGAACTGGCTATGGACCCGGTTGCTTTTAAGGCCTATCTGAACTCCTTTGGATCTTTAAGTGTACTGGTTTTTATCGGCCTGCAGGTATGTCAGGTCTTGGTGGCACCTATTCCGGGAGAGGTCATTCAACTAGCCGGGGGATTTGTTTTTGGCACTTTTAAAGGTGCGTTTTACTCGGTCTTGGGCATTTCTTTAGGAGGACTGGCGACATTTTATGTCGCCAGATTTTTAGGAACTCCGGTCTTGAAGATGTTTATATCCGATAAGACCTTTCAGAAGTATGAGCTAATGATAAACAGTACCCGGGCTGAGGTAATAATTTTCATCCTCTTTCTGATACCAGGAAGCCCCAAGGACGTTCTAACCTACATGGCTGGAATTACTCCGGTGAAGCCTGGAAGATTTATTATAAGTACTACAGTGGCGCGTTTTCCTGGCATTTTAATGTCGGCCTATATCGGCGCCAACCTGCAGAGCAAGAACATGACCGTAGTCATTATTGCTACGGCTGTAGCGGTAATACTTTTTTTGCTGGGAGTCCTTTACCGTGATCGCTTGGTGGCCTGGGCCAGCCGACAGTAAATGCCTGACCTCATGGTCTCGGCTTAGGTGCAAATAAAAGGTGTCCGTGCTCCAGCCAACTCTCCAATCTTCCTTGAGATACCAAATATTTCAGGTAACCCAGAGTTTCACCCATTATCAGTCGGTGCCCGTGTACTTCATCGGGTAATTCATACATCTGGCTGTATATTTCTCCCACGCTGACCGGAGATAAAACAGCTTGCTCCACTTTGTCCATTGCCTTTAGGTGCCTTCTGCGCAAATATTTTAGAATCGTACCGGGGTCATCAAAGGTAGGGCCATGACCGGGAAATACCTTGACATCTCCCAAAACCGCCAGGCTGTCCATAAGTGAAAAAAGTTCTGCCAGTGGGTTGATTAAGTGAGTATTTGGCCAATCCGTAAAGTGGAGATAGGAATTTTTAACCAGTACATCGGCTCCGAACAAAAAACTGCGTTCAGGACACCATAAAATAAACTGCCCGTCACTATGTCCAGGAGCTCTCATTACCTGAAATTTATCACCCCGTAAGTCAATCTTGTCCCCTGCATATATAGGTGAAACTTCTGCCGGCTCAGGATATAGGGGTGCTACCTCCAGGTGCCAGTCCTTAACCAATTCATCCTGCCAGCGCTGCGGAAACATATTGACGGTGACTTCCCTGTGGATTGCTTGCTGGTAAGTGTTTTCAAAATCATCATCTAGAAATATATATTCCCTGGCCCGATCAATTTCTTCTGGTAACATAAAAACCGGCGCCTCACACTTCTTTTGCAGCCAGCGGGCGGCACCCAAATGATCAGGGTGGCAATGGGTAATGTAGATGCTATTAATGTGTTTAAACGGAATACCTACTTCCTTAACGGCTAACTCCCATACATCACAGGTACTTTCCAGATTTACCCCCACATCTATGACTGCCCAGCCATCACTTGTTTCTATCAAGTAGACGTTGTTATCAGCCAATGGATAGGGCATGGATTGGCGAATAATATAATATTCAGCCTCCTGACGCATAATTCCCTTAGGTATTAAATCCCCTTTATACATACAACATTCTCCCAGTATTTTAGTCGTTAACTTTATTATTAAGCTAAGATTTAGTAGTTTCTAAGATAAGAATTTATATATTCCTGTACCGCTGAAGCCGGGGTGTATGTTCCAAAATGCCCTTCACAGAGTATGTCTGCTTTTAGATCCAGTAGGATCTGCATGGAGCTTCGCCATAAATTCAGGTCTGAGCCCCAGGCAGGGTTAAAAGGTCCATGAATATCCTGGCCGAAAAGCACCCTTTGGTTCCCGGTATCAAGATAAACAGATATACTACCTGGAGTATGGCCCGGAGTATGGATGCACACTAACTTTAACCCGCCGATCATTATTGATTCCTGGCTGGCCTCCAAAATGCGATCAACACATACCTTCTTATAACTAACTCCATACCAGGAAGCTGCCGTAAGCTCCGGAAGACCTTCCTGAATGGCTGGCAAGTCAAGCTTATGGGCTATTACTTTAGCATTTAACCGTTTTTGCAGGTGCTTCAAGCCGCCGATGTGGTCTATATGTCCATGGGTAGCAATAATGTATTTGATTGCTTCCACATCTATACCGGCTGAGATCATGTTGTCTATTATAAGGTTGGCGCTTGCACCTAACCCAGTATCAATCAAAAGTGATTCCCCTTCACCAACTACCAGATAGATGCAGCAATCTTCTGGAGAAGATAACCCATTACCGCCAACTTGGTATACACGGGGGCAAACCTCAGTAATTCTTTTAATATGCAGCTCCTCCTAACCATAAATCTATTTCTATATTTTACCTTATTATACTGCGGAAGAACCAAGCAGATTAAAAATTTAACATGATCATTACCTGTTTATTTCAATACATTGAGTTCTTTGAGCTGGTCGTTTTTTATATCAACGTATAGATTGCCTTGGGTATCGAGGGAAGCCAGCAGTACTTCGGACAGTGTTTGAATATTATGCTTTTGTAACTCTTTAATTAACTTGGCCAAGCAGGGTTAAAATCATCCCAGTTTGACTTGCCCTGCGAATTGAGCTTTATAAGAATGACTGATTCTAAGATGTGATTTTTTAGTATTCATCAAATACATACCCTGGCATTAGATATCTAATACTTATAGTAACCGTATGAATGTATAGTAATTTGTTTATTGCGAGGTATCCAATGAAAGCTATTCAAACCAGGCAACTGACTAAATACTATGGCAAGACCAGGGGGATTGAGGATCTTAACCTGGAGGTAGAAGAAGGTGATATTTTCGGATTTATCGGTCCTAATGGAGCTGGCAAATCAACTACTATTCGTACTCTGATAAATCTTATCTTCCCAACTGGAGGTTCAGCTCAGGTATTGGGGCTGGACATAATAAAGGATTCGCGGGAAATCAGGAAAAATATCGGCTATATTCCGGCTGAGGTTAATTACTATGGAGATATGAGCGTTCTAAATCTGTTAAATTACAGTGCTTCCTTCTATAAAGAATGCTGTTCGGCACGTATCCAAGCACTGGTCGAGCGTTTTGAACTCAACCCGAACAAAAGAATTGTTGAACTTTCTTATGGCAATAAAAAGAAGGTAGCTATTGTACAGGCTCTATTGCATAGCCCACGATTGTTAATATTTGATGAACCTACCAGTGGATTGGATCCCCTGATGCAAAATATATTCTTTGAGGTATTGCGGGAAGAAAACCAGCGGGCAACCATTTTTCTATCTTCTCATGTATTAAGCGAAGTGCAGCGCTTCTGTCATACCATAGCCATCATTAAGCAGGGTAAGATCCTAAAGGTGGAGGAGATAGAGCAGTTAAGGAAAGAGCAGTTTAAAATAGTTACCGTGGAATTTGAACAGGAGGATGAACCAGCCTTCGATATGCCAGGAATAATAGCTCTGGATCGGAGCGCTCGTCAGCATAAATTTATGTTTAAAGGTAACTTGAAAGAGCTGCTTAATGTATTGTCCCACAGTGACGTTGAAAATCTTTTAATCGAAGAGCCGTCTCTGGAGGATATTTTCATGCATTACTACGAGCAGTAGGCATCTGCAAGTAATAAATAGGTTTCTCCTTTCAGGAAACTACTGATGTTATGCTTATCTCTATTATTATACGTTGTGCTAAAAACAAAGGAAAGGAAGTGAATTAGCATGAACATATATTGGCGGGAGCTATCCATTAATCGCAAAGGTCTGTTGATATGGTCGGTGATCCTGGCTGGCCTGGGCGTTCTGGTGCTAGCATTTTACCCAACTATAGCCAAACAGGCTGAAGAATTTCAAAGGTTAATGGTCAGCATGCCTAAAGGACTCCTGGCAGCTTTTGGTCTGGAGAAGATATCTATGACTGATATCATGGGCTATTATGCCACCAAACAGTATACCACGCTTACCCTTTTTGGCAGTATCTATGCCATTATCCTGGCTTCCGCGATGTTGTCGAAGGAAGAAAGCGACAAGACGATAGAGTTCCTGCTTTCCAAACCGGTGAGCAGATCAGAAATACTGACTGCCAAGCTACTAAGCATTATCACCCTTATTACGGTTTTCAACCTGATAATAACGATAGTAATGTATATAAGCCTGCAGATTGTAAAAACGACTGACTTCAGCATAAAAACATTCTTACTTTTATCCCTGGCTGCTTTTTTGCTCCATCTGACCTTTGCCTGCCTTGGATTTTTGGCTTCGGTTATAATCCACAGAAACCAAACCGTACTGCCCTTTTCATTGGGACTGGTGCTGGTAACCTATTTCTTAAGTATCGCCACCGCTCTTTCAGAAAAACTGGAGTTCTTAAAGTATTTCAGTCCATTTAAATATGTAGATGCGGTTGATATTATCACTAAATTCAGAATTGAGCCGGAGTATCTGATAATTATGGCGGCAATAAATATAGCAGCTATTGTTTTAAGCTATGCATTGTATAACAGAAAGGATTTTTTACTCTGATTAACTGGGTCTGTTCAAACTTCCCGGCGCAAGTGGAAACTTAACCACCGCCGCAGGCATGAACACGGTACCCCCACACCTGGTAGGAAGAGCTTCGGCATTAAATAATGTAATCCGCCAGATAGCCTCAGCCTTTGGTATTGCCGTATTTACCACAGTTTTTCAAACACGGCAGGTTTTTCATTTCTCGAATCTGGCTTACTCCGCTAACCTTAATAGTCAGGAATACTTGCTGATGGTTGATAAGCTGCAGGGTGTAGCCACTAACCTGGGGCTGGGTTATGGCGAATTTCAGGGAATTTCCACTGGTATGGTTACCTCACAGATGGCTAAACAGTCCATGGTTTATGCCATGGGAGACTGTTTTTTGGCAGCCACTGCAATTTGTTTAGTAGGTTTAGGACTGGCTTTTTTCCTTAAGACCACTAAAGTAGCAGCTGATAATAAATTAAAAGATCTCGGAGCCTAGTAGGGTGGTTTGATGTTGACTAATATAGGTGGAAAAAAGTACAGACAAAATCTCTGAAAAATGGGATAAACAGCTTTCTGAAGAGGAGAACTAAATCTTAAAAAGCGTGTCAGGGGTATTTTCCTTGACACGCTTTTTTGATCCGCATTAAACCTGAGGGATAGTGGTTAATTTATATTTCTTGGTGACTGTTTGTTTCATTTTAGTTCTTAATGTACCTAACATATACCCGCGTTCTCTAATAAGCCAGGTCGCTCTTTCTATATCGCGGTCATTCAAAGCTTCGCATAGGCACAAATCCAGCTCAACAATTTTTTTGTGAATATCATAATCTGTGCAACTCAAAGTGATTGCTTCACTAACATGGTCAATTAGTTCTGCAAATAACATCTGAAATATAGGATTGTGCGAGTATTCAACGATTTTAAGTGAAAAGGAAACATCATGAAGATATCTTTCTTTAAGAGGGGTGTTACTTGAAAGCTTCTTGTGATAATCCTGAATTATTTTTGATAATGAGTTTATTTCTTTTTGTGTACCATTCTTAACAATACAACGTATGGATTCAAGTTTGACCATTCTAAGACAATCGCCTATATGATGTATTTCTACAGCTTGCTCTGTCGGTTCCTTTTCATACTTGAAATGCAATGAAGCTAAGGTGTTTACATATGCCCCACTGCCACTTTTAATTGTGACAAATCCCCTATCTTCCAGAACCTTCATGGCATCTCTAACCGTCATTTTGTCAACTCCGAATTGATTGCCCATATTCCGCTGTGAAGGTAAGCGTTCGCCCGGTGGGAATACATTATTTTCTATACCGGCGATAACGTAATTTATGATTTGATTACGAGCGTGGGTGTTATCCATATATACTATATCCTTCCTGATACAAAAAGCTATTTATGATTATAGACTATTACATCGTTTAACTCAAACTTTAGACAGTAATTTGAATAGACAATCAAAAGTAAAAATATAATTGCATAGACGAATGCTGTATGCTAGAGTTTTACTTAGGATAATCAAAATATTAAATAATTATTGGAGGTGGCTTTATGGAAGGAAAGAAAAAGGAGGGCCAACTAGGGGAAATTAGTAGACGATCTTTCATAGGTAGCGCGGCAGCTCTTGGTGGGGTTCTGGGAATCGGAGCAGTTACTGCTTCAGCAGCAACTGCTCCTTCATTAGAATCCCCTGTGACTACTTTCGGCCAATCAGCTGCTGGATTCAATCTTCCCGTTAAAAGGGTAGATGAACCCACATATACCAAGGATGTAGTGGAGAAAATTGAGCGTTTTGATGAGAGGGACGCAGTCTTTAACAGGGCCCGACTGGTACCAGGTACTGACGGAAGGTATGAAGATTATTATAAACGTCGCCCAGAAATGGAAAAGCATCATCCCAAAGTCCATTTATTTTACGACAAAGAATATCAGTTTAACAAAAATAAGGATGACTGGACAAACCGGGCACTTGGCGATGCTGCTTTTGCCGGTGGATCAGTATTAGGACTTGATGAAGCTGTGGATGGGCCAGTATCTCCTAAGCAGTTTAAGATGGATCCTGCTGTTGCTGCTGAGAAAATTAAAGGCTTCTGTAAAGCACTTGGAGCAGATCTGGTAGGGATTGGACCATGTAAAACTGAATGGCTTTATACTCATGTTGGCGGAGGAGCTCATTATGGTGAGCCTATAACGCAAACTTATAAGTATGCAATTAGTATCGCTTGTCCTCAGCAATTTGATCTTGTTGCAACGGGAACAGACAACGCTGTAGGGCTTGTAACCGGAGTTAATTATGCCAAAATGGCACTAATCACGGATACTGTTGCCGCCTATATAAGAAGCATGGGTTATCCTGCAAGGGCCAATCACTATCGAAATTATATAGCCTTATGTGTTCCCTTGGCTGTAGATGGTGGCCTCGGGGAGTTAGGACGAAACGGATTCCTGGTGACTAAAGAATTTGGAGCCAATACTCGTCTTGCCAGCATTCTGACTGATCTACCAATGACTATGGATAAGCCGGTTGATCTGGGCATACAAGACTTCTGCAGCGAGTGTAAACTATGTGCTGAGTGGTGCCCGTCAGGATCAATTCCGATGGGGGAAAAAACCAATACCAGAGGCATCAACAAGTGGCAGCTCAATGCCAATACCTGTATAACCTACTGGTCTGAGCATACAGGCATGAATTGTTCTCTCTGTCAGGTTAATTGCCCATGGAGTAAACCACCATCATGGATTCACAGCATGGCCGTCGAATCAGCTTCACATTCTTCTCTGGCACGTCGCATTCTGCCAAGGGCAGAAAAAGTGGTGTACGGTAAATGGGTTAATCATGAAGCGCCAGGCTGGATGACCAATTCAAGAAAATAGTTGAAGGAGGAGCGGAAATGACACTTATATGGGTTTTGCTGGGGATAACACTGGGAGTCTGGGGAGTAAGCGTGTATAGAAAAAACAGTGAAAACATCAAGACCTGGGTCTGGTATGAATGGATAATTGTAATAATGTGTCTATTTTTTACGGTGTTCGGAATCGCATGGATAATAACTAATACATTAGTTATTAAATCACCCAGGGGCGCTGGAGTCGGGGGGTTGGGAGCTCTTATGGTACCGATATTATTAAGCGGATATGTTCGTAGTCTTCTAAACCATGGCAGTAAAAAGAAATCGATCGTCCGGGCCATATAGATAATTTAATGTAACAGGGAAAGTGGTGAGATGCCACTGCAGCTCCCCCTACTGTAAGCACAGACGAGCCTTCGGTTACCCACTGGCATGACGGCTGGGAAGGGGAAGGGTTAGGATGAGTGTGAGCCAGGATACCTGCAAATTACATCTTATCCGGGGTGAGTGGATAGGAGTAAATTGAAAATTAAATAATTTCTATACAGCTGATAGGAGTCTTGAAAGGAAGGGCATGAATGATGATAGAACTGGATAATATTCTCACCAGGGTTCAGGAAATTGATTTAGCATCAGTACTTGAAGAAATGATGCAAACACCGGGTGAAAGATACTTGGCAGCCGGACTTGAAGACTATGGCTGCAGGATACTGGACAATAGCAGCCCTCCAGGTGGTAACGATTATCTGCTTCTGGCAGTATATGGCGATAATGCACAGGTGGAAATGCAGGCGGCAGCCCAATTAGCTATTCTTCCCTGTCTATTTGTAAACTGGCAGGCTCAACTTGCTCAAATCAACTATTACATGTTCAATCCTGGTGAATTCCAGGGAATGCCTCGGAAGGACCTGATTAGCATCATTGAGGCTAGGAATTTTTCAAGAGATACAGCCCGCCTTGGTAATTATGCCTGCCAACTTGATTGCCCCGTTTATGAAGTATTAGACATCCGTAATGGAGAAATTGGATTTACCGAATACAGTAGCATAGAGCCATTTGAGTATCCACTTTTTTGCATACTGCCAGCGGAAAACAGAAACCAAATAATGGAAACTGCGGTAAACATATCCCGTGCTAGTGAAGCCTTCAAAAAGCTGAACTGCTATAATTTACAGTTGCTTTATATTGCTGCAGAATAATGTCAAAATATCTCAATATCGAATTTCCTTTGGGGTGAGAGAACTGGAGGAAGTTTTTTTGTCAGCTTGAAAAAATAAATCATCTGGTTCATATAAAGATATTTCTAGCCGGGGAGAGAGTAAAATGAATGAAGAAAATTGCAAAAAATGTGGAGTATGCGATAACAGAACTGTAAGAATACCAAAAGTGAATAATGATCAACGTGAATGGCGCAAATTAATCATAATTGTTCTGCTCCTTATGGCAGCTCTTGTATTTAATAACTGGATGAAAAACCAAGATTTTGCTTCTGAAGTAAACAACCTAATACCAGGAGCACATAACTTTGCTAAAATAAGTAATGATCCGCTGGTATATAAAGCCAGTGATAATAATAATACGGTAATTGCTTACTGTGGAGTCGGTGAAGGAAAAGGCTACGCAGGAAATATCCGCATTGCTGTAGCTGTAGATTGCCATGGTAAGGTATTGGGCACCAGGGTGTTGGATCAGGTAGAGACCCCTGCTTATTTTGCTAAATTGATAAAAAGCGATTATTTTAAGCAATATAGAGGGAAAAAGATTGATGGGGATGCTTTTAAACTCAACCAGGATGTGCAGGCTGTTAGTGGGGCAACGGTATCTTCACGTGGTTCTATAAATGCAATCATTGCTGCTATTAAAGGTATTATTGCTCAGCAACCGGATCTAGCCGGTAATAGTGAATGGAGCAGCAGAGGGGAGCATGAATCGACAACATTTAGAGATTACCTTCCGCTATTGGCCCTATGCTTGTTGTTGTCGATAGCCATATATGGATCGATCAGAAAAAAGAATAGGCTGAGATGGGTGACCATGCTAGCTGGTATTGCTATTCTTGGTATATGGCAAGAAAGAATGCTGTCCCTGGCTATTATTGGCAATTTGTTTATGAACCCGTTACTATTTGTGAAAATAAGTTTGTTTACTGCCGTGCTTATTATAGCCGTAGCGCTAACATGTTTACTGCTGCGTAAAAACCTCTATTGCTACTGGATCTGCCCCTTTGGAGCAACTCAGGAAATAATATTTAAAGCCTCTGGAAACAAGAATCCTAAAATTGAAAAAACCTTCCGCACCAAGACAGTGAAGATAACCAAGATTTTAGCAGCTGCAGCCCTATTGGCTGGTATTGCACTTGGCAATCCTGGGTTGACCAGCTTCGAACCCTTTTCAACGCTCTTTGGCTTTAGTGGTGGTGCCCATGAGTGGTTGCTGTTGGCGTTGGTGCTGATAGGGGCTTTTTTTGTAGAAAGGTTCTGGTGTCGCTTTTTCTGTCCGGTGGGGATAATTAATAACTGGATGATTAAATGGGGTACCCGGCTTAAGAAAAGCTCTCTTACATCTAAAACAGAAAAAGGAGTGCAGGATTTACATGTCGATTGATAATGATAAAGCAGTAAGCAAGAAAATAGGCAGCAGTTATCTGGTTAAGGGCTTAATTATCACAACCTTTGCATTAATTGCTTTTATATTAATAGAAAATATAATTGCTGCAATTTAAGGCTGAGTGCTGCAAGCCCTTTAATTACAGTTGGTTTTTATGAGGAGATAAGTGTGGATGATATTATCTAGGAGGCTGAGATTTGGTAAGGTAACCCTATATTATTATTTCTGAAGTAAATAGGAGATGTTAGCCCATGTAATCTATAGCGGCTTAAATGAGCTTTGGGAAAAGGGGAGGAACTAATCAATGGCATTTGACATATATGGTTAGTTGATATCTAATTATATATTGATTGGCGGGATTTTCTGACCCATAATTTTGCCAGTTGCAAGATTTATTGTAGATGATGAGGTTGAGATGAAGATTATTAGGCAGTTTGGAATAATACTGCTTTTGTGGTTATTTGGTGAACTTATAAGCATGGGGCTTAAAATACCTGTTCCAGGGAGCGTAATCGGGATGGTCCTGCTTTTTATCTGCTTATACAGTGGAGTTATCAAAGTAGAAATGTTGGATGAATTGAGCAGTTTTTTGCTGGACAACCTGGCATTTTTCTTTATACCACTGGGAGTTGGTCTGCTCGAATCTTTAGATATTTTTAAAGCCAATTGGCTACCAATAACGCTTATTGTTTTATTAACTACCATAATTGTGGTAGCCGTCACGGGCTTGACCGTGCAGTTGTTGGCTAAAGAAAGGAACCTATAGTGACAAGGTTATTAGCGAATCCGGCATTCGGAATAATATTAACCATACTAGCCTTTGAAATAGGACTCTATGTATATAAGAAAACCAGGTTAGTGTTTTTACATCCTATGGTTGTCAGTATTAGCTTAGTAATTCTGTTTCTGCTGGCCTTTGACATTAATCTGGACAGCTATAAGAATGGCGGAGATATAATAACCTTTTTTCTGGGGCCTGCGACCGTTATTTTAGCGGTGCCATTATATAAGCAGGTAGAGGTTTTAAAGAAACATGCAGTTCCGATACTGATAGGTATTTTTATGGGATCGGTAACGGGAGTGACCAGTGTTATATTACTGGGCAAACTAATGAAGCTCGATAATATTCTTATACTCTCCCTGCTGTCCAAGTCTATTACTAACCCCATCGGAGTCGAACTTACCCGGCAACTGGGAGGAAATCCTTCGGTAGCAGTTGTGGCTATATTGATAACTGGAATATTAGGAGCAGTAATAGCTCCATCAATATGCAAATTATTTAGAATAAAAAATAGTATTGCCGTAGGCCTGGCTATCGGTACTGCATCACATGCTGTCGGTACTTCAAAGGCCATTGAGATGGGAGAGGTCGAGGGCGCCATGAGTGGCCTGGCCATTGGCTTGGCCGGTCTTACTACCGTTCTGGTGGCTCCGTTATTGTTCAGGCTTTTGATGTAAAGTGTAGAAGAACAGAGCCGTTGCGCACCTGGTTAAGGATATTCTCTGGCTCATATAAGTATGGACGGTATAGGCTAGGCTTCTAATAGCTAGTCTGCCTCCATAAGGATTAAATTAGCTTAATACCACTGTATATGAAATATAGACCCAGGCCTATTAAAAATAGACCACAAAGAGAGAGAATGAAATTATAGACCTTTTGATTAATAAACCTCTTACCTCCGGCAATTATACCTGATATGGCAGAATACCAGACTAAATCAGCTGATATGTGGCCGCTATAAAAGGCGGCTATTCCTCCCGGGCCATTTTTCATAGCCAAAGTTAAATAGCTAAGTCCAATAGTTGCCCACCAGATACTCCAATAAGGATTGCTTAAGCTGACCAAAACCCCTACCGGTACAGGGTGCATTAGCCTGCCAGGGTTGTCAGCAACTGCTGCTTCAATAGAGACCCTACCGGCCAGGGTATCTCTGAGCATATTAAAGCCGAAATAAAGCAGGAATGCCCCGCCCACCAGGGATATCACCAAACTTACACTGGAATTCTTAATAAATGCCGAGAGCCCTGCCAGCAAGGCCAAAACCAAGGCCAACTCCAGAACAGCATGGCCCAGAACCAGCAATGGTCCCGCCCAAAATCCCCGCCGCGCGCTTTCAGCAATAGCAGCCGTAAGCATAGGCCCCGGCATCATAGCCCCCGACAAGCCAACCATAAAGGCAGTTATGAATAAAGCGGTTACCGACATGTTAAATCATCACCCCAAACATTCAAGTGTTATTAAGAAAATACATCCTTAATAATTTAGTTTATCAAATACTAAGTAATAATAAAGGGGAAAGAACATTCTGGTGCCCGGCACCTAACATTCTAACTTTTGTAAAGCCCAAGCACAACCGGGTTCCTTGCTAGCAGGGAGCCTGACTCATTATACTCCTGTTATGGCTGCTAACTATAGGTCACAGAAAAGCTAAAGACAAAATCTATGCGGCAATATGGTTGAATCTATCGACCAATTGCATAGCTTAATAATTGGTTAAGTTAAAAATTATATAAACAAAAACAAGGCCTGTGAATGTTATTTTACAGGCTTGTTATATTTTTCTGGGGAGTTTATTACGGGGGGCAAAAGTATTACAAAATAAATGGGCATAATTTACAGCTATTTATAGTTGGGGCAAGATCGAATTAACATAACAGTAATAACATTACTTTAATAACAAATAAAAACAATAAAAATATTTATGATTATTTTCAAGCTTTTGTTTTGAACGAGAGGAGAGATCGGTATGGAATGAACGGAAAATATCAAACCTTAAAAAGCCCATAGATATCTAAATCTGCAAAGGCGGTGAAACTATGTCATCCAAGAGAAGGTTAAAAAACCTAACCATTATTATGCTGCTCGTGTTAGGAACAAGTTTGGGAACTGTATTCTTTCCCCAGTCCGCACAGGCCGATAGTGCAGCTGCTGTCTTTGATATTATTGAGATTACAGATTTCCACGGTACGTTGGAAAGTACTTCTGGAAGCAACACCTATCCCGTGGCTGCGGTATTGGCTGCTAACGTAAAGCAGATAGTTGCTGCCAACCCGGACCGGACATTGATTCTCGCTAATGGTGATAATTACCAGGGGTCGGCAGTATCTAACCTGCAATACGGTATTCCTGTGATGAAGGTCTTTAATAGCATTGGCGTTGAGGCTTCGGCACTGGGTAACCATGAGTTTGACTGGGGTCTGGATAAGGTCTCCAAGAATGTTGAAGCCAAATATCCACTTATTTGTGCCAACTTATATAATAAAGGGACAACAACTCCTGCATTGTTACCCTATAAGATTTTTGCCAAAGATGGAGTTAAAATCGGAGTCATTGGAGCTGTCACCGAGACTACACCTGGTATAGTTCTATACGATTACATCAAGAACTACGATGTTGGGCAAATTGTCCCAGCAGTCAACCAAGCGGCTGCTGACGCTCGAGCCGAGGGTGCCCAGATCGTGATTGCCTTAATCCACGAAGGCATCACCCCCACTTCTCCTTACAATTCAGGCCCGCTGCTGGATATTGCCAACCAGCTTACGGGCGTTGATGCCGTGTTGGGAGGTCACTCCCATGTTTATGCGCAGCTAACTGCGTCTAATGGTATACCGGTAGTAGAAGGCAACTGTAATGGTAAAGGCTTTATTGACTTGAAGCTAACCAGGGCGGCTGACGGTAAGCTTACTTTCAATACCAACAACTCCTATGTTGCTATAGATACTACCAGTACTGCTTATCCATATGGATATAAGGCAGCAAATCCAACTGTTGATGCAGCAGTATCCCAAATTGTAAGTGATACTAAAGCGGACGAAGGACCGATTCTCAATGAGGTGCTGGGATCAGTTGCAATTGATCTAACGAGAACCCAATCAAGTTCTCCCTATGGTGAGTCACTGGCTGGTAACTGGGCCACCGATGTAACGCGGGCCGCTGGTAATGCTGATTTCGGCTTCCAGAATAATGGCGGGTTACGCTGTGATATATCCCATGGCCCCATTACCATGGCGACTTTATATACTTTCATGCCTTTTGACAATACGGTAGTAACTTGCGATATGACCGGGAATCAAATAAAGACGGTATTGGAGCAGGCTGTCCAAGACGGTGGCAAAGGAATACAGGTGTCCGGCTTGACCTTTACCTACGATCCCAATTTGCCTTCAGGTTCGCGGATCTTAAGCATTAACAAAAATGATGGTAATTCAATCGATTTCAATGACCAAATTCAAACTTATAAAGTGGCCACCAATAATTTTATGGCTGGTGGTGGTGATGGATTTGCTGCCTTTACCAGAGCTGCCAATATGATTGATACTAATATCCTGATCAGGGATGCGCTGGCCAATGCGATTAAAACTGCTGGAGCCAGTGGAGTTACTGCCAGCATCGAGGGGAGAATCGATCAATACCGTGGTGAGGGCGTTAAAAACATCATTATGCTCATCGGTGATGGTATGGGGTACGACCATATTAAAGCAGCCCGAGATGCCACTACTACCAAGCACCTGGCTATGGACGATGTGAACAACGCCAGCGGGCGGCTTACCACGCGTTCGGCTGATAATGACATCACTGATTCCGCTCCGGCAGCCACCGCTTTGGCCAGTGGGTACAAGACCAATAATAACTGGATTGGCTTGACGCCGGACAAGACCCTGGTGCCGACTATACTGGAACTTGCCAACCAGGAAAACATGGCCACCGGCCTGGTCACCACCACCCAGATCTGCCACGCTACCCCGGCAGGCTTTGCTTCTCACGTCATTAACCGTAATATGTTCAACACCATCGCCGCCCAGTATTTTGATAACTTTGCTGCCAAAGGCAAGCCTCTTAACGTACTTATGGGTGCTGGTGCTAACAACTTCAACGACCGCCACGGTTATTACAACACTACCGGTAAAAAGTGCGATGACCAAAACGATACCCGCAATCTGATCGAAGAATTTAAAGCCCAGGGGTACAGCTTTGCCAATGATGCCAGCAGTCTGATGAGTATTAACGCAGCTACCAGTCATAACCTACTGGGACTCTTTGGCCCTAATGGTGGCATGACTCAGGAACGCCAGCGTCAGAATGGCAACACCGAGCCGCACCTGGTGGACATGACACAAAAGGCACTCGAAGCACTTGCTACTGACCCAGATGGCTTTTTCCTGATGGTAGAAGGGGGGCAGATAGACTGGGCGGCCCACGCCAATGATTTTAACAATACAGTTGGCGAGACTCTGGCCTTCGACAAGTGCGTAAAAGCAGCCCTGGAATTTCAAGCCACTCATCCGGGAACCCTGATCGTTGTTACAGCCGATCACGAAACCGGCGGTCTGAGCTACACTGACCCGACCCATTATACCTGGAGCAGTGGTGACCACACTGCGGCCATGGTGCCGGTGATGGCGAAAGGCTCGGGAGCTTCAGTTTTCAACGGAACCATGGATAATACCGAGATACCGCGTAAGATGGCGGCGATCCTGGGCCTAAACAAGCCACTGGTGGTGCAATACCGTGGAAATACGGTCGGACAGCCTACCACCTTTACGGTCACCTCGATGGGTCTGGCCGTATCGGATGCCTGCGTTACGATTAAAGATTCCTCCAAGGATAACTTGACTATGACTACGTTGACCACAGATGCTAGTGGTCAGGCTAGCTATACTTTCGCCAAGGTGGGCAGTTACATCATTTCAGCTGCTCAAGACGGATATATCAATAGCCAGCCAATTAGTATTACCAGTGCTGCAGCTAATGTCGGAGCTACCATCAAGAATATTAGTGTATTGGATTCCACTAACCAGCCGATCTCCGGACCTTTGACCCGGGGAAAACAGTACTATCTTAACTGGAAAGCCAATAAGAATTCCGCCGGCAGTCTGCCTGGACTAGCTATTGTAGAAGCTTTAGATGCAGCAAATCAGGCTACATTTTTGAATGCGGTACGTCTGCAGGTCATGAGCAGTCCTGATACTGACTATAGTGCGTTATTCCAGCCTGGAACCAGCGGTACATTTAAACTCAAGGGGCTGTTCTGGACTGGCTGGTCCAACACTGCTGACTGGCAGTCCCTGGCAGATCCGGCCGAGGTAACAGTAATAGTCAACTAGGGGAGTGGGGGAGAAGGGTTTTCTAGTTTATCCCCCATTACTTAATTCCCTGAGGAAGGAGAAGCATAATGTTATACGAGCATAGGCTATTAAATATGCATATAGGTTTAGGGGCAACCTCTATAACCTGCCTGCTAATGTTACTATTGCTAATGGTGTGCTCAGGTAAGGTGCAGGCGGCCAGTGCGATTATTCTCAATGTCCCTGATTCAGCTGTTCCTGGCGGGGCTGTACATCTAAGCGGCAGCATAAATGATAACGGGACAGCCATAGGAGTGCCTCTGGGTATTACCATCAAAGACCCACATGATGCTACCTATTTGGTGGATCAAAGTAAAAGTAGCAACGATGGTTCTTTTCGTTATGATTTCAGCCTGCCGGGCAGTGCTTTAGCAGGTAAATGGCAGGTTTTTGTAGCCGGGGGAGCTGCAACGGCTAATAAGGCTTTAATCGTAGCCGGGGCGAATGGTGTGGTGAGCGCAGTCCCAGCCAGTGTCCAGGCGGGTAAACAGATTAGTTTTAGCGGTAAGGTAACCCGGGGCAATATTGCAGTGGGCATTACTATAACCGACCCTAACGGCAGTCGCAAATATATCGATCAGACTACGTCAGCTGCGGATGGGAGCTTTAGTTTCACATTTACAACTTCATATACAGACCTGGTTGGTAACTGGACGGCGGATGTGGCTGGGGGAGGTATTACTGGGCATACCACCTTTGTCCTCAACCCCGCCAGTAACAGCGGCGGGGTTGTTAATGGCGGCGGAGGAGGAATTGTTGCTGCTTCGACGCCAGTAAGCAGCACCACCGGGAGCGCTCATGTCAGTCCTGGCAGTGGGGGGACGGTTAGTCTGGGCAACCAGGCTTCAGTCAAGATCCCGGCAGGTGCCTTACAGGGAAACATGGCAGTTGAAGTAAATATAAAAAATGTTACCGAGTCTCCAACCACACTGGCGAGTTTCAAGGTACTTGGTTCCGTCTACGAATTTAGTGTGGCCGGAGGAAGAAGCTACGAATTTAGCAAGCCGGTTACCTTGACCTTCAGTTTCGACCCGTCCAGGCTGTTACCCGGCGAAAGAGCGGCAATCTACTATTACGATGTGGCTACTTCTCAGTGGCTCACGCTGGGTGGCACTGTCTCTGGTAACACCATTACAGTGACCGTTGATCATTTTACCAGGTTTGCTGTGCTGGTGAAGAAGGCTGTGTCGACTCCAGTATCGGCATCGATTTTCACTGATGTCCCAGCTTTCCACTGGGCAAGCGACTTCATAAAAGAATTAAACGGGTTAGGCTACATCAACGGTTATCCAGATGGCCAATTCAAGCCGGATAATAGCGTGAGCAGGGCAGAACTTGTTACCATAGTGGACAAGGTCTTGAAGCTGACTAACCATAATCCTGCCAGCATCGACTTTAATGACGTAGCCAAAACAGATTGGTTCTATCAATCGGTTGAGAATGTCTTTCATGCGGGTATCGTTAAAGGATATGCTAACAAATCCTTTGGTCCTGGCAATCACATCACCCGGGAGGAACTGGCCTGTATTCTGGTTCAGGCTCTGGGCAAGCAGACTGAAGCCAAAGCAGCTATGACTGGCGCAACTGGTTTTACAGATGATGTGGGTATCTCCCACTGGTCCAGAGGGTTTGTGGTAGTAGCAGTTAAATACGGTTTAATTAAGGGTTATGCAGATGATAACAGCTTTCATCCGCAAAATAGAGCCACCCGAGCCGAAGTATGTGCAATGATCAGCAACTTTAGTAATGTAAAATGACGGGCTCCTTAATCTAGTTTAAAAATGCGCGGTAAACCATATTGCCGCGCATTTTTATAAGTCGATAGGGTCTTTTCGTATAGAATATCACCTAAATATGCTTTCAGTTTAAATCGTCTGATAACTGCAACTGTCACGCCTCTGGGTACTCGAATGATTTATTGCCATACAAATGTATGGCTCATTAGATTAGCTTCAAAACCCATCTGCAAATAAATAAACATAATTATTACATTAAATTAAGGCTGGGTTATAAGCTTATTAACTAATTACTGTTATGCTTTAGAAAAAGGAGGTGATAATGTGAATTTGGAAGCAGATCTTCATGTTCATACCATAGCAAGTGGACACGGTTACAGTACTATAAAGGAAATAGTAGACTTAGCAGCGGCCAAAGGATTAAAGATGGTCGGGATTACTGATCATGGTTTGAAAATGCCGGGAGCCCCACATTGGTATCATTTTACCAATATGATATCTTTGCCTCGAGAAATTCAGGGGATTGAGGTAATACGAGGAGTCGAAGCTGATATCCTGGATGCAGGCGGAAACATTGATATGCCGGAAATAGTGCTATCCTCTTATCTGGACCTGGTTTTGGCAGGTTTCCATAATGAGACTGGTTATACCGGTAAATCGGTTGAAGAAAATACCAGAGCCATGATTGCAGCTATCCAAAACCCGTATGTGCATATTATTGCTCATCCAGGCAATCCCCAATACCCTGTAGACGTAGAAAGAGTAGTGCGAGCTGCCAAAGAATACAATAAGGCTATCGAATTAAACAGCAATTCCGTTGTAGTTCGTTCCGGCAGCCACCCCCGTTGCACTCTGTTTGCCAAACAGGCTAAAAAGTACGGTGTCTGGGTAGCTTTAAACAGTGACGCGCATATTTGCTATAATGTTGGTAATTGTGAACAAGCCATAAGTCTAGCCTTGGAAGCTGGCATTGACCCAGACCAGGTGCTGAATTCTTCAGTTGATAAAGTCCATGGATTTTTAGCTTGGCACAAGAATCATCAAAAGATACTCAAAGGGGCTTAATGATTAAAAACCAAACAGGTAAATCATGAGTAGTAGGTTTAACCTACTTTTTTTGTCTATCACATTTGCATAACATTATTTACCAAATTTCTATTTCAATATTTCCTATAGATTCATTTGCTATCAAGCAAAAATTTAACCAAAAAGAGATAGATTATTAACCACAGCTTTAAGGCAGTTTAAATTATTGCATTTATAATTAAATTAATATCAAAACAAAGTAGGTGAAGTCGCTGTTTTCTAGTACTCACCTGAAAATTGCCGAAACCATTAACAATACGCTTGAGTTCCCACCACTTAAAATTCACAAGGCTGCCTTTCAATTCGGATCAATTATGCCCGACCTGCTTTTAGTCAACCCTGACCACGTTATAGAGAAGTCATTGAGTTTTATAGATGCTTTAATAAACGAACTGCAAACTGGAATTGCCATAGATGCCAGTTCGGCAGAAACCCAAAAATTCTTTGTTAAGTTGGGCATTGTGTGCCATTATGTGGCTGACTATTTTTGCCATGTTCACAATGATCGGCACTATAAACAAGTCTTTTATCATGCTTGGTATGAAAACCGCCTGCGAATAGAATTTAATTGCCTTAATTTAAAACAGCTTAGCAGTATTGGGTTACATGCCCTGGTAGATCCTAATCACCTGGTTGACCATATTCAAGCTAACCATCAGGCCTATTTAGCAGAAAAGCCTGATTTTAGCCAGGATATCTGCTACACCATGAAAATAACAACTGTCATAATTGCCTCGATACTCGACAATTGTAAGGTGAGTTATTTGCGTCGAGTAGCCTGAGCTTTTTGCAGTAGTGCGAAATCGGGGAGGAGATAGGAAATGGGTAGCCTTTTGGATTTTGTGCAAATACACGACCAGAGAATTATCTCTATGATTAATCAAAAATGCAAATGCAGGGCCTTGGATTATATTATGAATGGTCTTACTAGAATGGGCTCTGTGATGGTGGCGATACTTGTGCCCATAGCATTAATGCTATCTGACAATGATTACCTGGAAGCCACTGGATGTAATCTGGCGATAGTATTAATTATCAGCCAAATCATCGTTCACAGCCTGAAATGGTTGATAAGTCGTCCTCGCCCTTTTACCATTCCAGATATTAAAATATCCTGGCACCCACCCGTAACTGGCTTTTCATTTCCTTCCGGGCATAGCAGTGCGGCCCTGGCGGTGGCACTCAGCCTAAGTCATTTCATGTCTGCACTAACCATTCCATTATTATTACTGGCTATACTGGTGGGATTTTCCAGAATATACCTGGGAGTCCATTATCCAAGTGATGTTCTGGCAGGTTGTATCTTATCCTTAACTGTATTCCTGGTATGCCAAGCAATATTTATATGAGAAGGGGGACTAATATGCGTATAGCAGTTTTTGCGGATACAGTTTATCCGCAAATAAATGGAGTCAGTCAGGTACTAAGTAAATATGTTGAGTATATGGATGATCAGGGCATTGAATATGCTTTGTTTGTGCCTGAAAAAAGGATGGCTTCAGATAAGAATAACGTTTTTCACTTTGGGGGGCTAAGATTCTTTTTATATCCTGAAGTTTGCTTAGCCCTACCTGGGTACACCAGAATAAGTCACTTTTTGGATAGGTTTCAGCCAGATATTATACATCTTGTAACTCCCTTTTCATTAGGGCTGGCGGGTATGAAATACGCTCGGAAGCACGGAATTCCAATGGTATCTTCCTATCATACTAATTTTGATCAGTACTTATATTATTATGGGCTGCCATTTTTGCAGAAATCGGTTAAAAAGTACCTGAAGTGGTTTCATTCATCTACACAGATTACTTTCTGCCCCTCGCGAGCCAGTCTTTTACAACTGAGTCATTTAGGGATCAATAACCCGGAATTATGCCCTAATGGAGTCGATATAGAGAAGTTTTCTCCCCAATATCGCAGTGCGCTGACCAGGCAAGCACTGCTGGCCGGAAAGGAAAAGCCTATTTTGCTTTATGTTGGAAGGATAGCCCCGGAAAAGAACCTGGAAATATTAATGAAGGCAGTGCAAATCCTTAATGATATGGAAGCCTCTTTTCAAATGGTGGTGGTAGGGGATGGGCCGAGTCGAAAGAAGTGGGAAAGCATGGGGATCGACAATGTTGTTTTCCCAGGCTATAAAACAGGAGAAAATTTGCTGGAGATCTATGCTTCAGCTGATATATTTGTATTTCCATCCACTACAGAAACGTTTGGCATTGTTATTTTAGAAGCAATGAGTTCGGGTTTACCGGTAGTAGCGCCCAGAGCAGGGGGAGTTAGAGACAATCTTATTGACATGTATAATGGCCTGTCCGTTCGTCCTGGCGATTCTTGTGACATGGCCTACGCTATAAATAGGCTTCTGCAAGATTCGAATTTACGCGCGGAGTTGGCTGCTAATGCAATAGATTACGTTTTAAGCAAAACCTGGCCGGAAATCTTTGCTAAATTCTTCTCGCGACTGGATCTTTTATTGCATACAGAAGGGGTTGGATCATTGATAGCTTGAGGTGGTTTCAGGATTCGCTATGTTATATATGATTGGGATTTTAGCCAGATGGCTGAGGTCCTGTTTTTATTTATAGATATTTTGGTGCAGCATTTAACCAGCCATTAATTAACAATATTTAACATAAACAATACATGCAGTTTAGACGGACATCTAATTGACTTTACATGTAAATGGTATAAATAATTGACAGCAACTCTGTCTGGATAATAAGTAGGAAAGGGTGAGGTGTTTTGCAGAAGTTCAGGAAATTTAAAGTGGGGGCGTTGGCCATGGCATTGTTGATTAGTATGGTGGTACCTGCTATGGCCGCTGAGATGAAGGTGAATGTAGATGGGAAACGAGTCAAGCTGGATGTTGAGCCGGTAGTTCAAGACGGGCGTACCCTGGTACCTATTGCGGCAGTAGCAGAGGAATTAGGCGGAGATTCAAGTTTTGATAACGCCAGCAAGACGGTAAGAATTGCTTCGATTGATAATGACATCAGGTTAACGATTGGTTCCAAGAATGCTGTCATTAATGGTCAACCTAAAACCTTGGATGTGGCGGCACAAATAGTGAACGGCAGGACCTTGGTACCACTGCGCTTTGTGGGTGAAGCTCTGGGTGCTCAGGTGAAGTACGATGCCAAAGAGCGGACAGTAAATATTGATTATTTTTCCGATATGCAAGGGACCCTAAAAATTGGTGGTTCAACTACAATTCAACCGCTGACCCAGACTGCCGCCGATAAGCTGATGCAGCTTAACAAAGGCTTGTCTATTTCCATCGCAGGCGGAGGATCAGGTGAAGGTATCAAAGGGACTGATGCTGGTACTTTTAATATTGGCAGTGTCAGTCGCGATCTGGAGGCAGCCGATAAAAAGACTTATCCAGGCTTAAACAGCTATGCAATAGGATCTGATGGGATAGTAATAATCACTAATACTAAAAATTCATTAGATAATTTGACTAAACAGCAGGTTGTTGACATATTTACTGGCAAGGTTAAGAACTGGAAAGAGATTGGTGGTCCTGATGCGGCTATATTTATTCAGACCCGAGAACCGGGGTCAGGGACTTTGACTGCCTTTGAAGAATTAGCCCTGCTGAAAAAATCCAAAGTTGCTGCTACTGCTACCCCCCACAGCTCCAATGGACTGATAAAAGAAGCCGTAGCCAGGAATGTAAATGCTATTGGGTTCCTTTCCATGGGTTACCTGGATAGCAGTATTAAAGCTCCAAGGGTGGAAGGAGTAAGTCCTTTCAAATCCAAAGCACTGTCGCGTGAATGGCCTTACGTACGGGGGTTGAATGTGGTAACTAAAGGTAGCCCTTCGGGTCTGTCGGCCAAATTTATAAATTACCTGCGAAGCTCTCAAGGTCAGGCCATTGTCTCCGAAGACTACCTGCCCCTTAAAGCCCAGGATTAAATTTTATTAATTGGTTTTCTTACCGTATCAGAGTATAAGTTTTTTAAGGTTGATAGGTAAGAAAACTCAGGCATCCGCTGTCGCCTAAAGGCTCGGCGTAAGCCGAGTTTTCTTAATAGTAAATCTGAGCTTGAGCGTTTATCTAAGTAAACGCTCAAGCTTGATCCCATAACTATGGCATTTAAATATTATAATGACTTGTACGGCGTAATTAATAATTATGATCCAGGATGGTGATTGATGTTGATTGAATATAACGCCCAACTACATGATAAGGAACTCGGCTGGTCTGTAGAATCATCCTCGAATAGAGGGTCATTTAGAAGCCTGGTTGATACACTAAGTGAAAAGACAATAATCCTTTTTGCCATTCTAAGTGCCAGCATGGTTTTGTTTATTTTTATCTTCATTATTAAAGAAGCCTCCGGGGTTATTACTGCCAATGGTATACATTTGATAAGCCAGGCTGGTTTTGACCAGCAGATCGTTCACTCCTACTCGGACCCTACGGGCAATGCGGCCTGGAGCTTTGGCTTTTTAGGATTGATCATTGGTACCTTGACAACTACTGTGGGGGCTTTAGTGCTGGCCGTTCCTTTGGGTATAGGAACGGCCATAGTAATAGCCGAATTGGCCCCCTTGAAAATCAGATATATTCTACAAGCCGTGGTGAGGCTACTAGCCTCTATACCTTCCGTTATCTATGGTTTGGTAGGATTGATGGTGGTAGTTCCCTTTATCCAACAAAGCCTTATTAACAACGCAATGCAAATTCAGTACATCAGTCGTTTTCAGCTGGCGGGTAACAGTATGCTGGCAGGTATTTTGGTTCTGAGCATAATGATCGTTCCCATAATTATTACCCTTACGGTTGATTCCATTAAGGCAGTACCGAACCGTTATAAAGAAGCTTCTCTGGCTCTGGGCCTATCCTATTGGCGAACTATCGTCAAGGTTATTCTGCCCGCAGCCAGGTCGGGTATATTGGCAGGTATAATCCTGGCGATAGGGCGTGCTATCGGGGAAGCTATGGCTCTGTCCATGGTTTGTGGGGGCATAGGTAATATACCTAGAATTAGTGATGGACCAGTTTTCTTTCTAACTCCGGTTCTGACTCTGGCTTCAGCTATTGTTAATAAATCTGAAATGATGTCAGTCCAATCAGTTCAATCAGCCCTTTTTGCCTGCGGTTTAATTCTGCTTTTGACCAGCATTTTAGTTAGCCTCTGCGCTCGTATGGCTAAATTCCTGGTTATGAGGGGGGAAGGTCGTGCCTGAATGGCAAAGTTATCGTAACTGGACCGGTCTTCTTATATCATGGTTAGCATGTAGTCTAACCATGGCGGTATGTTTAAGTATAGTAGCATTTCTCTTTATAAAGGGCCTTGCTCAAGTGAATCTTGATTTTCTGCTTAATTCTCCCCAACCAAGCCTGCACCAGGAGACCACCGGAGGGATAAGTACTCCCATAATTGGTACTATGCTACTAACCTTTACGGGAATTCTTATCGCAGTTCCCTGGGCACTGGCTACGGCCATTTATCTGTCTGAATATGCCGGCCATAGTTCTGTGGTGCGCATGTTTCGTCTGGCCATAGATGTTTTATCAGGTGTGCCCACCATTGTAATTGCTATATTCGGACTGGCTATATTTAGCCTGCCGCAGCTGAGTATTTTAAGTTCATCGGTTGAAGGTGCAGCCGGGGTTAATCGTGCCTATGGGCGGTCTTTTCTGGTAGCCGGTGCCACTATGGCCATTATGATTCTTCCCTTTGTTATCAGGATTTGTGAGGAAGCTCTGTATGCAGTTCCTCTGAACTATCGTGAATCATCCCTGGCCCTGGGAGCAAGCCAGTGGCAGAGTATCAGAACAGTGGTACTGCCTTCGGCTCGTAACGGGATTATTTCAGGTATTGTTCTGGGCATGGGACGAATTATCGGAGATACTGCCATTGTATGGCTGACCCTGGGAGGGACTTTGCGCATGACTGGGATACAGCCCTGGTGGCAACCTGTAAACTGGTTAAGCACCTTACAGAACACTGGCTGCACCTTAACCTCCTATATTTATTTTGCATCTCCAGCCGGTGAAGGGAATATGCCTGACAAGGCATTTGGGGCGGCCTTGGTTTTAGTATTGGTAATAATTGTTCTGAACCTGGTTATTGATTTGCTAGCAAGGTTTAGTAGCAGTATTAAGGAGAACTGATAATGAGCAGTTTATTTGTCAAAGGTGCTCTGGAAGAACCGCACACCAAAAGCAATTCCTACATTAATGAGCTGGCTATATCAATCCAAAACCTTAGTGCCTGGTATGGGAGAATCCAGGCTCTGCAAGACATAAACATCGATATTCCGCGCCACCGTATTACCGCCTTTATTGGTCCATCAGGATGTGGTAAAACTACATTATTACGCTGTCTAAACCGCATGAATGATCTGACCAGAGGTTTTTATCTTTACGGCGCGATTAAATTAGGAGGCGAAGATATTTATGCTCGAAACTATAATGTAACCACTTTGCGTGCTCAGGTGGGGATGGTCTTCCAGGAGGCTAATCCCTTTCCCATGAGCATTTACAACAACTTGCTCCTGCCCCTGAAGGAGAGCAATAGGCACCTGAACCGTATGGCAGCAAGGGAAATCGTGGTTCGTAAACTGCAGACGACCGGTTTGTATAATGAAGTCAAGCATCGCTTGCACCAGTCTGCTCTAAAACTATCAGGCGGGCAACAGCAAAGACTATGTATTGCTCGAGCCCTGACTATTGAGCCGGAAGTGCTCTTGCTGGATGAACCCTGCTCAGCCCTTGATCCTATCTCCACCTCGAAAATTGAGACCCTTTTGTTGGAGCTAAGCAAACAGTATACGATAATTATCGTAACCCATAATTTACAGCAGGCAGCGAGAATTGCTGATTATGTAGCCTTTTTCTATCAGGGTAAGTTAGTCGAGCAAGGACCGGCTGACGAATTATTTGTGAATCCTCAAATGAAACAGACTGAAGAATATCTCCAAGGTCTTTTTTAGTATTAAATATTACATCCACTTTACCTCTAGAGATGATGTTTTTTGGAATATATTGGTTTAACTGAATTGCAAATTTGCTTATAATTAGAAAAATTGTCTTTTGATTGGGCGAATTGACGGAAGGAAGGACTATATATGGGGCAAAACGCAATAAGATATATTTGCAGCAATGAAGACCTACTGGATATTATTGAACCGCTCTGGCGGGAACTGAATGAGCACCACAATAACTTATCGCTTCATTTTAAGCACGAATATGATGCCATAAACTATGAAGTCCGCAAAGGCCTTCTGCAGGAAAAGGCTCGGGAAGGATTTCTGCGTATAGAGCTAGTAGAGAATGTAGATGATAAAGAACCTGTTGGCTATTGTGTTAGCTCAGTAGACAAACGCGGGCAGGGAGAAATAGACTCTATTTTTGTAAAATCTGCTTATCGCGGTATGGGCATAGGCGGTTGCCTGATGGAAAAAGCGCTGGGCTGGATGGATGAGCTTGAAACCAAGGTGAAAACTGTACACGTTGCTGCAGGCAACGAAGCTGCTTTTGGCTTCTATGCCCGTTATGGATTTTTGCCGCGGCAGACTATTTTAAAACAAAAGAACTAGACGGCCAAACAATGCTGAGCAATTAACTTTATTGCCGGCCTTTTTTACCGTATCAAAAAGTATAACATTTCTAAAAAGGCTCGGCGTAAGCCGAGTTTTCTTAATGCTTCCAATTTCTGATTATGATGTAAATTAGCAAGCTCCAAATGGCAATTACAATAATGCAACCATATATGCCATAGCTTCTGATGAAGGCAAGACTGCTCTGTTTTTTACTGCATTCCAGGAATACCTTATCTGGCACAAGTTTTATTGCCAGAGCAATACCTGCTGGAATCAGAATCAAATCGTCCAGATAGCCCAGCATGGGTATAAAATCAGGAATCAAATCGATGGGGCTTAAAGCGTAGGCTATTACCAGGGCAATTAGCACTTTTGCATACCAGGGGGTGCGATTATCCTGGAATGCTAAATATAAAAGACCTAGCTTAGCTTTAAGTTCCGCAGCTTTGGATTTTAGCGATTGAAGGTTCATCAACAGTTCTCCTTATGGTAATTTAAGTATGCTATTAGAGTGTAAATATTTTTCTGCGTAATTCCAACAGGTCAAACCCGATTACCAGAATTTTATGAATCTAAAATAGTAGGGTGAGAAGGAAAAATCAAATTCCTAGCTATTCTTGGTCCGACATTTTGACTGATCAGGAGAGGGCTGTGTTACAATAGGAAAAGGGAAACATTGGTATATTATGCCAGATTGATAGCTCGGTGGAAAGGATACTGGCAATGAAATTATGGACAAAAATGGTCTTGTGGTCTTTGCTTCTCTTTATAGTGATTTTCAATATCTCGGGTATTGCGATCATTGAGAGCAGTCATTCGTCGGAGCTGCGAGGTGAGCTGGGCAGAGTTCTGGAGCAACAGCAGACCTTGAGTTCAGGGATTGGAGTCCTCCTGCAAGACAGGATTGCTAATACCGAGGGTTTTGAGCTGCAAATACTTCGTAATTATGTGGCTAGCTATACACGTTATGCAATGCCGCCAGGCTCTTACCTGGAAGTATTACGGCAGGATCGTAAGGCTTTTTATCAGAATTTTCCCGGAGAACTGAGCTCAAGTCGGGCTGAGTTACAGAAAATTAAGCCTGGCGTGCAGAACTACATTATTCGTGACCGGGGAGAAAAGAGTTATCTGTTTGCTTCGTCTTTAATTGCAGTGGGCGGAGAAGATGTCTACGTAAGTTACATCAAAGATATCAGCACAATCTATGCGAAACGACAAAGGCAATATATCTCTTTTATGGTGATTGACCTTTGCACATGTCTGCTTTTTGGTCTCGGTATCTACTTTATCAGCCGGAAGATCACCCATCCGCTGGAGGAACTTACGCGCAGTGCTCAGGAAATTGCCCAGGGAACTTATTCGCAACGGGTTATCTATGATCATAACGATGAAATAGGAATTTTAGCCCGGAGCTTTAACAGTATGGCCGACCTCATTCAGCATAAAATGGAGGAATTAAATGAATCTGCCCAACAGAAGCAGCAATTCATCGATAATTTTACCCATGAACTGCGAACCCCACTAACCTCGATTATTGGCTATTCTAAACTGCTGAAAACACAGGATTTAACCCCGGAGTATTTTCAAATCAGTATAGACAATATCTATCGTGAAGGTAAGCGGATTCAGCATCTATCAGAAAGCATGCTGAAGCTGGTCAAGCTAAGACAATCGAATCTTAATCTGGAAAGAATAAGCGCCCAGGAAATCTTCGCCCGGGTAGCACAATCATTCAGAATAAGGCTGGAAAACGAGCAAGTAGAGCTGCTTATTGACCCGGCTGATTATGAGTTCTATGGGGACCCTGAGTTGTGTGCCATTTTGATGGGAAATCTACTGGAGAACGCCTTGAAAGCCTCACCTCCAAACAGCAAAGTTACCTTGGGCATATTCAGGCAGGCGGCGCAGAGCGGGATCATGGTAAGCGATGAAGGAACCGGGATTCCCCCGGAGGCACTCACCAAGCTGTTTGAACCCTTTTATACCACGGATGAAGCCAGAACCGGGCAGAACGGGTTGGGACTCGGACTGGCCATTTGTTATCAGATTGCTGCGCTTCATGATTGGAAGATAGAGGTAGAGAGTGAAGCCGGACAGGGAACTCGAATTAAGATCATTATGCAAGATCTGGATACAAGTATTTTACAAGTCCAACAAGATTCCGATATAGAAGCGGAGTAAGCTTTCATCAGATCCTAATAAATGAAAGCGAGGAGAGAAGTCATGTTTAAGAAAAAGCTAAGTGTTGGGTTGATTTTGTTGCTGCTGTTGGCTCAGGGGGGGTGCCAAGCTGGAGGTATAGCAAAGGGTGTCGTGTTTTCCCAGGAACAAAAATCGGCCGATGGAACCGGAAATGCCAGCCATTTTACCGCTTCTGTTCAGCAGGAAGAGGCATTGGAAAAAGCAGAAGCTGCCTTTCAGCAGTACTTCCACATGCAGAACATCGACAAAAGTTTGGTTTTTAAAGCTGCTCTCATTGAAGACGACGGAGTTCTGTGGATGAACCCGTATTGGAAGCTTAGCTGGCTCGGTAAAGATGGTACTAAACCGGTATATTCAGCTGAGATAGATGCCCAATCGGGAGAAGTGGTGCTGCTGCGTTGCCGGAAGGGCCAGGTTGCCAAGACCGCATCCAGAGAAGATCTATTAGCGTACCGGGATACTGCACTAGCCTTTATCGACAAGTTTGCTTTGGTCAAGGACGCTTCCTTAAGCATCTTCGATGCCAACTGTTTTGATGATGGTGCATTTGTGAAATTCCGATATGGAACAGGCAAGTTTATCACGATTCATTTTAACAAGGCAGGCGATGTAAGTGGATTTTTTTATTCGCAGCCGGTTTCTTACACCTTGCAGGGAAGCGATTTGAAGATCGATCGGTCCGAAGCTACTAAGTTGGCTAGGGCAAGTGTAGAGCAGTATTATGGTGAAGTGGATACCAGCGGCTTGATTGATGATATCCAGTTGATTGAAGGAGATCATCCAGGAGAAAAAAACTGGTTTGTCTATTGGAGCAACATTCCAACACTTGCGGATAGGGACATCGGATATGGGGCCCAGATAGATGCTGTGAGCGGGAAGGTTGGTGCCGTAGAGGGAAGAAATGTTGACTCAATCAGTAAAATACCGGTACTTACACCGAAAATCAATGAAGAAAAGTTGCAGGAGATTGCGGATCGGTTTTTGGAACAAAAACACTTGTCGGACTACCGCTTTGAAACCTTCGTAAAGGATGCGGAAGATCCGAATAACCAATTCCTGCGCTATCGGGGCAAGGCTGGTTCTCAGCTGCACATTTATATGGATCGAACTAATGGGAAGGTTTGGTTTATATCTTTTTTTGAAAAATAAAAAGTGGGGAGCGTCTATATTTGATGAAGGTCTTGGTTGTAGAGGATGACCAGTCGATCTCTGATCTAATAAGAATGAACCTCGAAATTGCCGGCTATGAAACGTTACAGGCTTATGATAGTCGGGAAGCCCTTAATTTCTTGGACAGAGAAGTGTTGCATATCGTAATTTTGGACGTGATGCTGCCGGGAATGAGCGGGTTCGATATTCTGCAAGAGATAAAAAGGAAAGGCCTGCCGGTCATCTTTCTTACTGCCCGAGATCAGATGAGCGATAAGGTCAGAGCACTCAATCTGGGAGCAGATGACTATATGGTCAAGCCCTTTGAAGCGGTTGAGCTGATTGCTCGGATGGCTGCGGTATTACGGCGTTACCGTAGTCATCCGAGCATCGTCATCCGCGACCTGGAGATCTGTATGGAAGAGCGAGTGGTTCGCAAGCAGGGGCAGGAAGTTTACCTGACTCATAAGGAATTTGAACTCCTGGCCCTCTTTATACAAAACCAGGCTATCGCTCTTTCGCGTGAACAAATCCTGGAGCATGTATGGGGCTATGATTATATGGGAGAGACCCGGACCGTTGATATGCATGTTCAGCGTCTGCGCAGTAAGTTGGGCTTAGACGATGCCATCGTAACAGTTTACAAAATCGGTTATCGCTTTGATATTTCCAAATCGCGTTCAGCAAAAGCACAAAACAGATAAAGAGCAGCGCTTTCTTGTAAAGGTCTTCAGGTTATCGGCATATTCAAACAACTGAAGAGATACAACTTAAACGGTCAGGCTCAAGTACCTAATTTCTATGAATATAAAAATAGCCGCAGCTACTGCAAGTGTTTTCCTTTATAACCCGTATAACATTCTAAAAGTTTTGCGGAGGTTCATCATGACAGATGTCCGTGTTAAAACCAGATCGTACTGGAGAGCTATGTTTGGAAAATGCTATTTTAGAATAAAGAGGTATTATAAATGGTATTTACAAGGTACTAGTTATACGAAAAGCCGTGAATTGCCTTCTGCCCAATATCCTAATCTGGTTTTCCGCCATACTACGCCTCTTTATCGTCCCTTGCCTAAAGCCGAAGTCTGGCTGCAGGA
>CAZEDT010000027.1:33894-49467 GCA_964510795.1 uncultured Syntrophomonas sp.
GCCATACTACGCCTCTTTATCGTCCCTTGCCTAAAGCCGAAGTCTGGCTGCAGGACAACAAGGTAGTAAACCTGCACATAGCCCTGGAAAGATTAAACGGCATAATCATCAGACCGGGGGAAGTGTTTTCGTTTTGGCGTCTGATAGGTAAGCCCAGTAAACGCAAGGGTTATAAGCGAGGTATGGTTTTGTGGGAAGGTAAAGTGATACCCGGCACTGGGGGTGGACTATGCCAGTTATCTAACCTGGTTTATTGGATGACTATACATAGTCCATTAGATATAGTTGAAAGATATCGACATAATTACGATGTCTTCCCCGATGCGGATAGAACTCAACCATTTGGAACCGGGGCCACGGTAGCGTACAACTACATTGATTTGCAAATAAAAAACAATACCAGCCAGACCTTTCAGCTTCGTCTAAGTATGAACCAATCAGAACTTATGGGTGAATGGTGGTCAGAACAAGCCCCCCTTCATACCTATGAAGTTTATCAAAAAGAACATCATATCAGCTACGAGTATGGCTATGGTTATCTGCGTCATAATATAATTTATCGCCGCATCTTCAATATGGATGGTCAAGAAATTGATGATCAACTGCTCAGTGAAAACCACGCCATTATGATGTATGCCCCGCTATTAACCGCTGGTAATTGCTTTGGAATCTAGAATGGGATAAGGAGGAATAAACGGTGAATATAGGTGTAATCGGAGTAGGGGGAGTCGGGGGCTATTTTGGCGGCAAGTTGACCAACTTGTTAGGACAAGATGCCTGGTCAGGGTTAAAAATTTATTTTGTTGCCCGTAACCGTCATTTGCAAGAAATCAAGAAAAACGTACCATACTCGGCGAGTCCAAAGTAAACTGGAGCACGTTAAGCAATTCCAGCTTCAGTGATTATTCTATAGGTGGATCACTTAAAATACCCATTCATAGTTGGGAGGTAAGTCGCCTGATTAACATATTTTGGTGGTGGTGCAGGCGTTAATGACATAAGATCTTAGCTGCTAATACAGAGTTCCAAAGCACTTGCGATATAATATTTCATCATGGCCTGCAATCACCAAATCCTTTAGTAGCCCTACTTCTTTGAACCCTACACTTGCATAGAATCTCTGTGCTAAGAGGTTTTCGGTGGAGCATATCAGAAATAGGTTGGGCTGGTTGGGGGCTACAATCGTACTTGCATATTCTACAAGGCATCTTCCTACACCCTTACTGCGATAAGGTTCAGCCACGGCCAGCATCCGCACATAGGCACCAAAGTTGCCCACTCCATTAAATCTAAGCGTTATAAAACCCATTACTTGATTTTTCTGTTCAGCTATATAAATAGCATCTTCCATTTGCTCCAACAAGGCCACTGCCTTGTTATAGTCAATATCGTAACAGGTCCAGGCATCGGAGGAAGATATAATCGTGGCGAGGTCGGGTATGTCTGCACTGCTTGCAGGTCTGAAGAATAAGTCCATAATAGAGCCTCACTTCCATTTCGCTTACGCAAATAACTGACAATAATTATCTTCATATATTATAATTTGGAAAAGAAAAAAATGGTAATTATAGGCTATGTTTTAGAATAGTGTTGATAATATATCATTTTTTAAGGGAAGTCAAAAATGACTTCCCTTAATTCGTATTTTGAGAAATTATTAATATATTTAAAATTCCTATCTACTTAAAGAATCAATATATTCTTTCGCATCTTTCAATCCAAGTCCAGTAGCAATTCTATATTTTTTTATTGCTTCAACCTTTTTACCCTCTAAAATAAGGCTTTTTAATTCATCCGTTATTGTATCAGGTACTCCAACTTGTTCAGCAATCTTATTTAAATTTATATTTATGCGTGTTATATCACTTCTTATCTGGCTAATACTACTTACTATCCATAGCGATAACCCTGCTACTGCAATTCCCAAAATAGTTAAGTAACTCATAATTATACTCCTTTCAATTTCACATAATTCTACAAATAAGTATTATATTATAGTTCGCTAATGTTCTAATTATAACATTAAGTTCTATATAATCGAGAGTTTTGCATAATAGCAAAATTCATGTTATTGAAACAACAATACAGTCTTAGTGCATAATTTCCAGTTAAATTCTGGATAATTATGCTTTTAGAATTAAAGGGCATCGGAATTTGTTAACCCCATTACTGCCGCCCCAATAGGTCATCCGGTATCTGGCAGAACATATCGGGGTAGCATCCCAATCCAAACCTTCTGGGGGTTCTTTTGCTCTCTGGTGGTTTAGTGGTATTATTGCTTGCGCCTTGCAGTCCTTGCCGATTAGTTCGTATATTGACTTCTGATCATAACCAGCATCCATAACATAATATTGGGGTTTAGTGGTCAGGTTATTACTGCATTCTTTCAGGATGCTTTCAGCCATTATTCCATCATTGGAACTGGCCGGAGTTACACTTAAAGCTATTGATAATTCGGATTTAATGTAAGTAGCAATGTGCAATTTATAGCCAAACCAAGTTATCTGGTTGCCATTAGTGTCAAGTTTGCTGCCCCAGTTAGCTGACTTGGGGTTACACCGGGTTACGCCGGGACGATCTTTGTGTAACACAGCAAAACTAAGTAATTGAATAATTGGATCTGCTGGAAAAATGATGGGTTTTTAGATTGGAAACGGAATAACGGAAAAATGTATGGGGTTTTGGTGTGGCTAGAGAGGCGAGTGCGAGACTGGCAGGTAGTTTTGCGGCGAATCAATTAAGTAGACTTTTTTTCGACGATGAAGATAGAGTATGCTTTGTGGAAGCGAGTGAAGGCTGTAACACTTTGTCAAATTGCCCGAGTTAAAGGACTTGATGCTATGAATGAGAAAGAACGTCCCGGTGTAACCCCTGTAACGGCTGGGGATGTAAACTTATTTAGTCTGGGATTTTAACTGCTGGTAAAGTCGGTGGGTTTCTGCTGGATCGGAAAAGTTTATAAGTACCGGCTCGGAATTATCCTTAAAGGTTATGATTAGTACCGGACCATGAGCCGAGCGTAGGAAAAGCAGGGCACTGCCCACTCCCTCCACCGTAAAATGGCCCTTGAGGATGGGACCCATATTCAGACCGTTGTTTTTCATACCTACCGCCGGAATTTCTGTTTGCAGAATAATATCATCAATATCGTAGTAATTGATATTGAGTCCGTAAGCGCCGGTGATTTTAATTTGCTTATCTTCCAGGTGGTATTGGGTGGGCAGAGCATTCCAAGTAACCAATCCAACGACAGCGAGAGTGATAATGACGCTTGCCCACAGGCCGATTTTTTGAATTTTTGCGGACTTTGGGGTACTCAGGGAAGCCGGCGGATTAAATCGCCGGGCTCGGATTAACATAACAATAATAACCACAACAAACAGTGCCCAGGATATATCTATTCCCCATATAAAACCAGCTTTTTCAATCAGGTATCCAGCCAGGATAATACCAGCTAGTAAATATAGATAGTTGCCCATGAAGGCGCCGATTCCTTTTTCTTTCATATATTTTTGTTCAGCGGGGGAAGATGTATTATAACCGGATATCAGGGCTTCACCGCCAAAATATTTAATTATAGTTGCTAGTCCTGCAAGCAGAAAAACAACAAACAAGGTAATATACAGATCCACCCAAGATACCTCCTGTTTCATTATAATATTATTGAGCCTATTACTAATTATTAACATTATACTATGCCTAATTATAATAGCCATCAAATGCTTTATCTTTTCGACTGTAGAAATTACACCAATATATAAGGTTCCCAACCAGACCAGAGGATTGGCGAACAGTAGAACTGTATGAGATTGAATCTACCATGCGGCTATGGGTGTGGTGAAAACAACGGCAAATAGTAAAGCATAGGTGGTAACGGTCAATGATGAATATCTGCGGAGGCTTTTTTACATATACCGAGAGAAGCGCCCAGGTAATAGCGGCAATGACCAGGAACAGCTGCCCAACCAACTGCTTTCACCTTGCTAGTTACAAGAAGAACGTCAGCGTGTGTGAAAAGTGTTGCGGCACCGTATAAATATACACTGTATGCCGAGTAATGGCGTAGATAAGTGTATATTATAATCAATAATGTATATATAAACGCCAAATTGGACTTTTCACACAGCCTGACGTCCCAGTGTAACTCCAGTGTAACTCAGTGTAACTCAAGCTTTTATAAAAAAAATACCGGTTCCTTTCGATTTTGACATGTTTGACTCAGACGCATTGCAACATCTCTAACTATGCCAGTTTTTACCGTTCGTGCATTCTCAGGACACTTTTTAATGCAAGCACAACATAAAATACATTTTTTGATATCAATCAAAGCATTATTTTTTAAATTGATAGCATCAACAGGACATACCTGTGTACAAACTCCACATTGCATACAATTATCATTGATTGCAATAAAATCAAGAACCCATGCCTCAAATTCATTATAGGGATAATTGCCAGGTACAGTTATATCGGAAATTTGATCAATTGATGCAATAGACAGTAGTTTTTCGTTTATTTTTTTACCAAATAACTCGGCTTGATTTACATCACATAAATCAGGTCGACTTACGGCAATAGGCGTTTCAGAACTAGAAAAAGAATGTTCTCCAATAAATGCAGCACAGGCAATCGGCACACACCCGTGCTTTCCCATAGTATCTTTAAGTTCGAGCAGAGCATCGTCATACTCACGATTGCCATATACCACAATGAATACAGTAGGCGTACTACGTGCTTTGATCGTATGCAGCCAGTCAATTGCAATAGCCGGAACTCTGCCGACATAAACCGGCATACCGATAACCAGTAATTCATTTTCCGATGTTTGCAATGGTTGTTTTCTTACCTCTGGTTTCGTAATATCTATCGTTTCCACAGGACTTTGATTAATTCCACGTGCAATTGCTTCAATAATTGTTTTCGTTGTCCCTGTAGGCGAAAAATAAACAAGCTTCATTGACTCTATTTTCATTACTTTCCCCCCATTAAAATTAGCTTATCGTCTCGATTACGTCATCTTTGGCCGACCCTTCTGATTTAGAGCTAACAATAATTAAGCTCGCTATTATTAAAGCTGCGCCTATGATGAAATTATTGCCTAGTTGTTCGTGAAGCAACAGCCAGCCCAGAAAAGATCCTGTTATGGGTTGAAAACATAAGAATAAGGACCCCACTCCGGCATCCATCAATTCCAGGCCTTTGTTCCAGAGGAAGAAAGCTGCTGCTGTAGAAATTACACCAATATACAAGGTTCCCAACCAGACTAGAGGATTTGCGAACAGGAGAACTGTATGAGATTGAATCTCCCAGGCGGCTATGGGTGTGGTGAAAACAACGGCAAATAGTAAAGCATAGGTGGTAATGGTCAAGGATGAATACCTGGCGGAGGCTTTTTTAACATACACCGAGAGGAGCGCCCAGGTAATAGCAGCAATGACCAGGAACAGGCTGCCCAACCAACTGCTTTCACCGTGCTGGTTGAAGCCAATTACCGTTACCATACCTGCAATAGATAATACCAGGGACAAGAGCTTGCGCCCGGTTATAGTCTCCTGCAGCAGCAGGCTAGCAAATAGGAACGTAAAGACTGGAGAACTTGCGGTAATCAATGCTCCCGTATGGGCATCTGATAATTTGGTCCCCAAAAACTGAGCACCCACTGAGACAAAGTAACCTATAAAACCTATCCAGACCAATAGTATTAAATCTTTCCGCCTAACCCTATACTTACGGCCAAGAATCATAAATATAGATAGTACTGAAGCTGCAATAACATAGCGAAGCCAGAGCAGTGTAAAAGGAGGCACAAATTCCAGTACGTACTTGCTGACCACATACATACTCCCCCAGATACTTGCTGCCAGTGCCAAACATATAGCTCCCCAAATATTATTTCTCATTGATATAACTCCATCCTCTAACCAGTGTTGTGCAGGTTAAGACCTCTCCCTTATATCAAGCCATCCATAAGCAGTTCTCCAGGTATCAACCGTTACTTTGGCAATGGCTGGAGCATCTTCAATAAAAGACTCCCTGATTAGCATATTAATCACACTCCGATAGTATCTAAATATAGCCATTATAACGCTAGCAGCGGAATAATGAAAAGGGAAGAAAAATTGAAATTTCTACAATATAACTTAACATGTTAGTTAAAAGCCTACTATATAGTAAATCTTTAGATAATGTCTTTATTGCCAAATAACGATAATAATATTAAGCTGTTTGCTGTAGGGAATGATAATAAGTATTTTGCTATTACTAATATCTGCAACGGTTAGGTCTAATTGGGCCGAAACCATCCATTTTAAATATAACTTAACCTGTTATATAGAGGAGGCTAACTAAATGAACGACCAGAGAAGGGAAAAAGTATTGTCTTCTGCTGAGGCAGAGCTATTAAAAATGGAGGCCGAGCTATCTGCCCTGCGCACCGAGCATGCCGAACTAAAAACGAGGGAAGAGCAATATATTAATACCATTAAGGAACAAGGCCAGGAATTAGAGCAACTGCACAGATTAGCCAGAGTAGTTCGGAATCATTTTGAAGACTTTTTTAATACCGGGTGCCATGTAGAGAGATGTGTGGCCTGCAGTAAATGTGATTATGAAATTCTTGGACAGGCTCTGCTGCCATTTAAAGATTTTGGTAAGTAGAAGGCAAGGGAATATATTCCTGAAGCGCATAATCCTAAGTTTAATTATTATCCTCTTACTGGGTACGAATGCCATGGCAGCTACTGCTAAGCTGGAAATCTATAACCCATCTATTGAGGATCAACAGTCAGCTGCTTTGCAGTGGAAACTTGCTGTGGGTAAAAATACTGAAGATCTGCTGCTGTTGCCCAATGGCAATCTCCTTTTTACAGCAGCCAGTAAACAGGCGGCTATTACTCCGCTGGGGAAAGTTGTTTGGGAAGCCAAGTGCAGCAGCGGCAATTTTGGCAAAGCGATTATAGATCCGTATGGGTCTATCTATGCAGCCAGTTCTGCCTCCATCCAGGAAACTCTTCCCAACGGGATGAAGGGCTGGAGCTTTTCAAGCTTTCCTGCGGTTAAAGGAGGGAAGAGCCCTTTATTGTCACCAGGGCCTAATCAACTTCTTTATTTCCCTTTGCCGGATGCGCTCTATGCGCTAGATACGCGCGGGCATTATGCCTGGAGCCTTTTTCCGTGGGATTCAGCCGAGACTTATAGCACCAAAAGCTCAAATAAGAGAGAATTTTTAGCCTGTGCTGGAGATGAGCTGGCTTTTTATGTGGTATTTGGCAACAAAGCTGCCTACCGCCTGGCAGCTATCGATCGCCAGGGTAAATTCCTGTGGTCCTATTGGCTGGGAGATATCTCGAAAGTCTATTTGGTAGCTGACGGTAAGGGCCAGCTTTATGCCAGTGTCAGCTATAACAAGAGTTCCAATAGTCAGAACAAAACCAAGTCTAAACTCCTGCCGGGCAAGCTCTTCTGTTTTAAATACGACAGCAACCGTCCTGTTTGGGAGCAGTCACTAAAAATTGAAAAAGAACTCAGCGCTCCGGTTCTAAACGCCGAGCTTATATATGTAAATGCTAATAGTGAGATTTATGCCTACCGGGTCAGTAACGGTTCGGTATTATGGAATAATCGCCTCTATAAATTAGAATCTCCGGTAGCCATAAGCCCAATAAACGGAAGAATCTATGCCGGGAGCAGCGAGGGTTCTTTATATGCTTTGAATCCGTCGGGACGAATGATATGGGAGCGCAAATTGGATGGTTCGATTGAACGGGCTCCTTTTATCACCAAAGACGGAACTATGTATGTCATAACTAATAAGGGCAGCCTGTACAAATTGCAGGACAAATTTAAGGATGCATAGAGTTGTTGTGAATAAGCTTCCGAAGGTTATTAAGCTGCCCAATTATTGTACCCAGTCTTTAGGTGAATAAAAAACCGCCGATGAATTTGGAGAGAGTCATATTTTTGTATAGAACCTATAGAAGGGCAGGACTAACATGAAGATATTGATGAAGCGCTATAGAATGAAGATGATAGGGCTAGTCCTGTTGCTTACTTGCCTGGTTTGGATAAAACCGGCTGAGGCCATATCGCGCTTTTCTGATCTTAAGGGGCACTGGGCTCAGGAGGCAGTACTTACTTCGTATTGCTGCGACTTGATCAAGGGCTACCCTGATCAAAGTTTTAAGCCCGATCAGGATTTGTCCCAGATGGAAGCCCTGGTATTGTTTATGAAAGCCCAGGGTTATTCTTTGGACAAAGTAAAGAGTCCTAAAAAAGGTGAACCAACGCGCAACCCGGCCATTCCGGTGGTACCCTGGGGACAAAATTATCTGGATGCAGCCGTGGAAAAGCAATTGCTTCCTGAGGTGTGGAGGAGTAATTTTAAACATAATGCACCCGCCAGCCGTGAGCAAGTGGCGTTCCTCCTGGGGCGTTTACTAAGCCTGCCTGCTGCCGAACCAGCCTCCTCAGGAGAAGATCAGATCAGATTTTCAGATCTGGCCGACACCAGCCCTGAAGCCCGGGCCTATATTGGTGGGTTAAATCAGTACGGAATAATGAGCGGTTTTGCTGATGGAACTTTCCGACCGGGGCAAGCGTTAAAACGAGGCGAAGCAGCAGTTGTACTTGTCAAGCTTCTCGATGGAGAATGGAATAATAATACAGGCAATAAAGGGAGCCGGCAGATGGAAGGCTGGGTAAAGAGTTTAAGTCTGGTGGGGAAAACTGCTGAGCTGGAATTGGCTTCTTTGCAGGGAGTTCAGAAGCTTAAGCTTGATCCCCAGCTGATTTGTTTTCGTGATGGACAGGAGTGTTTTTATCAGGAGGCGGTCAACAGCCGGGTTAGGCTATATCTGAACCAGAAGAAGCAGGTGAGTGTTATCAGCATACTGGGAAAAATCCCAACCCCTGAATCGGAGCAGGAGCTGATTGGTACAGTAAAGTCAGTGGTACTGGGTGAGGATAGTTTACTGGTGCTCTGCGATCTGGATTGTAAGGACCGGCGTCTGCCATTGGCTGCGGAGGCCAGCCTGGAAAGCCTGAAAACCCAGAGCAAAGGCTTTAAATCACTGAAAACGGGTACCTTTGTCAAGGCCTATCTAAGTGGGGATAAAGTGGTGCGAGTGAGCGAACTGAAGACCCTGAGCATTTCTGGCACGGTACAAAGGCTATCCGCGCGTACTTTGAACCTGGAGGAAAAAGCAGCCTCGAAAAACAAGCCTTCGTGGTTCAATTACTGGGATCGGGCTCGGGTTGTTGACAAGGACGGCAATCGTATGGGAACGGTGTTCCGGGGGGATAAGGTGCAGGTGACCTACCTGGACCTAATTCCCGAAGGGATTGATGACGAATTGCCCCTGGAAATTATCGTGAGCTCTCGCCCGGAACTCAAGAAGGTTAAAGGCCTGGTAGAAAGTATTGTAAATAGTACTGGCAGTAAAGCAATTGTTATTAAGAAAAACAAAAATTATCCGGTTGACGAAGCTGTTGCTGTTTCTGACGTAAATGGTGCAGTGATACCATTTACTAACCTGAAGGCTGATAATGAGATCGAGATGTCTGTGGACGGTGCTGGGGTGGTTATGAAGGTCAAAGTTCTTAAATAGCAAGCCGTTTTTGAGGTGAGATTGGGCTGATTGGATAAAAACGCTGAATATTTGCTTTTAAGATACTTCTGCCCGGCTTCTGGTTATAAGACTGTAGATGACCGGTACGATTACCATAGTTAGAATGGTTGAGACCAGTAAACCTGACATTAGGGCAATAGCCATTGGCACAAAGAGGGGATTGCGGGATAGAGCCAGATCCAGCAGTCCCATTACTGCCGTAACGGCTGTCAAAAGAATAGGACGGAAGCGCAGCTCTACGGCGTATTTGCAGGCCGCATCCACCGACATGCCGCTGCGCCGGGCAGAATTAATATATTCGATTAAAAGTATGGCATTTCTGACCACCAAACCGATTAAACTGATAATGCCCAATAGAGCCGTAAAAGACATAGCTTGTCGGAAAACTAACAGGCCAGCGATGGAACCGATCAAGGATAAAGGAATGGTTATAAAAATGACCAGGGGTTGTCCGAAGGATTTAAACTGCAGCATCAGAATAAGATAAATAATAAAGATGGCAAAAATAGCTGATTTAGCCAGGTTGCCGAAATTATCGGTGATGCGTCGCTTTTCTCCTTCATAGATTAACTCCACCCCCTGCTGGTCAATGGATTTAATCTTATCCTGCAGTGAGTTTTCAATGTTTACAGCATTGTAAGCGGGTTTTACATCACTGGATACAGTTATCGTCCGGATACCGTTATATTTTCTAATGGTAGGAGTTTTTTTCTGCTGCTTGATTTGGGCTATCTGCTGCAGTTGAGCAACCATTCCCGTGGCGGTAGATTTGATGGGCAATAACTTTAAATCCTCTAGGGAAGAAATGTTTCCGCGAACTACCAGAGCATAATCCTGCTCGGCCTTTCTGAAAACTGATGCCTGGGAGCCAGTCAGGGCAATATTCATCTGCCGTTGGACATCATAATTGCTGATGCCCATTAAACTTGCCTGTGCAGGCCGTATCTCTACCAGATATTCCTCTACCTCCGGATCAATATCATCGACCACATTTAAGCTTCCCTCAATTTGGGATAGTTTTTGCTTGATTGAGCTAGCTGCCTCCACCAAACGGGAGGGGTTTTCTCCTCTTACCCGAATTTGCAGTGGCTGCCCGGGGTAAGCTTTTTCTAGTAACTTAACACTTATCTGGCCCTCGATTTTCTGGCGGTCGATTAGTTTTTGCAGATGGGCAGCCAGTTCTTCGTAATTTTTGAAACGCCCTTCTCGCTCCAGATCGACCCTTATCATGATCTGAGCAAAATCAGGGGATTGGGGAGAAGCGGGCAGAGTAATATAAAACTTTGGCAATCCGCTGCCTATACTGCTGGTATGGCTGAGGAGTTCTGGCTCCTGGTCCAGCAATGCTTCCACTTGGACAGTAATTTGTTCTGTTTTTTCAATAGTGGAAGCAGGTGGCCCCATGATATCTACATGGATAATATTTTTGTCGGCCTTAGGAAAAAACTGCAGATCCAGAAACTTGATTCCATAGATAGCCAGTAAGAAAACCAAAAAAGCCCCTATGAGACTAGTCCACTTGCTTCGCATGCTTAGTTCCAGGAATTTACTGAAGAACCTCCGCAGATAGCCGTTATCGCGCTTTTTAATCGACTTTTTAAAAAACTGAACCGCCAGGGTAGGTGTTAGCAGAAGAGCCACCAGTAAAGAAGCTATTAAGGCTATGATAACTACCTGGGGAATGCTTTTCAAGAACTCTCCTGCCGGGCCGGGGACGAACAACAGGGGAGCAAAAGCAGCAATAGTGGTAAGTGTGGAGGTGAATATTGGAATGGCAGCCTGTCTAAGACCATCCATAGCGGCTGCGATTTTGTCTTTACCCTGGTCTAACTGTACTTGAATGGCATCCGTCATGACAATAGCATCATCGACCAGAATACCTAATGCCATAATCAAGGCTGCAATCGAAATTTCATGTACTTTGATGCCCAGTGGAACCATAACAATGAACGTTAGAAGAATAGACAAAGGTATGGCTGTAGATGCAATGAGTGCGTTTCTAAGGCCCATTCCCAGCAGCACTACAACGATAACCAGCAGTATACCGATTATCAGATCACGGATAAAAGTAGTTATAGAATGGCTTACATCAGCGGGTTGATATAGGACCTCATCGATCATTATTCCTGGTGGAGCTTCTTTCTTAAGCTGATCTAGTCTTTCTCTTATACCTTTGCCAATCTGTAAAACATTTTTGTCGGCTTGAAAATACCCGGCCAACAGAACCGCACGGTGACCTTGATTGCGGACACGGACTGAGTTTTCGACTGGAGCCAGGCTGATAGTGGCTAGATCTTTTAAATAGATGGGAGTTCTAGTCAATGGGGAAATTCCCAGCAAGGTATTTTCTACATTGGCAATAGAATGGTAAGCTCCAGGTACCAGGACATTAATGAGTCGAGAGTTATTTTTTATAGATCCTGATGGTATTTTTATATTTTGAGCTTTGAGGATATTTAATAATTCTTCCCAGGATAGGCCGCTCTTGGCTAACCGTTCCGTATCTACTTTAACCAGCAGCTCTTGCTGATACTCGCCCTGAATATCAAAACGAGATACCCCCTTAACCCGAACCAGTTCAGCTTTCAGCTTCCTGGCATAACTGCTCAGCTCTTCCTCAGAAGATGAGTCTCCCGACAAGCTGATGATTATACCTGCTGTTTCAGCTAGATTGGTGTTCAGTTGGACAGGAAGCAACTCATTGGGCAATTTGCTTTGGATATCACTCATCTGACGAGCCAGATCCAGCCAGGCATTCGCCACATCAGCATCATTTTTTAGGTACAGTACTACCACTGACACGCTGTTTTTAGAATATGATTCGGAGTGATCATAAGCCTTTAATTTAAGCAAATCTTCTTCGATTGGCCTGGTCACAAGCCGTTCTACATCTTCTGGTGAAGCTCCTGGGTAGACAGCCGTAATGACGGCTAAAGGTGCAGATAATTCAGGGCTTTCTTGCTTGGGAAGAATATAATAGCAATAAAGCCCTAGTAATCCTAAAAGGATGGTAAGGAATATTGTGAAGCGGCTATTTTTTATACAACCTAGAATAAATCCCATACCCGGCACCTCAATTTCTTTGTTATTAGCGTGGGCTAATACCCATACTATTCCCCGGGCAGGGAGAATTATTGCATACTTTTTTTGTAGAAGGATTACGATATTGTCTGCATAATGCAGAATTATCTTGGTATTTTGGCTAAGGGTTAGCGAGTAGAGAACTTCTCAATATACATCAGGTCGTCAGCCTTACGGAACACCTCGCTCATTTTGGTGTTAGGTAATAATTTTAAGGCTTGGCCGATGGACATACTTATGGGGAATTCGGGATTAGATTCGTTGTACTGGACTATGGCCTGCCGCAGCTTAGCGACAGCTGATTCCAGACATACTGGAGAACAGTTTTTAATTATTACGGTGAATTCATCGCCGCCGATCCGGCAGACAATTTCATCATTGGTCTTAAAACAATTTTTGAGTATGGTTGCACACTGCACCAGCAAGCGGTCACCAGCTTCGTGACCATAATTGTCATTGATTGTTTTCAACCCGTCTACATCGCAAACAATCAAACCTGCCTCTAGAAAAGCATGGTTATCAATCTGCTGCAGTTCATCCTCAAAGTAGAAACGATTAAACAAATCGGTTAGACTATCATGCAGGCTTATATACCTCAAGGCCTCCTCGGTCTGTTTGCGTTGGGTAATATCAGTGTCTCTGCCGTCAATACGAGCTACCAAACCATGGGCATCCCGGGCAAAGTGAGCCCGTCTTTGTAACCAGCGTTTATCGCCGTTGGGAAGGTTTATGCAGTATTCAGCTTCAAAACTGCCTCGGGAGAGCAGAGTGCTGAAATTTTCCAGCAGGAGCTCTTTTTGACCTATGGAGATTAAAGGTGAGACTGCGCCGGTAAACTCGTCAGCAGAAGCATAAAGCTTTTCAGCGGCTGGATTAATATACAATAGATCAAAAGTATCGGGAGTTACAGACCAGATCACATCTTGCATGGAATTGAGAATGCTGTCCAAATGCGCCTGCCGTTCCAACAGGGCTTCTTCCGCTAACTTTCGCCGGGTAACATCGAGCAGCAGCCCGTGTATAGATGGCGTGCCGCCGGGTATGTTATTCACCAGTGCAGCCATATCATTAAGCCATATTATCTGGCCTTCACCTGAGATTATACGGTACTCAACCATTTGGTTGCTTTCTGGCTGTTTTAATAAATTCTGACGGTAGGTCAGGAAAGAGGGCAAGTCTTCAGGATGGACCAGTTGTTCCCATTTTAACAGTCCATCTAAAAACTGGCTGGGATCATAACCAGATATTTCTTTAACTGCACCATGATAAGCAACGGGTGACCATTCCAGGTCAGATGCATAGGTAATTATATTAATTTTTTGCATAAATCGAATATGGTTGGTTAACAGCTGTTTTTCATAGCTGGTTTTATTTAGCAATGCTTGAACTTGCGCTCTGAGACGAGCATTTTCTTTTTGAAGCAGCTCAATTTCTGGCTGTCCCTGCTGGTCATTATTAATTACTGCCACCTTAGTACATCCTCCCTAATCGCCCCGAGATCCTGGTAATAACTGCTTAAGCTCCCGCTCGCTAATAGACCGTACCGGAATTATGGTGGTCATTTTCCCCAGATCAATCTCGTGAGGGTTGCGTACCAGGCGCAGGTTACTATCTACCACAATCCGTACTACTGGCCGGTGGGGAACTTCACTGTTAATATGAGTAACAATGCCAATATCACCGGTATTTAGCTGAATGATAGCACCGGCTGGATATACAGCAATATTAGAAATCATAGCGGTTACTATGCGCGGATCAAAATAAACTTCGGACATAAGCTTGATAAGGTTAATAGCCTGGCTAACTTCATAAGGAGGTCGGTTGGGTCGGTCAGCCATTAGCTCATCATAAATATTAGCTACAGCTACAATTCGGGCATACTCATGGATAGCAGTGCCTGCCAGCTGACGCGGGTAGCCTTTGCCGTCCCAGCGCTCATGATGCTGATAAGCCACATGAGCCGAAAGTAAGGAGAGATCGGCATGGCCTCTGAGAATCGAAAACCCTAATTCAGGATGCTTGGTCAGGAGGGCCAATTCTTCTTCGTTTAGATCTCCCTCATGTTTTATAATTTCTGGATCTAGCTTGGATTTGCCGATATCATGGAGCAGAGCACCTATACCCAGATCCTTAAGCTTAGTATCATCATAACCAAGGGTGATCCCGGTCATGATGGACAGTGTGCAGACACTGACTGAGTGGTAGAAAACAAAATCATCCAACGAAGAAATATCTGTGATGCTCAACAATACATTGCTATTATCCAGGATTTCATCCAGCATACGATTTACTACCAAACGCAGAGCTGGGGTATTTATCTTTCGGTTGGATTGCAGGCTGCTAAAGGTTTGTTTAACCATCTTAACGGTAGTAATGCGAGTTTCCTCAGAGATTACATCTTCGATCTCATCGGTTTCACCAAGACTATCGTCGCGAATATAGATATAGCGAATGCCCAGATCATAGAGCCGATTAATGTAGATTTCTTCAAGCTCTACACCCGCTCTAAGGAGCACCATTCCTTCACTATCTATAATGCTACGGCCTAACAACATTCCTTCCTGGCAATAATCCAGGGGTATTTTTCGCACCACGTCACCTGCTTTCCCCAGCCCTTATTCTAGGTCTAATGCTACTATAGAACTTATCGGATAAAGTTCAAAAAAAATCCATATATTTCGGAGGCTTTATTATGTATTACCCATATCATCAGAGTTTTATTATAATGCAGACACTAAGAAAAAGAAAAATATTTGAATTATTATAAACTAAGATAAAAAAAATCGGCTTACGCCGAGCCTTTAGGCGACAGCGGTCGCTCCTTGCCATCCTTGGCACCGCGACACTAGTCCATCCTTGGACGTCG
>CAZEDT010000028.1:0-49128 GCA_964510795.1 uncultured Syntrophomonas sp.
GCACTCCCTTTTTATTTGTAATATTTGCCATTTACACGGAGTTTAATACAACCTCCCAAAAGCTGAAACGGACTTTGAAAACTGTCTTAAACTTCAAAAAAATTTGCATACATTTCGTGTGGGTCTTGGTTCCTAGTAATCCTATTGCGAACTAATTAGAAATTTTTTTTCATTTTACTTTCTAATTCTGCTAACCGAGTAGTAAATTTAGTATATGTATCTGACTGCAATTCTTCAATATAACCACCTCTTATAACATCTCTAACATCCTCTAATCTTTTATCAAGGCATAGTTTTATGGCATTCCCTGCACCCCATCCAAGCTGACTTATAACTTTGTTAGTTCTTGCAGATGCAAGAGCGATTTGTGACGTTCCATAAGCTATAGAGGCAATTAAAACATTTTTTAAATTCTTAGGAATTATGCAAGAATAGCTTATGCCATAAGGTCGTAAATTAGTGCTATTAAATGTTGTTATATCTCCTAATCCATCAGTTATGTGCATATCTACATTATGACTTCCACAAGCTATAAAATCGGATATTGAAGTTGAACTTATTAAAGCACTTAGGTCATTTTGAGTAAGTGTGCCTTCACATTTAATTCTATAACTTTCTCTAATGCCAAAATCATCAGCAAATTTTACAAATCCTTTATTATACGTTGTTGTTATATCCCAACCTCCAAGATAACCCGTTTTACCTAAATTGTGTGCCTGCGTTATTAATAATTTAATATATTTCCAATATTCAAGAGTTCTTGTTTTCATAAGCTTAAGCATATCACTATGATCATGCTTTAAAACATCAGATCCATTATACCCACATCCGGTCATTGGATTTACCCAACACTCCTCGAATATTTCGCTAAAATAGCCGTCATTTTTAATATAATCAGGCTTAATAATTGTATCTTTATTATCTATATATACAGTAGTTACTTTATCTAATATGGCAGAATCGTCATATCCTTCTTCTATCTGGAAGAATAAAGATGGTTCATTCATATCTTGGGTCGGCGTTGTCATTGCAAGTGATTCATTATATGTTGCCTGTGCATCGCGCCCATATTCATAAGCATTTTTTGCTGAACGACACAGAATGCCAGTATTTGTAGAATCGATGAACCAATTTGCTTTGATTTTTATTATATTACCCGTTGTTAATTTCTTTATATAAACAGATTTAACAACACCATCAGCCATTTCACCAACGCTTAAAAATGCATGGCTTAACATTATATTAACGCCACTTGCCACTAAATCAGCATTATATTTTTTAGCCAGTGCAGCAACATCAAAAATTAGATCATTTGTAGGAGTTGTAAGTGCAAAATTATCAGGAAGCCAACTCTTATCATATTCTCCTGTAACATTACCATCATTATGCAATTCAGTATATATAATGTCTAAGTAAGGTGCAGGTAATCCTTGTATCCATGTGTTAACCCGTGAAGCAACTGCATTACCTCCTAACACTGTATTTCCGTCAACAATAACAATATCATGGCCTTTTAAAGCATAAGCTACTGCCACTCCGCCTGTTCCAGCACCAATGATGGCAACATCAACGGTCAATTCATCTTGATATGGTATATCATTAATATAATTTCTCCCAGACTCTTTTTCGTCGTACATCTTATTACCTCATTCATTTTTTTAAATTCCCCGTTTTGTAAATATTAACATATAATAAAAAATATGAACATTATGCAAATTAATACTTTTGCTTTTTAGGAACTCACATCCTTTCTCCAGCATAGTGGCACTACGCAGCATCCAATTTGCTCTGCCACTGACGGTGCAGTTTACATAAATGTTTTAACGGTAAACACCATAATTCTGCTGTTTTAACTCAGTCCACAAATGATAGGGGGGTAAACCACTTGCGTAATAATTCTCTGGGATGTACTCAAAGTCTGGTTCCGACTGGAAAGTATCAGGGTTTTGGTTGGTTAGAAGGGAAGTACATCTCTTTAAATGCTGCGTCATCAAGCTTTTCAGGTAAGGGCCATGGGAATCCGGCAGCCTCATCACGAGCAATGTATTGTTCTTGATGTAAAAAGCAAACAAAATAGCTAAACAATGGAATCTGCATGGTATAAATGGTATAATTTCAGTTAACAGGGAGGTGCTTAATGGCCTTCTCAAAATTCGTCTCCCTTCCAGGTGGCGAATACTTTATGTCGCCAAAAAAGATGAAAAACATGGTCGGCAAGCAATGCAGCCGGATAGTGCAATAAGTTGTATAGGCTTGATAAAGCAATTACATCAGGTCAGTGATTCATGGACAGCTATTCTAATTCGTTGCTTCCTCATTGGGTGCCTCTGGTATGCCGTACAACGGGAGCCAGGATGATTCATGCTGAGGTTATTTGTTAATACGATCTGTTGAACTTAGATGCTGAACGCCAAATCAAAGAAATTGAGATTAAGTCTTTTGAAGATTTCTAAAAGATAGCCACAACTATTAGATCCTAATGCGATGGGGGAGGGCAAAATGCTTTATGTTACAGGTATCACTGGGCATTCGGGTCGCTGGTTTCTCGAACGATTAGTAAAAGACAACTATAGGGGTAAGCTGAGGTGCGTAGTTTTAGAGGACAGCGATAAGACATTTTTAGAGGGAACTGGACTTGATATTGAAACGGTTGTTGGAGATCTAAATGATCAAGAATTTCTTACTGCTTCCATGTCGGGATGTAAAATGGTATTACACATTGCTTCTATCTTTTATTCTAAAAATGTTGTAAGTGCTGCAGTACATAATTGTGTGGAGTGGGCAATATTAGTGCATACCACTGGAAGGTATTCAAAATATAAGAGTGCTTCAGAAGAATATATAAATATTGAAGAATATGTATTGAAGTTCAGAGATCGAATAAGTATTACGGTGTTAAGGCCTACCATGATATATGGTTCTTCCAGAGATCAAAACATGTATAAGCTTATTTCCTTTCTACATAAAATTAAGTTTTTCCCTATGTTTGGTGAAGGTAACAACTTGATGCAGCCTGTTCATGCCCGTGATCTTGGAAATGCGTATTATGATGTAATTTTGAACCGGAATGCTACATTTAATAAGAGTTACAATTTGCCCGGGAAAAAGCCTTTAGCATATATTGATCTGGTTAGTATCGTTTCTAATACTTTAGGAAGAAAAAACGTAATCGTAAAGATTCCATTGTGGATCTCCACAATGAGTGCAAAGGTTTACAATGCTTTTGATAAAAATGCCATTATATCGGTTGAACAGGTACTTCGCATGCTGGAAGACAAGGCTTTTGGATATGAAGAAGCGATGCGTGATTTTGGGTATTCACCGCTATCGTTTGAGGATGGGATTGTTGAAGAGGTAAATGAATATCTGGCTAAAAATAATTCATTAGGGATAAAACAGCGATGAAGATATTAGTTGTCTGTCAATACTTTTATCCTGAGCAGTTCAAAGTAAGTGATATTTGTTTTGAACTGGTGAAGCTTGGACACGATGTAACGGTATTAACCGGCCTTCCCAATTATCCATCAGGTGTTATTCATAAGGATTATCGATGGTTCAAAAAACATTATGAGAATATTAATGGAGTTCAGGTCATTAGAAGCGCTTTGGTTGCACGAGGCAAAGGAAAACTGAGACTTGCCTTAAATTATATTAGTTTTGTGATATGTGCTTCTGTAAGAGCTTTATTTTTAAGGAAGAATTTTGATGTTATCCTTGTTTGGCAACTTTCACCGATAACAATGGCATTCCCGGCATTGTTGCTAAAGAAAATTGCAGGGAAACCCTTGTGTTTGTATTGTCAGGACCTTTGGCCAGAGAGTATTGTGGCTGCAGGTTTAAAACCGGATGGCCTCGTCTACAAAATGCTGTTAGCACTTAGTCGATATATTTATAAACGGGCTGATAAGGTAGCCATCAGTTCTAAACAGTTTGGGAAGTATTTCGAAGATGTTATTGGAATTGATAGTGATATTCAGTATTTGCCTGTTTATGCGGAGAGCTTGTTTGAGAATATTGAAGCAAAAATTACTGAAAGCGAAATCACTAATCTTGTGTTTGCGGGCAATATTGGTGAAATGCAGAGTTTAGAGACCATCATTTATGCTGCAAATGAGATAAAAGAAATGGATAATCTCAGATGGCATATTGTGGGGGACGGATCGAATAGAGCAAAATGTGAAAAAATTGCCCGAGAAATGGGCTTGATTAATGTAATCTTTTATGGACAACGTCCTATGGATGAAATGCCTAGATTTTATGCAATGGCTGATGCATTCCTGGTGACGTTAAAAGCCAATAAAGAAATATCGTATACCCTACCAAACAAAGTGCAATCGTATATGGCGGCAGGAAAACCTGTAATTGGTGCAATAGATGGGGAAACTCGTCTAGTTATAGAGGAAGCGGATTGTGGTTATTGTTGTAACGCTGAGGATCATGCTGCTTTAGCTGACATTATAAAAGTATTTGCTTTGAACACAGAAAACCATGGCGCGTTAGGTTTTAATGCCAGGAAATATTATGAAGAGCACTTCGCGAAAGGTATATTTATGAACAAGTTAATTGATATTTTGAGGGGAAATAATAGAGCTGTTTAATATTTTTTTCGGTGTGGGGAGATTTGTTTAATGGCTATTTATCTTAAGGTAATAGTTTTTCTTGGAGTTATGTTAGCTTCTAGTATACTGGTTTATGTGGTGAAAAATCATGCTCTGAAAAAAGGTATTTTAGATATGCCTAATGCCAGAAGTTCTCATATAATAGCTACTCCGCGAGGAGGGGGCCTGGGATTGGTAATCCCTTTTCTTTTTTCTGTAATTGTTTTGGGCTTTTTTAATATTATTTCTGTATCTATTGGCCTGGCTCTGCTTGGCGGTGGTGCCCTAGTCGCTGTGCTGGGCTGGATGGATGACAAGAATGGGCTTACTGCACGAGCGAGAGCTATTTTTCAGTTTCTGTCTGCTGCTTGGGCGGTTTTCTGGCTGGGTGGTTTTTCGACTATGTCAATTGGATTTGCTGAGCTGCAACTATCCTGGATAGGTAGTATAGTAGCTGTCATTGGTACGGTCTGGCTGATTAATTTGTATAACTTTATGGATGGAGTAGATGGGATCGCAGGTACTGAAGCTGTAAGCGCAGCGTTAATTTGTGGATTATTGCTCGTATGGCAGCATTCGTCTAGTCTTGCTGAACTATGCTTTTTGCTAGCTGCATCGGTGTTAGGGTTTCTGCTGTGGAATTGGCCACCGGCCAAGATATTCATGGGTGACGTGGGCAGTGCTTTTTTGGGATATATCTTTGCAGTTATGGCTATGTGGTCGGAACAGAGTGGAGCAATACCGTTTATTATATGGATTATGCTGCTGGGTGTATTTGTAATAGATGCCACAGTGACGCTCATCAAGCGACTGAGTAAAGGAGAAAAACTGTATGAAGCTCACCGTAGCCATGTTTATCAGTTAGCAGTTCAGGCAGGTTATTCTCATAGGCAGGTTACATCTACGGTTTTGTTCATTAATCTGTTACTAGGTATAGTGGCGGTGGTGGCATTGACTTATAGTAATTATTTGTTAGGTATAAGTATCGGGGTTGCTATTGTACTTATAGTGGTTCATATTATCCTGGCTAATCTATTTAATGCTAAAATTAATAAAATGAAGGCTGATGCAGAGATTGGGGATACGGTAGTTAAGCAGTTTTATGAGGAAGCGGCAGCATTGAAAGAGAATAATTGATGGGTGGTGAAATTTGTCGGCTTCTCACAAACTTCCATGAATCAGCACACATCTCACTTAATCCTCGGTTGGCTTCCCATCCGAGTTCTTTTTTTGCCTTGGTTGGGTCGGCATAGCATTCAGCAATATCTCCAGCCCTCCGAGGTGCCATTCTATAATTTACCTTCTGTCCGGTGGCTCTTTCAAAGGTTTGTAATACTTCAAGTACACTATACCCGTTGCCGGTGCCTAGATTATAGGCTTCTACACCCTGTGTCTGCATTGCTCTTTGTAGTGCTTTAATATGCCCTTGGCTGAGATCTACCACGTGAATATAGTCTCTTACGCCGGTTCCATCTTTGGTGGGGTAGTCATTGCCGAATACGCTGAGGGCTTCCAGTTTTCCGGCTGCTACTCTGGCGATATAGGGCATCAGGTTATTGGGAATGCCGTTTGGGTCTTCCCCGATGAGGCCGCTTTGATGGGCGCCGATTGGGTTGAAATATCTAAGTAGGGCGATGCTCCAATCCGGATCAGATGTATAGAGATCTCTTAAGATATTTTCAATAATTAGTTTGGTGCTCCCATAGGGATTGGTGGTAGATAAGGGAAAATCTTCTCTGATTGGAACTTCCGCAGGGTTGCCGTAAACAGTGGCCGATGAGCTGAAAACTAGGCGTTTGACATTATATTTAGCCATGGTTTCGCAGAGGATCAGGGTGCCGCTGACATTATTATGATAATACCTGAGTGGTATTTCTACTGATTCGCCAACTGCCTTTAGTCCGGCAAAATGTATTACTGCTTCGATATCGTTTTCTGCAAAAAGCTGCTCCATAGCTGCTCGATCTAAGAGATCCGCTTCATAGAATTTGAAGTTTTGGTTAGTAATTTGTTTTATTCTTTCTAAGGCTTCGGGCTTGGAGTTAATGAAATTATCAAAAACAATGATTTCATAACCTGCGTCTAAGAGTTCTACGCAGGTATGACTGCCTATATACCCAGCCCCGCCGCTTACCAATATGGCCATATTGTCCTCCCAAATAATGGCTACCATCCTAATAATAACTTCCAAATATGGGAACGTCAATACGTTAATCCAGAGGTTAACTTATTTACCATACAGATCGCCGTCTGTTGAACGCTGGTAGGGGATTTTTTTTGTGGGATGAGTGCTCAACTGACAAAAATAGAAGTAAGGTCAGGATGTCTTTGGGATGATTAAAATGCTGCATAGGTGGTTCTGAATTTCCGTATGGGACAGCAGGGCTATAATTAGTAACGGCATAGTAAGATATATATTTTTCCAAAAAACCAGATTTCAGCTGGATATTAGCTTCCGTTTGGCCTGCTATAATCTGGTAATGTGTTACAATACTAAATAGGACGGCAGGGGAGGTGGCTTTAGAAATGTATTATATTTGGAAAGTGGAAGTGGATCGAAGCCAAGATGACGCTTGCTGGATCCGCGAAATAGGAGATTTATTTGGCGTCGAGTACTTGTCTAAAGGACATTTTATGACCGTATGTTTAAGCGAAAACCAGGCGCGTAATTGGTACTCAACGGTTTCTCAGGCCTTATTAGAAATTCCCACGGATAGTCAGGGAAGAATTAGGTCTGCATTTATTACATTTGATGAGGGGCATTTGGATCTAATTAATATTTCTGCCAGATTTGCACGATATGAACAAAAAAGTTTCTTGTTATTATTGCTTCAATACGTTCCAGCTGATAATGATCAGGATCTTTCGCTTGGATTGCTCCATCAAATTCAGGAAAAAATAGATGCTAAGTTAATTGCTAGTTATGCTAGCGTACAACCACATTTGAATTGGCAGTTTTCCGTAAAATCAAAGATTGAGGAATACGAAGAAATGATCACGATCAGGAATCCCATCCCCATCCTTAACTGCGCAGAAGAGGCCTGTTGCAGACCGGATAAAGATAATTGGAAAAGGGTTTTAGGCGATACCTACCATAGGTTTTATCAGATTGCTTATAAAAAAGCTGATCTTAATGCCGTTGATCAATTGAACCGGGTGTTCGATCTAATCTATGTTATCGATCGGGAGATTGACCATTACTATGATGAAAGTACAACAACCCGGAGCAGACTGCTTGATATTATCCATACGGAAATACTGTTCTTCGTTAGGGGTATGGAGTTTGAAAGGGAAACAGTGCTAGCGTTTAGCAATAACCAATTTCTTAAAAGGGCAACGGATTTTATTGGGGAGACGTGGCCAATGATCAGAACTCTATTTTTGATAATGCCCCGGTTCAACTTCCTAAAGAAAAATCAAGGATATACACTTTTTTTTAATTTACTGGAGCTAAATGCACAGTTTAGTTCCCTGTTAAATTTTACGAAACTTAATGTAAGAAACAAGAGCATTCTGTTTTCAGAACGTTTTGAACGTTTGCAATTTACAGTTCAACGACAAGCTTCCGAGGAGGAACACGAATATTTTGCGCAACTTCAGCAGCGGGTATGTTACTCTTTCGAGGCAAATTCTAACAAAATAAGCCTGATTGAATCTTATGCCAGTATGCTCGATGACCAAATAGACAAATTACAAACTGACTTCGATTCGAATACGAATTTCATGCTGCAGACCTTGATGTTTTGGTTGTCATTATTTGTCCTTGCCTGGGGCGCTATAGCTCTGTGCTACGATAAACTTATTGGTTCTGTCGGAAATGTGCTGGATAATCCACCCTTAATTGCTATCGGGTTGTTGCTTGTGATACTTCTTATCTTCATTAATATTATCGAGTTTTATACGAATAAAAATTCGGGTCCGATTAATAAATTGTCGATAAAGATGTTGGAAAATTGGGTTGAAAACAAAACAATGCGGTGCTTGGATATGACGAATAGGAATATTTTGGATGGGTATTTAAACCAACTCAATTCTTCTGGCAGTTTCATTAATCGGATTAACGTCGCGTTGGAGCTAATCACTGTCCTAACCTCGGGTGTTACCTTGGGTGCTATTATGGTGGAAGATGGGATTGCTTATTTAGATCTACTCAAGAAGGAATTTTTGCAGTAGGAGGCTTCCGGTGCCTGACACCAACTTATCAAGGAATGAATTTGCTTGTGTTTGATTACGAGAAGTGATGGGCAAATTGTAGACTTCTACTACCCCTTCACCAAGGAAGACTACCCAATATTCTTTTGCACCTGCTTGCTCGTACAGGTTGAATTTTTCATTAAGATCCTTTTTTGGCGGTGGAATAGGACAGTATTTCTATAATTATATCAGGGGCTCCCTTGCAGCAGCCACGTTTATTCAGTAGCAATATACAAAAAATCTCCTACAGATCATTTTCTGCAGCAGGCGCAATAATTATCTCGTATTGTCGCATGCGTTCAGATCTTCACGAATGTCAAATACCGCTTTTGCAGGACGACCTTTGAATGTTTGTTTATTTCAACAGGCTCTATCAGATGCATCGTTGCCGTATACTACCTATTGCAGTATTTAGTTATCCGGGAAAAAGAGATGAACCGGATCAGTTTAGTCTGTAGTTTCCATTTATGCCGGTATTGGATTTCCATTTTCTAACCCTGGAGCTAAAGAAACACCACTGGCAGGATTATCAGACTCTCTGGTAATGTAAAAAACAAGAAAAATACTGACGGGCAAGAATCGCAGTCCTATTGAAAACAAGGTCAGAACCTTATCCGAAGAGAAACTGGAGCAGTTGGCAGAAGCCATATTTGACCTGAAAACGTTCGAAGATGTAAGGGCTATTTTAGGGTAGCAGAACCATGGAGATCACCTTCTGTTGTGTGTGTTGGGTTGCCGGACACCAATTTATTTTTATTTGTTATCCAGGACTCCAAAAACTCTGCCTAGGTCTATTCCGAGGCCGGGGAAGAGATCGCTGCTCATTATTTGGCCGGGGGAAAATTCTCCGGTTTTTTGATATTTATTTTGGCTGTCCAGGCTGTAGACCACAATCGTGTTGAATTTAGGAAACACTACCCAGTATTCCTTAACTCCGCTACGTTCATAGAGGTTGAACTTTTCACTCAGTTCCTTTTTGGCGCTTGATGGGGAGATGATTTCGATGACCAGGTGCGGAGCTCCCTTGCAGCCGCGCTCATCTAGTTTACCCTGATCACATATTATACTCAGGTCAGGCTGGACTACAGTGTCAATATCTTCGTCTTTTTCTTCCCCCCGCGGTAGACGTACATCAAAGGGGGCAGCAAAAACCTGACAGTCTTTGTCACGGAAAAAGGAATGTAGTTGCCAACTAAGCTCCATAGAAACAGTCTGGTGTTCCTTTCCTGGAGCTGCCAGCAAATAAGGGACACCGTCAATAATTTCCCACCTTTCCTCATCGGGCCAGCTTAAATAGTCTTTGTAAGTGTATAGTTTATCTGAATGTTTGGGCGAAATACTCATTTTCCTCGTCTCCCTTACTGCTTTATTAGAGAGAGTAAAAATAGAATTGTGTTCTAATTATAGCCAATGAATAGCGATTATTCAAACATAAAGACGTCAGACGATTAACTTATTTTTGTTAAGGTTCGACGGATTATTAAGCTCGATTTTTACAATAATCAGGAGCTCTGTTAAGTTCCAGGCTTTAAAGTTATAGACATACCCTTTATCTGCGAGGATTGCTAAGAATGTTTCTTGCCTGTATAACTTCATATTTTTGTTCAATGATCTTGTGGAAGCTCTCCGAAATAGCATTCCAGTCAAGTAAATCTACCCTGAAAGGCAAAGTTGATTCTTCAAATGCCTCTTCGACTTGAAACATTAGCTTTAGATCTATCTTTTTTTTGCTGATTGCAACTAGATCTAGATCAGAGTATGAATTTGATCTCCCGTTTACCCCGGAACCATAGGCTCTGACTTCGTAGTCGGGAAAATGTCCAGTAGCCACAGCATTGCTTAGCATGTTGGGGTATCAGAAGCAAGAACAGGTACAGAGGTATTTTTAGATTACCATTAACAGACGTTCAATTAGCTTCTGAAGCAGGAATAAGCAGTGCTAACCAATGGATAATGCCTTACCGAGATTCCTGGTGAAAGGCGGAGCAGATAAAAGTAGTAAAGATAGTAACTGATGGAAATATTTTACAAATTATTTTTCTATGTGCGGCTTGGTTATATTGGTAAAAACAAATAGAGATATTCAAGAGAGAAGGCGTAAAAGATTGCATTGATTGGCTTTGTTTTTAGGGGGATAGGGGGTATGAGGAATGGCCAGGATACAGCTGGAGAGGATTAAAGATCAGATTATCGGAATTCAACCGCTTTACACGGAGATTGGTAATTCGACCCGTCTGTACTTACAGGAGGGAGAAGTTCTTGATTCCCGGGTGCTTTATTCAGCAATACTGGCCCTGGGCAAGTTATACGCCATTGACCTGTCAGCCCAGCGGGAGTTTTTGAAGGGTGTGCTGAAGCGTCAGGGTGTGATGCCTTTTTATCTGAGCGATGACCGGGTCTTTGTGCCGTTAAAAATGAGGAAGCGTCTGACCAAAAATGATAATGTCTACGGTTATGTGGATGTGCGCTATATTGGGGATGTGATACCTAATGGGAAGCAGGGCTCAATCCTGAAATTAAAGGATGGACGGGAGATTTCTATACTAAGCCCGCGTGGTACTGTTGATAAGATGCAGCGCCTGGGAGAGCGTATTTTAGCCTACCGTCAATCTCCAAAAGCTCTCCGTCCCGACGAGCAAACCATTATCAACGCCGGTCTCTACTTCTACTACACCCTGGAAGACATCCGTCAACAAATATACTACCTTAAGGAACACAGATAAGATGTTTGGCGGTAATCTTATTGAAATATGTTTGAGAATAATCCCAACGGTGAGTTATAATAATAGTTATAACGAGATGGAGGTGCTGGCCAATGACTACATTAAAGATAAGAAAAGTTGGCAATAGTCTGGGTGTTATCTTACCTAAGGAGACAATTGAACGGTTGTACCTGAAAGAAAATGATTTGGTGCAAATTATTGAGGAGCCCGAAGGAATTCGTTTGATGGCATATGATCCTGATTTTAGCGACTGGGCTGAGGCATTCAGGAATACTAACGGTAAATATAGGAATGTGTTAAGAGAATTAGCCAAATGAATAAGATAAAGTTTTTAAACAAAGATGTAATTCTATATTTTCACCAAAAGTTGATCGGCGAGTATGGTGGGGGCACTGGGCTGCGGGACGAAGGATTGCTTGAATCTGCATTATCACAAGCCTGCGTGACCATGAACGGAGAATACTTGCATCTTGATATTATGGAAATGGCCGCTGCTTATGGGTTTCATCTTTGTAAAAATCACGCCTTTATTGATGGGAACAAACGTATTGCCCTGGTGGCAATGGATACATTCTTACAGCTTAATGGATGGGAACTAATAGCTGGAGAGAAGGAAACATACGCGATAATGTTGCAGCTAGCAGCAGGGGAGTTAACCAAACCAGAACTGACCAAATGGATCAGGGATAATGTGAAAAAGACGTCAGGCTGTTAACTTACTTTTTGTTAACTTATTGACACAAGAGAGTCAGGGGACTGTATCCACCTGACTCTACTGCTTCATACATACTCCTGTTTAATTGTCGGTCCGTTGGTTGGGTAGGGTGATGGTGCTGACCAGTATTTTTCCCGGGGCAGGGTAATTATGGCTTCGCGCAGTTCACTGATAGCACCGGTCAAATCGGTTAGCTTGTTCTCCACTCGGATTAGTAGATAGACGGATATGGCAATGGGAAAACCAACATTGCCGATCAGGTTTAAGAGCTCATTCACGGTGGTTCCTCCTCTCATATATAAAAATAGCGGGCGGGAATTGCCCGCCCGCCCTGGGATATGATGCCTGGGATGGGTCTATACCAGGCTTAATTCAGTGGTTTCGGTGACTACTAACCGGGCATTGACCTTACTGGTCAGGTTGCCGCCGGTGCCGGTGAAGATGTTCTTCGCGATGATGTCGTTCATCGCTGTGGCGACTTCGGCGCCGGTAAGGGGTTCCTTCGCATCATAGATTCTGATGCGCTGGTTTTTTCCCAGTTCGGTATTGAAATCCATTTCCAGGTTTCTCTGTGCTGCCATCCTCATTTCCTCCTTTCCGTAGTTTTTTATGGAGACTTCTTCATTTATGAAGTCTTCTGGTGTCTGGGTTTACCTGCTTGACAGGCTGTACCTGGTCTCGCGCTAGACGTTTCTTAGTTCTACAGTGTTTCTGCGTTGAATGGCCTGGTTGGCTTTGCTCTGCAGCCCGATCAGGGTCCCGGCGACTGCGTAAACGTCGTCATTGGTTGCGGCGCTTTTCACGTTCTTGTAGGTCCGGTTCTTGCTGAGTGCCTGTCCGGATGTGCTGAGTCCATTGTCCATCACCAGGACCAGGTCGCTGGATAGAGAAGTGCTGGTTACTGCCATCGAATTTCACCTCCTGTCTTGTGGATTTGAAAGCAGCTCCCTGCCCTCATCAGCAGTCTAAACGATCGATGTATTCTTGCAAAAAGCGGCCTAATTAAAAATCTGCCCCTATTTAACCGGGCAAAATTATTGCTGAGCTTGATTAAGTAATCAAAGGTGATTTTGGTGTTAAAAGAGCGGCTGGCTTTGCAAAAGGGGTAGAAAAATAGGAGATATAAAAAAGTAAGGCGTAAGATGTATCGCGTTTCACATCGAAATTACACAAAACATATGTTCCTGCATCATGTTGATGGTAAATAAATACAATGTTATAATCACTGCAATAGTACTAGTTGGTTGTAGATCCAATGCTGACAAAAAGAGGTAATCGCATGATACAATAAGGTTAGCGAGGTGAATATGGTGCTTGACATTGAAAATATAAAGAATTTAGTTAGAGATAATAAAATACATTGGCGCGGTCATATGTTGTCGAAAATGCAGCAAAGAGGAATTATGTTAAACGATGTGTTGAAGTGTATACTAAATGGTGACATCATTGAAGCCTATCCTACCTACTATCCATATCCCAGTTGTTTAGTATTAGGTTTTATTGATAACGGCAGGGCACTTCATGTTGTATGTGCTATAGGGGAAGATAGGATATGGATGATAACTAGCTATTATCCTGGCGAGGAAAAATGGACGGATAGTTTTAGAAAAAGAAGGGGGTAGTTATATGAACTGCATTATGTGTAAATCAGAACTTTCTAAGGGTTTAATCAATCATATCGTCGATTCTGGTGGCCGGATAGTGATAATAAAAAATGTTCCTGCTGATGTTTGCGGTCAATGTGGTGAATATTATATTGATAATGAAACTGCTATGAAATTGGAAGAAATAGTGAGCGATCTCCTTAATAACAAGGCTGAAATTTTGGTGTTAAATTACAGTGAATTAGTAGCTTAAAGTGAAATAGGGTGATGATCCTTTTAACACATTTTGCGGTTTGAAATTTGAATATAAAGCATAGTATTTCTTACGGGGGTGTTAGTGCTTGAATACTGATAAGTGCAAGGTCAAAGCCAGGGATTTGTGTCAGAATTGTAATCCATCAATATTTAAGTTTGCCAGTACAGCTGAGGTTAAACCCCTTAAAGGTATCATCGGCCAGGATCGGGCGGTTCGCTCACTGGATTTTGGTCTGGATATGGACAATGACGGCTACAATATATACCTTTCCGGGCCTTTCGGGACCGGTAAAACGACCCTGGCCAGGGAGCTGCTGGAGAAAAAGGCGCGCCGGAAGAAGGTGCCATCGGATTGGTGCTATATATATAATTTTAACCAGCCGGACAGTCCGTGTGCTCTGGAATTGCCGCCGGGATTGGGAAAACAATTAAAGGATGATGTGGCAGCCAGTATGGATCTGTTGATAAATCAGACTGTAAAGGCCTTTGACAGCCATGATTATGATTTTAAGAAGGGCACCATACTGAATAGTTTCGTGGAAGAAACTAATCATATGTACCTGCGCCTGGAGGAAGAATCGCGCACCTTTGGTTTTACCATTTCCCGAAGCTCGAGTGGGGTCACCAGTGTTCCTCTGAAGGATGGTGAGGCTATGAGCCAGGATGATTTTCTGGCTATGTCTGAGGATGAACGCCTGGAGCTATTGAAGAGGAGCACGGCTATTCAAGAAAAAATCAATGAAGCCTTTCGTCAGTACAAGGAATTGGAGAAATCAGTCAAGGAAAAAGTCAAGGAACTGGAGCAGGAGACTGCCCGGGATACTACGGCGCCGTATTTTAATAAACTTATCCGTAAATACGGTAAATATCCGGAGGTACACAGCTATTTGCAGGCTATGCAGAAGGATGTCCTGGAAAATCTTGGGATGTTTACTGCGGAAGAGGAAAAATCTCCCCTGAGCTTCCTGCAGCGCATGGATAAGAAGTCTTCTTTGCGACGTTACCAGGTGAATCAGTTGGTTGATTGTTCGGGTTTGAAGCATGCTCCGGTGGTTTTCGAATCAAATCCTACCTATAGTAATCTCTTCGGACAGGTGGAATTCGAGAGCGAGTTTGGGGTCTTGTCCACTGATTTTATGAAAATAAAGGCGGGCGCGATTCATCGGGCCAATGGTGGCTATCTGGTTTTACATGTTTACGATATAATACGGAACTACTATGTCTGGGATAAGCTGAAAAGAGTCATAAAAAACCGGGAAATCGTGGTAGAGAGCCTGAGCAAGAATTTAGGCCTGGGCAACAGCGAAACCATGCAGCCGGATAAGATTCCGGTCGATGTGAAAGTAGTTTTGATTGGCGAACCCATCTATTATTATCTGCTCTACAACCAGGATGAAGAGTTTCAGGAATTGTTTAAAATCAAGGCTGATTTTGATGTGGAAATGGACCGCAACCGGATGCATATGAAGGATTATGCCCGCTTAATCAGTTCAGTTTGTGAGGCCGAAAAATTACGGCATTTTGATCCGGAGGCAGTAGCCCGGGTGGTTGATTACGGCAGCCGCATGGCTGATGATCAGAGCAAGCTAACCACGCTGTTTAACAAGCTGGTGGAAATTATTTATGAAGCTAATTGCTGGGCCAATTACGATAAAGCCGAACTGGTAACCGGCCAGCATGTGCAAAAGGCCATTGCCGAGAAGAAATATCGATCGGCTATGATTGAGGAAAAGATACAGGAGAATATCATCCGCGATACCCTGATGATCAATGTTTTTGACCTTAAGGTAGGGGAATTGAACGGATTGGCTGTATATTCGCTGGGTGACCATATGTTTGGCAAGCCGGTGCGCATTACCGCCAAAACCTTCATGGGCGAAAAGGGCCTGGTGAATATTGAACGGGAAATTCAGATGAGCGGCAGTATTCACAGTAAAGGGGTTTTGACTCTTAGTGGCTATATGGGAGCACAATATGCCCAGGATAAGCCCCTGTCTCTCTCGGCCAGCCTGACTTTTGAACAAAGCTACTCCGGCATTGAGGGTGACAGTGCCTCCAGTGCGGAAATGTATGCGCTGCTGTCCAGCCTGTCCGGGGCGCCGCTTAAGCAGGGTATAGCGGTGACTGGTTCCGTTAATCAGAATGGGGAGATTCAACCGGTAGGTGGAGTGAATCAGAAGGTCGAAGGCTTTTTCCAGGTTTGTCAGCAGAAGGGCTTAAACGGCGAGCAGGGTTGTATCATTCCCAAGCAAAACCTGCCTCAATTGATGTTAAGTGAAGAGGTTGTGGAGGCTGTCAGTTCTGGAATGTTTACTATCTGGGCGGTGGAATATATAGATGAAGGGATTGAAATCTTAACCGGCGTGCCGGCAGGAAAGCGGGATGCCAAAGGCGAATTCTCTTCAGGAACGGTGCATTATATGGTGAATGAAAAATTGGCTGCCTGGAACCGCAAAGGCAAAAGGCCGGTTGCCAAGCAAGCAATGGATAGTGTTTCGCGCGAGGTAAGACAAAGAAGACGGAGGAGGCAATAATTGGTGCAGAGAATCCCCAGAATATTTATCATTGGTTTTTTATTGGTCGGTCTATTGGCTCTGGCGGGTTGTAACTTAGATTATAAACAGCTAATGCAGAAAAGTGAGCCGCCGGAGCCGGAGTTATTAAAAGTAGAGATTTATTTTACGGATAAGGATCATATCCCTGCTTATGTGAAGAGTCTGGGCATAGAAAAAGATGGCCAGGTATATACCGGCGGTTCATCGCTTAATTATCTGTATGATGCCAATGGTAAGATAATAGGGTCCTTTAATTATGCCAAGGTGGAGTATATAAAAATAGTTAAGTAAATGGTACCGGAACTACTTTCCCAAGTAAGAGTGGAGAGAGTGTTAGGTGTGAGTTAAATGAGGGGAGAGCTGGAAGATGGAATTGCTCAATGCGCGCTGTATGCTGTGTGGGAAGTCCTACCAACTGGATGAGGAGTATAAAGATTATAAAAAACTGAGCGAAAAGAAACTCCCCACCGTTTCCTTCATCTGTGACCTGTGCAGCAATAAGGTGCGTTATGAATCAGATGAACAAAGAAAACCCAAAAAGCCAGTCAGCAATTAGCCAGCTTGTCAGGGGGGACGGTTCTCATGACATGTTCTTGGGTGTCAGGGGGGAGGGTCCTAATGACACCCAAGACACGGCCGAGTCTGATCCGCAGGAGGTAAATATGAGAGCTTTTGTTGCGATTCCGGTGCCGGATGATATCAAACAGTATGCCCGGATGATGCGTAATGAATTAGGACGAGCCAGACCAGATATTAAGTGGGTGGAATATCAGAACTATCATCTAACCCTCAAGTTCTTAGGTGAAATTGAGTATAAAATGCTTCCGGAGCTGAAGAAAAATCTTAGTATGGCGGGAGACTCCTCGCCGGTATTTAACCTTTCGGCTGGTGGTATAGGATTTTTTCCTAACCAAACCAGGCCGCGGGTAATGTGGATGGGAATAAAGGGCGAAATGGAGAAGGCGGTTTTTCTGGGCGATAGAGTGGATGCTTATCTCGGCGCGCTAGGATTTGAAGCGGAGAAAGATCATCGCTTTCATCTAACCCTGGGAAGAATTAGATCTGAGGCAGGGCTGAAGGAGATGCGCAGTATTCTGGATAAGATGCCCGGCAAGGATAATTTGCGCAGCTTCAAGATCGAACATTTTCACTTGATGGAGAGTACCCTGAGCTCGGCCGGGCCACAGTACTCAATATTAGAAACATTTACATTAAATGGATGATGCCATTGACAGAGATGTTTTAGCTGGGATATAATTTGTGAAAGCGAACATATGTTTGAGGGGGATTTATTTTGGATAATAATGATATTAATCAGGCTAAAACTGAGGCTTTGAATAATGCGATTAAGAACATAGAAAAGTCCTATGGCAAGGGTTCAATTATGAAGCTGGGTGAAGCCGTGGCGATGAACGTTGAAGTTATTTCGACGGGCTGTATTTCACTGGACCTGGCCATGGGGGTAGGCGGTTTGCCTCGGGGCAGAGTCATAGAAATCTTTGGTCCTGAATCTTCGGGTAAGACTACCGTAGCACTGCACGTCATAGCGCAGGCTCAAAGTGAAGGCGGGATGGCGGCTTTCATTGATGCCGAACATGCTCTGGACCCTTTATATGCAAAGAAACTGGGGGTTGATATCAATAATCTCCTGGTTTCACAACCTGATAACGGTGAACAGGCCCTGGAGATTGCTGAGGCCCTGGTGCGCAGCGGAGCGATCGATGTGGTCGTCATCGACTCGGTAGCAGCTCTGGTGCCCAAGGCAGAGCTGGATGGAGAAATGGGAGACGTACATGTTGGCTTGCAGGCGCGTTTAATGTCTCAGGCACTGAGAAAACTGACTGCCCATATCGGCAAATCGAATGGCTGTGTAATCTTTATCAACCAGATCCGTGAAAAGGTCGGCATATCATATGGGAACCCGGAAGTCACTACCGGTGGCCGGGCCTTGAAATTCTATTCCTCCATGCGGTTGGAAGTGCGTAAAGGTGAAGCTATCAAAATGGGCAATGAAATGATTGGCAGCCGCACCAAGGTCAAGGTAGTTAAGAACAAGGTAGCTCCCCCGTTTAAAGCGGTTGAATTCGATATCATGTATGGCACCGGCATTTCCAGGGAAGGTGACCTCCTGGACGTAGCCAGCGATTTGAATATTGTGCAAAAAAGTGGATCATGGTATTCCTATGAAGGCGAACGTATGGGACAGGGTAGGGAGAATGCCAAAGAATACCTGAAAAACAATCAAGAAATAGCTCTGGTCATTCAAAAACAAATAAAAGAAAAGGTTTTTCCTCCTGCAGCAACTAACGAAATAGAGGAAGCTTGACACTATTAGGGAAACTAACTAAAATTTAATTAAGGCTCTAAGAAAGAGTCTCACTTTTGACTTGACCATATTGACACTTATTTTATATATATATTTTGATCCAACACTTTGTTGCGTAAGGTGGAAGGCGTTGCCGGTAAAGATAAACTGTATATCGGGTGCCTGATAAATATAGATTGTATATTTGTAGTCGTATAGGGTTAAGGTGAGTTGTCATCAGTCTCACTGAATTAATTGTATAGATGCTTGCTCGTAGTTACGAGGAGCAGTATGATTATTTCTGAGCAGGACTACCATATTAAAGTGAGGGTCTTCTAATAAGCCGAGTGAAAACTCGGTTTTTCTTTGTACCGACCAAGCAAGTTTTAGTAAATTTAAAATTATATATAATAAGAAGGAGGTGAAAAATATTTATACTATTTGGAGCTTTATTGTTGTTACCTTATCATTGGCTGTAGGTGTGGCTGCAGGCTACTATGTCAGAAAAGTAATCGCTGAGAGCAAGTTAGGGGCGGCCGAGGAAGAAGCTGCCCGGACTATAGAAGAAGCAACCAGGGAAGCGGAAGCTAAGAAAAAAGAGTTGCTGGTAGAAGCTAAAGATGAAATTCATCGCAATCGTCAGGAATTCGAAAAAGACCTGCGGGAAAGACGTAGAGAGCTGGACCGTCTGGAAAGAAGGGTTCTGCAAAAAGAAGAACTGATTGAAAAGAAGTCTGAGAACATCGAGAAAAAGGAACAGACTCTGGTAGAAAAAGAAAAAGATATAGATAAAACCCAGCAGGATTTACAAATGATCGTGACCCAGCAGCTCAAAGAGCTGGAACGTCTATCAGGTTTGAGTTCTGAAGAAGCCAAGGATTTGCTACTATATAACGTTGAACAGCAGATTCGTCAGGAAACGGCTCTGATGATAAGAAATCTGGAAGCAGAGGCCAAAGAAGAGTCAGACAAACGGGCTAAAAATATCGTTTCTCTGGCTATCCAGAGGTGTGCTGCTGACGTTGTGTCTGAAACAACGGTATCAGTTGTGGCGCTGCCCAATGATGAAATGAAGGGCCGTATTATAGGGAGAGAAGGTCGTAATATACGCACCTTTGAAACTCTTACCGGGGTAGATCTGATTATTGATGATACTCCGGAAGCGGTTATTCTTTCTTCCTTTGACCCGGTACGCAGAGAAACGGCTCGGGTTGCCTTGCAGCATCTGGTCTCAGACGGGCGTATTCATCCGGCCCGAATTGAGGAAATGGTGGAGAAGGCTAAGAAGGAAATTGATCAGGAACTCAAAGAAGTCGGTGAACAGGCAGCTTTTGAGGTTGGCGTACATGGTTTGCATCCTGAAATTATCAAACTTCTGGGCAGGTTGAAATACCGCACCAGCTATGGACAGAATGTTCTCAAGCATTCTATAGAAGTAGCTCACTTGGCGGGAGTTATGGCTGCAGAATTAGATGTTGATGTTATGCTGGCTAAACGAGCCGGATTGTTACATGATATCGGCAAGGCGGTTGATCACGAAGTTTCAGGACCACATGTGGAAATCGGAGTTGACCTGGCCAAGAAATATCGCGAGAGCAAGGAAGTCATTCATGGCATTGAGGCTCATCACGGTGATGTTGAAGCCCAGACCATTGAAGCGATACTGGTTCAGGCTGGAGATGCCATCTCGGCTTCACGGCCGGGTGCCAGGAGAGAAACCCTGGAGAACTATATTAAGCGTCTGGAAAAACTGGAGAATGTGGCGGAGTCGTTTGCGGGTGTTGATAAATCATTTGCGATTCAAGCCGGCAGAGAAATCAGAATTATCGTTAAACCAGATGAAATTGATGATCTGGAGACCATTACTCTGGTCAAGGACATAGCACGCAAAGTCGAGCAGGAACTTGATTATCCAGGTCAGATTAAGGTTATGGTGATCAGAGAGACCCGTTCGGTGGAATTTGCCAAATAAATTCTTAGGTATCAAAAACACAGGACCATTACAGGTCCTGTGTTTTTATACAGGTATTCTGCATTTAATTACCATGCTGAAGCAGCAGGATTTATCCCTCCGGTGCAGAAAGATGAAGGAATGAATAAATAATTACTGCACAAGGGGAAGATGCTGAAATGAATACTGACACTGGAATTGATGCGGCTTTATCAGCTTTTATACGCCATCCTGAATTAAGTTCTATCAAGTGCGAAGGCAAGGATAATACCATTGCCATGGAAATGATATTAAAAGGGTATATTGATGAGAAACAAGAGCAACACTTTACCCTAAGGACTCATCAATCATTGACTCTATTTTATAGATTACGAAAGATAAGCGGTGCCAAGGTTAAACTGAAATTTTCTACTCAGTCAGAGATTACTATTTTGACCCTAATTCGTGATAATTGCACTCTCAGTGAAGAAGAGATCAACATATTTGTTTTACTGGCATGTCAGGAGTTTTCTAATGTCATTCTCAGTGAAACGGATGAACAGCTGTTCAGTGAACAGATCCACCATGATGTGAAAAGAACGTTAATTAAGAAATTCAGTAATAAATGGCATCCTGATCAGAAGTTGATTGCTTACCGTGATCGGGGTAAGATGTTTGTCTTCGATAAATAGACGGAGGAAAGACGCTTTGAATATACTTGTTGTAGGTGATATTGTCGGTAAGCCGGGGAGGGCTATAATTAAGACCCTGCTGGCTAAAATCCAACGCGAAAATGATATATCCTTTACCATAGCTAATGCTGAAAATGCCGCTAATGGCCGAGGTTTAACCAAGGACATTAAGGACGAACTGTTATCCCTGGGAATTGACGTGCTTACCATGGGCAATCATGTTTGGGACAATAAGAGCATTTTCAATTTTATAGATGATGAACCGCGCCTGATTCGTCCCATCAACTATCCCGGCGAGTGCCCCGGGCAGGGGTGGCATATTTATCAGGCTGGCTTTAGTAAAAGGATTGCAGTTATCAATGCCAGTGGCAGGATTTATCTGCCGGCTTTGGATTGTCCTTTTCTAACTGTTGATGAGGCGGTTAAGGAATTAGAAAACCAGGTGGATTATATTATTGTGGATTTCCATGCCGAAGCTACTTCAGAAAAATTAGCCTTTGCCCACTACCTGGACGGCAGGGTTTCTGCGGTACTGGGTACCCATACGCATGTGCAGACCGCTGATGAGAGAATTTTTCCCGGAGGAACCGCCTATATTACCGATCTGGGCATGACTGGCCCGGTTGATTCAATTTTGGGGATGGAGAAACAGCCCATCATTGACAAGTTTTTAAATGCCCGGCCGGCCCGTTTCGAAGTTGCTGGTGGACCTGCCCAGATGCAGGGAGTCATTCTTAAATTTGATGAAGAAAGCAACTTAGCCGTACAAATAGATAGGTTTTCATACATTTTAAGCAATTAAGGTATAATATGAAAATATATCCAAAAGTTTATGACAAAAAGAAGGAATTACTGAAACATCTTAGAATATACTTCTATGAGAGCAACCTATCTGATTAATTGAGTATGAATTAATTATAATATTGAGGGAGGTTATTTGATGGAAGTATTAAAAGTTTCAGCAAAATCAAGTCCAAATTCGGTTGCAGGGGCACTGGCCGGTGTATTGAGGGAGAAGGGTGCGGCAGAAATCCAGGCCATTGGCGCCGGTGCAATTAATCAGGCGGTTAAAGCTATTGCCATTGCGCGTGGTTTTGTTGCTCCCAGCGGTATGGATTTAATCTGTATCCCAGCTTTTACAGATATCATAATTGATGGTGAGGAAAGAACTGCTATTAAACTCATCATTGAACCAAGATAGGATTGCACGAATATTAATTATAAGTAAAATATATATATAAGAACCTGCTTAACAGCAGGTTTTTTTATGGTATTTAGAAAAGGGGTGTGAGCAGTGAAAATTATTGATCTGCATTGCGATACTGTTTCATGGCTAAGAAGAAGCAATGGGGCCTTGCTGAAAAATGAGGCCCAGTATGATCTGGAGCGAGCCAGGAACTCAGACATGTATCTGCAATTCTTTGCGATGTTCACTTTGCCGACAGAGCCCAATATTGCTCTGCGAGAAATTTTAAAACAAATGGAAAAATTTAACACAGAATTAGAGCATAACAGCTCCAGGGTGTTTCAGGTTAAAAAATTTCAAGATTTGCATGATCCCAATAACCGGAATAAACTGGCGGCGGTGCTTCATTTAGAAGGCGGCGAATGTCTGGGCAATGATCTGGAAATACTAAGTCTCCTGTACCGAGCTGGTTTAAGAAGCTTGGGACTGACCTGGAATAATCGCAATCAACTGGCAGATGGGTTAGGGGAAGGGCAGAATGGTGGGGGATTAAGTATGATGGGCCGAGAGGTGGCAGCCGAAATGGAACGCCTGGGCATGCTGCTGGATCTATCCCATATTGCTGTTAAGTCCTTTTATGATGCGCTTGGATGCTATCAAAAACCAATCCTGGTGAGCCACGCCAATGCCTACTCGCTGTGCCAGCACTGGAGAAATCTGGATGATTCACAGCTAAAGGCTTTGGCTGAGCATGGGGGCCTGATAGGGATAACCCAGGTGGCTGATTTTGTAAGCGAAACCCAGCCCAGTACCGAAACGATGATTGATCATATGGTATATATCGCGGAGTTGATCGGAGTAGAGCATGTGGCCTTAGGCTCAGATTTTGACGGAGCTGATAATATGGTAATTAAAGATGTAGCTGGCTACAGTCAGCTGCCCGAACTCCTTGCCAAACGCGGTTTCACCCAACCCGAAATCGAAATGATATTACACAAAAATGCTCTGTCCATACTGGAACAAGTGCTTTAAGGTGACAATGGGACGGTGCGGAGCCAACAAGCCAACAGAGGGACGTTCTTTTTGTTTGGCGCTTAAAGACCACAAGTCAAACAGCCAACAGAGGGACGTTCTTTTTGTTTGGCGCTTAAAGACCACAAGTCAAACAAAAAGAACGTCCCTCTGTTGGGACTTTATAGAGAGGAGGCCTTTTATGCTTTATGATATGCATGTCCATTCTACGGCTTCAGATGGGACTTTGAGTCCTGAAGAGATTATAAATGAAGCGGTTGATATCGGACTATTGGGTATTGCGCTGACCGATCACGATACCCTGGACGGTCTGCCGAATGCTCAGCAGTATGTAGTTGAGCAACAATTGAGCATTGATTTTATCCCCGGGATTGAATTGAATACCGAAATAGATGATTATGAAGTCCATATATTGGGTTATTATGTTGATGCTTATAATTCTCCTATGAATGGCCGCTTGATGGAAATCCGAGGTCAACGTCAGGAGCGTGCCCAAAAGATGTTGGACAAGCTATCCGCATTGGGAATGAAGATTAGCTACGAACATTTATTGGAGCTGGCGGGGAGCGACTTGATTGCTCGTCCCCATATTGCCAGAGCCATGATAGAAGCGGGTTATGTAAACAGCATCAAAGAAGCCTTCGATCAATATATTAGCAAGGGAAAAGCCGCTTATGTTAATCGGTACAAGTTTGCGCCTGATGAGGCTATCAGTCTGATTAAGCAGGCGGGCGGCATAGCAGTCCTGGCCCATCCGGGCCTAATTCGAGATCAGAAATTAATATCCGCGGTTATTGATATGGGAATAGCTGGCCTGGAGGTTAATTATCCAGAGCACAGCGAGGAACAAATTTTGCGATTTCAGCAGTTGGCAGTTGAGCAAAAGCTGCTAATAACAGGTGGATCAGATTTTCATGGTGCTAACAGTGGTGAAAGTAGATCTCAGCTTGGAGCTGCAGGTATTAACAGTAAAGAAATGTCGAAAATCAAAGCGTATAAAAATAGTTTTTAAATAAATAGTTAAAAAAATATTAATTTTTGCAGGAAATCGCCATACCCATGTTGAACTCAGGTATATATTGCCAGAGTCATGCGAAGGGTAGGGGTAGGATGCAAAAAAAAGGATTAATCGTCTGTTTGACATTCTCGATGTGGTTGCTGATGGGTACAATGGCTTTAGCAGCACAATCCACTTATGTGGTTAAATCTGGAGATTCTTTATGGAAAATTGCCCAGGCTTGTGGAGTAAGCGTCGATCGCATTAAACAGTTGAATGGTCTAAGTTCGGATCGTCTGAGCATTGGTCAAACCCTGAGCCTGGTAGGCAGTGCGGTTAATAATTCGACACCGGCACCCGCAGTAGTTTCTCAGCCTAAAGCTAGCCCTGGGGTGACAAGTACCTATGTTGTAGTTAGCGGCGATAGTCTTTGGAGTATTGCCAACAAATGTGGGACAAGCGTAGAACAAATTAAAGCACTTAATGCACTGACCTCAGAACTCCTCCAAGTTGGAGCTAAACTGACTATAAGCGGCAGTAGTCCTGGTCCATCACCGGTACCAGTTTCCAGGTCGGGAGATAATCTCAGTGGTATGACAATTATCGAAGACGCAGCTCAGTATTTGGGTACCCCTTACCGTTATGGAGGGGCTGCTCCGGGAGGTTTTGATTGTTCTGGCTTTACTACGTATGTTTTTAACCGAGCTGGTATTAATCTGCCTCGAACTGCAGCAGGCCAAATGGATATTGGTATAGCAGTCGAGCAAGGCCAATTAGCAGCCGGGGATCTGGTCTTTTTCCGCTGTGGCGGCGGTGGTATTGATCATGTGGGTATCTATTGTGATAACGGCCGATTTATTCATTCCAGTTCTCCCCGCAGCGGCGGAGTGATTTATTCTTCATTCAGTGAGACTTATTATAGCAATTCTTATGCAGGTGCCAGGAGAATCATACGCTAGCAGGCTGGTATTATAATTAGTCCCCCCTGGAAATACTTTTAGAATCCAGGAATACGTATCCTACACAGCAGGACTTCTAATACAAGGGGGATAATCATGGACCAAGATATATTTGGCATACCTTCCACAGTTCTGGGCCAGGAGGACTGGAAGGAACTTGAAAGACGAGAGAATACAGTAGGACCGGAACAGTTATTGACAGAGATTCTTGACAAGAGATTATGGAATAATGCGGAAATTGCCTGGGTTCTAAAACGGATGGTATATTTCTACGGAAAAAAAGATAGCGTTCTTAAGAAAACGCCTATGGATCGTATGTTTATGAATATGGTAGATGTTTTAAGAACCTTCTTTTTATTATTGGACCAACAAGATCCTGAGTTAGATGATAATATTCGTGCTTATATTTCCAGCAAACTAGCCGACTCAACCTGGGGGATCAATCAGCGTACCAGGGAATATTTAGAGAGAATCTAAGGGTTTTCTATCGCTATTACGGGGGGCAGATGATGGAAAAAGGTACACGAGAACAGAACATCAAGCGGATAATTAATATGGAGGACAGGGTTGCAAAGTGCAACCGGTGTCCGTCCCTGACCAGATGTATACGGAAACCGTCACTGGGCAAGGGTGATCTGGAGCCCCAGGTTATGCTAATATTCGAATGCGAAAACCAGTTCACCATGGATTTGGATAAAGTAATACAATTACGGGATCTTGTGAAGAAGAGTTTTAGCACCGAGAGGGTGTACCATACCTTTATGGTAAGGTGCCAACCAAAGGCTTGTGTCAGCAGACAGAATACTAATTGCTATATGTCCAACAAGCTTTTGGATAAAGAATACGTTTGTCTGTTAAGCAACCGACAATGTGATGGAATACCGATTAAGCCATCAGGTGAGGAAGTTATGAATTGCCTGCCCTTCCTTATGGAAGAGGTTAAGGTATTAAGACCTGATTACGTGGTTTTATTCGGCAGCCGGGTAAGTGAGTATGTACTGAAATCGTGTGGAGTATTGGATGGCTTTGAGAATAATAAGTCTTACCAGTATGAAGAGATGACGTTTCTGACCACGGTAGAAGAAAACCTGTTTACAACAGAGGAAGCAGCACAGCTCAGTAAATATATTCACACTTCCTGGTAGTCGAGTATAATTTGCAATAAACAAAGACACTCCTTCGTGGGGTGTTTTTTTTTGCCATAACTAGATTTTTTGACTGCAGCCAAAAGTTTTACATTATTTAGATTGCCCAGCTTTAGCCTGTCCGCTGTTCTTTTATCTTGTGAGAATGAATAAGCTTTTGTCAAAAAGAAATAGTGGAGGCAAATAAATGACCAATAATTTGTGGTGGCAACTCAGCATTACTGAAACCGCTACCGCCGTAGCGAGCGATATTGACAACGGCTTGACAACAGGGGAGGTCAGGGAGCGCCAGGCCAGGTATAGTAATTCCCTGGAGTCAGGATCGCAGGTTCATCCTCTATTTATATTAATGAATCAATTTACCGATACCATGGTGCTGGTCTTACTGAGTGCTACAGTTATATCGGGCTTGGTAGGTGCCATGGGTGATGCCATAACTATAATGGCTATTGTAATCGTGAATGCCATTTTGGGTTTTATCCAGGAATATAGAGCGGAAAAGTCGCTGGAAGAGATTAAAAAACTGGCTTCTCCTTATGCAGTGGTAATCCGCAGCGGCGAGAGAATAAAAATACCAGCTGAAGATTTAGTTCCGGGTGATCTGGTTTTGCTGGAAGCTGGGGATAAAGTTCCTGCAGATCTGCGCCTGGTGCAAAGCAGTGGCCTGGAAATAGATGAATCAGCTCTTACCGGAGAATCGGTGCCAGCGGAAAAGAGTGCTTTGCATATTTGTCAGGCAGATACGGTTCTGGCAGATAAAAAGAATATGAGCTTTATGGGGACCTCGGTTACCCGGGGCAGAGGCCGAGCTCTGGTCGTGCATACGGGTATGGATACGGTTATGGGTGAAATTGCCAACCTGATGAAGGATGCCGAAAAATCAATGACTCCCTTGCAGATGCGACTGGATCAACTGGGTAAAATCCTCATTGCTGTCTGTATAGTGGTATGTGCCCTGGTTGCTAGTCTGGGCATATGGCGCGGAGAAAATATCTTAACTATGTTTATGGCTGGAATAAGCCTGGCTGTGGCTGCTATACCGGAAGGATTGCCAGCCATTGTAACCGTGGTATTAGGCTTAGGAGTCCAGCGTATGGCGAAGCGTAATGCGATTGTTCGAAAGCTGCCAGCGGTAGAAACTCTAGGCTGCACCACCGTGATATGTTCAGACAAGACTGGTACCCTAACCCGCAATCAAATGACGGTTAGAAAAATTGCCACGTTGGATGACATTATTGATATTGAAGGTGACGGCTATGAATCCCAGGGGAAGTTTATGCGTTCCGGACAATCATTTCAGCCACTGCACAATAAAGGTGTTAAAACTATTCTAAATATCTCACTTAACTGCAACCAATCAGCTATTAAACCTGCCAAAAAAGGATATGAGGTACAGGGTGACCCTACCGAGGGTGCACTTCTGGTTATGGCAGCCAGGGCGGGATATAAAAATAAGCTTAAAATACTAAGGGAGATACCGTTCGATTCGGAACGGAAACGGATGAGTGTAGTCGTTGAAGAGCAGGGCCAGTATTATGTGCTGGTTAAAGGTGCCCTGGATCTTATTATCGATTCCTGCACTGAAGTTATGAAGAATGATACCAGCCTGCATTTAGGCAGCGATGAGAAAAAGCATTTTCTAAAACTGCAAGCCGATTGGGCTGGAAATGCCATGCGTATCCTGGGCTTTGCCTTTAAGCCTCTGTCAAAACAGTCCTGGGAGACAGTTAACGACCAGGATCTGGAATCTGGCTTGATACTGGCGGGCATATGTGGGATGATCGATCCTCCTCGACCTGGTGCAGCTCGTTCAGTTCGACAATGCCAGAGTGCCGGAATTGTACCGGTAATGATTACCGGTGATCACCCCCTTACAGCCTGTGCTATTGCCAGGGAAATTGGTATTAGTAAAAATTCCGCAGCGATAAGCGGCGTGGAAATTGACAGTTTAACCGATAATGAACTTTATCAAAGGGTGTTATCGGAGAGAGTGGTAGCTCGGGTATCTCCCCAGCATAAAAATCGTATCGTAAATGTATTAAAGTCACGCGGGCAGGTAGTGGCTATGACTGGTGACGGGGTAAATGATGCTCCAGCGATTAAAGCGGCTGATATAGGCATTGCAATGGGTATCAGCGGTACTCAGGTTTCTAAAGAGGCATCTTCCATGGTACTTACTGATGATGATTTTTCAACTATTGTTCAGGCTATCCATGAAGGGCGGGCCATATATGACAATATCAGAAAATTTATTCGCTACCTCCTGGGCGGAAATATTGGTGAAGTACTGGTTATGTTATTGGCTTCCTTGATTGGCATACCACTTCCCATGCTGCCTATCCAGATCCTCTGGGTAAATCTGGTTACTGATGGCTTACCCGCAATGGCTCTTGGGGTTGAGCCGCCAGAGCCGGGTATTATGAAACGGCAGCCGCGCTCTAAAAATGAGAATATTTTTGCACGAGGCTTAGGCTGGACCATTTTGAGCCGAGGTAGTTATATTGCAGTCATATCTATTGCAACCTTTATGGTAGGTTATCTGTGGTCCCGGCAGCAAGGGATTGAAGGTTTGGACTTGGCACGCACCATGGCATTTACAACTCTGGTATTTGCCCAATTGTTTTATGTTTTTGAATGCCGCTCGGAAAAATACTCGCCTTTTGAACTGGGATTCTTTAAAAATAAATTCTTAATTGCAGCAGTCTTGATTTCAATAACTATGCAAATATTTGTTCTATACCTACCTGTCTTGCAGAATGTATTTAAAACTGTTCCACTGGAAGGCTGGCAGTGGTTAATCATCCTACTGGCTTCGGGAATTAAAATCATATGGCGTTTTATACTGTATACCTGGCAAAGGGTTTTTGCTTCCAATCTTAGGTATGTTAAAATAAACTAGCGGTACATGACATGTGGATTTACTATTAACTTATTGGAGGCTATTATGAACTTTGTTAAAATGCAGGGACTGGGTAATGATTTCGTCATTGTAGAAATTGGTTCCTGGGAAGAAGCAGATAGTTTACAACCTTACGCACAATTTGTTTGTGATCGCAAATTTGGCGTGGGGGCAGATGGTTTGGTGGCTATAGGAAAAGACTCGGATATGGATATCTTTATGCGTATTTTTAATCCGGATGGCAGTGAGCCGGAAATGTGTGGTAATGCCAGTCGATGCGTGGCTCGTTATGCCTATGAAAATGGCCTGGTTACCAGTACCAGCCTATCGGTAAGAACTCTAGCAGGACCACGGTATCCAGTTGTGGAATTAAATAATAATATAGTAAGCAATATAACCGTAGACATGGGTGAACCAATCCTGGAACGGGCCTTGATACCTATGCGGGGAGAAGGCAGCAATGTCAGGGTACCAGTAGAGACTGATCATGTTTCCCTGGAAATAACCGCAGTTTCTATGGGCAACCCCCACTGTATTACCTTTGTCGATGATGTGGAAAAGACTCCGATATCATTATGGGGTGCAGAATTAGAAGTACATTCCTTATTTCCTGCTAAGACCAATGTTGAATTTGTACAGGTTTTGAGCCGGGATGAATTAATCATGCGGGTTTGGGAAAGAGGGGCTGGAATCACCCTGGCATGTGGAACCGGTGCTTGCGCCACCCTGGTGGCGGCCGTTCTTAACGGACTTACGGAAAGAAAGGCACTAATTCATTTGTTGGGCGGAGATCTGCTGATAGAATGGAATGAGGAAAACAACCATGTATATATGACTGGTCCAGCAGTAGAGGTCTTCCGGGGAAAGATTGAACTCTAGAACCGAAGGTGAACAGGGGGACGGTTCTCTTGTTCATCCAATCAAAGTGTTAGGGGATGAACAAGAGAACCGTCCCCCTGTTCACCTGGTATGATAAATGGGACAGACATCAATTTGCAACATTATTAAATATTAGGAGGTTAATTAATGAGAGAAAATACCGCCATGCAGAATTTACCCCCTTACTTATTCGCGAGGATTGAACAAAAGATAGCCGAGGCTAAGGAAAAAGGAATTGATATCATTAATTTGGGTATAGGTGATCCGGATTTACCTACTCCCAAGCATATAATTGATCGTATGGCCAGCAGTATTTATGATAGTGCCAACCATCAATACCCTAGCTCGGTTGGACTTTTGGAATATAGGCAAGCAGTTGCCAATTGGTATCTTAAGCGTTTTGGGGTGGAGCTTAATCCCAAAACTGAGGTAGTTTCTTTGCTGGGATCTAAAGAAGGTATTGCCCACATATCATTTGCCTATTTGAACAAGGATGATATCAGTCTGGTACCCGATCCAGGCTATCCGGTATATGGGATTGGAACCTTGTTGGCGGGAGGCAAATCTTACACCATGCCATTAAAGGCTGAAAATGCATTTTTGCCTGTACTGGAGGATATCCCGACAGATATAGCTCAAAAGGCTAAGCTGCTCTTTATTAATTATCCCAATAATCCCACCGGGGCGATAGCTGATCTGAAATTCTTTAATAAGGTAGTTGAGTTTGCCAAAAATTATGATATCCTGGTTTGTCATGACGGACCCTATTCGGAGATGGTCTATGATGGGCTTAAAATGCCTAGTTTCCTCCAGGCTGACGGAGCCAAGGAGGTAGGTATAGAATTCCATTCACTATCTAAAACCTACAATATGACCGGCTGGAGAATTGGCTGGGCAGCTGGCAATGCGCAGGCAATTGAGGTGCTGGGCCGGTTTAAATCCAATGTTGATTCAGGGGTATTTCAAGCTATTCAATATGCAGGCATTGAAGCTCTGGAGGGACCACAGGATAGCATCGGGGAAATGTGTGAAATATATCAGGAACGTCGCGATATTGCTGTAGCCGGGCTCAATAAAATGGGTTGGAGTGTTCAGGCCCCCCAGGCCACCTTCTATTTCTGGGCACCGGTTCCTACGGGATATACTTCAGCTTCCTTTGCTGAACTGATACTAGAAAAGGCGGGGGTTATTATTACTCCTGGCAATGGTTATGGTGAGCATGGAGAAGGTTATTTCCGTATTGCCCTGACGGTAGGCAAGGATAGGATGCAGGAAGCATTTGACCGGATGTATAAAACTCTGGGAAAGGTTGAATTTTAGATGATAAAAAGCATGACCGGGTTTGGACGCAGCCAGCTTAACGAAAATGGCTATGCCATGATTTGTGAAATAAAAGGCGTTAACCATCGTTACTTTGATCCCCATGTCAGAATGCCTCGTCGTTATGGAAGTTTGGAGGAGAAGGTTAAAGAGGAGCTCAAAAAACAGCTTAGTCGGGGTAGACTTGAAATCAGTATTAATATTGAGAAAACAGGAGAATCCGAGAGGAATATCGAGGTTGACAAAGGTTTGGCGATGGCTTATTATAAATCTCTAAAGGATTTAGCCGAATACTTGGATATTTCTGCTGATATTAGGCTAATTGACGTTTTCCGTCTGCCAGATGTATATAGTCTGGAAGATATTGAGGAAGATCTGGAGGTTACCTGGCAGGTTCTGCAAAGATGTCTTGGCATTGCGATAGACAGCCTGGTGGAGATGCGTATTAAGGAAGGTCAAAACCTTTTGCAAGATATGTTGGCTCGAAATGATTTTATTCTGACTCGAGTGGATATACTTGAAAAGAGGTCACCCCTGGTGGCTCAGGAATACCAGGAGAAATTACGCAAGCGAATTACCGAGATGATAAACCAGCCTATGATTGATGAGGCCAGAATTCTTCAGGAAGCAGCCATTTTTGCTGATCGGGCCAGTATCACCGAAGAAATTGTTCGTCTTAAGAGCCATGTGAAGCAGTTCAATGAAGTGTTGAATAATGGTGATGAAGCGGTGGGAAGAAAATGTGATTTCCTGATTCAGGAGATGTTTCGAGAAATTAATACGGTTGCCTCTAAGGCCAACGACATCGAAATGAGCCAGGTGGTAGTAGAAGTAAAAGCAGAATTGGAAAAGATTCGCGAACAACTGCAAAATATTGAATAGATCAGGAGGTGAACCGGTTTATCCGGAAATAAATGGATATAAAACTAGTTAATATTGGATTCGGAAATATTGTGGCTGCGAATCGAATTGTTGCCATAGTTAGTCCTGAATCAGCTCCTATTAAAAGAATTATTCAAGAGGCTAGAGAAAAGGGTATTTTAATTGACGCTACCTACGGGCGTAGAACCAGAGCTGTTATCGTAGTTGACAGCGGTCATGTCATTCTTTCTGCCGTCCAGCCAGAAACTGTAGCTAATCGACTGACATCCAAAGAAAGCAGCAGTGAAGAAGTATAAGAGGGGAAAGCACTAGATGATGAGCAGGACCGGTGTTTTGTTTGTAGTTTCAGGTCCTTCCGGGGTAGGCAAAGGTACTATTAAGGAAGCCTTGTTACCACGTTTAACAGATATTAAGCTATCGATATCAGCGACCACCCGTCCACCCAGGGTGGGTGAAGCTGAAGGCCAGGATTATTTTTTTATGAGCACAGGGGAATTCTCCGCTATGATAGATAGAGGAGAATTCCTTGAGTATGCACAGGTGTATACTAATATGTACGGTACTCCGGAGAACTATGTTCTGAACAACCTGCGCCAGGGATTCGATGTTCTGCTGGAAATCGATATTCAGGGAGCCATGCAGGTAAAAAACAAGATGCCTCAGGGAGTTTTTATTTTTATAGAACCGCCCAGCATTGAAGAACTTGCCCATCGTTTATGCAGTCGGGGCAAAGATTCTGAGGAAAGCATCGCTACCCGTCTCGCAGCTTGTGAAGCTGAAATGGAGCATCTGTCCTATTATGATTATGTGGTTGTCAACGATAAATTAGAGGATGCGGTACATAAAGTCAACTCCATTATTGTAGCTGAGCGCTGTCGGGTAAAGAATAACTGTATGAGGTGATATATTATGATTCCACCTTCCACGAAAGAAATTATGAGCATTAGTCATAGCAAGTATGCGGTTGTAGTAGCTGTAGCCAAGCGGGCCAGGATATTATCAGAACTGAGAAAAAATGATGAAAACTATCGGCTGTCCGGCATGGTGACAGAAGCACTGGATGATGTGATTTCATCCAGAATCCTAATTCGCAAACAATAAGGGGAGTCCCGTGAGGAGGGATATAATGGCAAAAACTGTGGGTATAGGCATTACTGGAGGTATCGCTTCTTATAAAATTGCCGACCTGGTCAGCAAGCTGAAGAAGGATAATTTCGATGTAATAGTCATGATGACCGAGGGAGCTACCAAATTTATTACCCCCCTGACCCTTAAAACTTTATCTGGACGGGAAGTTGCTACTGACCTGTGGTCAGAATCACTGGAGTTTAAGGTTCAGCATATTGGTATTGCTGAGCAGCTTGATCTCCTGGTAATAGCTCCCGCAACAGCAAATTTTATTGCTAAGATGGCGCATGGTATTGCAGACGATCTTCTCTCTACGGTAGTGCTGGCTAATACTGCGCCGGTTTTAGTAGCCCCGGCTATGAATAGCAATATGTATAAAAACCCGGTAGTACAGGATAATATAAAGGCTCTGCAGGCCTACGGCTATAATATTTTAGAGCCAGATAGCGGAGTTTTAGCCTGTGGGGCCGAGGGCAAAGGCAGATTGCCTGATGTAGAGGATATTTATAAAGAAATCATGAACCTGCTTAATCCGAAAAAAGATTTGATTGGTAAAAGACTTATGGTGAATGCCGGGACAACATGTGAGGACATTGATCCAGTCAGATTTATCTCCAATCGGGGAACAGGCAAGATGGGCTATGCTATTGCCCGGGAAGCAGCCGTGCGTGGTGCGGATGTAATTCTGGTAAGTGGTAAATCCCCTCTGGATGTCCCGGAAGATTTGGAGTTTATTCAAGTATGGAGTGCTGAAGAAATGTGTGAGGTTATGCTCAGACACCAGCCCAGCTGTGACATAATTATCGGAGCAGCAGCCGTAGGGGATTTCAAGATTGCCAGGGTAGCTGAGCAAAAAATCAAGAAAACCGATGGCGGGCCTCAGACACTGACACTTGAATTAGTTGGAACTCCTGATATACTTAAGGAAATGGGTAAAAATAAACAAGAAAAGCAAATAATGGTAGGATTTGCTGCTGAGACCGAAAATATTTTGGAAAACGCCCGCAAAAAACTAGTTTCAAAAAATCTTGATTTTATTGTTGCCAATGATGTAACTATGGAAGGAGCCGGTTTTGCAATCGACACCAATATAGTTACTTTTATAAGCCGGGAAGGCGAGGTTCAGTCCTTGCCCAAAATGAGCAAAGATGAAGTGGCTGTTGCTATTATAGACAGGCTGGTGCAGTTGCTTTAGATTTTAAATTTAGATACCGGGAAAGGAGAGAGAGTAATTTATGAGCAAGAAATTGTTTACTTCTGAGTCAGTTACAGAAGGACATCCCGATAAAATGGCTGATCAAATATCAGATGCTATTCTGGATGCCATTCTAGCCCAGGACCCCTTTGCACGGGTTGCGGCAGAAACGGTAGTAACCACTGGTTTGGTACTGGTTTCGGGGGAAATTACCACTGATTGTTATGTAGACATTCCCCGGGTGGTACGTAATACCATTAATGAAATTGGATATACCCGGGCCAAGTATGGTTTCGACAGTGAAACGTGCGCAGTATTAACTTCTTTGGACGAACAGTCTGGAGATATTGCCTTGGGAGTTAACCAGGCTTTGGAAGCCAAGAAGGGCGAAATGAACGACAGTGAGGTTGAAGCTATTGGGGCTGGAGACCAGGGGATGATGTTTGGTTATGCCAGCAACGAAACCGATGAATTTATGCCTATGCCCATACTATTAGCCAGCAAAATGGCCAAACGTCTAACCGATGTTAGAAAAGCTGGCATTATCCCTTATTTACGCCCCGATGGAAAGACCCAGGTGACGATTGAGTACGAAGATGGCCGCCCGGTCAGATTGGACACGGTTGTGGTATCTACTCAGCACCATCCCGAAGTTGATCATGCCACAATTGAACGTGATATTATTGAGCATGTGGTACAGGCAATAGTTCCTGCCGCCATGCTGGATGCCGAAACCAAGTATTATATTAATCCTACCGGTCGTTTTGTAATCGGCGGTCCCCAGGGGGACTGCGGATTGACGGGCAGAAAAATTATAGTTGATACCTATGGCGGAATGGCTCGTCACGGCGGCGGAGCATTTTCCGGTAAGGATCCCACTAAGGTAGATCGTTCGGCAGCCTATGCAGCTCGATATGTTGCTAAGAACATGGTTGCAGCCGGAGTAGCTGATCGTATGGAAATTCAGCTGGCCTACGCCATCGGAGTGGCTCACCCGGTATCCATATCGGTGGAGTGCTTTGGTACCAACAAGCTAGCAGATGAAAAAATCGTAGCGCTGATTGAGCAGCATTTTGATTTAAGACCCGCCGCTATTATTAGAGATCTTGATTTACGCAGACCAATATTCAGGAAGACCGCTGCCTATGGGCACTTTGGCAGGAATGAAGCTGAGTTTACCTGGGAAAAAACCGACAAGGCCAGTGCCATCAAGCAATCCGCAGGCTTATAAGCCTTTTTAAGCAATTTTTATGTGAGTCAAGGGGACGGTTCTCTTGACTCACTTTTTTATTAACCGATTTCAAAAGTGAACAAGGGGACGGTTCTCTTGTTCATCCCCTAAAACTTTAACTGGATGAACAAGAGAACCGTCCCCTTGTTCACTTTTGAGGGGTGGTACATATGAATGCAGTTGGGGTGTTAATAAATTTGCCTACCAACCAATTGAACTCCACTTTTAACTATATCATTCCCGAAGAATTACGTGGTCAGGCTAGCTTCGGCAAGAGGGTATTGCTTGATTTTGGCGGAAAAATAAATGAAGCCTTTATCCTTGAGGAGATGGATCTAGAAGAGGTTGAAGGGTTAAAGCCACTTTTAAAGGTGTTGGATCAGGAACCGGTTTTTAATGAAACCCTGCTGGCTCTGGCTCGCTGGATGGCTGAATATTACTCAGCTTCCTTAGCTGTGGTTTTATCCATGATGATTCCTGGTTTACTCCATCGACAAAAGGCCAAACAGGTTATGGCAGGTATTGATGCCGAGCGTTATTATCGTATGTATCATGATGGTGAATTCCCCCATGAGGAGCTTTTTAAGATTTTATGGGAGCGGGGGGCTTTGAGTAAGTCCGAGGCCCTTCGCTATCTTAGCCAGGAAGAACTAAAAGCCATGGCGGAAACGGGTATGCTGGTTTTATCCGGGGTTTATCAGGCTAAACAGAGGCCCCCGGCTGATAGTATTTATGTCCTGGACCGGTTTGATCCGCAGACCGATTTGGTTCCGCTCAAGAAAAAAGCTCCACGTCAAGCAGAAGCGATGGAACTACTTTTATCGAAATCAGGTATTAATCAAAAGCAATTTAACCAAATTGTGTCGCGGCCAATAACTCAGGCGCTGCTAAAAAAGGGATATATCAGGTTAGACCGCGAGGCGAATGAACTTATTAATCCCAACTTTGTCCTTAATAATGAGCAAAAAGAAGCAGTCCGGCAACTCGAAATTGCCTTAAAGCAGGAAAAGTATGCCGAGTTTCTCCTTTTCGGGGTAACCGGCAGCGGAAAAACCGAGGTCTATCTGCAGGCTGCCCAGGCAACTATTAAGGCGGGGCGATCGGTTATTATTCTAGTTCCTGAGATAGCCCTAACCAGACAATTGGTAGAGGTATTTTCACAGCGCATACCGGATATTGCGGTTCTGCACAGCGGAATGCCAACCGGGGAACGTTATGATCAATGGAAAAGAATTCAGCGAGGTGAAGCCAGTCTGGTACTGGGACCTCGATCGGCGGTATTTGCTCCGGTGCCAAGGCTAGGTTTAATAATAATGGATGAAGAACAGGAGAGTACTTTCAAACAAGAGGAGCTGCCGCGTTATCATGCCCGGGATGTGGCCCGCCAGCGGGCGCAAATGGAATCTGCGGTAATGCTCCTGGGCAGTGCTACTCCGGCGATTGAAAGCTACTACCGGGCCAGGCAAGGCGAGATCAGGCTGCTGCCGCTGGCCCAACGAGCTGCTGGAGCCGCCATGCCCAGGGTGACTATTGAAGATATGAAAAAAACCAATAAACAGGGATATCGGGGTCTAATTTCGCTGCCTTTACAGGAAAGAATAAAGATGGGACTGAGCCGAGGGGAGCAAACGATTCTTTTTATTAATCGGCGCGGATATTCACCCATGACTATATGTGCTGAATGTGGTACCATTGCCTCATGCCCTTTTTGTTCAGTAGGCATGACCTACCATCAGGACCTAAATCAAAATCTCTGTCATTACTGCAATCATCATTCTGTCCAAAAAAAAGAGTGCGAGCTCTGTGGCAGTACTCATCTGCAATTATTGGGTTCAGGTACTCAAAAAGTGGAGGAAGAGGTTCATATTCTTTTTCCTCACGCCCGAATAGAGAGATTGGATATGGATAGCAGCCGCAAAAAGGGTGCTCAAAAAAAGATTTTACAGGCTATGAAGAATAAGGAGCTTGATATTCTGATAGGTACCCAAATGGTTGCCAAGGGCCTGGATTTTCCTAATGTTTCTCTGGTGGGGATAGTGGACGCGGACAGCATTCTCAACCTTCCTGATTTTAGGGCGGCAGAGCGCTGCTTTCAGTTGCTGGTTCAGGCCGCTGGAAGAGCGGGCCGAGCTGATATACCTGGTGAAGTGTTAATTCAGACCTATAATCCTGATGCTCCGGTAATTCAAATGGCTGCCAGCCAGGATTATAATAGTTTTTATAATGAAGAGAATCGTATCAGGAAATTGTTGGATTATCCTCCTTATACCGAGTTGTTAAGAATTGTTTTTCACTCTGATTCAGACAAACTGTGCCGGGAATATTCACTTTCTACTGCATTATACATCGAAGAGATGATAGATGCGAAAGAAGATGATATTATGTTATTGGGGCCAGCCCCCTGTCCGATAAACAAAATACGTAATCGCTATCGTCATCAATTAATTATCAAATGTGCCAGTGGATGCTTATTGCGCAGTATTGCTGCTAATATAATAAAAAGAGGAAGTCCGGGGGATTTAAGATTAGAGGTTGATTTTAACCCCATGATTACCATGTAAGGAGGCAATATCATGGCTGTTTATCAAGTAGTAACATTACCCGACCCCATATTAAGGCAGAAGGCTCAGGCGGTAGCAAACGTTACTGCCGGTGTTCTGAGGGTACTGGATAATATGCGCGATACCATGTATGCGGCAGATGGAGTTGGTCTGGCGGCGCCGCAAATTGGGATATCCAAGCGCATAATTGTGGTGGATCCGGGAGAACAATTATTTGAGATGATTAATCCGGAAATCATCTATAGAGAAGGGGAGCAGACTGCCCGGGAAGGCTGCTTAAGCGTACCTGATACAGTGGGGTGGCTGACCAGGGCCCAAACCATACGGGTGAAAGGTCTGAACCGCAATGGGGAAAGTGTTGAAATTGAGGCCAGTGATATGTTGGCGCGGGTCTTTCAACATGAGATAGATCATCTGGATGGCATTCTTTTCCCGGATAAGGCCATCAAGACCAGGAAGAGTTCAGAATAGACTCAGAGGGGGTATAATCTTGAAAATTGTTTTTATGGGTACCTCAGAGTTTGCGGTTCCTTCCTTGCTTAAACTTATTGAGTCGCAAAATGAGATAATTGCTGTAGTTACCCAACCGGATAGGCCTCGGGGCCGGGGTAATAAGTTTATACCTTCTCCTGTGAAAGAGGCAGCTTTAAGCCATGGCTTAAATATCTATCAACCGGCGAAAATCAGGTCTGAAGAAGCCATAGATACTATTCGGGCCTGGGAAGCCGATTTAATTGTAGTGGTATCTTACGGTCAGATAATACCGGGCGATTTACTTGATTATCCTCGCCTGGGGTGTATTAATGTACATGCCTCTTTGCTGCCTCGATATCGGGGTGCAGCTCCCATTCAAAGAGCTATTATGGCCGGTGAGGTGATCAGTGGCGTAACGACCATGGCTATGGATACAGGACTTGATACGGGGGATATTATCCTTCAGGTGCCGGTAGCTATCGGCCCGAATATGGACCATGGAGAATATGAACAAATACTTGCCCAGGTAGGTGCGGATCTTTTGATTGATACCCTGGCCATACTTAGCAGCGGCTCTTTTCCCAGGAAAAAGCAGGATTCATCCAGGGCCAGCTATGCCCATATGCTCACTCGGGAAGAAGAAGCGATAAATTGGTATGATCCGGCCAATAAATTACATAACCAGATTCGGGGCTTAAGTCCGCGACCAGCAGCTTATACATCTTATCAGGGAAAAAGATTTAAAATATTTTCCAGCCAGGTATTGAATGAGTCTAACCGCGGCGAAATTGGACAAATAGTGGAAATTACTCCTGCCGGGTTGATAGTACAAACCTCCAGTGGTCTCCTGGAAATTCATGAGGTCCAATTGGAAGGCAAAAAAAGAATGTCCTGCAGTGATTTCTTGAAGGGATTTAAGTTACAAGTGGGAGATATACTGGGAAGCTAAATATAGCTATTACAAAAAATAGATGCAGATTGCACAGATGTATTTGCTCAACGCTGATAAAGCTAAGACTTTATGTGTAGATGTGAGACGTGGAACTTGGTCAGGCACTATTTTTTCAAAGTTTTTGCTAGAACGCCTGAATAGTTGTAGTCTCACTATTTAGAGGGTTGATATATGGAAACAAAGAAACGGCTTTATGTGAGTTTATTGTTGGGTACTCTGTTGATGGTGGTAGCTATTACCGCAATTATATGGTTTTTATTCAGGCAGGATACAATGTTGAGCAGAGTGCTGCTTTATACTGTGCTGGCTCTTTTGGGTCTGGTTCTTATAGTTATGGGCATGGGGATAATGGCTATCGTGGTCATGATTATTCGCTCGAAGAGCATTCCATCGCTGGATAGTATCAGTAAACTGGTTAATGAGATGCTATTTCCTTTGACTATTGTAGTAGGACGTATAATTGGTATACAGCAGGAAAAAATACTACGTTCTTATATCGCGGTGAATAATAATCTGGTAAAATCAAAAAAACTAATCCTGCCGGGCAATCAGATCATGATACTACTGCCGCATTGCTTACAGGATGCTGATTGTCCGCACAAGATAACTATGGATATTAATAATTGCAAACAATGTGGTAAATGCAGTATCAGCGAATTTATATCCATAAGCAAAAAGTATAATGCCAGTGTTAAGGTAGCTACCGGGGGAACCCTGGCACGCAAATTTATCGAGGACTGCCACCCGGCAGGGATTATTGCTGTGGCCTGTGAACGGGATTTGTCCATGGGTATTCTCGACACAGGTACTTTACCGGTATACGGGGTCTTGAACTGTCGCCCTAATGGTCCCTGTTTCAATACCAGTGTTGACATGGAAAAAGTTGAAAAGGCATTGCAGACTATATGTAAGGAGGCTATGTGATGGGTTTTTATTTAATGTTTATTCTACCAGCGCTTATACTCTCAATCTATGCACAGTTTAAGGTCAAATCAACCTTTAACAAGTATTCCTCAGTAAGATCCTCTCGGGGTGTAACCGGCCGGGATGTGGCGGTAAATTTATTGAACCGTAACGGGATCAACCGGGTCAAGGTTGAACCTATCGGTGGCAGTTTATCCGACCATTATGATCCCCAGTCCTATACCCTGCGTTTATCTGAAACTGTTTACGGGAATAATTCAATTGCAGCTATCGGGGTAGCGGCTCATGAAGTTGGTCATGCCATTCAGCATAATCAGCAGTATGGTCCGCTGGAAATAAGGCATAAACTGGTACCGGTTACCAACTTCGCCTCGTCAGCTTCTTTTCCTATTCTACTGATAGGTATGTTCATGCAGAGTATGAATTTTATGCTGATCGGGATAATTCTATTTTCCGCAGTGGTATTGTTTCATGTAGTAACTCTGCCGGTGGAATTCAACGCTTCCCGCCGGGCTGTATTACAGTTAAGTGAAGCGGGATTAATTAGTAATGACGAAGTTCCTATGGTGCGAAAGGTCCTGGGAGCAGCCGCTCTGACTTATTTAGCCGCGGCGCTGTCGGCTATTGCCAACCTTTTGTATTATGTAATGATTTTTATGGGTAATAGTGATGAATAAGAGGAACGGGTGCAGTTAGTATTGCCGGAACAGGCGTATTCACGTACCTTTGATGGAGGGCCTATGCAAGCCAAAAAGGACCAAAATAATATATCTGAACCACGTGAATTAGCTTTGAATCTAGTTTATGAGGTAATGGAAAAAGGTGCCTATACCAATATCAGCCTGGACAAAGCTCTGCGCAGCTCGCGATTGTCTCAAACGGATAAGAATCTGGTTACAGAAATAGTTAATGGCAGTATAAGGATGATTAAGCACCTGGATTGGGTGCTTAATCTTTTTTTACAAAAACCAGTGCACAAGCAGAATCCCTGGCTGAGAAATATCTTAAGGATATCGGCTTACCAGCTAATGTTTATGGAACGTATTCCAGATTATGCGGCGGTAAACAGCGCTGTAGATTTGACCCGCAAAAAGACCAGCCGAGCATTGACGGCGGTCTGCAATGGAGTGCTGAGGAATCTGGTCCGACAACGCGGCCAGTACGATTATCCGCCTCTCCATACCCTGGACTATCTGTCAGTTTATTATTCCCAGCCGGAATGGTTGGTGAAGGACTGGCTGGAATCATTCGGGTTGGAGGCTGCTGTAACCATGTTTAGCTATTTGAATAAAAGAGCTCCGTTAGCTTTGCGGATCAATAGTCTGCGAACCAGCCCGGCACAGGTATTGGAGAATATCGGTCGCGAGGGAGCAGTTGCTGTTGTCAGTCCCCTGGTACCTTGGTCGATTAGACTGGAAGCGTTGGAGAAAAGCATTGAAGAGCTCAGCAGCTACCAACAGGGGCATTTCTATATTCAAAACGAAGCCTCTATGTTGGCCGGAGCTATTCTTGACCCCCAGCCTGGAGAAAAAATAATGGATTTGTGTTGTGGGGTTGGAGGAAAAACTACTCACTTTGCGGAAAGAATGCAGAATCAGGGCAACATTAAGGCTATAGATATTTATGAACATAAAATGTCGTTGCTGGAGAAAAATTGCCAGCGGCTGGGCATTACTATAATACAGGGCCAGACCAAGGATATACTGCAAATGGAAGATGATTACCAAGGGTGGCAGAGAGTATTTCTGGATGCTCCGTGTTCCGGTCTGGGGGTTTTAAACCGCCGCTCGGATTCACGCTGGCATAAAAAACCTGAGGATGTTCTGGAATTGAACCAGTTGCAGAGCAGATTAATTGAAAAAGCCGGTCAAATGATAGCAGTTGGTGGGGTGTTGGTATATTCCACCTGTACCATTAACCGTTCTGAGAATGAAGACATAGTAAATGGTTTTCTGCAGAATAATCCTGATTTTGAACTGGAGGCTTTTGATGATTTAATCAGCTTTCTGCCCTTGGACCAAAATGATCGGGATACTGTCAGGCAGGGCTTGCTAACCCTGCTGCCCGGCAAATATGATACTGATGGCATGTTTTATGCGCGCTTAAAAAGGAGATAGGCTGTTTAAAATGAATATAGATAATAAAACTGAACTGTTAGGAATGGATCTGGCTAATTTAGAGGAGTTTGCGCTTAGTATAGGGCAACCGCCTTATCGGGCCAGGCAGATTTATAAATGGATTTATCAAAAACAAACCGCTTCTTTTTATGAGATGAGTGATCTGCCTAAAAATCTGCGAGTTAGCCTTGACGAAAAAGCGCAAATATCAATTCCGAGGGTTTTGAAACAACGAGTCTCCAGCGATGGTACCCGCAAATTTCTTTTAGAAATGAATGACAAGAAAAAGGTTGAGGCTGTTATAATTCCTCAGTCGAATGATAAAAATACCAACTATACTATTTGCATTTCTACCCAGGTAGGATGTCCGATAGGCTGCAGCTTTTGCGCAACCGGAAGGGGCGGATTCCAAAGAAATCTGCAGGCTTATGAGATTGTGGGGCAGGTTCTGGGGTCCAGACGAGAACTGGGTAAACGTCTGAAGAAGCAGAATGAAGAATTAATCAGCAATGTTGTTTATATGGGAATGGGTGAACCATTCTTAAACTATGATGAGATGATAAAGTCCGTATATATTTTAAATGACCATAAGGGAATAAATATTGGACAAAGGCATATAACCGTTTCTACCTCAGGAGAGGTACCTGGCATCGAGAAATTGGCCCGCACCGACTTGCAGACTACGCTTGCCATATCGTTGCATGCCTGCGATAATAAGCTCAGAAACCAACTGGTACCAATTAATCGGAAGTACCCTTTGGAAATGCTTCTTAGTACAGTAAAAGACTATATAGCACTGACTAACCGTCGGGTTACCTTTGAGTATGTTTTACTCGATGAGGTAAATATGAGCAGGCAGGATGCCGAGGCCATGGTTAAGATGCTAAAACCATTGTTGGCGAATGTTAACCTAATCCCTTATAATGAAGTTGATGGCTTGGATTACCAAAAGCCATCGGCTGCTAAAATAGAACAATTTTATCATTGGCTACTAGCAGGAGGCCTTAATGTTAGTCTGCGTGAAGAAAGAGGCGCAGACATTGAGGCTGCATGTGGACAGTTGCTGGCCAAACGGGATCGCTAGGGTTCCTGTTAAGCAATACGAATAATCAGTGCCTAATATTTTCTCGAGGTGAATTATGAAGGCGGTTGGAATTACCGACATCGGCTTGCTGCGTCAAAGAAATGAAGATGCATACTTGATTGATCTGGAAAGGAAACTTTTTCTGGTCTGTGATGGTATGGGCGGACATAAGGGAGGAGATGTAGCATCTCGTCTGGCTGTTGATACCGTAAGCAAGCATTTTGAATATAATACCTGGGATGAGGTGCCTATATGCCTGCAAAAAGCTATTGGCATTGCCAACCAATCCATATGGACTACTGGACAGCAGGATGATACGTTGCAGGAAATGGGGACAACCCTTACTGCGGCGGTCATTGGTCATGAGCAGATAGTGGTTGCTCACATTGGGGACAGCAGCCTTTTTATTGTTCACGAAAATGATATCAATAAAATTACCCGGGATCATACCCTGGCTGAACAAATGCTGCAGGATGGCTTGCTTAAACCCGAGGAAAGACGTTCCAATTCTTATAGTCATATATTAACCCGTGCTCTGGGGACTGAAGATCAGGTGACAATAGATGTCTATCATAAAAATGTACAGGCCGGAGATTGGATTTTGCTGTGCAGCGATGGCCTGACTAATTTAGTGGAAAATGCTGAAATACAGGAAATACTCAGTAATCAACATGAACCGCAGGAGGCCGCCCAGGATTTAATCAATATGGCCTTGGATAGAGGCGGACATGATAATATAACTATTGTGCTTATTCGTTTATAAGGGTTTATCAGCAATAAACCAGTTTAATTTGTGGGTAGTCCCTTAATATAGGAGGTAAATGTTTTGAACGGCACGATACTTGGTGGACGCTATGAACTGATTGAAATTATTGGTGAAGGCGGTATGGCTAAGGTATATAAAGCGCGTTGCAGAATACTGGATAGGATTGTAGCGGTAAAAATATTAAAGGAAGAATTTTCCCGGGATAAAGGTTTTGTCGAGAAATTCAAGACCGAAGCCTTGTCGGCAGCCCGCATTACCCATCCTAATATTGTGAATATTTATGATGTCGGCCAGGAAAATGATGTCCACTATATAGTTATGGAATACGTAGATGGTCAAACCCTGAAGGATATCATTCGCCGCGAAGCTCCCTTAACCATAGATAAGGCTGTAGATATCGCTATAATGATTTGTGATGGCATCCATCATGCACATGAAAAAGGCATTGTACATAGAGATATAAAACCGCATAATATTTTGATTACTGAACATGGCATGGTCAAAGTAGCTGATTTTGGTATCGCTCGCGCTATGAGTAATGCGACTATAACTTATGGCAATAATATTGTTGGTTCAGTGCATTATATTTCCCCCGAACAGGCCAAGGGAGATCCCATAAACCGAACCACCGATATTTATTCCGTGGGCTGTGTTCTTTTTGAAATGCTGAGCGGCAAGGTTCCCTTTGACGCAGAAAGTCCTATAACTGTTGCTCTTAAGCATATTCATGATGAACCACCTTCCCTGAAAGCCCTCAATATTGCGGTGCCCGCAGGTCTTGAGGCTATCATATATAAAGCCATGCAAAAGCTGCCTAGCCAAAGATATGCCACGGCAGAAGATATGCGTAATGCTATGTTGAATTTGCACGGTCATAGATCAGATTATAAGCTCCAACATCGAAATGAAAAAACTATGGTAATGAACCCAATCTCTGAGGAAAGGGATGAAAACGGTTTGGTTAAGAAAAAAAGAAAAATACGCCCATTAGGGATAGCTATTATAGCTATTGCCATTATCGGGTTGCTGGCCGGAATTATATTTACGGCCGGGGACGGGCTGTTTGGTAAAGAGGTAGCGGTTCCCAATGTTGTAGGTATGGATTATGACAAGGCTTTTGAAGAACTAAAGAAGGTCAATCTGGTTCTCAAGAAAGAGGCCAGCGAGAATAGTGACAAATATGAGAAAGACAAAATTATCTCTCAGGAACCCGTTAAGGGCATGAAGGTTAAAGAGGGCAAAGAAATAAAGGTTATTATCAGCCTGGGTTCAGAGTTGATTACCGTTCCCAATGTTACTGGTATCGATATTAAAGATGCTTATATTAAGGCGGGTAACGCAGACTTAAACATAGCCAGCAAGATAGATGAAAGATATGATGATCAAATACCAGAGGGTGTGGTTATTTCTCAAGACCCGCTCAAGGGTTCCCGAGTAAAAGCAGGAACCAGTATTACAGTTTCAGTAAGTAAGGGTAAACAACCCGATCGTGTCGCTATGCCGGAACTGAGAGGTCTTAGCCTCGAACAAGCCCGAAATAAACTGGAAGATCTAAAGTTAGCACAGGGAGAAATTAAGCGCCAGGAGAGTACTGAATACTATATCGATAAGGTAGCCGAGCAGGAGATTGCAGCCGGGGTGATGGTGGAGCAAGGTACTGCCATCAAACTAACCATAAGCAATGGACCCGGACCGGTTTCCAAAACCAAAGCCCTGGAGTTTAAACTGCCCAGCGACCAGGAGTATTATAAGGTGCTGATAAAAGTAACCGATACCAATGGAACGCGTGAAGTGTACAATAAGTTACATCGATCCGGTGATGTAATTTATGCAGGCATCACATATTCTGGAAGCGGAACGGCTGAAGTATTTCTTAACAACAAGTCAGTTAAGATTTATCCCCTACCCTAGGTGCCAGGCACCTAACTTTCTAACTTTCTAGCTCATGCAGATTGAGCAAAGGTTAAGCAGTAGCTAAGGTCTATAACCTGAACTAAACAGTAAGTGGAGGAAAAATATGAACCCTGCTCAAGTGGAAGGTCGGATACTGAAAAACTATGGTGGTTTTTATTATGTACAGGATAGCAAACTGGACATCCACGAGTGCAGGGTACGAGGCAAATTGAAGGAAAAGATCCTGACGGGTGACCGGGTGGTGTTTACGTCAACTGAGGACGGTAAAGGAGTTCTGGAGAGCATACTTCCCCGAGCTAACCAACTTTACCGACCTAAGGTGGCTAATGTCAGCCTGGTCTTAATTGTTATGGCCCATGATCGACCTCGCCCCAGTCTCACACTGCTCGATCGGCTTCTATTTTTGACTGAATACAGTCAATTAACTCCCTGCATAGTACTAAATAAATGTGATTTGCCGGGTAATCAGGAGATCGATGATATTTTGGCTTATTATCCTCAGGCCGGCTTCACCGTAATCGAGGTGTCAGCCCGGCATGAGCTGGGACTGCCCAGCCTAAGGGACAGGATAAAAGGCGAGATATCAGTACTAGCCGGGCCCTCGGGGGCTGGAAAATCAAGTTTGCTCAATCACCTGACCGGTCGGGATCTGATGGCCACCCAGGAAGTTAGCAACAAAATCGGACGAGGCAAACATACCACCCGGCATGTAGAATTATATCCGATGGAAAATGGCGCCTGTCTGGTGGATACACCCGGTTTCAGCGTCCTGGATATACCGCGTATGAGAAGGGAAGAACTAACCCATTATTTCCCTGATTTCCTGAATTATACTCAGGATTGTAAATTCGCTGATTGCATCCATTATAAAGAAAATGAGTGTGGAGTAAAAATGGCAGTAAATGAAAAAAGGATTCTAGCATCGCGTTACACAAATTACGTAGCGATGCTGGAGGAAGTTATGGAAAGTGAGAGGTGCTATTAGTGGTATTAGTTGCTCCTTCGATTCTATCTGCGGATTTTGTTCATCTGGCAGAAGATATTGATAAAGTTGCCCGAGCTGGAGCTGACTGGTTACATATCGATGTCATGGATGGCCATTTCGTTCCTAATATTACCCTGGGTCCGCCAGTAGTAAGGGATATAAGACGTGCCAGTGATCTATTTTTAGATGTGCATTTGATGATAGAAAAACCAGAACAAATGATTCCGGCTTTTATAGAAGCCGGTGCGGATCTGATTACAGTACATGCGGAAGTCTGTCCCCATTTGCACCGTATTATTTATATGATAAAAGATGCTGGAATTAAAGCCGGAGTGGCTCTGAATCCAGCTACACCCGCCGCCAGCATTGAAAATATCCTGGGTGATGTAGACCTGGTCCTGGCGATGAGTGTTAATCCAGGATTTGGTGGGCAAAAATTCATTCCAAGCAGTTTGAACCAAATAGCGCGTTTAAGTGAAATGCTCAACCAGGCCGACTCATCTGCCTACCTGCAGGTGGATGGGGGCATAAATCAGGATAATGCACCTCAGGTGGTTGCAGCCGGCGCCAACGTCCTGGTAGCCGGCTCATACATCTTCGGTGCCAGTGACATCAAGCAGGCCGTCCAAACTCTTAAGACATCAGGTAGTTAAAAAGAGAACGTATTTAGACGCGGATTAACGCGGTTATATTTGTGAAATCAAGTAGGAACGGTTAGGGGTTGACAAGGGGACGGGGTTGTTGACACCCCCTATGATACCGGTTGGGGTGTCAACAACCCCGTCCCCTTGTCAACCCACCCAGCTCTCAGAAAACCTGAAAAACCAGGCCCTGGTTCGGTCCCCTATTACTACCAACTTGGCTGACGAATTTGAGCCAACTGAGGGACGTTCTTTTTGTTTGGCACTTCAAAAGCTCAAGTCAAAC